>NZ_BAABAQ010000006.1:0-487639 GCF_039537505.1 Streptosporangium oxazolinicum
GGCGGCGCGCGTCGAGGCGCGCGGCCATCAGCGCGCCGGTCGGCTGCGCGTACTCGTGGTCGGCGACCTGGCCGGGACAGCCGTGCGCGTAGGGCGCGTGCCCGCAGTCGGCACAGCCCATCGGCAGGGGCGGGACGTCGGCGAAGCAGACGCAACGCCTCGTTGTAGTCCGGTCGAGAACCGGAGCATTAGGGTTGTTCACGGGTCAGGAGTCCCTTCCTGATCAAGGGGCCCGTACGGCGTGTCAGCGCCTGCGGGCTCCACTTTTCGCGTAGGGAAACGGAACGTCACCGCTTGCCTACGCCTTGACTCGGACGACCCCATGGTGCTTCGCAGGGAATCCGCGAAGTGCCACACCTTGTGTCACTGGAGCGGCTGTTAGATCACGCCGACCCATTCGGCGAAACTGATCAAGGCTTCGCTGCTGGTGCGGTACAGGCGTAGGAGAGTCTCGGTATCCTCACGGACCCACGGATGCTCTCGGGTGTGCTGCGGCGCGATCCGGCGGGCCGTACGCAGCGACTCGAATGCCGCGTCCTTCAGACCGGCCCACAGCTGCGCCCTGGCCAGGTCGATGAAGAAGCCGCTGCGGCGTTCGGCGGGCATGTCCAGAGGCGGCGACCAACTGCCGCCCAGGGTGAGGGCGAGCTGAAGGTGGCGGTCTCCGAGGCCGAGCGCGATGGATACCTCGTGGACGCGGACCGAGCAGGGGCCGAACGCGGTCCCGTAGTAGATGTCTTCGGGGACGAGGTCGCCGAGTCGCCGCGCCTCGCTCAGGTGGGTCATGGCGGCGTCGGCGTTAGCCGCTCGCGCCGCGATGACGGCAGCCCGCATGTGCAAGGACCCCAGGACGCCGAGACGTGGGCGTCCTGCTTTCTCTGGCAGGCGGTCAATGGCCGACTCAATGGCACGCAACCCCGCCTGGTAGGCGTGTGCGGCGAAGAAGATTTCGGTCCGCACATACGCTGTTGACGCGGTCAGGAGGGGATCCTCGGCGGCGGCCGAGGTCTGGCGCATCAGCTCGATCAGCCGAGCTGACAAATCCAGGTAGCCGTATTTGTAGGCGACCGCATCGGAGGCTCGGTAGGTGGCGACAAGCAACGCCGCGAGGTCATCGGGATTAGCCGTTGCGTGAGCCCCGCGGATGAGTTCGCCGAGTAGTCCGGGAAGGATCTGTGACAGCAGCACGTACTGAGCGCCCAGGCGTTTCTGGACCACGCCGGTAACGGACGCTCGAAGCGCGGGCAGGGGGCGTACCGGACCCTCGTCGGGGATGTCGTAGGCGGCGATGACTTCACGCAGTGCGGGGATCGCGTCGTGGACGCGGCCGTCGAGGCGGCCAGAGTTCCCTAGGAGTCGCGAGGGATCAACGCCCAGCGCCGCGGCGATGGTGTCCAGGGCCTGGTCGCCAGGTACGCGTGTGCCTTGCTCGATCTTCCGAAGCATGCTGATGGAGACGTTGGCCGCCTGGGCGAGGTCGGCTTGGTGCATGCGGCGCGCGCTGCGAATCGCGGCGACGCGCTTTCCGAGGCTGTTTCCAGAAGATTGGCGGGCCATCTCGGTGTGCACTTCCGGCTAGGAGGCTAGGAGGCTAGGAGGGAAGGTAGTTGGGTGATGCTGTCGACCTGCCAGTCGGCCGCGCTCAAGGTGGCTGTGTCGTTTGCCCAGAGGTGCCCCCAGGGGCCGCGCCGGATTATGCAGGTGCGCAGGCCGAAGGCTTTCGCGGGAATGATGTCGTTCGCGGGGTGGTCGCCTACGTAAACCGTTTCACGAGCAGGCGCTTCGGCAAGCTGCAGGACTTTGGCGAAGAACCCGGGGTCGGGTTTCGCGGTGCCCCATTCTTCCGATGTGACGATGGCGTCGGCCGGAATCGACAGCCCTCGTAGGAGGTCACCGGCCCTGCGTGTCTGGTTCCCGGCGACGCAGACACGAAGTCCCGCATCACGCAGGGCCTGTAAGCCCTGCCGCACGTCGGGGTAGAGGTCGGTCTCGTCAAGGTGCTCGCCATGACCGGCCTCCTCACGGGCCCGGCGCTCTGCGTGCAGGTCGATGCCGGGCCGGAGAATGCGGACCGCCTCCGCGTTGTCCATGCCCAGTGCTGTCACCGCGCCGACCAGGGCGGACAGGGTATGGCGAGGGACGTTCAGCCAATCCGCCCAAGACCCCCAGTAGCGGTCATCGCGAACCAGCGTCTCACCTATGTCGAACACCACAGTCATGACCACACTTCGGAGAGTAAGTCAGCGCGGCGGCGTACGCCTGGGAAGCGTGACCGCCGCCGCGCTGATCGCAGCGTACGTGAGGCGTACTACCTCTGACTAAACATTGGTGCTGCGGGTAACCGACCGGCGGGCGCGGAGGCTGCCCGTATGGGGGCTGAGATTGTTGGCGCGGATCGTGCGGACCATACTGGCTTGCCATCGGTGATCCTGGGGCTAGGGGTGTAGCAGGACACCTCGAATGCCTGGTCGGATGACACGTTCTGTTGCTCGATGGGTTGGTCCAAGGCGTGGTCGATCGAGGGTGAGTGGATCCGTGCCCGGTGACCACTGTGATGGAAAGCGCTTACCATAGGAGGGTGGTCTGGCGTGGCAGGTTCCGTTGAGGAAAGGCTTCCGTTGTGATCCACTCAGTTGACCCCAGGACCGGTGAGTCCGTCGGGGACCCCTTCCCGCTGACCTCGGACGACGAGGTGGACGCGATCGTCGGGGCGGCTCGCGCGGCCGGGACCGCCTGGCGGTCCGCGGACCGGGCGGGGGCGCTCGACGCGGTCGCGGCGGCGCTGGAGGCGAACGTCGAGGAGCTCTGGCGGGCGGCCGACGCGGAGACCGCGCTCGGGGAGACCCGGCTGCGCGGGGAGGTGGCGCGGGCCGCCGGTCAGTTCCGGCTCTTCGCCCAGGTGCTGCGGGACGGCGGGCACGTGGAGGCGGTGATCGACCACGCGACGGCCCAGCCGCCGGTCCCCGACCTGCGGAGGATGAACCACCCCCTGCCCGGCGTGGCCGGGGTCTTCGCGGCGAGCAACTTCCCGTTCGCCTTCTCGGTCGCGGGCGGTGACACGGCCTCGGCGCTGGCCGCCGGGTGTCCGGTGGTGGTCAAAGCCCACGACGGGCATCCGGCCACGTCGGAGCTGTCGTGGCAGATCATCCAGCGCGCCCTGCCCGACCCGGCCCTGCTCGGCCTGGTGCGCGGGCTCGACGCGGGAAAGCGGCTGGCCGTGCATCCGTCCGTGGTGGCCGTCGGGTTCACCGGTTCCATCCCCGGGGGCAAGGCCATCCAGGCGCTCATCGCCGAACGTCCCGACCCCATCCCGTTCTACGGGGAGTTGGGCAGCGTCAACCCCGTCGTCGTGCTGCCCTCGGCCGCCCGCGACGGCCTCGCCCAGGGGTTCGCCGCCTCGCTCACCCTCGGCACCGGCCAGTTCTGCACCAACCCCGGGCTGGTGTTCGTCCCCGACGACGCCGACCTCCTGGTGTCCATCGCCGAGGCGGTCTCCGAGACCGTGGGCGGGCCGATGCTCACCGAGCGGATGCAGGGCGGCTTCCTGCGCGGGCTGGCCAGACTCGGCGGGCTCACCTCGCTGGCCGAGGGGCAGCCGGGAGAGGGGGCGTTCGCGGTGACCCCGCAGGTGTTCGTCACCGACCTGGCCTCGTTCGCCGCGGACCTGCCCGATCTCGCGGAGGAGTGCTTCGGCCCGGCCGCCCTCGTGGTGGTCTACACCGACCCCGCGCACCTGCGTCCCGTACTGGAGAGGCTGGACGGCTCGCTGACCGCCACGATCCACGCGACCGACCCCGCGGAGGCGCGTGAGAGTGCCGAGGTGCTGCTCAGGAAGGCGGGACGGCTGATCTGGAACGGCTGGCCGACCGGTGTCGCGGTCCGCTGGGCCATGCACCACGGCGGTCCCTGGCCCGCCAGCACGGCCGCCGCCCACACCTCGGTCGGCGCCGCCGCGATCCGCAGATGGCTGGTGCCCACCGCCTACCAGGACTGGCCGGCCCAGCTCCTGCCGCCGGAGTTGCGCGACGACAACCCCCTCGGCATCCCCCGCAGGGTCGACGGGGTCCTTGTGGAGGGGCGTGCCTGACCGCGCCTGACATCCCCGCGGACCCGGGGGCTCGCTGTTAACGAGCCGTCCGGGTCCGCCGGGTCCGCCGGGTCCGCCGGGTCCCGCGGTCCTCAGCCGACGGCGTCGTACCCGGACGGCTGAACCGGCCTAAGCTGACCACCGTGGTCATGCCCACGGCCGCCGCGGTCGTTCGACGACGGTGCCACCCCCACCCTGCCCCCCGGACACCAGCCCGGTCGTCCGTGAATCCACCGGAGAGGCACGACAATGACCTTCGGAACCACCCCGTCGGGCGAGCGGGTCGAGCGGCACGTGCTGTCGAACGGGTCGATGCGCGCCGCGATCCTCAGCTACGGGGCGATCCTGCAGTCGCTGGAGGTCTCCGGCGTCGACGTGGTCCTCGGCTACGACAACCTCGGCGACTACCTGACGCGCAGCCACTACTTCGGCGCCGTGGTCGGCCGGTACGGCAACCGCATCGCGGGCGGGCGCTTCACCCTCGACGGCCGCGACCACGAGCTGCCGGTCAACAACGGCCCCAACAGCCTGCACGGCGGGACGCACGGCTTCGACACCCGGGTCTGGCGGATCACCGCCGCCTCGGACACCGCCGTGACCCTGGAGCACGTCAGCCCGGACGGCGAGCAGGGCTACCCCGGCACACTCACCGTCTCGGTCACCTACACGCTGACCGGCGACGCGATCCGGATCGACTACCACGCGGTCACCGACGCGCCGACCGTGCTGAACCTCACCAACCACTCCTACTTCAACCTCGCCGGGGGCGGCGACGTCCTCAAGCACGTGGTCCGCATCGACGCCGACCACTACCTGCCGGTCGACGCCACCCAGATCCCGACCGGGGAGCTCGCCCCGGTCGCCGGAACCCCGTTCGACTTCACCTCGCCGCGCGAGATCGGCGAGCGGATCGCCGACCCCCTGCTGGGCGGCGGCTACGATCACTGCTACGTCCTGCGCGGCGGCATCGAGGTCCGCGAACCGGCCGGGGGGCTCGCGATGGAGGTCACCACCACCGAGCCGGGCGTGCAGTTCTACACGGGCAACGTCCTGGACGGCGTCGCCACCGCGTACGGCAAGCACGCGGGACTGTGCCTGGAGACCCAGCACTTCCCCGACTCGCCCAACCGGCCCCACTTCCCCTCGACGGTCCTGCGTCCCGGCGAGCCGTTCGAATCCACCACCACCTACCGCTTCGTCTGACGCCCCCGGGCCGGATCTGGCCCTCGAAGAGCTCGCCCGGTAACCGGGGGTGACTCGGCTCTGCCGTGCTCCGGCAGGGCCGGACAGGGTCAGGCCTTGGCCATGGAGTTCTCGCCGCTGAAGGCCGCGACGGCTCCCAGGCCGAGGTAGACGACGCCGCTGGTGACGTCCAGACGGCGGCGGGCGCGGGCCGAGCGGCGCAGGCGGCCCGCCATGGCCGAGGCGAGCAGGGCGAAGGCGCCGTCACTGGCCATGCCGAGCACCGTCCAGATCAGGCCGAGCAGCACGATCTGCGGGGCGATCGGCCCGGCCTCCGGGTCGGCGAACTGCGGCAGGAAGGCGAGGAAGAAGATCGCGGTCTTCGGGTTGAGCACGTTGACCACGAAGCCCTCCCAGAACATCCGCGATCTGGTCGCCGTCCGAGGCTCGAAGGACTCCTCCCCGTTCGAGCGGGTCATGAGCTTGCGCACGCCCAGCCAGACCAGGTAGGCGGCGCCGAGATACTTCACGATCGTGAACCCGGTCGACGAGGCCGCGAGCAGGGCGCTGATGCCCAGGGCGGCGGCGGCCACGTGGACCAGCGAACCGAGGTGGATGCCGAGCACCGATATCAGCCCGGCCGACCGGCCCTGGGCGACGCTGCGGGTCACGATGTAGAGCACCGCGGGCCCCGGTACGACGAGCAGGGCGAGGGTCGCGGCGGCGAAGAGCGCGAGAGTCGGCAAATCCGGCATGTCCGGATCGTAGGGTCACCGATTGCCCCGGCGCCTCACATTTTCACCGCCGCACCGCGCGACCGTACGGGGTGATCAGTAGGGTCACCGGTTGCTCCGGCGCCTCACATTTTCACCGCCGCACCGCGCGACCGTACGGGGTGATCAGTAGGGTCACCGGTTGCTCCGGCGCCTCACATTTTCACCGCCGCACCGCGCGACCGTACGCGGCGATCACGGGGACGTCACCGAGGCCAGGGCCGTCAGCAGGGCGGCGGTGGCCGGAGGGTCGGGGGGCTCGCCGTAGGTGGCGGCGTAGACGTGGCGGGTCGAGCCGGGGAGCTCGGCCACGTTGACCTTCGGATGCCGGTGGGCGTGCAGGGCGAGCCCCGGCAGGGCGGTCACCCCGATCCCGGCGGCGACCAGGGCCTGGACGGCGACGATGTCGTCGGTGGTGAAGGCGATCTCGGGCTCGAAGCCCGCCCTGGCGCACAGCTCCAGCAGGTGGCTGCGGCAGCGGTCGCAGCCGCCGATCCACCGGGAGTCGCGGTGCGAGGCCAGGTCGCCGGTGAGGCCGGAGGTGACCAGGTAGCTGGGGTCGTCCAGCAGGTGGAGCAGGCGGATCCCGTCGGCCTCGGGGGCGGTGTCGTCGTAGCGGAAGATGACCGCCACGTCCACGTAGCCCGCCTTGAGCATGCGCAGTGCGTCGGGAGGCTCGGTCTCGGTCAGCCGCAGCTCCAGGCAGGGGTGTTCCTCGGCGAGGACGGCGGCGGCCTCGGGCACGAACGTCCCGAGGGCGGAGGGGAAGGCGGCCAGCCTGACCCGCCCGGCGCGCAGGCCCACGTGCGCCGACAACTCGGCGGACGCGGAGTCGAGGCGGCCGATGATCTCGGTGGCCCGTTCGGCGAGCAGGCGGCCCGCCTCGGTCAGCCGGATGCCCCGGCCGACCCGCTGGATCAGCTTGGCCCCGGTCTCGGCCTCGAGCTTCGCGAGGTGGTGGCTCACCGAGGGCTGGGAGTAGTGCAGCTCCTTGGCCGCCGCGGTCACCGAGCCGTGCCGGGACACCGAGGCGAGGACGCGGAGCCGCACGATATCAAGCATGTATCAACTTTATCTATGAATAAGCGGGAAGATAGGCATTAGACGTTATGGATCTCCCCGGCGCATCCTTGAAGCATGACAACCTTGACGCTCACCCGTCCGGGCCTGGCCGAGCTGGTCGCGGGGGTCCGGGAGCTCGTCGACCCGTCCGCCGACGCTCGGATGACGGCCTTCGCCGTGGCCGGGCTGCTGCGTGAACGGCTGCCGTCCCCCGAGATCCTCACCGAGGAGGAGCGCCTCGGCGACCCCGACCGCTACATCGGCCACACCCTCCACACCGAGGACGCCTTCTCGATCATGGCCGTGGTCTGGCGGCCCGGACAGAAGACCGTGATCCACGACCACATCGCGTGGTGCGTGTTCGGCGTGCTGCAGGGTGTGGAGTACGAGACCCTCTACCGCGACCACGGCGACCACCTGACCGAGATCGGCAGGGCCGCCAACCAGACCGGTGAGGTGAGCGGTTTCGCCCCGCCCGGTGACATCCACCGCGTCCACAACACGGGCGACGAGACGGCCATCTCGCTCCACATCTACGGGGCCGACCTCGGCGCCGCCCCCACCAGCGTGCGCCGCGTCTACGACCTGCCCGTCCGCTGAACGCCCCCCGTACCCTGAAAGACCCCTGCGCCCCGCCCGTCCGGTGAGCGGGGTCCACGGGCCTGGCCTCCCCATCGGGCCGGGCCCGCCCCGGGGCCGTGCCGGACCGTCCGTCAGAACGCCGTGGAGCCGTACTCCCGGCCGTACTCCTGAAGGAAGAGCGCCTCGGCGGTGGCGGTGCGGCGGAGCTCTTCGAGGTTCACCCGCTCGTTGGGGGCGTGGATCGCCGCGTCGTCGTCCTCGGCGCCGAAGAGCAGGATCGTGGCGGCGGGGAACTGCCTGACGAAGGTGGAGACGAGCGGGATCGAGCCACCGGCTCCGACGTCGCGCGGGGGACGGCCGAAGGCACGTTCCATCGCCCGGTTCAGCGCGGAGCGGGCCGCGCCGCCGGTGTCGGCCAGGTAGCCGGAGCCCATGGTGTAGTCGCCGACCTCCACCTGGACGCCCCAGGGGGCGACCTGCCGCAGGAAGTCGACGACGGCCTCCAGGGTCGTCTTCGGGTCGCCCGCCGGGGGCACCCGGACGGTCACCCGGGCCCTGGCGACGGCCTGGACCGCGTTGATCGCGCCGGAGACCGTCGGCACGTCCAGGCCGGTGACCGTGATCGCGTACGAGGCCCACAGGCGGTCGGCCAGCGAGCCGGAGCCGATCGTGGAGACGCCGTCGAGCACACCCGCGGTGGAGCGGAAGTCCTCCTCCGACGGGCCGGTGCCGAGGAAGCTGCCGCGCGGCAGGCCGGGGACGCGGATGTCGCCGTGGTCGTCGTGCAGGGCGGCGAGCATCCGGATCAGCGCCGCGAGGGCGTCGGGGGCGGCGCCGCCGAACGAGCCGCTGTGCAGCGACTCCTTGAGGGTGCGCACCTCGATGGTGAAGGCGCCCATGCCGCGCAGCGAGGTCGTCACCGAGGGGTCGCCCACCCGGGGGTTGCCGGTGTCGGCGACCACGATCGCGTCGGCGCGGAACAGGTCGGGGTTGTGCTCGACGAAGGACTCCAGGCGCTCGCCCGCGTACTCCTCCTGGCCCTCGATGATGACCTTGACGCCGACCGGGAACCGCCCCTGGAAGGCGCGGAGCGCCGCGACGTGGGAGATGACCCCCGACTTGTCGTCGGCCGCGCCCCGGCCGTAGATCGCGCCGTCGATCTCCGTCGGCTCGAAGGGCGGGGTGCGCCAGAGCGCGAGGTCGCCCGTGGGCTGCACGTCGTAGTGGGCGTACAGGAGCACGGTCGGCGCGCCGGGCGGGGCGGGGGCCTCGGCGTAGACGGCGGGGAAGCTGCCCTCGACGGGGATCTGCCGCACGTGCGGCAGGCCGGTGCCGCGCAGCAGCTCCTCGGTCACCGCGGCGGCGGCGTGTACGGGCTCCTCGGGGTGGCCGGGGAAGGCCACCGAGGGGATGGCGACGAGCCGTTTGAGGTCCGCGACCGTCTGGGGCATGCCGGCGGCGACGGCGTTCTCGATCTCGTCAGGAGTCACGACTTTCCCCCGCATCTCAATATCTGGTGCGTCCTATTGGATCACAAGCGCGGCTACGGCCGCCCTCGCGCACGATTCCAGCACACCAGGGTTCCGCCAAGTGGAACCGGGGTTTGGGCAATGATCGGATGCCCTTCTCATCTGATCGCGGATTTCGTCGTTGTTACATAGTGGTTTTGCGGATTCCGAGGTTCTCGCACTTTAATGCCACGTTTTCACTTGGCAAGAGCTGTTCTGGCAGGCAGACTGTTGGAAGCTCAGCTCAACGAGGGAAGATCGTGATGACGCACCCTGAAAACACCGACGTGACCTCGCTCATGAAGGCCGCGCAGGACAACCTGTGGATGCACTTCACCCGGCACAGCTCGTACGAGGGCGCCGAGGTGCCGATGATCGTGCGGGGTGAGGGCTCCTACATCTACGACGTGCACGGCAAGCGCTACCTCGACGGCCTCGCCGGGCTCTTCGTGGTCCAGGCGGGTCACGGCCGCAGTGAGCTGGCCGAGGCCGCCGCCAAGCAGGCCCAGGAGCTGGCGTTCTTCCCGCTGTGGTCGTACGCGCACCCCAAGGCCGTCGAGCTGGCCCAGCGTCTCGCCGCGGAGACCCCCGGCGACCTCAACCGCGTCTTCTTCACCACCGGCGGCGGCGAGGCCGTCGAGAGCGCGTGGAAACTCGCCAAGCAGTACTTCAAGATCACCGGCAGGCCGCTCAAGCACAAGGTCATCAGCCGCCAGATCGCCTACCACGGCACCCCGCAGGGCGCCCTGTCGATCACCGGCATCCCGGCCTTCAAGCAGATGTTCGAGCCGCTGGTCCCGGGCTCCGTCAGGGTGCCCAACACCAACCACTACCGCGCCGACGAGATCACCGGCGTGCCCGGCATGACGCCCGAGCAGTACGGCCACTGGGCCGCCGAGCGCGTCGCCCGCGCCATCGAGATGGAGGGCCCCGACACCGTGGCCGCCGTCTTCGTCGAGCCGGTGCAGAACGCGGGCGGCTGCTTCCCGCCGCCCCCCGGATACTTCCAGCGCCTGCGCGAGATCTGCGACGAGTACGACGTCCTGCTCGTCTCCGACGAGGTCATCTGCGCCTTCGGCCGCCTCGGCACCATGTTCGGCGGGCAGAAGTTCGACTACGTCCCCGACATCATCACCTGCGCCAAGGGCATGACCAGCGGTTACTCGCCGATCGGCGCCATGATCGCCTCCGAGCGCCTCTTCGAGCCGTTCAAGAACGGCACCGAGATGTTCGCCCACGGCTACACCTTCGGCGGCCACCCGGTGTCCTCGGCCGTCGCGCTGGCCAACCTCGACCTGTTCGAGCGGGAGGACCTGCTCGGCCACGTCACCCGCAACGAGCCCGTCTTCCGCTCCACCCTGGAGCGTCTCCGTGATCTGCCCATCGTCGGCGACGTGCGCGGCTCCGGTTACTTCTGGGGCATCGAGCTCGTCAAGGACAAGGTCACCAAGGAGACCTTCACCACCGAGGAGTCCGAGCGCCTCATCAGGGGCTTCCTGTCCGGCGCCCTCTACGAGGCGGGCCTGTACTGCCGCGCCGACGACCGGGGTGACCCGGTCATCCAGCTCGCCCCGCCGCTCATCTGCGGCCCCAAGGAATTCGACGAGATCGAGTCCATCCTCCACTCGGTGCTGACGGAGGCATGGAGCCGCCTCTGAGCGCGTACGGCCGCGCCCCCTCCGGACCGCCACGCGCGGCCCGGAGGGGTGTGCCGTACCCACCGGCGCCCCTCGCGCCCACCGGCCCTCCCGCCGCCGTACGGTGTCCCTCCCGGCGGCCGAGCGGTACGCCGAGCGGTATGCCGACCCTTCCGCCGTCCGGCCGCCGTGCCGGACGCCTGTCCGGGGACGAGCCCGGCGAGACGCCGTGCCCTCCCGATGCCATGTCCGCTGGAGTGGCCGCACCGCACCCGCGGAAACCTCGCCGTGCCACCCCGTCGAAACAACGAAAGGAAATCCCATGAAGATCGGCGTGCCTGCCGAGGTCAAGAACCACGAGTACCGCGTCGCCGCGACCCCGGCGGGCGTGCACGAGCTTGTCCGTCACGGCCACGACGTCTACATCCAGCGCGACGCGGGCCTCGGCTCGCACCTCACCGACGAGGAGTACCTCTTCGCCGGGGCCAAGATCCTCGACACCGCCGACGAGGTGTGGGGCCAGGCCGAGATGATCCTCAAGGTGAAGGAGCCCATCGCGGAGGAGTACCACCGCATGCGCCCCGGCCAGGTGCTCTTCACCTACCTGCACCTCGCGGCGGGCCGCGAGTGCACCGCCGCTCTCCTCGACCGCCAGGTCACCGGCATCGCGTACGAGACCGTCCAGGTCGGCAACACCCTGCCGCTGCTCGCCCCGATGTCCGAGGTCGCGGGCCGTCTGGCCCCGCAGGTCGGCGCCTACAACCTCATGCGCTTCAACGGCGGGCGCGGCGTGCTGCCCGGCGGCGTGCCCGGCGTGGCCCCCGCCAAGGTCGTCGTCATCGGTGCGGGCGTCTCCGGGCTCAACGCCGCGCAGATCGCGGTCGGCATGGGCGCGGACGTCACCGTCCTCGACCTCAACATCGACCGCCTGCGCTTCGTCGACGCCATCTACCAGGGCCGTCTCAAGACCCTCGTCTCGACCTCGTACGCGATCGAGAAGGAGGTCCTGGAGGCCGACCTGGTCATCGGCGCCGTGCTGATCCCCGGCGCCAAGGCCCCGACCCTCGTCTCCAACGAGCTGGTCTCCCGGATGAAGCCGGGCTCCGTGCTCGTCGACATCGCCATCGACCAGGGCGGCTGCTTCGAGGACTCCCGCCCGACCACGCACGCCGAGCCGACCTACCGGGTCCACAACTCGGTCTTCTACTGCGTGGCCAACATGCCGGGGTCCGTCGCCAACACCTCCACCTACGCGCTGACCAACGCCACGCTGCCGTACGCGGTCAAGCTGGCCGGTCTCGGCTGGAAGACCGCGCTCCAGCGGGACGCCTCCCTCGCGCTGGGCCTCAACACCCACGCGGGACGGCTCACCAACGAGCAGGTCGCCATCGCCCTCGACCTGCCGTACGTGCCGGTCGCCGAGGTCATCGCCGCCTGAGCCGGGTTCCGTACGCGCCACCCGTACCGCGCGGGCAGGCGCGGGACGGGTGACCCCACCGGGCCGGGTCGGCGGTGCCGGTCACGGTGACCAGCCGGAGCGCAGGGCGCGGGCGGTGATCAGGACGTGCTCGACCTCCGCCGGAGTCGGCCAGGGGGCGCCTCCGGGGCGCAACAGCGTGGCCCGTACGGACGCCAGGTGCTCGATCGCGCCCGACGGCAGCCCGCTCCGCTCGGTCAGCCACGCCGTGACGTCGGTGTGGTCGCGCAGCGGCCGGGTGACGAGATCCCAGGTGCCGAGGATCTCGGTCAGGTCGGCGACCCTCAGGGGGGCGCCGCCCCGCCGGGCGACGGCGGCCGCAGCCAGCTCGGCGCGGGCGACGAGCTCGGGCTCGGTGGTCCGGCTCCACGGGGAAGAGGGCGGATCGGACAGCCACCGCTCCGCCTCACGGGAGAACCCCGCGGCCGACAGCAGCGCGGCCAGCTCGACCGCTGCCCGGTGATGCCCGGCCTGTGCCGCCTGGCGGAACCAGTGCTGCCCGCCCTGCAGATCGCTGTGCTCGGCGATAAGCAACAGGCCGAAATTGAAGGCGGCCTCCGGGTCGCCCCCCGCCGCGGCCCGGCTGAACCAGTGACCGGCCCCCCGCGCGTCGCTCATCTCCACGCACACGAACCCGGCCGTCCGCTGGTCGTCGATCCTGCCGGTGCAGGCCGCCCGCTCGAACCAGGCGCGCGCGGTGCGCAGGTCGCCGAGGGAGAGCGCGATCCCGCCGAGCTGGGACGCGGCGCCGGGATGCTCGTTCCTGGCGGCCAGCCGGAAGAACGCCTCCGCCCCCTCGGGGTCGCGGTTGGCCTGGAGGAACAGCCCGAGGTGGTAGGCCGCGTCGGCATGGCCGCTCCGTGCGGCCAGCTCCCACCAGCGCAGCGTCTCGTCCTCCTCACCGGAGGCGTAGGCGAGGAACCCGAGGTCGTGGGCCGAGGCCAGGTCGCCGTCCATCGCGGCCCTGCGATGCCACTCCCCGGCGGTCTTCACCTCGCCGCCGTCCTCGCAGAGCAGCGCGAGCCG
Source organism: Streptosporangium oxazolinicum (assembly GCF_039537505.1). NCBI lineage: Bacteria > Bacillati > Actinomycetota > Actinomycetes > Streptosporangiales > Streptosporangiaceae > Streptosporangium > Streptosporangium oxazolinicum. The sequence goes on from NZ_BAABAQ010000006.1 coordinate 13,335, forward strand.
CCTCGCCGCCGCGCGGGAGCCCGCGTTGGCCGCCGTCTCGAACCACCGCCGGGCGGCCGGGACGTCGCCGTGCTGATCCAGCAGGAGGGTCGCCAGGTTCACCGCGGCCTCGACGTCTCCGGCGTTCGCCGCCAGCTCGTACCACCTCGCGGCCTCCGCGGGGGTGCCGTGCTTCTCGTGCCAGATCCCCAGGTTGTAGGCGCTGTCGAGGTTTCCCGCGGCGGCGGCGCGCTCCCACCAGTGTCGCGCCGCCGACCGGTCGCCCCGCTGCGCGAAGTGGCGGCCGAGCAGGTGGGCGGCCTGCACGTCGCCGCCGTGCGCGGCGAGCAGCAGCTCCGTCTCGCCGTCCGTGTCGTTCTCGTGCTCGGTGCTCCGGGGGGTGGGTATCAACCCCGAGACCGTCTCCTGGTCGTCAGGCCACCACCCCATGTCACCCTCCTCGCCGACGGCGCGCAGCCGACAGATCACAGGGTGACACGTAACCATTCGCTGGCGGAGGGTAATCGCGGACTTCCGCCCTACCGGTCCGTCCCACCGTCCCGTCCCACCGGTCCAACCGTCGGTCGTCCGGGGGCGCCGACGCTCAGACGAAGCGCACGAACCCCACGTACATGCCCATCGAGCAGACGTAGCGCAGGGAGCCCGCCTCCCGCGCGCCCAGCCGTACGGTGGCGGGCAGCGCCACGTCGCGGCCGTCGATCGTGAGCGTCCCGGTGCAGCCGGGGACGCCCTCAAGGTGGAAGACGAGGTCGGCGGGAACCCCCGCGCGGACGGTCACCACGCCTGGCCGGTATCCCCGGTCGGTGGCCCAGATCTCGACCCGCTGGACGCCGTCGGCGGCGCGTACGGCCGCTCTCGCCTGATCGACCGCCTGATCGCCCACTTGATCGCCCGCTGTGCCCCTCGGGTCGGTCGTGGTGCCACCCGCCTGGTCGTCCGTCGTCCCCGCCGGGTTTCCCGTCGTCCCCGCTGTCCCCGCTGTCTCCGCTGGGGCGCCCGCCACCCGTGCCGGGCCGCCGGATCCGGGGAGCCATCCTCCGAGGCTCAGCCCCGAGGAGATCGTCCACAGGCCCGCCGCCAGTGCGACGACCCCCGCCAGCGCCGCCAGCCTGGTGGTCGCGGCCCGCCGCAGGACCAGTCCGAGCAGCGCGAACGCGGGCGCCGTCCCCGCCACGAACCCGGCCATCACCGCGCTCCCGCCCAGTGCCGACCCGCTGGAGACAGCGACCATCTCGGTGCTGAGCGTCACCCCGCACGGCAGCAGGACCGTCGCGGCGCCGAGCAGCAACGCCCGGGGAGAGGGGGCGGAGATCCCGGACACGCCGTCACGCCGCCACGTACGCCTACCCGACCGCGTATGCCTGCCCAACCACGTGCGCTCCTTCGACGCGGCGCCCGGGTGGCATCCACCCTCCGGCTCGCGCCCGAACATGCGGATTCCGAAGAACACGACCGCGATCCCGGCCGTGACGAGCAGCGCGGCCCTGACCTGGGGGCCCAGCCGCACGGCGGACCCGGCCAGCCCGAGCAGGGCTCCGGCCACCGCATGGGAGCCGAGGCGCCCGGCGAGGAACAGCGCGACGACCGCGGGACCCGACGGCCCCGCCCCGCTCCCCTCACTCCCGCCGTGACTCCCATCGTGTCCGCAGGAGCGGGCCGGGCGGTCACGGGAGGTGAGGCCGGTGAGCAGGCCACCCTGTACGGCCGTGCACGAGGCCGTACCCGCGACCAGTCCCGCGGCGAGCCCTCCGGCGAACAGCGCGGCCGGTCCCGCGCTCAGCGGACATCCCCGGTAACCATCCAGATCGCCACGGACCCAACGTAAACTCACCAGAGGACAACTGGCAGTGACATTTCCTTACCGAGCGCTCACGCTGTCCTTACCGGACGTCCATGCCCCCAGCGTTCTTCGATGTTTCTTGGCGGCCGGGTGCGCGGGTAAATCCCGCCGACGGCGAAACTCATCGTCCGGCGGCGTTCAGGTTGACGAGAACCTGGGTGCCACGCTCCGTCCGGAACCAGAAGATGCCCTCCTGCACGTACAGGGTGGGGGAGGGCTTCTCGCCCTGGCGTGTCGAAACCGGGAACAGCAGGCCGGTGCGTCCCGTGGCGACGTCGTGCACGGCGCTCGCCCGCCTGTCGTCGCGGTCCTTCTGGTGGAGCAGGATGAAGCGGCCCGAGTAGAGATCCCCGCCGGCTGTCCCCGGCAGCCCGCGCGGGCCCGTCCCGTCGCGTCGCCATGCCTCGACGCCGTTGAAGCACCACGTCACCCCGCAGTCATTCCACGACGTTCGCCCGGCGGGAGGGTTCGCGTTCCTGGCCTCGCCGGTGAGGACGTTCTTCAGGAACTCCATGGGGCGAGTGATGGGATGGTCCACCATCGTGTCCCGCTCGGGCCACCCGGCCCACGGCCAGTCGACCAGGTAATAGCCCCTCGTGCCATTGATCAGGGACGCCTTCCCACCCTTCAGCGGGGCCCGGTAGACGCCGCCGTCGAGCGGCGACCACACGGCCATGCCGCCGGCGATGGCCAGATCGATCCCCCTGTAGCTGTTGTCGCTGGTCAGCACGGCCGTGATCGAGGCGATCCGCCGCGGGATGCCGCCGGTGACCGGCACCGCCCATATCTCCGTCATGCGGTCACGGAACGCCGACCACGCCACATACCCGTCACCGAAGACCAGCGGCGCGTTCATCACGCTCACGTCCTTGAGCGGTGCGATCTGGGTGAACCTCCGCCGGTCGACGTCGTACGACCAGATCCCGTCGAGCCGGTTCCTGGTGAGTCCTCGCCCCACCACGACCCGGTCGGTGACGAACACGTCCGGCTTGAACACCCGGCCGCCCGGTCCCTTCGTCGGGATCTCGTGCACCGCGCCCGGCCACACCTGCTTGACCGGTGGTGAAAGGGGGCCGATGTGGGGCGTCGGCTGTACCGCCGGAGTGGGTGGAGCGGGTGGCGTGACCGTCCGCGCCCCCACGACGGTGGCCACCGCCACGATCGCGATGGCGGCGGCCACCGCCACCGGCGCCCACCACCTGGCGCCGGACGACAGCCCGCGTGGCGAGGGCAGGGCCCGGGGCCGCCCGTCGTCCAGCACGGTCTCGGCCTTGGCGGCCATCGCATCCCTGAGCCGGTCCTCGATGTCGGTCATGCCTTGCCTCCCAGCTCGCGCTCAAGCCGCTCCAGGGCCCTGAAAGCGGTGGACCGCACGGTGCTCTCCCTGACGCGCGTCGCCTGGGCGATGTCGGCGTAGGACAGGTCGAGGTAGTAACGAAGGATGAGGACCTCGCGCTGCCGCCTGGGCAGCCGGCCGAGCGCGGCCAGCATCTCCTGCCGCGACTCGCCCAGCAGCGCGGTCGTCTCCGCGGAGTCCATCGGCTCGTCCGGCCGCCCCGGCACCGCCCTGGCGGCGACGCCGCGCCTGCGCAGGACCGAACGCGAGGCGTTGAGTACGCAGACGCGGATGTACGTCAGGGTGAGGACCTCGGGGCGCTTGCCGTGCAGCCTGGAGAAGACGTCCTGTACGACGTCCTCCGCCCCTTCCCGGTCGCCGACGAGCAGCACGGCCAGGCGTACCAGGGCGAGCCGGTGCTCGCGATACAGGTCGACCAGTATCGCCTCGGCACCGGGCGGCGCGGACGCGCGAGCGACTATCTCACCGTTCATGTTCTAAGAACGCGTACCGGTCCCGATCCGCTGCCTCGGCGGGTACGGCCATGCGCACACCCGCCCGACCGGTCGGGGCCGCCGTGAGAAGGCGTCGCGGCCCGCCGGGTGCGCGCCCAGGCGGCGTTCAGACGACACCGCTCCGCAGCACCGACACGCGCTCGAAATACTCGTCGCCGCTCATCTCGCCGCGCGCGTACCGCTCGGCGAGGATCTGCTCCGCCGTCGCGGTCGTGCTGGGCGGCGGGGTCGCGCGGTGAGCGCCCCACGGTCCCCATCCGTTGCGCCGTGCCCGGAACGCGAGCGTCCCCAGCACGATCCAGAACACGATCCAGAAAGCCGGGAACACCGGCCACCACGGCCCCGGGCCCCAGTGGGGGGCCATCGAGAGGACATCCATGTCCTCACCTCCTTCAGACACCCCCACCTTCCTCTCGCGACGCCCGCCGCGAATCGGCCCGTCGTCCGATCCCGCCCTACCGCCCGTGGCGTACGCCCCGCTCGTCACGGCGTGGCCGGGGTGTCCACGAAGATCGAGGTGTCGAGGGTGAAACCGACCGGCTCGGGGATATGGAGGCGTGAACCCATCTCGACCCGGGTGGAGGTCCGGTATTCGCCCTCCTTGGGGTCGCTGAGGACCGTCACGGTGGCGGGGGTGGCCACGGGGTCGATGAGGATCGTCACGGGGACACCGCCGGAGGCGTATATGGCGGGCTTGCGGTCGCGGTCGTCGACGGCGCTTCCGGGGGACACGACCTCGGCGACCATGAGGAGGCCGGAGGAGAGCAACTCGCGGGCGCCCCAGCGCGGGCAGTCGGCGGGTACCAGGACGAAGTCGGGAACGACCGAGTCTTGGGATCCGTTGACGTGGACCGCGACGTTGCCCGTGTACGCGTTCAGGTCGCCATCCGCGATCAGGTGACGGAGTTCGGAGAAGAGGCGCATCGCCATTCGGGCGTGCTCCGGGGTGCCCAGCGGGCTCACCACCAGCCTTCCGTCGATCACCTCGGCCCGCAGTCCCGGAAGGGACGGGAGGGCGTCGAAGAGTTCGCGTGGCGTGTGCGGCAGACGTCGGGACGCGGTTCCGGGAGAGGGCCTCAGATCCGCGTGACGTGGACGCGGCGCTGTTTCCATGATCATGCACCCCTCCGTCTCGTCGTGAACACGCTGAGTATTCCAGGGGAGGGGATGAGACGCCGGGTTCTCGCGGAAGGACGCCGAGGTCAGACCCAGCCGGGGCGGACGAGGCCGGATTCGTAGGCGATGACGACCAACTGGGCGCGGTCGCGGGCGTGGAGCTTCATCATGCTCCGGCTGACGTGGGTCTTGGCGGTGGCGGGGCTCATGAAGAGCTCGCCCGCGATCTCGTCGTTGGTCATGCCGGTGCCGACCAGGGCGAGGACCTCGCGTTCGCGGTCGGTGAGCAGGCCGAGGTCGCGGGTGTGGTGCGGCTCCTTGGCGCGGCTCGCGTACTCGGCGATCAGGCGGCGGGTCACGCCGGGGGAGAGCAGGGCGTCGCCTCCGGCCACCACCCGGACGGCCTGGATGAGCTCGGCCGGTTCGGTGTCCTTGACCAGGAAGCCGCTGGCGCCGCTACGGAGGGCCTCGAAGACGTACTCGTCCAGCTCGAAGGTCGTCAGGATGATGATCCTCGGCCCGGCGGGCATCTCGCGGGTGGCGGTCAGCCCGTCCATGCCGGGCATGCGGATGTCCATCAGGACCACGTCCGGCTCGTGTTCGGCGGCGAGCCGCACGGCCTGCGCCCCGTCGGCGGCCTCGGCCACCACGGTCATCCCCGGCTGCGCGTCCAGCAGGGCGCGGAATCCGGCCCTGACGAGAGCCTGGTCGTCGGCGAGAACAATCTTGATCATCGGGGCTCCTCCGGGATCGGCAGCCGGGCCTCGACGCGGAAGCCCCGGCCGTGGTGCGTGGCGGTCAGCGTTCCCCCGAGTGCCGAGGCCCGCTCCCGCATGCCGGGGACGCCGTTCCCGCCGCCCAGGCTCTCCCCGGGGGCGTCGCCGCCCGAGTCGGTGACCTGGACGGTCAGCGCGCGGGGGTCGTAGCCGAGCAGGACCGTGACCGACGCGCCGGGGGCGTGCCGGGTGACGTTGGTGAGGGCCTCCTGCACGATGCGGTACCCGGCCCGGTCGACGCCGGGAGGCAGCGGCCCGGCCTCGCCGACGATCTCCTTGGTGACCGGCAGCCCGCTGCGCTCGATGAGCTCGTCGAGCCGGTCCAGCCCGGCGGTGGGGGAGCGGGGGGCGCCGTCGCGCAGGACGTTGAGCACCGACCGCATCTCGGTCAGCACGTCCTTGGACGCCTGCTTGATCGTGGTGAGCGCGGTCCGCGCCTGCTCGGGGTGGTCGTCGATGAGGTGCAGCGCGGTGGACGCCTGCACGTGGATGAGGGAGATGTTGTGCGCGAGCACGTCGTGCAGCTCCTGCGCCATGGTCAGCCGCTCCTCGCTGGCCTGCCGCCGCACTTCCTCCTCCTCCACCCGTGCGCGCTCGGCCTGCCGCTCCCTCCTGGCCCGCGAGAACTCCGCCGCCACCAGGACCAGGCCCATCAGCGCGCCCACCGTGAGGTTGTGGAGCCAGCCGGACGTACGGACGGGGGCGAGCCAGGACGTGTAGACCACGAGGAACACGTAGGCCAGGCCCCAGATCGACCAGGCCGCCCGCCGATGGCCGCTCACCACGGCGGTGTGGAACGCGACGATCGGGCTGAGGAAGACCGGGCCGTAGGAATAGCCGAGGCCGATGAAGATCACGGTCGAGGCCGCCGCGACGGCCAGGCAGGGCACCGGACGGCGACGGCGTACGATCAGGGCCAGAGGCCCGGCCAGCAGGAGCGCGCAACCCAGCGGGTCGAGCGGGACCCTGAGCATGCCGGGGTCGTGGACCTGCCACCACTGCACGCCGCGGGTGGCCATGACCTGGAAGACCCCCGCGAACAGCGGGAGCAGGAGCTCGGCCCAGCGGGGTTTGGCGTGCACGCTCAGCACTGTACGTGCGCCCGTCCGGACGGCGCGTCCGTCCGGTGACGCATGAGGCACTACACCCCCCGCGGTAGGGAAGGGGCTGACAAGGCTCACAGGCTGAGTCAAGCTGTCTGCGGGAGGTCATCATGATCAATCGTCGAATCGCCACCCCCCTGGCGGGGATCCTGGTGGGAAGTTCCGTATTGCTCGTCCAACCCGCCGCCGCGTCTCCACAGGCGTCACCGGCGTGGCCACGGGCGGAGAAGAAACCCGTCGCGGAGGGGTACGGGGGCGCGGTCTCGACCGTCGACCTCGACGCCAGCAAGGTCGCGCTGGGCGTGCTGCGCGAGGGCGGCAACGCCATGGACGCGGCGGTCGCAGCGGCGGCCACCCTGGGCGTGACCGAACCCTACTCGGCCGGGCTCGCCGGGGGCGGGTTCATCGTCTACTACGACGCGCGCCGCAAGAAGGTCCACACGATCGACGGCAGGGAGACCGCGCCGAAGGCGATGGGGCCGACCTCTTTGGAGGGCATCCCGTTCGAGGAGGCGGTGACCAGCGGGCTGTCCGCGGGGGTGCCCGGCAGCGTGGCCCAGTGGGAGCTGGCGCTGCGCAGGTTCGGCACGCTCTCGCTGCGCCAGGCCCTGAACCCCGCGATCGAGGTCGCGTCCAAGGGGTTCAAGGTCGACCAGACCTTCTACGACCAGACCGCCTCCAACGCCGCCCGTTTCAAGGACTTCACCTCCACCGCCAAGCTCTACCTGCCGGGCGGGGCCCCGCCGCCGGTCGGCTCCACCTTCCGCAACCCCGAGCTGGCCGACACCTACCGCAGGCTCGGCAGGCAGGGCGGCGAGTGGCTGTACGGCGGCGGCCTGGGCGCCGAGATCGTGGCCACCGTCAAGAAGCCGCCGGTCACCCCGGGCTCCACCCGCAACGTGCGGCCCGGCCTGATGGAACTGGGCGACCTGAAGGCCTACCGGGCGCTCGAACGGCCGCCCACGAAGGTGACGTACAAGGGCATGGACGTGTACGGCATGGCGCCGCCGTCCTCGGGAGGCTCGACGGTCGGCGAGGCGCTCAACATCCTTGAGGCCCTGCCGAAGGTCGGGGAGCACGAGTATCTGGAGGCGTCCAGGCTCTCCTTCGCCGACCGGGGCAAGTACGTCGGCGACATTCCGGGCGTCCCGCTCAAGGAGTTGCTGTCCGACGGGTTCGCCAAGGAGCGCGCCTGCCTGATCGGCGAGCGGGCGCTGGCGAGCCCGGCCGCGCCGGGCAACCCCGACGGGACGTACGGGCCGTGCGCGCCCGCGCCCTCGGCGGAGGCCACCCCCTCGGCCCCCGAGGGGCCGGAGACCACGCACCTGGTGGTCACCGACCGGTGGGGCAACGTGGTCGCCTACAACATCACCATCGAGTCGACCGGCGGCAACGGCATCGTCGTCCCCGGCCGGGGCTTCCTGCTCAACAACGAGCTGACCGACTTCACCTTCGGCCCGGCCCCCGGCGACCCGAACCTGCCCGCGCCGGGCAAGCGGCCCCGTTCCTCGATGGCGCCGACGATCGTCCTGGACGACGGCAGGCCGCTGCTCGCGCTGGGTTCCCCCGGCGGCTCGACGATCATCACCACCGTGCTGCAGATCCTGGTGAACCGCTGGGACCTCGGCATGTCGCTCCCCGAGGCGCTCGCCGCGCCCAGGGCCACCCAGCGCAACACCGCCCAGACCCAGGCGGAGCAGGCCTTCATCGACCGCTACGGCGCCGAGCTCACCGCCCGGGGCCACAGCCTCGTGCTGAACCCCGAGATCGGCGCGGCCACGGCGGTCGAGTTCCTGCGGCACGGGAAGCTCCAGGCGGTGGCGGAGCCGACCCGTCGCGGTGGCGGCAGCGCGCTGGTGGTGAGCGAGCGCAGGTAGGGTTCCCGCCCTCGCGCCGACACGTACGGTGACGGTGTGAAGGACGCCGACCCCGGTGGCGCGGTCCTGGCCGCGCCGCCGGGCCTGTCGGGGGACGCCCAGGTGATCGGCTCTCGCGGCCCCGCCCCCGGCCCCCGGCCCCGGCCCCCGGCCCCGGCCCCCGGCCCCGGCCCCCGGCCCCGGCCCCGGCCCCCGGCCCCGGCCCCCGGCCCCGGCCCCGGGAGGAGGCCGGTCAGGGGCTCGGTAACGCCGCGCTCATGCGGTCTCCTCGCCCCCGGCGGCTGGAGGTCACCGGGGACGTCTTTTGGACGTCCTTGGATGTTCTAGGACATCCATGGACGCTCAGCGGCGTTCGGTGACGTTCGAAGAGGCTCGTGGGCGTCCGAAGGGGCTCGGGCGGCGTGTGGCGTTCAGGGACGTTCGAAGACACCCAGGAACGTCCGGGGACGCTTGGACGCTCAGGAGCGTTCGGGGACATTTGAGACACCTCTAGGACCGTTCGGGGACGTTTGAGATGCTCAGGGACGTTTCAGGGATGTTCGGGAACGCGAAAAGCGCCGAGGGCGAGGCCGTCGGCGCTGCGGACCCCTCGGTCGTCAGAGCAGCAGGTACGCGCCCACGGCGACGACGACCAGCACCGCGACCACCACCGCCGCCGTGATCGGCAGGGCGAGCGACCGCTTCTCGGGAACGGCCTCCGGGTCCTTGCGCTGGGCGAACGCGCGGAACGCCTGGGTGTTGCCCGCGGGGTCAATCGGCTGAGGATCAGACATGGAGATGACTTTAGCGATACGGGATACCTCCCAACACTGATTTGTCCACTTTCACGGGAAGGATGTCCTGGTGCTTGGCCGAGGGCGGGTGCCGGTCGTGTCGCCAAGGCGCTGGGACGGCGCTGGGGCGGTGAATGTGCCCCGGTGCCCGGCCGGAGGACGGGTACTGGGGGCCGGACCGCCGACCCGGCCGGATAGCGTGGTGTCATGCTCCGCATCCTGTTCTCCGCCCGCGTGGTGGTGCTCCACCTGCTCGCGGTCGGAGCCCTCGTCGTGTGCGGGCTGCTGGGCAGGTGGCAACTCGGTGTCTTCGAGGACTCCGGCAGGCCCCACTCGCTGCTCGACCCCGCCCCCGTGGCGGTCACCACCCTCACCGCGCCCGGAAAGCACCTGACGGCCGACGCCGTCAGCCGCCGGGTGACCGCCGAGGGCACCTTCGACGCCTCGAAGCGGCTCCTGGTGGCCGAGCGCGACGGGGGCCTGTGGCTGCTCTCGCCGCTCGACCTCGGCGACGGCACCTCCATCCCGGTCGTACGCGGCTGGGTGGCCACGGCGGGCGACCCCGCCGTCACGGCCCCGGCCGAGGGCAGGGTGGTCCTCAGCGGGCGCCTGCAAGCCTCCGAGGCCACCGACAGCGTCCAGCGCCGGACCCGGCAGCTGCCTCCGGGACAGGTGCTGACCGTGTCGTCGGCCGAGCTGATCAACCTCTGGCGGGGCACGAAACTGCGCGACGGGTTCATGGTCGCCGCCACCCAGTCACCGGCCCCCGAGGTCGCGGCCAGGCCGGTGAGCGTCCCCCCGCCGACCGAGCCGGGCGGGCTCACCTGGCGCAACCTCGCCTACGCCGCCCAGTGGTGGATCTTCGGGCTTTTCGCGGTCTTCATGTGGTGGCACTTCGTTCGTGACGCGCTGCGCGGCCGCACGCGGGAGCGCGACGCCGCCGACGCCGCCGATTCCGATCCCGCTCCCAGCCCCACTCCCGAGGCGGAAACCCCCGCCCTGCCAGCCCGCACCGCCCCGTGAACCGAATCCCAACACCGAGGTAACCGACCGTGGAATCCGCTCTCAAGCCCTTTCGCATCCTGGCCTACATCGTCGGCGTGATGCTGCTCGTCCTGGTCACCTGCATCGTGCTCAGGTACGGCTTCGGCATCGAGCAGCCATCGAAGATCGTCTCTCCGATCCACGGCTTCCTCTACATGCTCTATCTCGTGGCCACGATGAACCTGGGCATGAAAGCGCGCTGGACGTGGCCGTACATCCTCGGGGTGATGCTCGCGGGCACCGTGCCGCTGCTCTCGTTCGTGTTCGAGCGCAAGGTCACCCACCGGGTGGAGTCGGAGCTCGCGACCGCCACCGCCTGACCGGCCCGGCCCGGCCCGGAGACGCGGGTTCGCGGGGCCGGGCCGTGCCGTGCGGGCTCACGTGCCGCGTCAGCGGCCGAGACCCCGGCGGCGCGAGCGCTTGAGGCGCTCGCGCTGTGACGGGTCGAGCATCAGGTAGCCGACGACCGGGGCGGCGACGACGCCCAGGAGGACCAGCAGCGTCACGAAACCTGGCAGGAAGAGCCACGACAGGAACACCACTGCTCCGGCGCCGATCGCGTACTTCTGGACGGGCGACATCCTCAACATCCTCCGAACGCGGGGCGGACGCCCCGTCTGTAGTTCATTGTGCGTCGCCGGTCCAACGTGTGGAGCTATCGCCGTGGTTCCGACCGAGATATATCGTGATTTAACTATCTCGCCAGAGCCTTGAGCGTCGCCACGCCGCCGGGGTCGGCGTCCGTGCTGACCGGGACCAGGGCCACCTCGTCCACCCCCGCGTCGGCGTACGCGCGCAGGCGCTCGTGGGCCGCGTCCACGTCACCGAGCAGGGCGACCGACTCCAGCAGGCCGTCGGGGATGGCGGCCAGCAGCTCGCGGGGGTGCGGGCGGGTCCTGGCGTACGCGACCACGTCCCCGAATCCGGCCTCGATGAACATCTCGCCGTATCCGGGTGCGGCGAGATAGCCCACGACGGCGCGTCGGATCCGGTCGACCGCCTCGCGTCCCGGGTCGACCGCGGCCGTCACCCAGGCCGCCACCCTCGGCACCTGCGTCGGCGCAGGGGTCGCGTCCCGGCCCTGTCCCCGGTCCTTTTCCTGGTCCTGTCCCTGGTCTTGGTCCTGGGCTGTCTGGGCCATATGGGCCGCCGCGCGGAGGTCGGCGGTCAGGCGGGCCGCGGAGGCGGGGGTGATCAGGTTGAGCACCATCCGGTCGGCCGTCGCGGCGGTCCGTACGGCGGAGGCGCCGAAGGCGGCCACGGTCAGCTCGGCGCGGGGCGCCGGAAGCCGGAGTCGATAGCCGCGACTTTTCACGTATTCACCTGAAAAATCGGATTTGTCGCCATCCAGGAGCGGCCTGAGCGCCCGCACCGTCTCCCGCAGTACGGCCGCCGACCGCGCCCGTGACCTGCCGTGCCACTCCTCGACGACCATCGGGCTCGACGTGCCGACCGCCACGTTCACCGGTCTCCCGGCGAGGGCGGCCACCGACGCCACCCCCATCGCGATCATCATGGGGTCCCGTACGGCCACCGCCAGCGGCCCGACGGTGAGCCCGATCCGGCCGGTGGACAGCCCGATCGCGGTGGCCAGCGCGAAGGCGTCGTAGGTGGCCATCTCGCCCACCCACAGCTCGTCGTAGCCCAGCTCGTCGGCGGCCCTCGCGGTCAGCAGGGCCTCCTCGGCGGGCCGGTCCTGCCAGAGGCCGAGGGAGACGCCCAGCCTCACGCGACCCGCTCCAGCAGTACGGCGGAACCGCTGCCCGCGGCCCCGCTGACCGCGGCGACGCCGTACCGGGCCCCTCGGCGTTCGAGCTCGTCCGCGCAGGCGGCGACGAGGATGGCGCCGGTGGCGCCGAAGGCGTGGCCCATCGCGATGGTGCCTCCGTTGACGTTGAAACGGTCGTCGCCGACCTTCAGGTCCCGCTGGAATTTCAGGCACAGGGCGGCGAACGCCTCGGCGAACTCGTAGACCTCGACGTCGTCGGGGGTGAGACCGGCCCCGGCGACGACCCGTTCGACCGCGAGCTGGCCCGCGGTGAGCATGGTGACCGGATCGACGGAGGCGGTCGCGGTGGCCACGATCCTGGCCCTGGGACGCAGGCCCAGCTCCGTACCGGTCGCCTCGGAGCCGATCAGGAGCAGGCCCGCCGCGTCGCACAGGCTGGGAGAGGTGCCCCGGGTGTGCAGGTGGCGCAGCTCGCCGACCTCGGGACGATGCCCGCGGACGATGGCGTCCTGGTCGTCCTGTCCGGCGAAGGCGGGGTCCATCGCGGCGAGCGCCTCCAGGGTCGTGCCCGGCCGCACGTGCTCGTCGCGCCGCAGGTCGTTGACCGGCACCAGCGAGCGGTCGTGGCGCCCGGCGGCCCACGCCTCGGCGGCCAGGGTGTGGGTGCGCAGGCCGTACGCGTCGAGCTCCTCGCGTTCGAAGCCCTCGACCGTCGCGACCAGGTCCGCCGCGATGCCCATGTGGATCGACCCGACCCTGTCCACCACCGCGGGGTCGGCCCACAGCGGCCCGCCGTCGGAGAACATCGGCACCCGGGAGACCGACTCGACCCCTCCGGCGACCACGGTGCGGCTCTGCCCGGACTCCACGAGCGCGAAGGCCGTACGGACCGCGTCGATGCCCGAGGTGCAGTAGCGGTTGACGGTCATGCCGGGCGCGTCGAAGCCCGAGGTGAGCGCGGCGGTCCTGGCGAGGTTGCCGCCCTGGTCGGCGTTCTGCGAGGCACAGCCGACGATCATGTCGTCCGCCCGCTCGACACCCGTCCGCTCGCGCAGGGCGTCCAGGAGCCTCTCCAGCATGGTCAGCGGCGTCACATCCGCGAGCCCTCCGCCGGGCCTGGCCTTACCGCGTGGGGTTCTGACCGTCTCGTAGATGTATGTCATCGCCTGTTCCGCTCCTGCCGGATGTCGTGCGCGGGACCCCCGCGGTCTTGCTCGTCCGCGGGCCTCACGTGGCCGAGTCCCGCAGCTGGTCCGCGCGCACCCAGGTGGCGTGGAAGCCGAGCGGCACCCGCTGGGGCAGGATGATCCGGGCGACCGGTCCCGCGCCCAGGTTCGCCGCGTGCAGGACCTGCACCTCGGAGGTGCCCTCGCGCTCGTCGGTGACGAAGCTGACGAGGTAGCCGTCCTCCTCGCCGGTCGCGCCGTCGCGCGGCGCGAACGGGGCCTCGCTGCCGTAGCGGTGCTCGCCGTAGTAGTACGTCTCCTTGCCGCCCGTCACGTTGTCGTAGCGGACCAGGCCGTCGAAGAGGTTGGTCGCGGCGTCCTTGACCGAGACGTTGTAGGCGTAGCGCGACCGCAGGCCCGTCAGCCGGGCGTCCACCGAGGGGAACTCGGTGTTGTGGTCCTCGTCCACGAACCCCTCGGACGTGCGGCCGGTGCGCAGGTCGAAGCGGTAGCGGTACATCCGCGCGTCGAGCTTGAGGTAGGAGATCATGCGGGCCAGCGGGCTGCCGCTCCCCGCGGGCGCGGGACGGCTCACCCGGCAGACGTCCAGCACGATCTCCCCGTCCTCCTCCCAGGAGTTGACGACGTGGTAGATGTAGCAGGGTTTCGCGTCGAACCAGCGGATCTCGTGCGCCTGCCCGCGCCGGGGGATGACGCCGAAGCGCGAGGGCAGCTCCCGGTCGAACGTCAGCTTGTAGCGGCCCTGACGGGCGGCGTCCATGTCCTGGTAGAGCGGCAGGTCCATGAGGATCGCGTGGTTCTCGGTGATCGCCATGTCGTGCGGTAGCCGGGCCCCCGGCAGCTCCAGCTCCACGCAGTGCTCGACCTGCCCGCCCGCGCCGACCACCCCGTAGCGCAGGTACGGCCTGCGGGGCCCGTAGTCGAACCAGAAAAGCTCCCCGGTCCGCTCGTCGACCTTGGGGTGGGCCATGAAGTCGCCGGTCAGCGTGTCGAGGAAGGTCTCGACGCCGAGCGTCTCCAGGCTGAGGGGATCCACGCCGTACGGGGAGCCGCACAGGTACCACGTGGTGAGGACCCGGCCCCGGTGGAAGATCACGTCGGTGTTGGCGGAGTCCTTGAGGCCGAGCCCGCGGGTGTTGCCGAACGGGTTGCCCTTCGGGTTCTCCATCACGCCGGTCCACAGGGACCGCCCGGCGGCCGACTCCGCCTCGAACGCCCTCGTCCTGACGTAGCGGTTGCGGTAGCGGGCCCTGCCGTTCTCGAAGTGCATCGCGTGCACCATGCCGTCGCCGTCGAACCAGTGGTAGCGCCCCTTCATGGGAAACCGCGCGTTGGGCCCGTTGCGCAGGTAGACGCCGTTGAGGTCCTTCGGGATCTCGCCGACGACCTTGAGGTTCTCGGCCGTGATCTCGTCCTGGACCGGGGCGTAGACGCCCAGCAGGTACGGATTCGGCTCGCCCGACTCGTCCATGACCATCACAGGTTCCGCCATGCCCTGGACGCTATGATAAAAGAAGTCAGCTCGTCAATGGCCGTTCGCGCCGGGGATGTGGCCAAAGGGGGCACCGGGCTGTCCGGGCGGTGCGGGGTTGGTAGTTTGGCGGTTTCGCCGGAAAGTTTCGCCGGGAAGCCGGAAAGCCGGGAACAAGAATGATCATCCTGTCCGCCGGAGACAGGCACGATCATGTTCGCCGGTTACCGTGCCCGTTCGGCTGAAAGGGCACGGCTGAAAGGACGCGACCGGAACGCGGTCACCCTCACCGGCGACGAGGACGACCACGCGACCATCTGGAGGACAGGCTGTGGACGGCGCTGAGCGGGAGCGGGCGCGAGCCGAGCTCAGTGCGATCGGGCAGGCGCTGGCGATCCTGGGAGACCGATGGGTGCTGCTGATCCTGCAACGGGCGTTCCTGCTGCGGATCCGGACCTTCGCCGGCTGGCACGACGCGCTGGGCATATCCGAGTCGGTCCTCGCCGCCCGGCTCAAGGAACTGGTCGACCACGGCATCTTCGAGCTGTCGGCGTACCGCAACGGCCGCACCCGCTACGAGTACCGGCTGACGGAGCGCGGGCTCCGGCTGTGGGCCCTGCTGGTGGCCATCCAGGCGTGGGAGCGCGACTGGGTCGACCCGGAACGGCTCCCGCCGCTGCTGCACGAGCAGTGCGGCCAGGACGCCAAGCCCTACCTCGGGTGCGGTTCCTGCCTGCGGCCGACGAGCGCGCGCGACACCAGGACCGAGCCCGGCCCGCTCGCCACGTTCTCCCGGATCGGCCCGCCGCGGCGCCACCGCCGCACGGTCCGCTCCGACGCCCCGCCCGACCTGATCGGCTACTGCCCGGCGTCGATGGAGATCCTCGGCGACCGGTGGAGCACCAGCGTCCTGGCCGGGGCGTTCCTCGGCACCCGCCGCTTCGTCGACTTCCAGTCCGGTCTCGGCATCGCGCCCTCGGTGCTCACCGACCGGTTGCGCCGCTTCGTCGAGCTGCGCGTCTTCGACGCCCGGCCCGACGGCTCGTACCGGCTCACCGACAAGGGACTGGCCTTCTTCGAGGTCTTCGCCTTCCTGGTCGACTGGGCCCAGCGCGAGCTCCCCGCCCCCGAGGGCTCGGCCCTGTCGATCACCCACGCGTTCTGCGGCGCCGCCTTCCGGCCGGTCCTGCTGTGCAGGGCGTGCGGCCGGCCGCTCCAGCGGCGCGAGGTCCGTTTCGTCCTCCCCGAGTGACGGCGGCCCGGAGCTCTCACCTCCGGCCGCGGAGCGCGTCGATCACCCAGCGGGCCGCCTGGAGCGCTCCGGCGCGGCCCCTGCCGCCGGTGTCGGTAACGGTGAACCGGTGATACTGCAGCGCCGTCACGAGGTTCCCCGTACGGAACACGACCACCGAGTTGACACTCGAATGGCCGTTGCCGAGCTGGTAGACGTAGGCCTCGTCACCGAGTCCCGGCACGTCGGCCGGAGCGTTCACGATCCGCGAGTCCTTCGCGTCCCGTGAGCGGAGGCGAAGGTAGGCCGAGTGCGCGAGCGCCGCCTTCGGCTCGCGGACGACGGTGATCTCCAGCGTGTTCTTGAGGCTGCCGGGCGCGGTCCTGTCCGCCGCCGGCCACTCGCACGCCGTCTTCTCCCTCGACGGGGAGGGCGCGAGATAGAGGCGGTCGGCCTGTTCCCCGGAGATCAGGGAGCACGGGTCCGGGGCCTTCGCGAAGAAGGTGGGCAGCGGTGCCGGAGCCGTGTCCCTCGGCTGGACCGCGGGACGGGGCCAGAGCAGCCAGAACGCCGTACCGCCACCGGCCAGGAGGACGAGCGCGGCGGCCATGACGAGCAGGCGGGTACGGCGGCGTGACCCGGCGGGGCGTGGGGTGAGTCCCCGCAGGATCGTCCGAGCCGTGGCGGCGTCCGGGCGACGGGCGGGGTCGGTCGCCAGCAGGCCCTCCAGCAGCGGGGCCAGCGGGCCGGAGCCCGCCGCACCGGTGCCCCCCGAGGCGGGGCCGGACCCGCCGACGGTCCCCGGGGTGGGGGCGGTGCCGCCTGCCGGGTGCGGGCCGGTGTACGGGCCGGTGTGCGGTCCGGTGCCCGGCGCCTGCCCCTCGACGGCGGTGAAGAGGACGGCGCCCAGGTCGCGCAGCTCGTCGGTGGCGTCGAAGATGGCGAAGCCGGTGACCACGACCCTGCCGTCCGGGGTGAGGAGTACGCTCTCCGGGCCGGCCAGGAGACGAACGCCTCGCTCGTGGGCGGAGGTCTGCGCGTCCAGTACGCGCAGCCCGACCTCGGCCGTCCGCTCGGAGGTGAGCGGTCCTTCGGCCCGGACGGTCTGCAGCACCGAGCGGCCCTCGACCGACTCCAGGATCAGCCACACCCGGTCGGGGAGGGAGACGACGTCGTGCAGGGCGATGACGTTCGGGTGCCTGAAGTCCGCCGCGGCGCGGATCCGGCCGAGAAGCCCGTCGCGGTGCGGGCCGGGTGGCGGGAGCGGTATCCCGGTGATCGTGACGTCACGCTGGAGCAGCTCGTCGCGGGAACGCCAGGTGGTCCCGGCCCGGTCGCGGCGCTCCAGCAGCCGGTAGCGACCGGCCAGCAGGTTCGGGTCGGTCATGCCGGACGCCTGGGGGCGGCGGTGCTGGAGTGCGCGGGTCGCCGGTGTGCGGTGCCGAGGCGTGCCGTTCGCCGGTGTGTGGTGCCGGGGCGTGTGGGGCGTCCGGAGGTGGCGGTGCCGGAGTGCGCGGGTCGCGGGTGTGTGGCGCCTGGGAGTGTGGGCCGCTCGGAGGTGGCGGTGCTGGAGTGCGCGGGTCGCTGATGCGCGGTGCCTGGGTGTGCCGGTCGCCCGGGGGCGGCGGTGCCGGAGTGCGCGGGGCGCCCGGGAGCGGTCGGGTGGGACGCGGGGCGGGGGTGCTCAGTCACTGTTGTTCAGCTTCTCGGCGACCTGGCGGGCGGCGCGAAGGACCCGCTCGCGCAGCTCGGCGTCCGGACGCTCGCCCTTCTGCGACGCGTTGACCTCGACCAGCAGGTTGCTGATCCGGAAATGAACTGTGGAGTTGACCCGGTCCAGCGCGATCAGGTCGTAGGCGAAGGCCTCCGCGCCCACCCGGTCGGCGTTCCTGACGGCGCCGGTCGTGCCGAGGAGGCCGTCCCCCCTGTCGGCGGTGATCTTGGTGCGTTCGGAGACGAAGAACGCGTGGGCCACCTCCGGGGCCGCCTTCGCCCGCACGGGTGCCTTGCGGGTCAGCGAGAGCCGTAACCAGCGCACCTCCGACGGGCCACCCCAGTCGCAGCGAGACTCCCCTTCCGCCTGCGCGGTCGCCGCGGGTTCGGGGGTCGAGCCGGGCACCACGGCCCAGCTCTGGGCGTCGGCCAGCAGCGAGCAGGCGTCCGGCACGGTGGCGAACCGTCCGGCACCGGCCGTGGGCGACGGGGTCGCGGGTGCCTCGGGGTCGCCCGCCGCCGTCATCAGCACCACCGCCCCGGTCGTCGCCAGCGCCACCACGGCGAGCGCGGCCCCGGCGATCAGGCCGGTACGGCGGCGCGGGGCCGCCCGCTTCCCGGGCACGGTCTCCTGCGCGGAGAGCGGGGAGACGGGGGAGAACGGGAAGAGCGGTTCCACCGGCAGTCCCTGGGAGACCTGCCGCAGGGCCGCGCGCAGCCCCGACTCCCCGGGGCGCAGCCGGGGATCCTTGACCAGCGCCGCCATGAGCACCGGAGCCAGATCCCCCGCCCGGCGCGGCGGGGGCGCCTCCTGGGTGAGGATCGCGCCGATGGTCGCCGCCGAGGTCTCGCGGCGGAAGGGACTCCGGCCCTCGACGGCCGTGTACAGGGTCGCCGCCAGGGCCCACAGGTCGGTGGCCGGGCCGTCGTCGGCGCCGCGCAGCCGCTCGGGGGCCATGTACCCGGGGGAGCCGATCAGCGCGTCCGGCGAGGTGAGCTGGACGTCCCCCTCCAGGGTGGCGATGCCGAAGTCGGTCAGCAGCACCCCGCCGTCCCCGGCGAGCATGATGTTGGCAGGTTTCACGTCGCGGTGCACGATGCCCCGGCTGTGCGCGAGGGCGAGCGCGTCCAGCACGGCCAGGCCGATCACGGCCACCCGCCGTGGCGGGAGCGGCCCCTCGGCCTGGACCGCCTGTTCCAGCGAACGGCCCTTGACCAGGTCCATCACGATCCACGGGCGGCCGTCCTGCGCGACGACGTCGTGTACGGCCACGATGGACGGGTGTCCCAGCCGGGCGGCGGCGCGCGCCTCGCGCAGGGTGCGCTCCCGCGCCTCGACGCGCTGCGCCTCGGGCAGGTTCGGGTCGAGCCTGACCTCCTTGATCGCCACCTCGCGGTGGAGCAGCTCGTCGCGGGCCCGCCACACGACGCCCATCCCGCCCGCGCCGAGTTTCGCGACGGCCCGGTAGCGGCCCGCCAGCACGGGCAGCGGGCCCGCCACCCGATCAGTCATCGGTCTTCAGGGACTCGGTGAGCCAGCGGGACACCTTCAGCGCGCCTTCGGCGATCTTGCCGTCGGGGTCCTCCTTGACGCCGCCCCGCTCGTAGTCGACCTCGGCGATCAGGTTGCTGATCCGGAAGACCACGGTCACCTTGTAGGAGCCGCCGTACAGGTTGATGGAGTTGTACGCGCCGGAGGTGAACGCCTCCTCGCCGATGCCCCGCAGGTCCTTGGGCGGGAGAGGTTTGGGAGTGGTGAACTGGCCCTTGTCGACGAAGTCCTTCTTCTTGCCCGCCAGATACTCCCTGGCCCTCATCACCTCGGAGCCGTCCTGCCTCTGGGCGATCAGCCGGACCCGCAGGTCGTACTTCTCGACGTTGGGCTTGCGCCAGTCGTGCTGGTTGAGCCAGTTGCAGACGGAACGCTCGACCTCCGAGCTCTTGAAACCCGGCACGACCTCGTTCACCTGCTTCTCGTCGAGCAGGCTGCAGGCCCTGGGGGCCGTGGCGAAGCGGCCCTTGGCGCCGGAGGGCTCGGTGGCGGTGAGGCCGTCGTCGGAGTTCGTGACCAGCGAGGTGAGCAGGACACCGATGGTGACCGCCATGCCGAAGAGCAGCACACCGGTGAGTGCCACGACGGGCCGGGGTACGAGCACCCCGGTCGTCCGCGTCGGAGGCTCGGCGGGCGGGCCCTCCGGTGCCGGGAGGGGGAGGGGGGCCGGTTCGCGCGAGGTGGGGGCGTCCTGCGGGTTCGGGTGGGGCGGCGTGGTGCCGGGCGGGACGGGCGGAACGGGGGCGCCGGGGTGGGGCGGGCCCTGCTGAGGTGAGCCCTGCTGGGGCGGGCCGGGGTGGGACGGGCCCTGGAGGGAGGTGCCCTGCTGCGGCGGGACCGAGGGCGGGGCCTGCCAGAGGATCGGCGTGCCGGGGGAGGAGGAGAGCGCGACCTGCGGGGGGACGGGGACGTCCTGAACGGGAAGTCTCGCGGTGATCGCGGACATCTGCTCGGCCAGGGTCTTCCTGAAGGGCGCGGTCGACTCCCCAGCGCTGACCGGAGCGGTCCCGTCGTCCTCCTGCCTCCCGGCGGTGCCGGACGCTCCGGGCCCCCCGGGCCCCCCGGGCGGCGCGGTCGCGTCGTACCTCTGGGGTCCCGTCGTCGAGGCGGATCCTGTCGCGGCGGGTCCGGTCATACCCGGGCCTGTCATGCCCGGTCCGGGTGTGGTGGCCGCTCCCGGTGCCCCGGCCGCTCCGGATGCCCCGGGGCCCGGGAGGGGCGCCTGCCCGAAGGCCGCCGGCGTCCCGGCGGCGGTCCCAGCGGCGAAGGGGGGAAAGGACCCGGAAGGGGTGAGGGGGCCGGAGGCTCCCGGATCGGGGGCTCCCGCGGCCTGCGGGAACGGGCCGCCCGAGGCCGGGGGGAGCGTACCCGCGGGGGGCTGCGCGACCGGGGGTTCGGGACGGTACTGGGAAACGTCGATCAGGGCGGCGCGCAGGGCGACCGGGTCGGGCCGCTGGGCGGGATCGCCCGCGAGCAGGTGGAACAGGACGGGCGCGATCGGGCCCGCGTTGTCCAGGGAACCGCCGGGCGACGGCGGACGGCCCTCGACGGCGGTGTAGAGGGTCGCGCCGAGCGACCACAGGTCGGCGGCCGGGCTGGTCACCCCCTCGGGAGAGGTGAAGAGCGAGGACGGCAGGGACGGCCCGGCGAGGACGATCTGCTCGTACGGGCCGAGCAGCACCGAACTCGGCCGCACGTCGCCGTGGAGCATGCCCTGCCGGTGCATCGCCACGAGCTGGTCCAGCACGGCCACCCCGACCACCGCTGCCTGCTGGGGGGACATCGGCCCGAACCGGGCGACCACCTGTTCCAGCGAGCTCTGCTCAAGCATCGGCGCGCCCTCGGCTCCGGCGATCCCGGGCCCCGGCGCGGGGGGAGCGGCCTGCCCGCCCGCGTGCCTGCCCTGCGATCGAGGGACGTCTGGATGGTTCATCCGCTCGCTTTCTGCTTGTTCAAGGCGTTCGCGACCCATGTCGCGGTGGTGTGGGCGCCCGCCTGGATCGCCGGGCCGTCCTTGCTGCCGTCCACGACGGTGTAACCGACGTCGAGGACGAGGTTGTCCACGCGTACGACCACGTAGCTCTGCTCCAGCCTGCCTGTCTTGCGATTCTCGTAGACGTCGTAGCCGAACGCCTCGTCCCCGGCGGGTTTCACCGCCGTCGGGGCGGTGGAGCGGGAGGAGCGGATTCCGGCCTGGATCTCCGGCCAGCTCCAGGCGTTCTCCCCGCTCGGTATGACGCTCTGGCGCCGGTTCACGAACAGCTCGTGGGCCTGTCGCGGGCTCTTGCCCCACTGGTCGCCGCCGGAGAGGCGCACCTCCAGCCCCATGCCCCTGGCCGCCCACTGGCAGCCGCCGTCGTTGGTCGGCTTGCCCTCGCCCGCCAGCGCGGGCAGCAGCTGCCTGGCCATGGCGCCGGGGATGAGCTCGCACACGTTCACCGGTGTGGCGAAGGCGCCGGGACTCTCGCTGAGCCTGACCCGCTTCTCGGCGGCCGTGGGGTCCGAGGTCAGCAGGAACGTCACCCCGAAGGTGACCGCGACGACCACCGCGATCCCGGCCGTCTCCACGGCGGCCCACAGCGCCGTGCGGCTCAGGCGCGGCTCGGGTGGCCGTACGGAGACGGAGACGGGGGCGGCGGGGCCGGGGCCGGGGCCGGGGGACGGCGGGGGGACGGACGGCGCGGCCGGTGTCTCGGCGGGCGTACGACCGGCGGCCAGCTCTCCCAGCGAGCGGGCGACGTCCTCGAAGGACGGGCGGCCCTCGGGAATCGGGTGGAGCATGCGCGTCAGCAGCGGGCCCAGCTCGCCCGCGCGCTCCGGCGGCCTCGGCGGCTCGGTGAGCACCCGGCTGATCGCCGCGATGGGGCTCTCCGCGGGGTGCGGCGGCACCCCCTCGACGGCGAAGTAGAGCGTGGCGCCCAGGGACCACAGGTCGGAGGCGGGACCGCCGCGCTCGCCGCGCAGCCGTTCCGGCGCGATGTAGTTGGGCGAGCCGACCAGGTGGCCGGTCCGGCCAGAGGTGGCCTCGCCGTCGGCGACCGCGAAGCCGAAGTCGGTGAGGACGGCCTTGCCGGTCCTGGTGAGGAAGACGTTGCCCGGCTTGACGTCGTGGTGGACCACCCCGGCGGCGTGGGCGGCACCGAGCGCGCTGAGGATGCCCACACCGATCCTGGCCGCCTGGTGCGCGGGCAGCGGGCTCCGGTCGCGGACGGTCCGCTCCAGGGACGCGCCGGACAGCAGCTCCATGACGAGCCAGGGCCGTTCCTGATCGATGACCACGTCGTGGACGGTCACGATCGAGGGATGCTTGAGCCGGGCGGCGAGGTTGGCCTCCCGGAGCGCCGAGGCGAAGAGCTCCTGCCGCTTGACGGGATCGAGGTCAGGCGGGAGCCGTACCTCTTTCACCGCCACGTCGCGGCCAAGCGTCTCGTCGGTGGCGAGCCAGACCGTGCCCGCCCCACCCTCGGCGAGAGGGTTCAGCAGCCGGTAACGGCTCGCCAGCACTCGAGTGTCGATCCCGCTCACCCCGTTCGCTTATCCCATCGCGGACAGCAACATAGTCACTTAGCGGCACATGAACCAATGAACGGTGATTCCGCCTCATCCATTGACCCCTAGCTTCTGTTTTCGTAGTGTCACGAGCATCCTCACAAGGACCTCTGGAGTCGCGATGAAGCGCCTGCACACGCAAGAGCGGATCGACCGTTACACCGCCGGAGGCTGGTGGACCGGAGACACGATCGACCAGCTGCTACGTGCCCAGGTGAGCGCCCGTCCCGGCGCCCTCGCGATCGCCGACCCGCCCAACAAGGCCGACCTGCTGCCCGGTGAGATCAAGCGGCTCACCTGGTCCGAGCTGGACGCCGAGATCGACCGGGTGGCGGGGGTCCTGCGCGGCCGGGGGATCGGGCCGGGGGACGTGGTCGCCGTCCAGCTGCCCAACAGCGTGGAGCTCGCGGTCACCTTCCTCGCCGTGGTCAGGGTGGGGGCGGTGGTCACCCCGTTCCCCGTGCAGTACCGCGAGTACGAGCTGAACCAGCTCTGCGCCCTCGCCGGGGTCGTGATCTTCGTCACCTCGACGACCGCCGCCGCCCGGGTGCCGGAGAACATCCCGGCCCTCACCTGGCCCGAGCTGGACGCCGACCTCGACGCCGCGAGCGCCTCCCCGGTGGGTGAACCCGGTTCCGTCCAGCCCGGGGCGTCGGGTGTCCCGTCTGGGGCGCCGGGTGTTCCGTACGAGGCGCTGGATGTCCCGTCCGGGGCGTCGGGTGTCCCGTACGAGGCCCACCCCGCGGACCCCGTCACGATCTGCTGGACCTCGGGCACCGAGGCCACTCCCAAGGGGGTGCCGAGGTGCCACTACGACTGGCTCGCGGTCGCCTCGACCTGCGCCGCGGCTCCCGGCCTCACCGAGGACGACGTCATCCTCAACCCCTTCCCCATGGTCAACATGGCGGGGATCGGCGGGGTCTTCCTGCCCTGGCTGAAGACCGGTTCCGTGCTCGTCCAGCACCACCCGTTCGACCTGCCGACCTACCTCGGGCAGATCGCGGCCGAGGGCGTCACCTACACCCTGGCCCCGCCCGCGCTGCTGTCGATGCTGCTCCAGCAGGAGGCGATCCTCGCCAGGACCGACCTCACCACGCTGACCCGGATCGGCTCGGGCTCGGCGCCGCTGCCGCCGCCGATGGTCAAGGGCTGGCAGGACCGGTACGGCATCGCGATCATCAATT
Organism: Streptosporangium oxazolinicum; assembly: GCF_039537505.1. Lineage (NCBI taxonomy): Bacteria > Bacillati > Actinomycetota > Actinomycetes > Streptosporangiales > Streptosporangiaceae > Streptosporangium > Streptosporangium oxazolinicum. The sequence continues at coordinate 37,331 of NZ_BAABAQ010000006.1, forward strand.
TCTTCGGTTCCAACGAGGGCGTCGCGCTCCTCTCCGACCCGGTGCACATGCCCGACCCCGAGGACAGGGCCCGCTTCTTCCCCCGGCCCGACGCCCCGGGCACCACCTGGCCCGGCACCCTCGGCGCGACCAGGACCAAGCTGGTCGACCCCCTCGGCACGGAGATCGTCGAGGCCGGGATCCCCGGCGAGCTGTGCCTTTCGGGGCCGACCGTCTTCTCCGGTTACCTGCCGGGTACGGCCGCCGCCGACCCGTTCGACAGGGACGGCTACCTGATGACCGGTGACGTGTTCGAGATCGCCGGAGACCAGGGGCAGTACCTGCGCTACGTCGACCGGGCCAAGGACCTGGTCATCAGGGGCGGTATGAACATCGCCCCCGCCGAACTGGAGGCGCTGGTCTCCGGCCACCCGGCGGTGGCCGAGGTGGCGGTGGTCGGCTACGCCGACGAGGTCCTCGGCGAACGCGTCTGCGTCGTCCTCGTCCCCAAGCCCGGCCAGACCGTGGACCTCGCCTCGGTCGTGGACCACCTGCGGGGTAAGGGCATCGCCTCGTACAAGCTCCCCGAACGCCTGGAGATCGTCGAGGCCCTGCCCCGCAACCCGCTGGGCAAGATCCTCAAGCGGGAGCTGAAGGAGTCGCTGGCGACAGGCGACTGAGCCCCGCGCCCCCGCTCCGGCGGTCCCCTGCTCTGGCCCTGGCCCCGGTCCCGGTCCACGCGACCGGCTCCGCGTATCCGCGTATCCGCATGGACCTCACGGAACGCTCGGAGGCGGGACTTGCCGGGTAGGGAGACACGGGGGCTCCGAGGGCCCGAGGCAGCGGAGGCGGGACTCTCTACGGCAGGAAGCCCGGGTTCATCGGAGGCGGGACTCTCCATGGCAGGGAACGCGGGGGCTCCGGGCGCCCGGGGTCAGCGGGAGGCGGCCCATTTCTCGTGGGCGATCCACAGGCGCTGCCAGAGTTCGGCGCGTTCCGCGAGGGTGACGTCGGGCAGGGACAGGCCGAAGACGTCGGCCAGCATCTCGAAGTAGTCGCGCTCCGTCCACGCGGTCAGGGTGTGCTCACGGTCGCCGAGACGGGTCAGGACCAGGCCCCGCATGACGTCGACCCCGCTCGCGTCGCGCCGCTGGACCGTGGCCACGCGGACGAAGCCCGACTCGGGCGAGGTGGAGAAGAACTCGTGCCTCGCGGCGAACTCCCGCATCTCGGCGGGCGCGGCGCGGAAGTCCATGCCCAGGAAGTCGCCGCGCGGGTCGTGGTCGAACCGCCACCCGCCCGGCTCCACCTCGGAGGGACGCAGGCCGTACGTGAAGGGTCCCTGCCGGTATGTGCCCGCGACGAGCGGGAGCGGGTCGTGGATCGCGTCGCCCAGGCCCTGGTCGACCAGCCACTCTCCGCCGGGATTGCCCGGACCGGGCAGTCCCGAGACCGTGAGCACGAGGTGGCCGCCGTCCACGTTCGCCGGGACCCCGGCGTGGCCCTGCACCCCGCCGCGATGCCGGGTCACCCGGTAGCCGAGCGCCCTCAGCAGCACGGAGAAGGCCCCGTTCAGGTGGTAGCAGTAGCCGCCCCGGCCCCGGACGATCCGCGCCGCCGACTCCACGGGGTCGACGGTCGTCGGGCGGCCCAGCCAGATCTCCATGCACTCGTACGGCACGCGCTCCGCGTGTGCCCGGTGCAGCAGGTGCAGCGACTCCACGCTCGGAGGCCCGTCGATCTTGACGCCGATCCTGCGGAGGTACGCGGTGACATCGATCACCCTGTCACGGTAACGCCGAGATGGGCGCGTACCTAGCCTCGGACGTGCGCTTTCTCCGACAGACGGGAGTGGTTTCCCGGACGCGCGAGAGTGCTTTCTCGAACGCGGGAGTGGTTTCTTGGACGCGCGGGAGCGGCTTCTCGAACAGACGGGAGCGGTCGTGAACGGCCGCCGGTGCCCCGGCGGATGCCGGGGCGCGGGGCGTCGCGTCCGGTGGGGTGAGGCGCGGCGCATGGCCCGGGTGCCGACGAGCGGACCCAGCGCGGCCACGACCACGACCACGGCCGCGATCACGCCGCCGCCGGTGGCCGCTGAGACGATCTCACCGTCGAACAGGGCACGCTCGGCCTCCACGACGTACGTCAGCGGGTTGAGCCACGAGAGCACCCGAGACCAGTCCCCGGGCCGTCGCTGACGGGCTCGTTTCCTTGGGACGCCACTGGTCCCGACGGGGGCCTCGCACGCGCGGCCGGTGGGTCAACCGATCACTGGGGTACGCAGAACCTTCACAATTCGCCACAGGTCTTCTGCACGGCTCAGGTCTACGCTGCCGGACATGGCAATCCCTCAGCAACGACGTGTCCTCGTGGTCGAGGACGACGAGACGATCGCGCGGGCCGTACGCCACAGACTGGCCGCCGAGGGTTTTGACGTGCAGGTCGTCGGGGACGGGCAGGCGGCGCTGGCCGCCTACGCGAGAACAGGACCCGACGTGGTGGTGCTCGACCGGCTGCTGCCCGGCCTCGACGGGCTGGAGGTGTGCCGGCGGATGCAGGCGGCCAGGCCGGTGCCGGTGCTCATGCTCACCGCGCTGGGCGAGGAGACCGACCTTCTGGTGGGACTGGGGGTCGGGGCCGACGACTACATGGCCAAGCCGTTCAGCATGCGCGAGCTGGTCGCCCGGGTGCACGCCCTGCTGCGCCGGGTCGAACGGGCCTCCCAGCTGGCCGTGACCGACACGGTCATCCGCCTCGCCGACGTCGAGATCGACACCGCGGAGCGCCGCGTCTACGTGCGGGGCGCCGAGGCCCAGCTGACCAGGACCGAGTTCGACCTGCTCTGCCGTCTCGCCGAGCGCCCCGGCCAGGTCTTCGAGCGGGAACGGCTGCTCGCCGACATCTGGGGCTTCTCCGAGGCCGCGGCCACCCGCACCGTCGACAGCCATGTGCGCGCCCTGCGCCGCAAGCTCGGCCCCGGCGTCGTCCGTACCGTCCACGGCGTCGGCTACGCCCTCGTCAAGCCATGAACCGGCGGCCGGTGCGCGCTCTCGGGCACGACGGTCGTGAACGCACGCGGTGGCGGGGCCGTGAACGCGGGCCCGCGTACGCCCCCGAAGCGGCATTCACGTCCGGACGAGAACCGATCGTCCTCTCCGTCACTCAGACACTCATGTGCCCCTCCACTCCAACACCGGAATGCGCCGACCATTGAGACCTCTCGACTTCCTGGGCCGGATCAAGGTAAAGCTCGGCATGGTGATCCTGCTGGCCGTGGTGACGGCGTTCGTCGTCAACGAGGTCGGCATCAACATCGGTTACTCGCGCAATGTGCGCGTCGCGGTGGCCGTGGTGTTCGCGCTGATCATGGTGCAGTTGCTCGCGCGGGGGATGACCAAGCCGCTGCGAGAGATGGCCGCCGCCGCGCAGACCATCGCCAAGGGCCGGTACGGCCTGCGGGTGACCGCGTCCTCCCGTGACGAGGTCGGCGAGCTCGCCCGCGCCTTCAACGCGATGGCCGCCGACCTGGGCGAGGTGGACCGGCAGCGGCGTGAGCTGGTGGCCAACGTCAGCCACGAGCTCCGCACGCCGATCACCGCGCTCCGTGCGGTGCTGGAGAACGTGGTCGACGGGGTCTCGGATCCCGACCCCGTCACCCTCGGCACCGCGCTCGCCCAGACCGAGCGGCTGGGCCGACTGGTCGCGCAGCTGCTCGACCTGTCCCGACTGGAGTCCGGGGCCCGGCTGATCGAGCGTGAGGACGTCGAGCTGCGCCAGCTGTGCGAGCAGGCCCTGCGGGAGGCCGTACTGGCCAGGGAGGGGGTGGTGGCGCGCTGTGAGGTCCCGGAGGGGTTGAGCCTGCGCGCCGATCCCGACCTGCTCGCCCAGGTCCTCGCCAACCTGCTGGACAACGCGGTACGGCACAGCCCCATCGGCGGGGTGGTGGTGCTCGCGGCGACGGCCAGGGGAGAGGGGGTCCGGCTGCGGGTGAGCGACCAGGGGCCGGGGATCGCGGCCGAGGACCGGGCGCGGGCGTTCGAGCGCTTCTCGCGCCTGGACGCGGGGCGGGCCGCCGACGACGGCGGCGCCGGGCTGGGACTGGCCATCACCAAGGAGATCGTCGAGCTCCACGGCGGCTCCATCCACGTTGACGACGGTGTCGGCTGCCACGTCGTGGCCGACCTTCCGGAAAGGATCGAGATGAGCCCCCCGTCTCTCCCCGCCAAGGGTTCCCTTCCTTCGGAAGCGGACGCGGTCGCCCCGGGGAAGATTCTTCCGGGCGAGGTTCCCGTGGCTTCTACGGTCTCCGCGTCTTCCGTCCCGCTTACGGCCGGTACACCGTCCGGAGGTCGCGAGGCAGCCGGGGCCGTGGGGGGTCCCGGATCCGACGAACCAGACGAACCAGTGGAGAGCGGCCGGGTATCCGGAACTGGTCAGGAGTCCGGAGCCGTCGAGTCGGTCGAGCGGGGCGAACCGGCGGAGACCGGCCGGGCGGCCGAGGTTCGTGAGATGGTCGGGGCCGGGCAGGTGTCCGGGTCGCGAGAGGTCGCGGCGACCGCTTCCGTGACCGGCTCTGTGAACAGCTCTGTGACCGGTGCTGTGGCCGGTCCGGTGAGCGAACCGGCAGTCGGCTCGGTGGGCGGATCGGCAGTCGGACCGGTGATCGGTTCGGCGGTTGGTTCGGCAGTCGGACCTGTGATCGGCTCGGTGGGTGGGCCGGTGATCGGCTCGGGGGCCGTTCCCGGCGAACCGGTTGGGGCCGTCCAGGACGCCGGACCCGTTCAGGTGTCCGGACCTCGCGAGACCGGCGAGGCGCCCGGCACCTCCGACCCGGCCACGGATCCGGTCACGGACCCGGGCGGACCCGGGCGCGACGTGATGTCCGGACCGATGCCCGCCTCTCCGGAGCCCGGAGCCGCCGCCCCCGATGCCCCTGTCCCCGCCGTCCCCGATGTCGCCGTCACGCCCTCTCCTCCCGTACGGCCTTCCTCGCAGCCGTCCCCACCGCGGCCCGTTCTCGTCAGGGACGGGAGCGCGCGTCAGAGGCCGGTCGTGATGCGGAACTGGTCGGGGGCGTTCATCGGGGTCCTCCTCGGCGGCATCGCCGGACTGGTGTGCGCCGTGATCGTGGGTATCGTCCTCGCGAACGTCGACCCCCTGCTGGCCGTGTTCACCGGGGCCGTCATCGTCGCCATCGGCGCGTTCGTCGGCACGGTCATCGGTGCCACCACGCCCGCCGAGGATTTCCTGGCCCCCGTCGAACCGCTCCCGCACCGGCCTCCGGCGCGGGGGCCCGCCGCGCAGCGCGTCACCGTACCGGGTCCGGAAGCTCCGCAGCGGGAAGGCGAGGCACGGCAGGCAGTTGTCAGGGAAGAGGCCACGGGTTCATTGGCGAGCCCCTCGGCGGTCTCCCGGCCGGGCGGGGGGAGAGGGCCCGGGGCTCCCGGCGGGTACGAGGCGCCGCCGATCTTCCCCCGGCCCGAGCTGCCGGACACGCCCCGGTGGGTGCTGCCGGTGTCGGCCGCGGTCGGGCTGCTCGCCGCGGTCGCGGTGCCGTACAGCAGGGCCGGGCTGGGGCTCGTGCTGGTGTCCGCGGCGATGGGGATCGCGGCGATCCCCGCGGCGCGCAGGAGGATCAACCCGTGGTCGGCGGGGATGGGGGCGATCGCCTACGGGCTGGTCGCGATGGTGATGTTCAGGGACGCGGACTGGCTGGTCGCGATACTTCTGCTGGCCGGGTTCCTGACGGCCGCGCTCGCCCTGTCGGGGGCCGGGCGCGGCTGGCTCGGGGTGCTCAGGGGTGGCGCGTCGGTGATCCTGGGCCTCCTGCCGGTGCCGTGGTTCCTCGGCGCGAGGCTGAAGGGCCTCGTGTCCCGCCGCCGGGCGATGCCCCTGCTGCTGGGGGGCGGGCTCACCGTCGCGCTGCTCGCGGTGTTCGGGGCGCTGTTCGCGTCGGCGGACGCGGTCTTCGCCGAAGCCGTCGAGCGGGTGTTCAGCGCGCAGGAGTGGGCGGAGTCGCTGCCGCTGCGGATCCTCCTCTTCGTCGTCTTCGCGGCCGTGGTCGCCTCCGCCGTGCTGGTCGGGCTGCGACCCGTGGCCGAGCCGAAGGCCCCCGACCTGAAGGCCACGGTCGGCCGGGGTCTGTGGGTGACCCCGCTCACGGCGCTCAACCTGCTGTTCGCCACGTTCGTGGGAATGCAGCTGACCGTGCTGTTCGGCGGTACCCGGTGGGTGCTGTCCGCCACCGGGCTGACCTACGCCGAGTACGCGCGCTCCGGGTTCTTCCAGCTCGTCGTCGTCAGCGTGTTCGTCCTGGCCATCGTGGCGGTCGCCTCGGGGGTCGTGGAGCTCAAGGGGGGCGACCGCTGGCTGATGGCCGGGCTGCTCGGCCTGCTCTGCGTGCTGACCCTGGTGATCCTGTTCTCCGCGCTGCACTGGCTGGACCTGTACGCCGACGCCTACGGGCTCTCCCGGCTGCGGGCCTCGGTGTCGGCGACGGTGCTGTGGCTGGGCGGGGTCTTCGCGCTGGTCCTCGCCGCGGGCGCGGCCCGGCTCACCGGACGCGGGCACGCGCGCTGGCTGCCCAGGACCCTCGTCCTGATGACGAGCGCCTCCCTGCTGGCGTTCGCGGTCTGGAACCCCGACCTGCGAGTCGCGGAGACCCAGCTCGCCGTACGGGGCGTGGAGCGGGTCGACCTCGACTACCTGGGAGACCTCGGCGCGGAGGCCGTGCCCGCCCTGGACAGGCTGCCGGAACCGGCCCGCAGCTGCGTTCTGCGGGACGTGGTCGCGGCCAACGAACTCGCCGGGCCCGACCCGTGGAACGGCTGGAACCTGGTCCGCCGCGAGGCGAGGGACCTGCTGCGGGAACGCCCGGTCCTCAAGGACGTCTCATGTCCGCAGACCCCTTCCCGGCTGGAGACCCCGTACTAGGACTGATCCGAACATCCCGGCAGGTAGAGCGGCAACAGGGACGCGGTGAAGCCCGTGAATCGCCGCGTCCCAGGAAGTGATGCGTGACCGAGGAGGTCAACTCGCCTCGCGTAGTGGCTGGAACCGGACGCTCAACCGCATTTCCAGAGCTTCTGCGAGCCGCTCCAGCATCGGGATGGTCGGCATCGTCCCGCCCGCCTCGAAGCGCGCCACCGCCGGCTGCTTCAACCCGCTGCGCTCAGCCAACTCGGTTTGAGTCAGCCCGAGTTGCTCACGCCGGAGCCGGTCATCGCCGCCACCGAGTAAGCCGCTGGAGATCAGGGTGCCGTTGAGGGAGCGGCCCACGCGTCACTTGGGAAATCCGGGACATGGGCAGGGGGAACGAAGGTGAGCGCTGGATGCGACGAAGACCTTCCGGGTGATTGAATCCCGGCATGTCGTTCGATGTGTTGATCAGGGATGGCTGGGTGCTGGACGGCACCGGAGCCCCGGCCTGCCGGGCCGACGTCGGCGTCACCGGGGACCGGATCACCGCCGTGGGCCGCCTGGACGGCGCGGACGCCACGACCGTCGTCGAGGCCGCCGGGCGTCACGTCATGCCCGGTCTCGTTGACTGCCACGCACACGGCGACGCCCTCGTCCTCGACAAGGACGTGCAGCTCGCCGCGCTCCGCCAGGGTGTGACCACGTTCGTCCTCGGCCAGGACGGGCTCTCCTTCGCCCCCTCCACCACCCTGGAGACCTTCGCCTACGCCACCCGCTACTTCGCGGCCGTCAACGGTGTCCACCCCTCGGCCGACGGGCCGATCGGCGTCGGGGAGCTGCTCGCGGGCTACGACCGGGCGACCGCGCTGAACACCGCGTACCTGCTGCCGCACGGCACGATCCGCCACGACGTGATGGGCGCCGCCGAGCGGGCCGCCACCGCCGACGAACTGGCCGCGATGCTGGCCCGCGTCGAGCGCGGCCTGTCGGAGGGCGCCGCCGGTCTCTCCACCGGCCTGGAGTACGCCCCGGGCCGCTACGCCGACGCCGCCGAGATCGCCGCGCTCTGCGCGCCGCTGGGCCGCCTGCCGTACGTGACGCACATGCGTGGGTACGGTGCGGCGGCCCCCGAGGGGATGGCCGAGGTGACGGACATCGCCCGGCGCTCGGGCGTCGCCGTGCACGTCTCGCACTACCACGGTCCGGCCGCCACGCTCCTGCCGCTGATCGACGAGGCCCGGCTCATGGGGCTGGACGTCACCTTCGACACCTACCCCTACCTGCGGGGCAGCACGATCCTGGCGATGGTCGCGCTGCCCCGGTGGGTCCCGGCCGCCGACACCGACCGCGCGCTGGAGCTCCTGGAGTCCGAGCCGATCGAGTGGGACGAGACGCTCTGGCCGAGGATCACCTTCTCCCACGTGCCCGGCGCCGAGTGGGCAGAGGGGATGACGCTGCCCGAGGCCGCCGCCGAGGCCGGGCTGGAGCCGGGGGAGTTCTGCCGCAGGATCCTCATCGACACCCGGCTGGAGGCCGGATGCGTGTCGGCCCGCCCCGACGAGGGCCCCGAGGGCGAGGCGTCGGTCCGCGCGATCCTGCGCCACCCGGCCCACACCGGCGGCTCCGACGGCATCTACGTGGGCGGACACCCCCACCCCCGGGGCTACGGGGCGTTCGCCAGGATGCTCGGCCACCACGTCCGCGAGACCGGTGACTGGACCCTGGAGCAGGCCGTCGTCCACCTCTCCTCGCACCCGGCCCGCCGCTTCGGCCTCGACGGGCGGGGTCTCGTCCGCCCCGGGCAGGTCGCCGACCTGGTCGTCCTCGACGCCACAGCGATCGCCGACCGGGCCACGTACGCCGCCCCGCGCACCCCGGCCACCGGGATCGGCGACGTCCTCGTCTCCGGGGTCCCGGTTCTCGCCGAAGGGGCGCTCACCGGCGCCATTCCTGGCAGGGCACTACGCCCCTGAGCCCCCGGAGGCTCTGGCCCCTCAAGAAGCCCCGAGGGCGCGGCCCTGCGGAGGGCGCCGTGAGGATAGGGTCCTCAGGGCGGCCAAGGGGGACGCGATCTCCCACGCCCGGATCCGGCGGCCGACGAGCCGTCACATCCGCCGAGGCGACCAGAGGGGGACGGGGACGTGAAGGGCATCGTGGATCCCGAGGCGGCGCTGGGGGCCTCGCTGTTCGGCGGGGCGTTCACCTTCCCCGTGATGGTGGCCCACCGGAGCGCGCTGGAGCACAACATCGCGACCCTCGCGGCCTTCACCCGGCAGTACGGGCTCACCTTCGCCCCGCACGCCAAGACCACCATGTCGCCCGAGCTGGTGCGGGCGCAGCTCGACGCGGGCGCGTGGGGGCTGACGGTCGCCACCCCCAGCCAGGCGCTCACCCTGCGCGAGTTCGGCGTCTCCCGGATCGTCCTCGCCAACCAGGTCTTCGACCCGGCCGGGCTGACCGCCCTGGCGGGCCAGCTGGCCGACGACCCCGCGTTCGAGTTCCTCTGCTTCGTCGACTCGACGGCCGGGGTCGAGGCGCTCTCCCGGCACGCCGGAGCCAGGCCGTTCCGCGTGCTGGCCGAACTCGGCCACGAGGGCGGGCGCGGCGGCAGCCGTACGCTCGCTCAGCTGCTGGAGGTCGCCTCGGCGGCGGAGGCGGCCGAGGGCGTGGAACTGGCGGGCGTCGCCGGGTACGAGGGGTCGCTGGGCTCGGCGCGGGAGGTGCGGGCCTACCTGCACCGGCTGCTGGAGGCGCTGGAGCACCTGCGGGTGCGCGGCCCGATCCTGTCGGTGGGCGGCAGTCAGTGGTTCGACGTGATCGGCCGTGAGCTCGCCGCCTGCCAGGCCACGGTCATGCTGCGCAGCGGCGCCTACGTCTCCCACGACGACGGCTACTACCGCGAGCGCACCCCGTACACCCGGATGGACGGGGAGCTGCGCGCCGCGCTGGAGATCTGGGCGCACGTGCTGAGCGTTCCCGAGCCCGGTCTGGCCGTGGTCGGGTTCGGCAAGCGCGACGCCCCCTTCGACGAGGGGCTGCCGATCCCGCGCGGAGCCGTCGCGGACGCGACGGTGCTCAAGGTCCAGGACCAGCACGCGGTCCTGAGATTGGCGCCGGGCTCGCCGGTGGGGCCGGGGGACCTGGTGTCGTTCGGCATCTCCCACCCGTGCACCGCCTTCGACAAGTGGCGGGCCATCCCGGTGGTCGACGAGGAGTACGTCGTCGTCGATCTGATAAACACCTTTTTCTGAATTCCCCATTGCTGAAGAGGAGTCTTGAGATGAGCGGCAAGCAGGAGCTGAGGACCGACGAGGGCGCGGCCCCCGTCGGGGCGTACTCGCAGGGCCTCGTGGTCGGCGACTTCGTCTACACCTCGGGCATGGGGCCGCTGAGCCCCGAGACCGGTGAGGTCGTCGGGACCGACGTGGCCGAGCAGACCCACCAGGTGATGCGCAATCTTGGCGCGATCCTCGCGGCGCACGGGCTCGGCTTCGACGACGTGGTGAAGTCGACCGTGCACCTGGAGCACCTCAAGCGTGACTTCGCCGCCTACAACGAGGTATACAAGTCGTACTTCACCCGCCCGTACCCGGTCCGCACGACCGTTGGCTCGGACCTGATGGACATCCTCGTCGAGATCGACTTCGTGGCCTACAAGCCGCGTTAGAGTCTGACCGACTTCGTGGGAGGGCGGCGGCTTGGACAGCTCGCTATACGTCTACGTCGAGGACGTACGCGGGGAGGGCCTGGAGGCGGTCCTCGACCGGATCACCGGATACGGCGTGACGGGCGTGACCGTGGCCGCCGCCTACCACCGTGCCCGCGACGTCACCCCGCACGGCCGCTCCCGGGTGACGCTCCGCAGCGACGGCGCGCACTTCACGCCGCCCGCCGACCTGTTCGGCGGGCTGCGGCTGGTCCCGCCCGTCCAGGAGGGTGCCGAGGACGAGCCGCTCGCCGCCCTCCGCCGGGCCACCGCCGAGCGCGGCCTCGCGCTGCACGGCTGGACCGTCTTCCTGCAGAACACCACGCTCGGCCTGGCCAACCCGGACGTGACCGTACGCAGCTGCTTCGGTGACCGGGGCTCGCCCGCCGACCTGTGCCCCTCCCACCCCGACGTGCGCCTGTACGCGGTCGCGCTGGGCCGGGCGGTGGCCAGGCAGGGCGTCGACAGCGTGGTGGCCGAGGCGCTGCACTTTGGCACCTTCGGCCACGGCTACCACCACGAGCGCAGCTTCGTCCCGCTCGGGCCGATGGACGCCTTCCTGCTCGGCCTGTGCTTCTGCGGTTTCTGCATGCGCCGCGCCGCCGACCTGGGCGTCAACGCCGAGGTGGCGCGCGAGGAGTGCTCCAGGATCGTGGGCGCCGTGCTCGACGGCGACCCTCCCGCCCAGGGCGAGGTGACCCGCGCAGCCCTGACCGCGTACGCGGGGCCCGAGGTGGTCGCCTACGCGCGGGCCCGCTCCGAGGTGGTGACCTCGCTCGTCTCCGAGGTCTCCACCGCCGTCACCGGCGAGGGCTCGCGTCTCGTCTTCCTCGACGCCACCGGAGCCGTCAAGGGCTACACCGACGGCCTGCCCTCACCGGGGCTCGCCGCGCACGACTCCTGGCAGCTCGGCGTCGACCTGGTCGCCCTCGGTGACCTGGTGCCCTCGCTCGGCGTGCTCGCCTACGCCCGCGACGCGGCCAGGGTGGCCGACGACGTGGTCGCCTACCGCCGCTCGACGGGCAAGGACAAGGAGCTGCGGGTCGTCCTGCGGCCGGGGCTCCCCGACACCGACTCGGCCGACCGCCTCGCCGCCAAGGTCCGCGCCGTGCGGGCCTCGGGCGCCGACGCGGTCGACTTCTACGCGTACGGGCTCATGCCCTACCCGATCCTGGACCGCATCCCGGGCGCGCTTTCTACTTGACCACCGGGATCGCGGGTCCGCGGAGGTGTCGTCCGGGGCGGTGCTCACGGCGCGGCCGTTCGCTCGGGTGGGGCCGGGGCGGTTCCAGGTCGAGCGACCGCAGGGCGCGGTGTGGTTTTCAGGTCGAACGATCGGAGAGCGCGGTCGCGACGCCGAGACCCAGGTAGACGACCCCGCTGAAGTGGCCGATCAAAGGTGCCCTGCTCCTCAGCCGCCCGCCGACGGCGCCCGCCGCCATGGCGTAGATCAGATCGGAGAGCAGGCCCAGGAGCAGCAGGGTCCCGCCCAGGACGGCGATCTGCAGCGGCACCGCGCCCGCCTCGGGCTCCACGAACTGGGGCAGGAACGCCAGGAAGAAGAGAATCACCTTGGGGTTGAGCACGTTGACGACCACCCCTTCAAGGAAGATCGTCCGAAGCGGCTGCGGTGCGGGCTCCCGGCTCGCGAGCTCCTGCCTGCTCGTCAGCGCCCGGATGCCCAGATAGACCAGGTAGGCCACCCCGGCCCACTTGATCACATTGAACAGGGTCGCCGACCGCGCGATCACGTACGAGAGACCGGCCGCCGCCGCCGCGATGTGCACCAGCGTGCCCACCTCGATGCCGATCGCGCTCGCCACACCGGCGGCGCGGCCCTGGGAGACGGCGCGGGTGATGATGTAGATGTGGTTCGGGCCCGGTACCAGGACCAGTGCCAGCGAGGCGACCGAGAAGATCAGCAATGTGGAGGGCGAGATCATGCCCTGACCCTAGGGGCGTTCCTGTCCTCGCCGTCAGGGCCAATGCGCGGGTCCTTTGGCGTACCAATCCGTCCCCGCTCGTTCCCTGTCGGGGTACCAATCGCCCCCTTCGGCGCCCCGTGCGATACTCGCCGACGTGGGGTGGCAGAGCACGCAAAGCGTTCTGATCGGGCGATCGGCAGAGCTCGATCGCCTGACCGCCGTGCTCGACACCGCGGCCGAGGGACAGGCCGGGGTGGCCCTCGTGGGAGGCGACGCGGGCATCGGCAAGACCCGTTTGATCACCGAGCTGGCCGGGCGGGCCGAAGCCGCGGGGTTCGCCGTCCTCGTCGGCCAGTGCGCGGAGCTCGGCGACGCCCTTCCCTATCTCCCGCTCGCCGACGCCCTGCGTTCGGCGCGCGGGGAGCTGCGCGCGGCGCTCGACGCGCGGCCGGTCCTCGGCCGGTTGCTGCCCGGCGGCACCGACCCGGGCAGGGAGAGCACGTCGGGCCTGACACAGCAGCAGCTCTTCGGCTCGATGCTCGGCTTCCTGGCCGTGCAACCCGTGCTCCTGGTTCTTGAGGACCTGCACTGGGCCGACCAGTCCACCCGCGACCTGCTGGTCTTCCTCAGCCGGATGCTGCAGACCGAGCGCGTCTGCCTCGTCGGCACCTACCGCACCGACGACCTCCACCGCCGCCACCCGCTGCGCCCGGTCCTCGCCGAGCTCAAGCGACTTCCCTCGGTGACTCCGGTGGAGCTGAATCCTCTCGACCGCCACGAGATGACCGACTACCTGGCCGCACTCGGCGGCACCGACGCCGGTGTGATGCGGAAGGTCGTCGACCGGGCCGAGGGCAATCCGTTCTACGCCCAGGAGTTGCTGGACGCCGCCTCCGAGGGCTCCTCGATGCCCGACGGCCTGGCCAGCCTGCTGCTCTCCCGGGCGGAGCTGCTCTCCGACCCCGCGCAGCGGGTGCTCGGCGGCGCGGCCGTCGCGGGCCGCCGGGCCGACCACGACCTGCTCCAGCAGGCCTCCGGCCTCGACGACCTCGCCTTCGAGGAGGCCATGCGGGAGATCGTCTCGCGCGGCCTGCTCCGCCCCGACGGGGAGTACGGCTACGCCTTCCGGCACGCGCTCCTCCAGGAGGTCGTCTACAACGACCTGCTGCCCGGCGAGCGGACCAGGACGCACGCCGAGTTCGCCCGCCTGCTGACCGCGAGAGGAGGGGCGGCGGCCGAGCTCGCCCACCACTACCTTGCGGGTCACGACCTGCCCGGGGCGCTGGCCGCGTCCGTGGAGGCCGGGCGCAGGGCCGAGCGCCTCGGCGCTCCCGCCGAGGCGCACCGCCACTTCGACCGGGCACTCGGGCTCTGGGACCGGGTTCCCGACGCCGAGCGGCTGGCCGGGATCGACCACGTCGCCCTCGCCGGGCGCAGCGCCGCCGCCGCGGCCGACAGCGGCGACAACCATCGGGCGATCTCCCAGCTCCGCCGCCTCCCACCCTCCGCCGAGATCAACGAGCGGCTGTCCTACTACCTCATCGACACCGAAGACGTCGAGGGCGCGATCGCCGCCGCGTACACGGCCGTCGAGGCGGCGCCGGAGGGGCCCGTGCTCGCCCGCGCGCTCGCCACCTACGCCCGTTCGCTCTACTGGACCGAACGGCACGACGAGGTCGAGGCCCTGGCCAGGCGTGCCCTGGAGACGGCCCGCGCGAGCGGCGCCGCCGACGCGGAGACGAGCGCGCTGATCACCCTCGCCGCCCTCGCCGCGCTCGCCGACGACATCTCCCACGCCAAGGAGCTGCTCGCCTGCGCGAGCGCCGAGAGCTCGGGCAACCTCGCCATCGACCTGCGGGCCATGTTCACCTACGCCCGGGTCCAGTACGAGAGCGGCGACCTCGCCGAGGCGGCGACCACCACCGACCGGGGGCTGCGGCTGGCGCACGAGAGCGGCCTCAACTGGAGCACCTACGGCACCGACCTGCGTTTCCTGCGCCTCATGATCCACTACGTCGCGGGGGAGTGGGACCTGGCGGCGAAGGTCGCCTCCGGGTTCGCCGTTCGCGTCGGGACCCCGCCGGAGGCGCTCCTGTCGTCCTTCGCGCTCTTCGTCGAGGTGGCCAGGGGCCTGCCTGTCGTCGAGGACCGCCTGTCCTGGCTGAAGTCCTTCTGGTCCGGTGATATCACGATCATCGCCATGAGCCGCAGCCTGGCCGCCGAGCACGCCCTGTGGCGCGGCGACCCCGAGACCGCGCTCGAACACGCCCGCGCGGGACTCGACGCCATACCTCCCAACGACCCCGCGGTGATCCGGATCAGCAGCACCGCCCTGTGGGCGCTGACGGATCTGGGACGCGCCGACGAGGCCGACGCGTTCCTGGAACGGGCGAGGGTGCCCGCCGCCGTCGGCCCCGGTTCCGTCCGGCGCGGCCCGCTCGGTCCCGAGGGGCTGGCCTGGCTCGCCAGGGCCGAGGCCGAGTGGCACCGCGCGCACGGCCGCCTCGACGTCGCGGCATGGCGAGCGGTGGTCGAGGCCTTCGACTTCGGATTCGTCTACGAGGTCGCGCGCTCGCGGTGGCGGCTGGCCGAGGCGCTGCTCGCCCAGGGCGACCGTGCCGACGCCCTGAAGGAGTGGAGGCGCGCCGTCGAGACCGCCGAGTCACTGGGCGCCCAGCCGCTCGCGGCGGCCCTGGCGGAGCTGGGCCGCAGGGCGCGCTTCACCCCCGAGCCGTCGGACGCCCCCACCTCCGCTCCCACCTCCGCCCTCACCGCCCGCGAGCGGGAGGTGCTTGCCCTGGTGGCCGAGGGGCTGCCCAACCGTGAGATCGGTGAGCGGCTGTTCATCGCGCGGAAGACGGTGAGCGTGCACGTCTCCAACATCCTGGGCAAACTGGGCGTCTCCTCCCGCACCCAGGCTGCCGCGGTGGCCCACCGGGACGGCCTGCTCTGACGACCCCGCGGCTCCCTCGGGGGGTTCGCGGCTGGAACACACCGAGGCCCGCCACCTCGCGGCAGCGGAACCGGCCGATGTCGCCCGGCCATTGCTCGGGGCGGTGTACGGCCGGAGCCGTCCTGCCCTGCTCCTCGCCCGTGCCCGGAACCCGTCCCGGCCGCCGGATGAAGCCGGGGCTCGTCCGGCTGCTGTGAGCCCCTGCCCTGGCCGCCGTGGGCATGGCCCCCGCCTCGGCAGTCATGGGCTCGTCGTCGCGTACGGCCGAAGTGGTCTTGGCCTCCGCCCGTGCCCGGAACCGGCCCTGTCCACCGGGTGGGATCAAGAGCCGGTCTTGCCGCCGCGCGCCGTCAGGGCCAGCTCCCGGACGACCTGGATCAGCTCGGCCGGGTCGAAGGGTTTCGTGAGGTAGGCGTCGACCCCGATGCCGAGGCCCCGCCGCTTGTCGTCCTCCTGCGCCCGCGCGGTGATCAGGACCACTTTGATGTGGCCGGTCCCCGCGTCGTTCCGCAACCTGGTGGCGGTCATCCAGCCGTCCAGCCTGGGCATCATGACGTCCAGCGTGATGACGTCCGGCATCACGTCCAGCACCCGATCCAGGCAGTCCTGTCCGTCAGAGGCCGTATCCACCTGGAATCCCTCCAGGGTCAGATTGACCGCGATGAGCTGTCGGATGACGTCGTCATCGTCCACTACCAACACCTTGCCCAGAACCTCTCCCACGGGCGTGAGGCTAACTCCTCTCCCTCACCCACGCGCGGCTTTCCGAGGATGTGTACGCACAGCTGTCCACGGGTGACACGTTTCCCCTCTTTCGTCCGGAACACCGAGGCTCCATGACCACGTCACCGGAGAGGCGGGGAACGGTCACCGGGGAGGCAGGGAACGGTCGCCGGAGAGACGGAGAGCGCGGAAGTCGCGGGCATTGGCCGCGAGGGCCGGGGCCGCGAGGCGCACTGACCATTCTTCCCCGGCGAGCAACACCTTCCAAAAGGCGGCCCGGCCCGTGCTCGTGTCCATGCGGGCCGGTTCCTCAGCTGGACGTGGATATTCGCAGTTATCCACAGGGTGGTGTCGTTCACCGGAGTTATTCACAGAATCCCGTTCGGCTCATTAGCGATCACCTCTCCCCGTCGATCCTGGGGCCTCGATCCTTTATCGAGCCCAAGGAGGGCGTGCGTGATCACGACACTCGTCTCCGTCACCATCCTCTCGGCGGCCCTCGCGGGAAGCTCCCCGTTCCCCGCGCCCCGCCTCTCCCCGGAAGCCTGCGACACCTGGGGTCGCCTCCTCTCCCTCTTCCAGGCCGCCCCACCCGCCCCACCGGGCGGCACATCACACTCGTTGCCGGAAAGGAACTGGTTACCGGAGAGGAGTCGGCTGCCGGTGGAGATCCGCGCCGTTCTCGCAGCGGTCTGCGAGCCCCGGTCCTCGCTCTCCCCGGGCGCGGGCGACAGTCGATCGACGTCCTCCCGTGGCTTCTTCCCCGCCCTCGCCGGCGAACGGCCACCGGGGCCCTCCGGAGTGGGAGGGGGGCGGGCGTTCACCCCCTTCACCCCTCTCGCCCCGGAGGCGGGAGCGCCGGTGGAGCCCTTGGGCGCCCTAGGTGGGTGGGCGATGGGCTCCTCCTCTCTAGCGGAGCCAGCAGAGCCAGCGGATTCGGTGGAGCCGAGAGGCCCCCGAGCCTTCTCGGGGCTGGAGTCCTCACAGGCGCGCGCCAAGAGATCGCAGAGCCCTTCCGAGGGAAGGAAAGCGTCTTCCAGTCGAGGGGCGGTGTCCCCCCGGGCAGCGTCCCCTCGGGCGGTGTCCTCCCGAGGGAAGGCCCTCTCCGGTGGGCGGGCGGCGCCTTCGAGCGGAAGGGCGATGTCCTCTCGCGAGCGCATCATGTCTCTGTCTCTGCGGGGGCAGATCGCGGCCACCACGGCACTCCGCCAGGTCGGCAAGCCGTACGTGTGGGGCGGCGGTTCGAGCGCGGGCCCGACCGGTGGGGGCTTCGACTGCTCGGGGCTCACCCTGCACGCCTGGGCCAAGGCCGGGGCCAGGCTCACCCACTACACCGGCACCCAGTTCAGGCAGGGCCGCCGGGTGCCCTTCTCCCAGCTCCGTCCGGGAGACCTGGTCTTCTTCGGCGGAGGCACCGGAGATCCCACCCACGTGGGCATCTACGTCAAGGACGGCGTCATGGTCCACGCTCCCAAGACCGGCGACGTCGTCAGGACGATCGACTTCGCCGCCTCGCCCTACTACCTCTCCCGCTACCGAGGCGCCATCCGCCCCACTCCGCGCTGACTCGCCCCATCGGGCCCCGTTCGGCCCTGCCTGACTCGTCCCGCCCTGGCCTGACCCCCCGTCCGATCCGGTCCCACGCTGACTCGCTCCGTCTCGGAGTCACTTCGTCACGGGCGGCGCCCTGTTTCGCGCGGCGTCTCCCCGCGTCGTCCCGTCAGCGCCTGCCCGTCCCGATAGCCCCCTTGCTCTCGGCTTTCCCGTCGCCCTCGACCTGTCTTGGAGATCACTCGCTTCCCTAACCGAGTGTCGGTCCCCCTCAGGATGCTGGTAATGTAATCACGCGTTGGCCCCCTTAGCTCAGGGGATAGAGCACCGGCCTCCGGAGCCGGGAGCGCAAGTTCGAATCTTGCAGGGGGCACACAAGCCAGGCCAGCCCAGATATGCGCTGACCTGTAGGTAGAACGTCGAAACGGGCGGGACTCCAGTCTCACGGAGTCCCGCCCGTTCTCATTGGCGCTCACTGGTTGTGGACCAGCTGTGGACCAGATCTCACGGGGTCAGCACGGCCTCTATGCGGCGGTTGTTCTGATCTTGGCGGCCATCCAGGCATTTGGCGTAGCGCTTGAGGAGGACTTCCACGCTGTTGCCTGCGCGAGCGGCCACCTCGGTGGCGTCCACTCCTGCGTTGAGCCAAGTAGACAGAGCCGCATGTCGTAGGTCGTAGGGCCTCCTGGCCAGAGGGGAGGCCACCTGCTGAGGGGTGAGAGCGAAGCTGCGGGCCTCCCTCCACACCCGCGCGTAGGTGGAAGCCCCCAGCACGCCGCCGCGCTCGTTGCAGAACAGTCAGCCGTCGGGAGCGGTTCCGAACTCCTCCAGGTGGGCTCGGAGCATGTCGACCAATGCAGGCGGGATAGGAACCTCCCGGACCGCCCTCGTGTCACGTTGCTTCAGGCCACGCAGATCGTGAACCGTGCCCGTGTCCGTCCACTGCTTTCCACTGCTGGGACGGGTCTTGGCCAGGGTGAGAAGGCCCCAGCCTTCCTCGGGTAGGTCGCAGTCGTCTTGCCGTAGCCCTACGGCCTCGGCGGGCCGGACACCCGCGAAGTAGAGCGTGGCGTAGAAGGCCACCAGTCGGCGCCCTCGGGCACGGTGCCAACTCCCGATATAGGACACAGCGGCGAGCAGTTCCCGCGCCTGTTCCGGGTTGACGACCGCGCGCCTGTCTACGGCATCGTCCTTGGCGATCTTCTTCTGCTTGATCCGCTTGAGCGGATTCTCCTTGAGTTCGCCAAGGTCGATGCCGTACTCTAGCGCCGTGTTCAACCCCCGGCGACGGCGGGCCGTGGTGTCGGTGGCGGCAGTTCGCCGCTCCAGGGTGAGGCCGAGAGCCTCGCTCACGCGGCGCGCAACAATGGGGTCGGCCATGTCAGCGAGGGGGAGCGTGGACTTCCGGAGAATCCGCATGGTCGATACCAACTCGACGGGTGCTGCCTCGCTCTCCTCGCGGGGAATCAGCGCCCATTGCATGGCTGCGCGGATCTCTTTACGGGGCAGGTCGAGCGCATCGCCATCGAGCATCGCGAACGTGGCCACGGTCAAGCTGTCCACGATGCTCTCGCGAGTCTTCGCCGCAGCACCGGGCCATCGTATGGCGGTGTACTTGGCGGCGAAGTCGTACCAGCTCATAGGTGGTTTTTCGACTTCCGGAGCCAGCATGGAGGAGGGCAGGCCGGTCTCGGTGTCGAACAGCTCACCCTTTTTCGCGGCCTTGAGCAGGTCGGCACGGAAGTTGTCGGCGAGTGCCTTGGTCAGGAACGCTTTGGATTTCGGCTCTGTGCCGACCTTCCATCGAAGCTGGTATGGCTTGGTGCGCCCCTTGCGGTTGCGGATGCTCCACACCACCACGTCGTGAGTCAGCACGGCGTCCCCTCTTGCGCTACGCCCTGCTCGAAGGGGGCCTTTCCCCTTGAACGTGGACACCTTGGAGACTGGATCTTGAGGTCCAGGGGAAGAGATGTCCCTGATGGTGATGAAGAACTACCCGCCCGAGTTCAAGGCCGATGCGGTGGCGCTGGTGCTGTCGAGACCGGACCGGACGATCACGTCGATCGCGCGGGATCTGGGAGTCAGCCGCGAGACGCTGCGGGTGTGGGTACGAGCCGCGCAGGCTCGGGGTGAGGGCGGGCGGCGAGCGGCTGGCGGGGTCAGCACTGGCAAGGACACCTCGGCCGGGCCCGTAGCCTCAGACGACGTGCTGGAAAAGGAGAACAAGCAGCTCAAGGCGCGAATCCGGGAGCTGGAGCAAGAGCGCGACATTCTGCGCAAGGCGGCCAAGCTTTTCGCGAACGAGACAAACTGGTGAACCGCTTCCAGTTTGTTGAAGATCACAAAGCGCTCTACGGGGTGAAGCGGTTGTGCCGGGTGCTGCAGGTGTCACGCTCAGGCTTCTACCGATGGTTGAAGGGTGTTGCGGCGCGGCTGGCCCGCCGCCAGGACGACGAGCAGCTGGCCGGGCGGATGCGGCGGATCCATGCCGAGCATGAGGGCACCTACGGCTCGCCTCGGATGACGGCCGAGCTGCGCGCGGCCGGGATCGTGGTCAACCACAAGCGGGTGGAACGGGTGATGCGCGAGCACGGCATCGCCGGGCTGCATCTACGCAAGAAGGTCCGCACCACCGTCTCGGAACCGGACGCGGCACCGGTGGCGGACCTGATCCGGCGTGACTTCACCGCCGAGCAGCCGAACACCCGCTACGTCGGCGATATCACCTATCTGCCCGTCAGCGGCGGCCGGTTCCTCTACCTGGCCACGGTCGTGGATCTATATTCGCGTCGGCTGGTGGGCTGGTCGATCGCCGATCACATGCGCACCGAGCTCGTCGTCGACGCGCTGCAGGCCGCGGCGCACACCCGAGGCGGCCCTCTGGACGGCGCGGTGTTTCACACCGACAACGGGGCGCAGTATTGCTCGCGGGAGTTCGCGCGGGCCTGCCGCCGGCTCGGCGTCACCCGCTCACGCGGCGCGGTCGGCACCAGCGCCGACAACGCGGCGGCCGAGTCCTTCAACGCGAGTCTGAAACGCGAGACACTGCAGGGCGCACACCACTGGCCCGACGCCCGCACCGCCCGCCTGGCCGTGTTCGGCTGGATCACCCGCTACAACACGATCCGGCGGCACTCCCGGCTCGGCCAGCTCAGCCCGATCGACTACGAGAAGACGACAGATAGCCTGAAGTCTGCCGCCTGAAACCGGTGTCCACGTTCATGGGGGAAGCCCCACCTCTCCGATAGAGAAGTTCAGGCCGCTCAGCCACTCACCGATGAACGTCCCGGCCAGGCCGGTCCCGCCCAGGAACATCAGGATGGAGATCACCCGATTGAGCACCGGGCCGTTGAGCTTGCCGAGCTTGGCACGTTTCTTGTGGAGCAGGATTCCCAGCGCCAGGCACAGAATGCCGAACGCAATGGCGGGCGCGTCCATGACGAGTCCTTTCTGAAGGTTGGAGGTTCCGGCCGAGGTCGAAGACCATGACGGCGGTAGTGCTGGTGCGGTTACTGAGCCACCTCCGCCCCGGAGATGGCGACTGGAGCGGCGGGGCGGCGGTCCCACCAGGGGCGACGAGGGCGCTCCGACCTCAAACTGGCCATCTCGGTGACCAGCCCCTCCACGGCCAAGCCCACGCTGGCGATGTCACCCCGGCCCTTGGCCAGGACGTCCAGGCCGGTGGCGATGGCAGCCAGACTGCCGGTTACCGCCTCGCCGATCGGGGCGGCGGCCGAGAGTGCAGCGGTCAGGCCCGCCATCTCCGCGCGGATCGCGGCCAACTCGGCGGTTAGCGCGGTGGCCTGGACCTGGTGAGCTTGGCGCGTCTGCGCCAGTTCCTCTCGGATGGCCACCAGCGCGTGCGCAGTGGACAGCTGTGCGTCTACCGCTTGCGCCTGCTGGCGGTCTGGGTGCCACGCGTCAGCAGGGTGGTAGGCCAGGTACCCCTGTGCCAGGTCAGCGTGCGTCACCCGGCACCCCTCGGCGTGAGTTTGCGCCCACGCTCGCGCTATCCCCAGCGCGTGCTCCCCGTCCTCGATCAAGATGCGGGTGGGAGCGCCCCAGTGCTCCCTGCCCCACCAGACGGTTTCTTCCGCGCCGCATCCGGCACAGGTAGCGACGGTCTGGTCTGGGCCGTAGGAGTCGTAGCGGCCGGCGCGCTCGGCGATCGTCACGGACAGACCGCCCACGGTCATGTATCGGGCGCGGAACCCCTTGGGAGTCGCGGCGGCGGTCACCAGGTCACCTCCGCCGGCGTCGCGCCGGCGTCGGCGGCCTCCCTTAGGAGGTCATCAAGGATGTCGGCAGCTGCAGCGCGACGTGCCCTCATGTCGTCCCAGCTCTCGCCGGGCAGGATCGGTGCGTTGAGGTCGGGGTGCATGTGTGTCAGCACGTAGGCCAAGGGGCGGACGTCGATGTCCAACGATGGTGGCGCCCCGGCTTCCACAGGCGACACACCGGAGGGAACGGCAGAGTGACGGGGCATCGTGGGAGTACCTCTCTGAACTGGTGGATGAGGGGTCGGCGGGTGCGGTCGGAGTGCCCCGGCAGGGAGTCGAACCCTGCCTGCGACCATCGGGGCGGTAGATCGGTGGGCTCTTTGCGGGAGGTATGGGTTGCTCCCGTTGTAGGCAGAGCCCTGCCCTCCGGCTGCCAAGGTGCCGGGAACCTCGGCCCCCTCTATCCGGGGCCCCTTGAAGTGCGTATGCACAGCCCGTCGGAGCACGGCTTGACGCCGCCTTCCCAGGTCTTCCATCTGTGCAGGCTGAAGCAGTAATGCGGATATTTGACTAGACGATCGTATTGAGACGGTTCACCTGTCTCAAGACAGTAGTTAGGAGCGACTGGCTCGTCAAGCTCTCTGTCGTAAGACGGTTAAGTACGCTTGATCCGTGGAGAAGCAGAGTCCTCGCGAGGATGCGGACCGTCATGCGAGCAAGAAGCTCGCTGCGGTTCTGCGCACTGACATTGCAGAGGGGCGGTTGGCCCCCGGTGCTCGACTGCCCTCCTACCGGCAGCTCGCCGAGAGGCATGGAGTCGTGGTCAACACCGCTCAAGCGGCGGTTCGACTGCTTCAAGCCGAAGGTCTGGTGACGATCCGGCCGGGCAGCGGCACCGTTGTTCGGTCAGAGCAGGACGCGCTGCCAGAAGACCTGAGAAGCGAGTTGGAAGAAGTGCGTGGACAACTGCGGCAGACTCGGGAAACTCTGTCCGCAGCGGAGAAGGCTGTAACAACCCTCCTGGAACGACTCCCTGTCATGGCTTCCGCAGAGACTCGGCGGGAGCCGAGGGATTCCGGCTGATCTGGCGGTTTCTTTCACGCCTCAAGAGTTGCGGTGACGTTCGGCAAGCAGTAGACGACGCGAATAGACGCGAAGGGGCATCCCCCATGTCCGGAGAGAGCGTACGTGCCGGCAGTAAGCAGTTCGCCCCGAACAACGTCCTAGTCGCCAAACGTCAGGCGCTCGGATGGAGCCGCAACCGGGCGGCGCGGGAGCTTGAACGGGCGGGCAGGGATCGAGGGTTAAGCGTCCCGGAGCTTGGGACGATCGAAAAAGCCCTATACCGGCATGAAACGGGCCGCGCTGCTTATAGGGATCCGCTCTATGTCGAGCTGTACTGCCTTGTCTACGAAGCGACGGTTCAAGACCTTTTCGGGGAAATCGAACCGGCTTCCTCTGCTAACGGCGAAGCGTTTGGGGTTCGTTCTCATAAGTTCGTTGCGGCTTACATCGGCGCTGAACAGGTTGACGCGCTTATCACGAGGGGAGTGGTTGCCAAGCATCCTCCCCAATGCGGTCTTGAATGCCATGTGGCAGACGTAGCGCACGCTGAGGGGGAACGTCGCCTCTACGTATGGCCATTCGGCGTTGCGATCTTCCACGTCGTTGAGGAACTTGAGCTTCCCAACATCGCACGCTTGGCCGTATGGCGCAGGAAGACGTATGCCCGAGAGTTGGAATGGGCCTCAAGTCATCTTTCTGGCTTGACTGGGGCGTTAGTCGAGGCATCCTACGTGCTGAGCACTTATTGGCTTCACCAGCCGTCATGGCCAGGGCATGAGATGGACGCAGCGATCCGTATCATGTGTGCGCCACGAGTGCTCTTGGAAAGAGCCTCAGAGGCTACAGAAGCATCGCTGGCACACGCGGAACTAGTTGAGCGCTCCTTGCTGGCCGAAGGATACGAGCCAGCGGAAATGGTCCCCTTTGGGATTAAGGGGATATCGATCGGATATGCCTCTTGGTCTGGAGTCGTTTACTGCCCTACCGCTCCCCGGCGTGCGCTAGCCGAAGACGAGCTTGTCACCATTGAGCTAGCTACCCAAGCCATTTGGGCGTACTGCGAGCACATTAACCGACAGGTAGAGCAGGGCATGGATCCTGAAGTGCCTGAACCGTACGGCTGGCGCTTCCTGCGGGGCGTCCGTTCTCGACTGACGAACGCCCGCCCACAGGAGACCGGGCAACACAGGTCTATGCGTACTGCGATCCTGGACACGAGCGGCCTTATCGGCCACCTTTCCCAGGCGATCGACATCCTTAGAGAAACCAGCGAAAGGTAAGCCCGTGTTCAACAGTTCCGCGGTTCTGGTTGTGGTAGATGTCCAGAACGGATTTGTGCGGGAGCAGTCGGCCCACGTGGTTCCAGTCATCGTGGACGTAGTGAGTCGCTGGCAGGCCGCAGGCGGCGACGTGGTTTTCACGCAGTACTTCAATTACGCGGGAAGCAACTTCGAGCGGCTATTCAAATGGTCCAAGCTTATGGAATCACCCGAAACGGATATCGTTCCCGAACTTATTCCGTACGCGAACAAGGCAACGGCTGTAGTCGATAAGACTGTGTATAGCTTCTTTAACGAAGAGGGTGTAGCCCTGGTACGAAGCCATGGATGGACCGATATTTACGTTTGTGGAATCGCCACAGAAAGCTGTGTCCTCAAAACTGCAGTTGACGCCTTCGACTATGGCGACCATCTGACGCCATGGCTTATCGAAAACGCATCGGCAAGCCATGCGGGCCGGGCGGCCCACGAGGCCGGGATTCTGGTGGCGTCCCGCTTCATCGGTCCCGGGCAGATCATCAAGGCCTCTGACATTCCATGGGCCAGGCTCACCGAAATGGCGTGAGCTGGCGCTGATTCTTCGCCGGGCCTCATTGCAAGGTCCTTGATCTCAACGGCGTAAAGAATAAAGGCTTGTCAATCCCCCGAGGTCGAGCCAAAGCGCGACGCTACTTTCGATACCCCTTACTTATTGATAAGAGAAACTCCATGACCAACGAAGTTAACGAGCACAGCGAAGACATCGGCGCTTTCATTTTCGCTCTAACTGCGATACTTCCGCACGGTATCAAAAGTACCAAAGAAGGGGTATCGCTTCCACTTTCGGAAGGCCATTTAGGGGCGGAGGGATCAAATTTTATCCCATACGCAGAACTGAATGGCATATTTGACAAGCTGAAATTAGCGAAGAGAATAGACGGCTCCGGGCTAATGTGGCTACGGAGGGCAGAAATTCTCCTAACTTCCCTCGATGACAGGTCGATCACCGCTTTTCTTCGAGATATCAAGATATCTGGGTATGGGGAAAATTCTATACAGTATGAAGTTGGTCGCCCATCAAAAGAGTTTCTTGTCTTCACTCTTGCACACCTCTCTCGAAATTCAGAGAAGGAAGGAGCGGGTTGGTGGTCGCAGATCCGGATGCGTATTTATAAGCGATCTTATGGAACTCGTCGAACATCTTCAGATAACATCGATGACTCGGTCGATGCTCTTGACTTTTTGGCCAGCATATTTCCTGCGATTACGCTGAAAATAACTGCTCCTGCTGAACGTTCCGATTTTGAGGCTCTCGCAAATTCTTTCTTGTTTCATTGGGCCTACAACTTCGATGCGGCGGTTCGGTCGAGTAATGGGTTTGATCAATTTACGCGAAGCACAAGAATTCGGCGCACTCGTAGGTCTAAGTCGCAAACCTTCGATGCGCCGATGAGGGTCTATCACCCTGATCTGACTCAGCACTATCTTATGGGGGTGGCGGCGCGAGTTCCCCTACTCGAATACCTTTCTTACTATCACATCGCTGAGCACTTCTTCGAAAAGGTATTTCAGGATGACCTTGTCGAAAGAGTTCGCCTGACAATTACTGACCCGTCCTTCTCTGTAAGAAGATCAAAAGATATTCAGGATCTCATTAAGATAGTAACTAAGTCTCAACGTCAAGTTCGCGAGGAAGGGGGTCGAAATGAACTGAGATCTCTTCAACTCACTCTCGAACGCTTCGTTGACCGCGATAGGCTTGTGAATGATCTAAATGCGTACGATAGCTCGCTCGTGGCGCATTATGGAAGCAATGCGGTTGCTTTTGCAGATGCCGACAAGGTGGATTTGCAGGAGAGTGATTTAGGGAGGGTTTTTGGAGCCCTATCGCGGCGCATATATAAGGTGAGGAACTCTCTGGTTCATGCTAAAGACGGCGCATATCCGAGATATGCCCCATTTATGCATGATGTGGACCTCTCTCAAGAAGTGCCCTTAATGCGATTCATTTCAGAGCAAATAATTATTGCTCATGGAAAAGTTATTTGACGGTGTGGTAGATCGGTTGAGCAAAATCTGCCACGCGGCGGGTGCTGGGTGAGGAGCACCCCTCCACGTTGGCCAGCCGCAACAACCTGGCAACCGTGCTTTCGAAGCTGGGCCGCTTGTGGGTCGTCCGAAGTAGGCCAACGATGACAGGCGACAGGCTGACGTGGCCTCTTCGCTGGAGCTGTCATTACTTCGTTTGTACGCATTCCTGCGCGCGCTGCGCTTAAACACGCGCAGCGCGCGTGCTTGTCGCCCTTGGCTCACAGCTGCGCAGCTCGCCAAGGGGGGCCAGCTCTACCTAGTCAGCAACGTCTTCATGCTGGGCTCGGAAAGGGAGGAAGGCTCTCATCTGCTCGACAAAGGGCCGGACGTTGCCGCGGACCTTCAGGATGAGCCCGAGGTCCTCTAACGCGTTGACATCCCGGCTCACGGTTCGTCGAGTCTTGCCTGCGTACTCGGCCGCTAAGCGTGTGGAAACCTCGGGGATCTTGCTGATGGAGGTCCAGCGGTCAGCGGGTAGGTCCAAGACGAGATGTCGTTGGCGGACACTGGAGGCCGTATGGCTATCGGGCACAGTCTCGTGGACGAAATTGATCCAAGCTACTGTGAGTTGTTGCATCTGAATCGTCTTAACCTGCTCACGCAGTTCATCAACGAACCCCTGCAGCGCGTAAAATAAGAACCCGTTCGGGTCGTATGGCGACTGACTGCTTTCCTGGAGTACCTGATAGTAGCGGGTACGGGTACGCATATAGAAGTTTGCTGGCAGATGTGCAGCCAATATTGGAACGCCTGCGTGAAGTAGAAGTTGGTACTCCACTAGTCGTGCTGTACGGCCGTTTCCATCACGAAAAGGGTGAATCCAAGCTATATACAAATGGGCTAACAGTGCTGAAAGGATTGCGGCGGGCTGACGTAACTCCTCGCCGGCAACCTTGCAGATTACCCGAAGCCATTTGCAGAGTTGGTCTAGGAGGTATCCACAGTCCTCCGGGGGCGCGCCGCGGTAGCTACCAACGAGGACGCTCTCGGTACGGATCTCCCCTGGGGCGACCTTCTCGGCGTCTGGGACCTTGTGGAGGACGAGTCGGTTTAGTTCTTCAATGCGTTCCCGAGTCAGCGCCAGAGACTTGCCGTCCCTGAGATCCGCCTCGATCAGGCTGTAGGCGGCCACGATGTTGTCGACCTCCTGACCTAGGTACTCCAGGGAAGGAGGCAGGTCAAGCTGATGGCGGACCCGCTGGAGAACCTCGTTCTCCGAGAGGGTATTGCCCTCGATCCTTGTAGTTGCATGGGCGCTCTTGCTTAGGAAGATCTGGTTCAGTTCGTCGGCAAGGCTGGGTTGAAGTGGCGCTCCGGCGATGTGCCCACACTTGGAGAGCACCTCGCCGAGCAGCATCCAGGTGCGGAAGCCGAGCTGCTCACGGGGATCGAAGTCGAACGCGATCCAGGGGTGAGTCTCCGAGTGTTGTCGTACCATGTGTCCAATCCTATATCTAACGAAACCGCAGATGAGAGCAGGTTTCAAAGATCGTTGTGAGTATTTGTGACGCTCGTGATGTCCACGACCGTGTCTGTTTGGGTGTCTAATGGGTTCCCGTCCAGAGGCTAACGAGCAGGTCAAGATCACGAAGGCGAGGGGGAGGCCGTATGGCCGGATCCAATGGCGAACTGATCCTCTACACCACAGAGGACGGGCGCGCAGAGATCCAAATGCGCACCGATGGCACGACGGTCTGGATGACCCAGGCGGAGATGGCCCACCTGTTCGACACCAGTACGCAGAACGTTCAGCAGCGGATCTCGGCGATCTTCGCAGAAGGGGAGTTGACTGAGTCAACTATCAACTCAGAGTTGATAGTTCGCCAGGAGGGCAGTCGGCTCGTCAAGCGTGAGCTGCTGACCTACAACCTCGACATGGTCCTTGCCGTGGGCTACCGCGTGCGTTCTCCGAGGGGTACCCAGTTTCGTCAGTGGGCTACTACTACCCTGCGGGAGTACCTGATCAAGGGCTTCGTCATGAACGACAGTCGGCTCAAGGAGCCGGGTGGGCTCGACTACTTCGACGAGCTGCTCAAGCGCATCCGGGACATTCGGGCCTCGGAGAAGCGCTTCTACCAGAAGCTTCGTGACTTGTTCGCGACCAGCGTCGACTATGACAGCAGGTCGGATGCGTCCCCCAAGATCTTTGCGACGATCCAGAACAAGCTCATCTACGCGGTGTCCGGGTGTACTGCAGCCGAACTGATCGTTAAGCGGGCCGACTCCTCTCACCCCACGATGGGTCTCACTTCGTGGGTGGGCGAGCGGGTTCGTAAGGCGGACATCACGGTGGCCAAGAACTACCTCAACGAGGATGAGATCGACACGCTCAACCGGCTGACGACTCAGTTCCTCGACTTCGCCGAGGGGCGTGCGAAGCGCCGCCAGCAGACGACCATGGCTGAGTGGGTTGCTCAGACTGACAGGTTCATCGAGTTCAACGAATACGAGGTCCTGCCCAACGCGGGACGCGTGTCCGCTAAGGACATGAAAGGCATCGCGTGTGAGCGCTTCCGGGAGTTCGACGAGCAACGTCGGCGTCGAGAAGCGATCGAGGCGGATCGGGAGGATGAGGAAGTAGTTGCTCGACTCCTATCCGATGTAGCCGATGATGGGGCTCTGGATGAGCTGAAAACCGTGGAGGAAGGGGTACGTAGGAACGCCCACGGGGGCGCCCCTGGTGCCGATTGAGCCCATAGCCCGGCGGGGTTCCTAAGGTCCGGAGGGGGTCGCTAGGAGCCGATATCCGCCAGTAGGACCGATGATGTTGAGCCCCTGCTCTCGAAGATGAGGGCAGGGGTTGTCTGCTCGTACCATGATCCTTGTGAATGCGTCTTCAGATTTCTCCACGCGGCCGCTCCAGCCGTCCTTCCCCCGCATTAGGCGTAGTCAAGGAGATCAGCAAGGCTGTTTCCTGCTATCTGTGGACTATCTGTGGACCGTCAGTGGTGGGGGAGCGAAGATCGATTAAGTAGTCACTGGTCAGGCACCATGTGGATGGGAAGTGTGCACTCCTCTCCGGAGCCGGGAGCGCAAGTTCGAATCTTGCAGGGGGCACCAGCGATCCATCAGGGGAAACCCGGCGATGACCTGCGGAAACGCAGGTCATTTCGCGTTTCGGGCCCTATGTCCGTGATCTACGGCTTCCCGTTCCGGGTGAGGGTCTCCGCTGAGGGGGCGATCTTCTGTGTGAGGACGCGGGTCTCTGCCGAGGACGGGGATCTCTCGTCGGCGTGCCGGTGGTGGCATACCTGTGGCGGCTAAGATCAGGTCATGGTCGCTGTGCTGGTCAACGGGCTGCCGGGGGCGGGCAAGACGACGCTCGCACGGGCGTTGGCCGACGAGTTGGGGCTTCCGTTGTTCAGCAAGGACTCCGTGAAGGAGTCACTGGCGGAGACCATGGCCCAGGTGCGTCCGCGGGACTGCGCGCCCGGCGAGTGGAGCCGGATTCTTGGCGCGGCCGCCGCCGAGACCCTGTGGACGCTGCTGGCCGACGCGCGTGGCAGGGCCGTTCTGGAGAGTCCGTGGCTGGCTCATCTGCGTCCCGTCGTCGCCGAGGGTCTCCGGCGCGCGGATGTGACGGTGGTACACGAGGTCTGGTGCGACGTGCCGCTGGAGATCGCACGTGGCCGGTTCGCGGCACGGGCCGCCGACCGGCACGCCGTGCATACCGGGAGCAGTGGCTCCTCCGATGAGGAATGGCGGTTCTGGGAGCGGGTCGCCGAGCCGCTCGGGCTGGGAGCCGTGCACCGCGTCGACACAACGCGGCCGGTCGACGTTCCGGCACTCGTCCGTCTCATCAGGGCCGTCCGCTGAGGGCGACCGCTTCGCAGGTCACCAAGTCCTTGCAGCGTGGATGCCTCGTCCTCCAGGCCCGTCCTTCAGGGCGGGGGAAGGAAGCGCCTTCCTCACTTACGGCGCCGACGGCGTTTCCTCGGGCGACGGCACCGAGCACCATGTCTCGGAGTACGCCGTGCTCGCGCTGGACGATCTGGTCGTGCGGCTGGTGGGTGACGAGTTGCGGCCGCTTTCCTGACCTGTCCCCGTGTCCCCTCTGCCTGACCCGTCCCCGCGCCGCCTCCCGGTGTTCGTCCATGCTCAAATATCAACAGGCATCGATGAGGAGGCGCACGTGACGTACGTCCTGCGGGAGATCGCCGATCAGCCCGCGTGCTGGCGGCGGGCGCTGGATCTTGGCGCGGCGAACCCGGCGGGTCTGCCGGAGGCGGGGGAGCGCGTCGCCGTGATCGGCTGCGGCACCTCGCTGTACATGGCGCAGGCGTACGCGGCCCTGCGCGAGCGGTCGGGGCAGGGGGAGACCGACGCGTTCCCCGCCTCCGAGCTGCCCGCGCGCCGCTACGACCGGCTGGTGGCGATCACCAGGTCCGGGACGACGACCGAGGTGCTGCGCGCCCTCGGCGCGGCGGGTGACGTCCCGACGGTCGCCATCACCGCCGATCCCGAGACCCCGGTGACCGGCCTGGCCGGGACGGTGATCGCGCTGGAGTTCGCCGACGAGCGCTCCGTGGTGCAGACCCGGTTCGCCACCAGCGGGCTCGCCCTGCTCCGCGCGCACCTCGGGGAGGCCCCCGCCGACCTGGCGGTCCAGGCCGAGACCGCGCTCGCCACACCGCTCCCGGAGGGGGCGGTCTCGCGGCGGCAGTTCACCTTCCTCGGTGGCGGGTGGACCAACGGCCTGGCCCGGGAGGCGGCGCTGAAGCTCAGGGAGGCCGCGCTGGCCTGGTCGGAGGCGTACCCCGCGATGGAGTACCGGCACGGGCCGATCAGCATCGCCGACGAGAACAGCCTGGTGTGGTTCTTCGGCGGCGAGGAGGAACTGCTCGACGACGTCGCCCGCACCGGGGCCCTGATCACGGTCACCGCCCTCGACCCAATGGCCGACCTGATCCGGGCCCAGCGGCTCGCGGTGGAACTGGCCCGGTCGCGCGGTCTCGACCCGGACAACCCACGCAACCTCACCCGGTCGGTGATCCTCCGCTAGCCACGGTGGAGATCCGTCACCGTCAACGCCGCGCTGGACGTCGCCTAAAGGGTGGAGGCGCCGGTGCCGAACACCGCGCCCTGTTCCCGGAGCTGTCCGGGACGCCGGGGTGTCGTGCTGCCGGGGAGCCCGCCGCCCGGTGTCGCTCCCGGCGTGGGTGCCGCGCTTGACGTCGGGGCGGGCGTCGTGGCCGGTTCGCCCGCCGGGGGCTGTGTTCAGCGGCGCCGGACGGTGTTCAGCAGCCAGCGGCGGACCACGGCCAGCGCCAGCGGCACCGGTACGGTGCCCGCCCCGAGGCCCACGTCGACGAGCAGGTCGAACACCTCCTTGCGGCGGGCGGCGGTGTCGATCGCGGCGTCGATGAAGCCGGGTGACTGGGAGGCGAGGGCGAGCACGTCGGTGGTACGCAGGTGCCGCCCGAGGGCTTTTCCCAGCCCGCGCCGGTACGCGGGCAGCGGGTCGCCCGCCGCCTGGACGGCCGCCTCCCCGGCGAGCCGGCCGGAGACCAGCGCGTAGAAGATGCCCTCGCCCGTGAGCGGGTTGATGAGACCGGCGGCGTCACCGGCGAGCATCACCCGCCCGGACCCCGGCGTCGGGCGGCCCGGGGACAGGGGCAGGTGGTGGGCGCGCAGGTCGCGGGCCCTCACGTGGGGCAGCAGCTCGGCGAGCCGTCCGTGCAGCACTTCCTTCCCCGGCAGGCCGGTGGCGTGCAGCCGGGGCAGGAGCATGCCGTAGCCGACGTTGGCGGTGCCGTCGCCGATCGGGAACGACCACGCGTACGCGGGCCACCCGTCCCGCTGCATGAAGATGGACTGGACGTCGTCGTCGGCGGGCACGTCGGCGTAGCCGCGCACGGCGATCGCGGTGTGCCTCTCGGGGGAGGGGGAGATGCCGATGAGGCGCCGTACGGTCGAGTTGGCCCCGTCCGCGGCGACCACGGCGCGGGCGGTGACGGTGCCGTCGAGGACCACGCGGTCGTCGAGGACGGCGAGCGCGCGGACCTGGTGGCGGCGGACCTCGACGCCGCGGGCGCGGGCGGCGTCGACGAGGCGGGCGTCGAAGACCTTGCGGGGGACGACGTGGTTGGGCCTGGCGGAGGTGGCGGAGACGCGCGCGCCACCGGGGGAGACCACCGCCAGGCGCTGTGTCGGCCGGTAGTCGGCGATGAGGTCGGGAAGGCCCAGCAGGGCGAGCTCGTCGCGCCCGTGGGCGGCGATGCCGTCGCCGCACGCCTTGTCGCGCGGGAAGTCGGCCCTGTCGAGCAGGAGGACCCGCGCCCCGGGCCTGAGCTGTCTCGCGCGCAGGGCCGCGGCCGCTCCCGCGGGCCCGCCGCCGACCACCACCAGATCCCACACGTCATCCACCCCGGTGAGCCTTCCCCGTACGCCCGGGGGGAACCGCCGCCGCGGTGGATCTCCATGCGTGGCACCTACCCGGCCGGTGGCTTGAGGTCGCTCGGGGCGTGGATCTCCACGGAGAGCGCCTGCCCGGCCGGTGGCTAGAGGTCGCTCGGGCGTGGATCTCCACGAAGAGTGCGTGTCCGGCTGGTGGTTTGAGGTTGCTCGGGGCGTGGATCTCCACGGAGAGCGCCTGCCCGGCCGGTGGCTAGAGGCCGTTCGGGGCGTGGATCTCCATGGAGCTCCACGATGAGCGCCTGCCCGGCCGGTGGCTAGAGGGCGCTCGAGGCGTGGATCTCCATGGAGAGTGCGGCCGGTGGTTAGAGAGCGCTCAGGGCGGGGAGCAGCTCCTTCTCTGACCAGTCGAGGAACGCCTCCTGGTGCTCGTGGCCGATCTGGACCAGGGCGACGTGGGTGAAACCGGCGTCGGTGTAGGCGCGTACCGCCTCCACCACGGCGTCCACGTCGGGGCCGCACGGCACCTTGGCCGCGACGTCCTCGGGCCGCACGGTCTGGGCGGCGGCGGCGAAGTTGACGGGGCCGGGAAGCTCGGACATGACCTTCCACCCGCTCAGCGACCAGCTCCACAGCCGGTGCGCCCGCTCCGTGGCGGCCTCCACGTCGGGGTCGTAGCAGATGGCGAGCTGGCCGTAGACAGGTTTGCCGGTGCCGCCCTCCCCGGAGAACAGGCGTACCAGGTCCGAGTCGGGGTCGACCGCGACCAGCGCGTCGCCGTGCTCGGCGGCGATCCTCCCCGACCGGCCGCCGGAGGCGGCGATCGCCAGCGGGACGGGCCGGTCCGGCAGGTCGAACAGCTTGGCCGAGTCGACGTCGAAGAACTCGCCGCGGTAGGTGACGTACCCGCCCTCGAACAGCTCCCTGATGATCTGCACGGCCTCGCGGAACATCCCGTGCCGGGTGTCGGCCGAGGGCCAGCCCTGGCCTATCACGTGCTCGTTGAGGTTCTCTCCCGCGCCCAGTCCCAGCGTGAAGCGGCCCTCGCTCAGTACGCCCATGGTCGCCGCCTTCTGCGCCACCACCGCCGGGTGGTAGCGCATGATCGGGCAGGTCACGTACGTCATCAGGGGCAGACTCCGGGTGGCCTGCGCCGCCGCGCCGAGTACCGACCAGGCGTACGGGGAGTGGCCCATCTCCTCCAGCCACGGAAAGTAGTGGTCGGAGATGACCGCGTAGTCGAAACCGACCCGTTCGGCTGTGGTGACGTCCTCGACCAGCTGCCTGGCGGGCGTCTGTTCGCACATCATCGTGTAACCGATCTTTGCCATACCCTGCCCCTTCCCCGGCTTCCCGCGAGCATCGCCGGGAGCGCCGAAAATCTCGCCGTCCTTTACGAATCTCCTGGCCTCGATGAGTTGCCCGATCTAGATGAGGCGCTCGTCTTCGGCGGTTCCTCCCCGCCCGAGCCGTGCGGGTGCTCGGGGGTGGCGGAGGTGAGCGGGACCGCTGGGCCGCGGACCACGTCCAGCTGGACGGTCTGGCGGGGCACCAGGAGGTCCAGCAGCCAGCTTCCCGCGATGCGCACCCGGTTGCGCGGGATGGCGAACAGGTGGTAACCCCGGGTGATCGCCTTGGCCACCATGCCCGACAGCGGCACGCCCAGCGGGTCCGCGGCGGCGCCGGTCCCGCCCAGGTCGACGACGAACCCCAGGTCGTGGTGCTTGTACGGCCGGAGCTTCCCGTGACCGTAGGAGGCGGCGATGTTGTGCGCGACCCGTTTGCCCTGGCGGCCGGCGTGCTGGGCGGTCATCGCCGTGTACTCGCCCGGCCGGGTGAGGTCGGGAACCGCGGCCGCGTCGCCGCAGGCGAAGATCTCCGGGTGGCCGGGCACCCTCAGGTACTCATCGACGAGCAGACGCCCCTTCACGGTCGGCAGGCCCAGGGACTCCACCATCGGGTCGGGGCGCACGCCGACGCACCAGATCAACGACCTGGTCGCCACGAACTCCCCGTCGGAGAGCTTCACCCCCTCCGCCGTCGCCTCGGCCACGCTCGTGCCGGTGCGGATCTCCATGCCCCGCTCGGACAGCGTCCGGTGCGCGACCCGGGACAGCCGCTCGTCCAGCTCGGGGAGGATGCGCGGGGCGATGTCGGCGAGGATCCAGCGCACCGGCTGGTCGCGCAGCCCCGGCCGGTGCCTTCGGATGGCGAGCGTGAGCAGCTGGCCCTGCGCCGCCACCTCGGTCCCGGTGTACCCGGCGCCCACGACCACGAACGTGCACCTGGCCCGGCGCTCCTCGGGGTCGTCGGACGCGTCGGCGAGCTCTATCTGGCGGATCAGGTGGTCGCGCAGGTAGACGGCCTCGGCGATGCTGCGGAAGCCGTGGGCGTACTCGGCGACCCCGGGCACGGGAAGCAGCTTGTTGACGCTGCCGACCGCGATGACCAGGCGGTCGTAGCCCAGTTCGCGGTGGTTGCCCTCGGCGTCGGTGCACTTCACGCGGCGCGCCTCGATGTCGACGGTGTCCGCCGTGGCGAGCAGGTGTCGTACCCCGGGGTAGTCACCGGCCAGGGAGACCGCGACCTTGCGGGGGTCGAGGATGCCCGCCGCGACCTCCGGCAGCAGCGGGAGGTAGAGGAAGTAGTCGGTCGGGTTGATCAGGACGATCTCTATCGCGCCCTTCGCGATCCGGGACAGGGTACGGACCACGGTGAAACCCGCGAACCCTCCTCCGATCACGACGACTCGTTGTCGCTGAACCATGACGTCGCTCCTTTCGGCACTCCGTTTCCAGCGGCGTGCCCTGTCCGCCCCCGGGTCAAGCGCGACGGGCCGTCCTATGTTGTCCGTACGGCGAGTACGGCCCGTGATCCGGCACGGTGTGCCAAGGGGGCCGGAAGGCAGACAAGAGGGATTAATCGCCAGGTCATCGCGTGGGCAAGATGGCGGGGGCGGGCGAGTGGGAGCCGCTTTCCCCGGGGATGGCCGGGGGAAGGCGGTGGAATCCGGATGCCGCGCCGGTTCGAGGACGGTCCGGTCTGTTCGAGGATCGGCCGGTTCCCGGGACAGGCCGGTTCGAGGACGGGCCGGTTCGGAGGGGGTGGGTCGTGACGACCTTCGAGCAGTCACGCGAGGAGCCGCTGACCTCACCGCTGGCACCGCGCGGCAGGGAGCCGGGCTCGATCGTCGTACGCTGGCTCACGAGCACCGACCACAAGGTCATCGGCTACCTGTACCTGATGACCTCGTTCGTCTTCTTCCTGCTCGCCGGGATCATGGCCATGATCATCAGAGCGGAGCTCGCCCACCCGAAGCTGCAGGTGGTGACCCAGGAACAGTACAACCAGCTGTTCACCATGCACGGCACCCTCATGCTGCTGCTGTTCGCGACGCCGCTGTTCGCCGGGTTCGCCAACGTGGTCATGCCCCTGCAGATCGGCGCGCCCGACGTGGCGTTCCCCCGGCTCAACATGGTCAGCTACTGGCTCTTCCTGTTCGGCGGGATCATGGTCTTCTTCGGCTTCATCACCGAGGGGGGCGCCGCCGACTTCGGCTGGACGGGATACTCGCCGCTCGCCAGCGCGACCCACTCCCCGCAGCTCGGCGGCGACCTGTGGGTCGTGGGCCTGACGATGTCCGGGCTCGGCACGATCCTCGGCTCGGTGAACTTCATCACCACGATCATCTGCATGCGGGCCCCGGGGATGACGATGTTCCGCATGCCGATCTTCACCTGGAACACGCTGCTCACCGGCGTCCTGGTGCTGATGGCCTTCCCGGTACTGGCCGCCGCGCTGCTCGTGCTGCTCGCCGACCGCAGGTTCGGCGCCCACGTCTACGACCCGCTGACCGGGGGGCCGATCCTGTGGCAGCACCTGTTCTGGTTCTTCGGCCATCCGGAGGTCTACATCATCGCGCTGCCGTTCTTCGGCATCATCACCGAGGTGATCCCCGTCTTCAGCCGCAAGCCGATCTTCGGCTACATCGGCCTGGTCGGCGCGACCATCGCCATCGCGGGCCTGTCGATGACGGTGTGGGCGCACCACATGTTCGCCACCGGCCGGGTGCTGCTGCCGTTCTTCTCGTTCATGTCGTTCCTGATCGCGATCCCGACCGGGGTGAAGTTCTTCAACTGGGTCGGCACCATGTGGCGCGGGCACATATCACTCGACACGCCGATGCTGTTCGCCGTCGGCTTCCTGGTCACCTTCCTGCTCGGCGGGCTGACCGGGGTCATCATGGCCTCCCCGCCGCTCGACTTCCACGTGACCGACTCGTACTTCGTGGTCGCGCACTTCCACTACGTGGTCTTCGGCACCGTGGTCTTCGCGATGTTCGCGGGCTTCTACTTCTGGTGGCCGAAAATGACCGGCAAGATGCTGAACGAGAAGCTGGGCAAGTGGCACTTCTGGACGTTGTTCATCGGCTTCCACACCACCTTCTTCGTCCAGCACCTGCTGGGCGCGATGGGCATGCCGCGCCGCTACGCCGACTACAGCGCGTTCGACGGGTTCACCGACCTCAACCTGATCTCCTCGCTCGGGGCCTTCCTGCTCGGCGCCTCCACGCTGCCGTTCCTGTACAACCTCTGGTACACCGCGCGCCACGCCCCGCGCGTGACGGTGGACGACCCGTGGGGCTTCGGCAACTCGCTGGAGTGGGCCACCTCCTGCCCGCCGCCCCGGCACAACTTCACCTCGATCCCGGCCATCCGCTCGGAGCGGCCCGCCTTCGACCTGCACCACCCGAGGACGGGGACGCAACCGCGCCAGCTCGACCCCGCGGCCGGGCTCAACGAGGAGATCTGACCCCTGGGTCATGACCGGGATCGTACGTGAGCGGGGTCAGCCGAAGAGGCCGGTCTCGCGGCCGTCCTCGCCGGGCGGCCCCGGCTCTCCCGCCAGCAGCGTGTAGTACTCCACGCCCAGCGCGGGCTGTCCCACGTAATCGGAGAGCGCGAAGAACGAGCCGTCCACGCTCAGCTGCGTTCGGTGCGCGCGCAACGCGGTGATCTTGGCGCCCAGGTGCGCCCTCGCGTCGACCCGCGTCGTCACCTGCTCGCCGGGGACGCCGAAGCCGAACTCCTCGACGGAGCCGACCCGCTTGAACGGCCCGGTGCCCACCGCGCGCTCCAGCTCGTCCAGCGGCATGGCGGTGACGTAGAACCGGGAGGGCCGCCACGGCTCGCCCTCGCCGAAGGACGGGTCGGAGGCCCTCTCGAACGCCCGCCACGCCACCCGGTGGGCCTGGATGTGGTCGGGGTGGCCGTAGTAGCCGTTGTCGTCGTAGGTGACGACGACCTGGGGCCTGACCTCCCTGATGAGGCGGACCAGCTCCGCGGCGGCCTCGTCGAGGTCGGCGCGGAAGAAGCAGCCGGGGTGGTCGTTGGACGGCGAGCCCATCATGCCGGAGTCGCGCCAGCGTCCGGGCCCGCCGAGGAAGCGGTGGTCGTCCACGCCGAGGGCCGCGCACGCCACCGCCAGCTCGCCCTCGCGGTACGGGCCCAGCCGGTTCTCCCGGCCGGCGGCGAGGTGGCCCAGCTCGGGAGGGACCACGTCGCCCTCCTCGCCCAGCGTGCACGTCACCAGGCAGACGTACGCGCCCTCGGCGACGTACTTCGCCATCGTCGCCCCCGTCCCGATGGACTCGTCGTCGGGGTGGGCGTGGACGAGGAGAATGCGACGGTCGTACGGCATGGCTCCGCTCCGCCCTCTCTGTTTTCGTGGTTTCCCGCCGGGGCTCCCGGTGGCGGGAGCCCCGATGGGTTCACCTCGCGTCGACGTATCCGCTCGCGGCGGCCCGGATCCCGGCCTGGAACCGGCTCACCGCGCTCAGGTTCTGCAGCAGCGCGCCGATGTGGCGGCGGCAGGTGCGCACGGACATCCCCAGCCTGCGGGCGACGGCCTCATCGGTGAAGCCCTGGGCCAGCAGGGTGACGATGGCGTGCTGTATCTCGTCCGTCGCGCCCTGGTAGCCCAGGTCGGAGGCGGAGTAGGGGATCGCGGAGTTCCACAGGTGCTCGAAGACCTCCGACAGGAACCCGACGACGGACAGGTCGCGTGCGGCGACCGCCCCCGGCGCCGCACCCGCCTCGCCCGGCCGGGACATGAAGGCGATCTCCCCATCGAAGATCACGAGATGGTTCGGGAGCTGGGGCGTGGTGCGCACGCTGGCACCGGCCGCGATGAGCTTCTTGATGTGCCCCCTGGTGGGCAGGTCGGCGCGGGCGCTGTGCTGGTAGAGCATCCGCAGCCGCACCCCCCGCTCCAGCATGGCGAGGTTGCGCGTCAGCGTGTCGTCGAGGTCGGCCCAGGAGGGCGCGTTCGGCTCGACGCTCAGCATCTCGCGCTCGCACGCCGCCGCCGCCATGTGCAGCGATCCGCGCACGGCCGCGCCGTCGGGCAGCGACTCCACCGGGTTCGCCGGTTTCCTGGTGCGCTGCACCTCGTCGTATCCGTGCATCAGGGAGTGCATCTGCGTACGGATTCCGGTGATCAGGTCGCGCCGGTGGTGGATCTCCGTCTCCATCGGCGATATCAGCGAGGCGGCGGCGATCTCCGGGTTCACCGGTACGAGGTTGGTCAGATGGCCCGGCTCCGGGCGGAGCAGGTGCAGGCGGGTCAGCCGTTCTATCGCGTCCTCGACGGTGCGGGGGTCGAGATCGAGCTCTTCGGCGACGTCGCGGGCCGTACCGATATGGCCCCTGTGAAGTGCCCTGAAGTAGACGGAGGCGGTGTCCTCGTCCAGGGCGCGTAGTTGGTCAGATAGTCCACCCACAAGCCTTTTCCCCCTTGCGGCTATTCTTGCCAGAGTGTGCCAGAAAATTGCACAACATTGCTAGATAGTTGTGAAGAACTGTCTGGATCGCTTTCCTCGTCGCCGCCAAGGGGGCTGGCGGGCCGTGGAGAGCGGCAGCCGGGCCTCTCCCGAGGGCCGCGAACGTAACCGCACACCAGGGCGCTGGCACCATCGGGGTGGCCAATTGTTGTCAATGTCCTGTGCCGTGACGCCCGCGTCAACAGGTTGACGACGCCGCGGGCGAGAGTGTCTGATCATTCACAGTTCGCGACCGGCGTGTCCCGTGGGATCGCGACGACCACACCCGGCCCCCCCGTGATCCCACGATGGCCGGGCACGACTTCCGGATTCCGTCCCGGGAGAACGGCGGGGGCGCCGCGTGCGGCAGCCGTACCTCGCCGGGCTTCTCCACGCCCTCGCCGAGATCCTGTGACGGCGCGGTTGCCCGGGAGGCGGGACGGCTCGCGCCGCGCCGCCCGCGAACCCGGCATCGGTGCCGGGATTCCGGTCACCGGAGATTCCCAGCCGCGGGGGCGGAGGACGACGCGTCCCGGGCGAATGCTCAAGCGGAGGTGAATGCCTGTGCCGCGACGCCTTCCCCCTCTCCGGAGGATCGCGACCGTCAGCGTCCTTACTTCCCCGTTCGCCCAGCCGGGCGGCGGCGACGCGGGGGGACTCAACGTCTACATCGTCGAGGTCGCCCGGCGGATGGCGGCGCTGGGCGTCGAGGTGGACATCTTCACGCGCGCCACCGCCCCCGGCGTGCCGCCGCTGGCCGAGCTCGCCCCCGGCGTGCTGGTCAGGCACCTGGCCGCGGGCCCGCCCAGGGAACTCGACAAGAACGACCTGCCGGACACGCTCGGTCCGTTCACCGCCGAGATGCTGCGGGCGTGGGGTGGGTACGACCTCGTGCACGCCCATCACTGGCTGGCCGGGCGGGTGGGGGCGGTCGTCAAGGAGCGCTGGGGCGTTCCCCTGGTGCAGTCCATGCACTCGCTCGGCGCGGTCAAGAACGCGTCGCTCGCGGCGGGAGACGAGCCCGAGCCGGCCGGGCGCATCGCGGGGGAGACGGAGGTGGTGGCCGCCGCCGACCGGCTCGTCGCCAACACCGTGCAGGAGGCCGGTCAGCTGGTCACGCTGTACGGGGCCGACCCGGCCAGGGTGCGGACCGTCAATCCCGGCGTCGACCTGTCCCTGTTCCGCCCCGGCTCGCGGGCCGGGGCCCGGCGCGCGCTCGGCCTCCCCCCGGACGCCGTCGTGCTGCTGTTCGCCGGGAGGGTCCAGCCGCTCAAGGCACCGGACGTCCTGCTGCACGCCGCCGCCCGGATGATCCACCACGACCCGGGCCTCACCGGGCGCCTCGTCGTGGCGGTCGTGGGCGGGCCCAGCGGAGCCGGTTGGGGACGCCCCGACCACCTGGGCAAGCTCGCCGCCACGCTCGGCATCACCGGTCAGGTACGGCTGGAGCCGCCCTGCCCGCAGCCCAGGCTCGCCGACTGGTACCGGGCGGCGACCGCCGTCGTGGTGCCCTCCCACGCCGAGACGTTCGGCCTGGTGGCCGTCGAGGCCCAGGCGTGCGGCACCCCCGTGGTCGCCGCGGCCGTCGGCGGCCTCCGCACCGCGGTGCGGGACGGGATCTCCGGCGTGCTCGTGGACGGGCACGACCCGGCCGCGTACGCCCGCGTGCTCGGCGACCTCGTGGCCGCGCCCCGGCTGCTGCGCGCCCTCGGCGAGGGGGCGCTCGCCCACGCGTCCCGGTTCGGCTGGGACCAGGCCGTCGACAGGCTGACGGAGGTGTACGCCGACGTCGCTCAGGTGGCGGGGCCGACGAGCCGGGCGCGGGCCGCGGTCAGGTCGTCGTCGCCGAGTCCGGCCCCGTGAAGGTAGGACTCGACGTCGAGCGACTCCACCGTGGCCACGATGACCTCGCGGGCCGTGGTGTTCGCGCGGGCGAGCGCAGCCTGGATCCTGGGACTCTCGTCAGGCTCGCCGAGCTTGACGAAGAGAGGCCGCAGCCGCTCGGTGCTCAGCTCGTAGTCGGCGGCGATGTCGGCGGCCGGCACGCCCGCGAGGGCGAGCATCAGCAGGATGACGAGCCCGGTGCGGTCGCGGCCCGCCATGCAGTGCACGACGACACCGCCCGGCTCGGCGCGGGCGATCGCCGATACGGCGGCGGCGCACCGCTCCGCCTTCCGCTCCAGGAAGGGCCGGTAGTACAGGGGCGTGCCGTACAGGCCCTCGGCCAGCCCGGCCCAGAACCCGGTGTCGCCGCGGTCGTCCAGGGGTACGCGCACGGTGGTCAGACCGGCGGGACGGCTCACCGTCCCGCCCCGCCAGTCGCCGTCGTTGCGCAGGTCGACGACCGTGCGGACACCGTGGTCCGCGAGCGCCTCCCACCCGGCCGGGCTGAGGCGCTCGGGGGCGTCGGAGCGGACGAGGGCGCCCCAGCGCGTCTCGCGGCCGTCGGCGGTGCGCAGGCCGCCCAGATCGCGGACGTTGTGGCAGCCGTCCCAGTCGAGGTGCCGGTCCCTCGGGACGGCGGCGTCTCCTGGGACGGCCGGTCCCTCGCGACCTCGATCGTCACGGTGGGCGTCCATGTGAGGTCCTCCCGGTGCTTCGTCGTGCCGTCGCCGTACTCGCCGCGACCGTCCCACGTTGGTCCGCCGCCCGTGTCGCCGTGTCCCCCTCAGGGGGCGGAGATCGTGCCGCCGGGCGCCGGAGGGGCTCCCGCGCACTCCGACGCGGCCCAGACCATCAGGTCCTCGACGTACAGGAGCATGTCCTCCGCGGTCTCCCCCCAGCCGGTCGCGTCACTCCACTGGAGGCTGAACACGGCGCCCGCGGGGCGGTGCAGGACGGTCATCATGTAGCGGGCGCCCAGCGGGCGGGGCGGTGAGAAGGTGACGATCCGGTCGTCCTCGTCGCCGGGGAACCCGGCGTCGCCCGCCGGCCACAGCGTGTTGAGGTCGTCCGCGACCCCCTCGTCCATGTAGCTGAACCGGGGGTAGGCCACCCCGGTCTTGTACAGGTCGCCGAGGATCTCCTCGCACATCCGCTCCGTGGCGTACGGGTCGGCGTTGGCGAACCGGTGGCCGGACAGCTGCTGGGCGGCGCAGTCCGCCAGCGCCCTCCGGTACGCGGCCCCCGGCGAGCCGGTGGACACGGTGGACACGGCGGACACGGCGGGCAGGAGCACGGGCATCGTCATGGTGGCCTTGCGCACCGACCGTCCCGCCCCCGCGGAGAAGCGGTTCGCCGAGATGGCGAAGATCCCGGCCCGCGACGACCGTTCCACCGCGCAGACGGCGGTACCGAAGGCGAGGAGGAAGGCGGCGGAGGGGGAGACGCCCGTCGCCCGCGCTATGGCGCCCGCCGCGTGCCCCGCGCGGCGGGACGCCAGCCAGCAGGAGCGGAACTCCCCCCGGCCCGGCTCGCCGGACCGCCCGAGGGGGGCACGCGAGGGCGCGTGGGGCACGTGGCCGTGGAGCGCCTTGCCGATCTCACCCAGCCGCCGCTCCCAGTAGCCCAGGGCCCGCCGCTGGTAGGCCCGCCCGGCGGGGGAGGTCTCGGAGAGGGCGACGTCGATCGGCTGCTCGACGGCGAGGCCGGAGCCGAACGGCTCGCGGCCCGCCGCGCGGGCGCGCAGGGCGTGGTTCAGGTCGTCGCAGAGGACCCGCATCCCCCACGGGTCGATCGCGACGTGGTCGACGACGAGGTCGATCCGGCGCACGTGCCCGCCCGCCGCGTCCAGGACGGCCTTGACGGGCCACTGCTCGCCGATCCTGAAGCAGGTGCGCCGCCACGGGGTGTCGAACCGCCGTCTGAAGGACACCTCGTCCTCCATCACCTGGATCACGTCGTCCAGCCGGTCGTCGGCCGGGCAGACGTACTGGAGGCTGTCCTCGCGCCCGGCGCGGCGGACCAGTGACCGCAGCCCCTCGTGCCGGGCGAGGACGTCGCGTACCGCCGCGACGACCTGGCCGACGGGCAGGTCCCGCCCCGGTACGGCGGCGCAGATGTTGTCCTCGTAGGAGGTGTCGGTGTCGGTGGGGATCCACTGGACCCACTCGTGCTGGGCCCAGGTGAGCGGTCCGTCGCGTACCACCCGCGTGTCCGGAGACCAGCCGGGTCCGGTCAACAAAGTCCCCGCCTTCGAATATCGGGAATCTCTCCCGGGGCCGGAAGCCGAAAAACGGTTCGGACGGAACGGCGAGCGGAGGGAGAGAACGTCGTGGGCGACCGTCCGGACCGTGTCCGGCGTGATTCCGCGAATCCGCCCCTGTCGTGAATCCGCCCGCGAAGCCGCTCGCCGACAATGATCAGACACTCCCGGCGGCGGCGCGGTCAACCTCCCGCACCCGCTTTCGCGGCGTGAGCACCGGCAACTAGTGCCGGGCAACATGATGTCAGCGGTACGCCCGGCGGTGGAGTGAGCGACCCGGAGCGAAGTCAGCGCCCCCTCGGCGGCGGCTTCGGTATCCGAGGCTAAATGTCTAG
The DNA here is from genome assembly GCF_039537505.1 of Streptosporangium oxazolinicum. Lineage (NCBI taxonomy): Bacteria > Bacillati > Actinomycetota > Actinomycetes > Streptosporangiales > Streptosporangiaceae > Streptosporangium > Streptosporangium oxazolinicum. The sequence continues at coordinate 81,374 of NZ_BAABAQ010000006.1, forward strand.
TCCTTGCGGATTTATGTTTTTATCTGACAGTCTTTTGTCGTGATTATGAGGGATTTCCTTTCGGGCTCGCGATCTGCCAGTGGGGAGGCCGTCATGAGAACGGCCCCCGTGCCTCTCCGGTGGGAGGCATAGGAATGGACATGCTCGCGCGGGGGGACGCGCGGGAGGGGATCGCTCCCCGGCCCGACGGTGTCCGCGAGCTGCCGCTCTCGTTCGGCCAGGAGCGCATGTGGTTCCTCGACCGGCTGGAACGGACCGGCGCCGCCCACAACGTCTTCATCGCCGAACGGCTCAGGGGGCCGCTCGACCCGGACGCCCTGGAGCGGGCGCTCGCCGGGATCGTGGTCAGGCACGAGATCCTGCGGACCCGCTTCCCTGGCAGGGACGGCGCTCCCGTCCAGATCGTCGACGAGCCGCGCCCGACCGGCGACCGGCCGCACGCCGCCGCGACCGGGACGCGAGGCGAGACGGGAGCGCGGGACGAGACCGGACCACAGGATGAGGCCGGGGTACGGGGCGAGACCGGATCACAGGGGGAGACCGGGGTACGGGGGAAGATCGGGGCACGGGGTGGGTCCGGGGCGCGGGATGAGGCCGGTTCGGGGAACGAGGGACACGACCGGCCGTACCTGGAGCTGCTGGACCTGTCGGATCTTCCCGAGGCGGAACGTGAGGCGCGGACCGCGCGGCTCGTCCGGGAGCAGATCGAGCGGCGGTTCGACCTGGCGGGCGAGCCGCCGCTCCGGGCGGGCCTGGTGCGCCTGTCCGAGCGGGAACACGCGATCTACATCGTGTTCCACCACATCGCCGTGGACGGCTGGTCGGTCGGGGTGTTCGCGCGCGAGCTGGCCACGCTGTACGGCGCGTTCCTGGCCGGTGAGCCACCGGTGTGGGAGCCGCTGCCGGTCCAGTACGCGGACTTCGCGCTGTGGCAGCGCCAACGTTCGGACGACCTGACGGACAGGACGCTCGGCTACTGGCGGCGCAGACTGGCCGACCCGCCGACGCTGGAACTCCCGACGGACCGGCCGCGCCCCGCGGTCAGGACCTCCGAGGGCGGCGCCGCCCGGCTCCGGCTCCCCGCCGAGCTGGCCGACGGTGTGGACGGGCTCGCCCGGAGCACCCGCACCACGCCGTTCATGGTGCTGCTCGCCGTGTACCTGGTCCTGCTGTCGCGCCGCTCCGGCCAGGAGGACGTCTGCGTCGGTACGCCGATCGCCGGACGGGACAGGGACGAGCTGGAGCCGCTCATCGGGCTCTTCCTCAACACGCTGGTGATCCGCGGGGACCTGTCGGGCGACCCGACCTTCGGGGAACTGCTCGTCCGGGTCCGCCGCGCGGCCCTGGAGGCGTACACCAACGCGGACCTGCCCTTCGACCGCCTGGTGAGCGAGCTGAACATCCCCAGGGACCTCAGCCGCACCCCCCTGTTCCAGGCTCAGCTCGTCCCGCACGACTATCGGGACACCGCCCTGACCCTGCCCGGGGTCACCGCCGAGCCGATCGACCCGGGCGACGCCCGGCCCGCGATGTTCGACCTGTCGCTGGAGTTCGGGCGGCGGGACGGCGGCCTCGAACTCTCGCTCGTCTACAACACGGCCCTGTTCGACCACGGCACGGCCGAGCGCATGGCGGAGCACGTCGCGGCCATGCTGCGCAGGGCCGTCGACGACCCCGGCACGAGACTGTCGGAGCTGGGCCTTCCCCCGGAGGCGGAACGCGAGCTCACCCTCACCGCGTGGAACGACACCGCCGTCCCGCTCCCGGAGACCACCCTGCACGACCTGGTCGCGGGCGAACCCGGCACGGTCGCGGCCACGTGCGGGGGGCGGAGCCTGACGTACGCGGAACTGGAGACGAGCGTCAACCGGCTGGCGAACCGGCTGCGGCGCGAGGGCGTGCGGCCCGGCGCCGTCGTGGCCGTGTGCGCCACCCGCTCGCTGGAGACGCTGGTCGCGCTGCTCGCCGTGATGAGGGCGGGCGGCGCCTACCTGCCCCTCGACCCGGACTACCCCGCCGAGCGCCTCGCCTTCGTCCTGCGCGACTCGGGCGCGGAGCTGCTCCTCACCGAGGAGCGCGTACGCGGACGGCTCCCCGAGGGGGCCGCGCGGGTCCTGCTCATCGAGGACCCCCGGGCGTTCGCCGGTGAACCCGGTACGCCCCCCGCGCCGCTCGCGACACCGGACGACCTCGCGTACGTGATCTACACGTCGGGCTCGACGGGCCGCCCCAAGGGGGTCGCGATCGAGCACCGCGCCGTGGTCAACCTGCTGCTGGCCATGAAGGACCTGCTAAACGCCGGACCCGGCCACGTCTGGCTGGCGCTCACCTCCCTGTCGTTCGACATCTCCGTGCTGGAGCTCTTCCTCCCGCTGGTCACCGGCGGCCGGGTCGTCGTCGCGGGCGGCGCGGAGGCGCCGGACGCGCTCGCGCTGGTGAGGCTCGCCGCCGGGCACGGCGTGACGCACGTCCAGGCGACGCCGTCGGGCTGGCGCGCGCTCCTCGACGCGGGATTCGACGGACCGGCGGTGACCGCCCTCGCCGGGGGCGAGGCGCTGCCGCCCGCCCTCGCCCGCGCGCTGCGAGAGCGCGTACGGGCGATGTGGAACGTGTACGGGCCCACCGAGACGACGATCTGGTCCACCCGCGAGCCGGTGCCCGCCGAGCCCGGCGCGGTGGCGATCGGCAGGCCGCTGGCCAACACCCGGGTCCACGTGCTCGACGAGAGGCTCGACCCGGTGCCCGTCGGGGTGGTCGGCGAGCTGTTCATCGCGGGGACGGGGCTGGCGCGGGGCTACCTGCACCGGCCGGGCCTGACCGCGGAGCGCTTCCTGCCCGACCCGTTCGGCCCTTCGGGCTCACGCCTGTACCGGACCGGCGACAGGGTGAGGTGGCTGGCGGACGGGCGGCTGGAGTTCCTCGGCCGGGCCGACGGCCAGGTGAAGCTGCGAGGTCACCGTATCGAGCTGGGCGAGGTCGAGGCCGCCCTGGAGACCCATCCCCGGGTCGCCCGCGCGGTCGCCGCGATCATCGACGACACCCTGGTGGCGTACGTGGTCGGGGCCTCGCCGGTCGCCGGAGAGCCCGCCGTCCCGGCCGTTGCCGCCACCGAGGACCCTGCCACCGGAGCCGGAGCCGAAGCCGGAGCTGGATTGGGCTCGGGAGCCGGTGCCGGTTCCGATGTCGAGGTCGTGAGAGGAACCGGAGCCGGGGCCGGGGATATCGCGGACGCCGCAGACACCGATACCCCCGTGACCGTCGGGGAGCCGGATCTCGCGGGACTCCGGGAGCACGTCGCGCGGTCACTGCCCGCGATCATGGTGCCCGCGGTCGTGGTGCCGCTGTCCACGCTGCCCCTCACCCCGAACGGCAAGCTCGACCGCAAGGCGCTTCCCGCGCCGGGCAGGCCGTCCGCCGGGCACGGCCGTCCGCCGGAGAGCCACCTGGAACGGCAGGTGGCCGGGATCTTCGCCGAGGTGCTGGGCGTGGCCGCCGACCGGCTCGGCGCCGACGACGACTTCTTCGGCCTGGGCGGGCACTCGCTGCTCGCGGTCAAGGTCACCGCGCGGATCGCGGCGCTGCTCGGCGTGGAGGTTCCCCTCAGGGAGCTGTTCGGCCGGCCGACGATCGCCGGGTTCGCCGAGGCCGTCGGCGCCGCCGCGTCCGGTCTCGCGGACGACCGCGACGGTCGTGCCGTCCCGCTGCGTCCGCGCCCGGACGGTACGCCGCTCGCGCTCTCGCCCGCGCAGGAGCGGCTCTGGCTCATGCACCGGGTCGATCCGGACGACGCGGCGTACAACATGTTCACCGTCTGGCGCCTGCGCGGCGATCTCGACACCGCCGCGCTGGAACACGCTCTCCGGGATCTGGCGGCGCGGCACGAGACCCTGCGCACCCGCTACCCGGAGGTGGACGGCGGGCCGGTCGCGATCACCGACCGCGCGACCGGTCCGCTGATCGAGCACATCGACCTCACCGGTGAGGAACCGGCGAGCGGGGAGGCCACCGAGGAGAGGCCCGGGGAAGCACTCGCGGGGCGGGGCGGCTCGGGAAGCGTCGAAGGACTCGCGGGAAGGACCGGCTCGGGAAGCGCCGGAGGGGTCGCGGGGAGGACCGGTCCCGGAAGTGGCGAGGGGCTCGCGGACCTCGCGAGCAGGGAGCGGGAGGCGCGGAGGCTGGTCGCGGAGCGGACCAACGCCCCCTTCGACCTCACGGGCCCGCCCCCGTTGCGGGTCAGTCTGCTGCGCCTGGCCGAGCACGACCACGTGCTCTGCGTCGTCCTCCACCACATCGCGGGTGACGGCTGGTCGCTCAACGTGCTGGCCGATGACCTGGCAGCCCTGTACGCCGCGCACAAGAACGGGACCGAGCCCGGTCTCGCCGAGCCGCCGGTGACGTACGGGGACATCGCGTTCTGGCAGCGGAGCCGCGACGACGGGGCGGCGCTCGGCTACTGGCGCGAACGGCTCGCCGACCCTCCCGTGCTGGAGTTGCCGCTCGACCGTCCCCGCCCGCAGATCTCCTCCCACATCGGGGGGTCCCACTCCTTCCGCCTGTCCGCCGATCTCGCCGCGCGGCTGGAGGAGGTGGCCCAGGAGTGCGGGGCGACCCTTTTCATGGTGCTGCTCGCCGTGTACCAGGTGCTGCTGGCCCGTCACACCGGCCAGGATGACATCATGGTCGGCTCCTCCTACGCGGGGCGGGACCGCGTCGAGCTGGAACCGGTCGTCGGTTATCTCGCCAACACCCTGGTCCTGCGGGGCGACCTGTCGGGAGACCCCTCCTTCACCGACCTCGTCGGTCGTACGCGGACGATCCTGCTGGAGGCGATGGCGTACCCGGAGGTGCCGTTCGAGAAGCTCGTGACGGAGCTGGAGGTGGAGCGCGGCCTGAGCCGTACGCCGCTCTTCCGGACCATGGCCATCCTGCACAGCCAGGACGACGGCGTCAGGGACTCCCTCGCCGACCTGGACCTGGAGTTCTTCGACGCCGGATACCGGCAGGCCAAGTTCGACCTCATGCTGGAGATGTGGCGGCGCGACGACGAGCTCTTCCTGGTGCTCGGCTACGACGCCGAGTTGTTCGAGGCCGAGACCGTCGCCCGCCTCGCGGGCCGGTTCGCCGTCCTGTGCCGCGCGGTCGCCGCCGACCCCCGCCGGGTCCTCTCCGCGCTGCCGCTGCGCACCGACGAGGACGACGCCCGGCTGCGCGTCCACGAGGAGACGACGGCCCACGTCCCGGGCCCCCTCGTGCCGGACCTCGTCGCGGAGGCGACCGCCGCGCACGCGGGCGCGACCGCGGTGGGCTGCGGCGCCGAGACGCTCACCTACGCGGGCCTGGAGCTCCGCGTCGCCTCGCTCGCCGCCCTGCTCCGGCGCCGCGGTGTCGTACGGGAGACGGTCGTCGCGGTCCTGGCGGACCGGTCGATCGACGTCGTCGTGGCACTGCTCGCCGTGTGGCGTGCCGGTGGCGCCTACCTGCCCGTCGATCCGGAACTCCCCGGGGAACGGGTCGGGACGATCCTGTCCGACAGCGGAGCCGCCCTCCTGGTGACGGCCCGCCCCCTCGACGGCCCGCCGCCGGGGGACGTCCCGGTGCTGGTCCTGGCCGACCTGGAGGCCGAGGAGCCCGGGGAGCTCACGGAGACCGCGCGTCCCGCCGACGGTGACGACGCCGCGTACGTGATCTACACCTCGGGGTCCACCGGGCGGCCCAAGGGCGTGGTGGTGGAGCACCGGGCACTGGCCGAGCGGGTGGCCTGGATGAGGGAGGCGTACGGGCTGGGGCCGGGAGACCGGGTGGTCCAGTTCGCCGCGCTCGGCTTCGACGCGCACGCCGAGGAGATCTACCCCGCCCTCGCCTCGGGAGCGGCCCTCGAACTCCTGCCGGGCGGCGCGGTCACCCTTCCCGAGGTGCTCGCCGGACCACGGGGACATGAGGTGACCGTGCTGGACCTGCCGACCGCCTACTGGCACCGGCTGGTCGACCAGCTCGACGACGTGGCCTGGCCGGAACGGCTGCGGCTGGTCATCCTCGGCGGCGAGCAGGTGCACGCGGAGGCCGTGGCCCGCTGGCGGGAGAGGTTCGGCGACCGGGTCCGGCTGGTCAACACGTACGGGCCCACCGAGGCCACGATCATCGCCACCGCGGCCGATCTCGGCTCCGCCGACACCGAGGGACGCCCGCCGATCGGACGGCCGATCGGCGGCACCCGGGCGGTCGTCGTCACCCCTCGACCCGGTGCTTCCGGAGAGGCGCCTGGTGTTTCCGAAGAGCCGCCTGGTGTTTCCGAAGAGCCGCACGGTGTTTCCGGAGAGCCGTACCGCACGCCGTCCGCTGTTTCCGGGGAGTCCCTCCGCCGTGTGCCGCCCGGTGTCCCCGGGGAGTTGCTCCTCGGCGGCGCGGGGCTCGCCCGGGGGTATCTCGGCCGTCCGGACCTGACCGCCGAGCGTTTCCCGGACGACCCGGAGATGGGACGGCTGTACCGCACCGGGGACCTGGTCCGGTGGCGCGCGGACGGCCTGCTGGAGTTCCTGGGCCGCGTCGACGACCAGATGAAGGTCCGCGGGTTCAGGATCGAGCCCGCCGAGATCGAGGGACGCCTCCTCGCCCACCCCGGCGTACGGCAGGCGGCGGTGACCGCCCGTGAGGACAGGCTGGTCGCCTACGTCGCGGGCCCGGCCGACCCGGTGGAGCTCCGGCGCGACCTCGCCGTGGTGCTCCCGCCGTACATGGTCCCCGATGTCTGGGTGACCCTGGACGAGCTGCCGCTGACCACCGGAGGGAAGATCGACCGCCGTGCGCTGCCCGCGCCCGGCCTCGACCTCGACGAGGACCGGCCCTTCGTGGAGCCCAGGAACGACGCGGAGATCCTCGTGGCGGGCGTCTGGCAGGAGGTGCTGGGGGTCGGCAAGGTCGGCGCGCTCGACGACTTCTTCGCGCTGGGCGGCCACTCGCTGCTCGCCGTGCGCGTCGGATCCCGCCTGCGTACGGCCGCGAAGATCGACGTTCCCATGCGTGAGCTCTTCAGGAACCGTACGGTGGCCGATCTCGCGGTCGTGGTGGAGCGGATCCTGATGGAGGAACTGTCCGCGCTGACGGACGAGGAGGTCGCCCGGATACTCGGCACGGACGGCTCCTGACCGCGCCCCCCTTCCCCATGGCTTTTCCCACGACGACCGACGAGCCGGAGGAGAACCCGGCCCCCTTCCCGGGCTGGAACCCGGGGTCTTCCACAGCTCCCACAGGAGGTATTCGATGAGTCACCAAGACGTCGCCGGTCCGGCCGGTCCGACAGGTCTGGCCGAACCGGCGGAACCAGCCGGTCCTGCCGGGCAGGCGGCGGTGGCCGAGCGGGCCGGGGGTACGGCGGGGGAGGGCGCCCCTCTTTCCGGGGACGCTCTCCGGCTGTGGCTGGCCGGGGCCTTGTCCACGGCGTGCGACGGGGAACTCTCCGCCCAGGAAATCCTCGACTCCGACAACTCGTTCGTCGCCATGGGGATCACGTCGATCGCCACGATCCGCCTGGTCGACCTCATCGAGGCGGAGCTGGACGTCATGATCGACTTTGGCGGTGACACCTGGTTCCTCCAGGACCTGGACGCCCTGACCGCCTACCTGACCGACCTCACCCGCTCCTGAGGGACCGTCGCATCCGCTCCTGAGGGATCGCCGCCGGACGCGAGCCCGGTACTCCGTCCGGCGCGACCTGTCCCGCCGGACGTGCCCTTCGCCGCCCGGATGGTCCTCCCGGCCCGCTTGCTCTTCGAGGGTCTGACGCGACCGCCCCGTCAGAGGTGACCCATCGCGCGGCCGAGGGCGATCCCGGTGGTCTCCTCGGGGTACGGGGACAGGCGCACGGCGTCGGCGGGAGACAGGAGACCCGTGGTCACCTGCTCGCACAGGTGGGCCAGGGCGGTGATCTCCGCGTGCTGGGCGACGACGAACGCGCGGCCGACCGGGTCACCGTGACCGGGAACGACCGTACCGCCGTGACCGTGACCGGCCGCGCGGCCCAGGTCCGGGCCGGTGGCGGAGCGGGAGACGGCCGTGTCGTCGTGACCGTTCCCGGGGCCGGTCGCGCCGCCAGGACCGTCGCCGGGGCCGTCGTCGAGCAGGTCGAGCAGGTCGAGCAGCCCGGCGACCGTGGCGGGCCATTCGAGGGGATAGGCGTCCTCGTAGGCGGGCGGCGCGCCGTTCTCCACGAGGTCCCCGGCGAAGATCACCCCGGCGTCCGGTACGTGGACGACCAGATCGTTGCCGGAATGGCCACGGCCGAGATGGGCCAGGACGATCGGGCGGCCTCCGACGACCAGCCGCGCCCGGTCGGTCACGAGATGGTCCGGCGGCACGATCTCGGTCCTCGCGATGTCGTCGGCGATGTCCGGGCGTCCCAGATCCCGGTAGTGGCGTGCCCACTCCTCCTTGGCCCGGTCGCCGTTCTCGACCAGGTCGGCGCGGCAGCCCTCGTGCGCCCAGACGGGGCGGCCGAGGAACGGCCGGGTGCCGAAGCTGTGGTCGAAGTGCGAGTGGGTGATCGCCACCGTCCACGGGTCGCGGGTGATCCGCCTGACCTCCGAGAGCAGCTCCGCCCCCTGCCGCTCGTCCCCCCGCGTGTCGACCACCAGGCAGCCGCCGTCGCCCATGACCAGCCCCACCGACAGGTCCAGCTCGGCGTACCGCCGCACCAGCACCCGATCCGCCACCTCGACCCATCGACCTTCCACGGGTCGTATTCTTCCCGACCGCCGAGGTCGGCCGAGGCGACCGGGACACCGGCCCCGCCGAACCGTGCGAACCGCCCGGAAGGTCCCCCGTCCCGCCGGTGGGGCGGCGGGGTCAGGAGTCGGCGAACCAGGAGCCGTGGAAGCCCGCGGGCACCCGGCGCGGCAGCCGTACCGTCGCCACGGACTCCAGCGTCCCGGCGTCCAGCACCCGCAGCGACGAGTCGTTCCCCGCCGTGACGATCGACATCAGCCAGCCGTCGTCCTCGGCCCGCGCGTTTCCCGAGGGGACGAACACGGCCTCGCCCGTCGCGCCGCCGGTCTCCCTGACGTCGCTCGCGCCGGTCTCCACGTCGTACTTGACGATCGTGTTGTGGGCCACGGTGTACAGGTAGCGGCTGGGGAGACCGGTTCGTGCCGGGTTGACCGTGGGAAACTCGGTCGCACGGTCGTCGAGGTGCTCGTCCTTCGCGATGCCGCTCTCCGGGTCGAGCGTCCACCGGTGCAGGCTCGCCCCCAGCCGGACGTCTCCCGGGGCGGCGGGGCCGGGAACCCCGCCCGTGCCGCCGCTGATCCTTTCCCACAGGCCCTGGAAGCTTCGCGGCGTGTAGCGGATCGCGTCGAGGACCACCCGGCCCGCGGCGTCCTCGTGGGCGTTGCCGACGTGGAAGACGTAACACGGGTCCACGTCGAACCAGCGCACCCGCCCGTCGGCCCGGCCCATGACGCCGAGCCGGGCGCCGTAGGCGTCGTCCCAGCGGTAGGGGAGGCCGCGACGCTCCATGGCCACCTCCATGTCGAAGAGCACCGGCAGGTCCAGCCAGACCACGTGGTTCTCGGTGATCGCGAAGTCGTGCATCATGGTCGGCCCGGGGACCTCGACCTGCCGGCTCTCGACCAGCTCGCCGCCGGCCGACAGGCGGTGGTAGGTGAGGTACGGAGGGGCGAAGCCGTAGCCGAAGAACAGCAGCTCCCCGGTGCGCGGGTCCTCCTTGGGGTGGGCGGTCATCGCCGTGGTGAGCCTGCCGCCGAAGTCGCAGGAGCCGATCGTGTCCAGCTCGGGGCCGATCTCGTACGGCAGGCCGCTCTCGACCAGCGCGAAGATCCGTTCGGAGTGCCGGATCACGCTGGTGTTGGCGGTGACGGCGGCCAGGTCGCGCTCGCCGGAGTCCGTCTCGCCGGAGTCCGTGAGGAACAGGGGGTCGTCGGTGAACGAGGTGGTCCGCGTCCACCGGTTGCGGTACCACTCGGCGCGGCCGTCGCGCAGGCGGACGCCGTGGAGCATGCCGTGACCGGCGAACCAGTGCCCCGGGTCCTGGCCCGGCAGCGGGTTGGGACCGTTGCGGAAATAACGCCCCGTCAGCTCGGCAGGGAGAACCCCGTCGACAGGGAGGTCGTGGGCGTCGGTCTCGTCGGGAACAGGGGCGAGGTCGCCCTGCAGGTAGGACGGGGTCATGGCTCCTCCTCAATATTCTACTAGTGACATGTCAAAAGTAGAACTTCCATAAATGACATGTCAATAGAGAAATGTAAGATGCCGTCATGAGTCTCCGACACGCGCTCCTGGGTCTGCTCTACGAGGGTCCGGCGAGCGGCTACGACCTGATGAAGCTGTTCGAGATCTCCCTCGACAACGTCTGGGCCGCCACCCAGAGCCAGCTCTACGGCGAGCTCGGCCGCCTCGCCGCCGCCGGGCTGATCGAGGTCGTCGCCGAGGGGCCACGGGGTCGTAAGGAGTACGCGCTGACGGAGCCGGGCCTGGTCGAGCTGCGCCACTGGCTGACCAAGGTCGAACCCGAGCGGGTCCGCCGCAGCGACATGCTGCTCCGGGTCTTCTTCCTGGGGACGGTCGATCCCGCCCAGGCCAGTGCCTACCTGGCCAGGCAGGGCGCCGTCGCGGCCGAGCAGCACGAACGGCTCAGCCAGATCCGCCCGCTGACCGAGGGCCCCGAACAGGTCTCCATCTACGGGCGGCTCGCCCTGGAGTGGGGCCTGCGCGCCAGCGTCATGGAGCAGGAGTGGGCCGAGTGGGCCGCCCGCGAGATCGAGACCTTCGCCACCGCCGAGGCAACCCGGGACACGCGGGCAACACCGGACGCCCAGGACGGACGGAAAGCACAGGACACACAAGACGAGCACGACGAACGGGGCGAGCGGGACGGGGAAGGTGAGCGGGACGGGCAGCCCCGGGGTGAGCACACCACCGACGCCGAGCATCCGGACCCGGGCCGTGAGACGCCGGAGGCCGGTAAGGCGACCGCCGACCGCTAGGAACCCGCGACGGGGCCAGGCCGGGGGCCGTGCGGACAATACCCGGCCCGACCCCGTGATGCCCGGCCCCGCCCCGTGATACCCGGTCCCACTCGGGCGGTGCCCGACGGTGCCCGGCCCCGCCCGACGGCGTCACGGGCGCCGTGGATCCGTCAGCCCAGGACCCGGCCGACCATCCGCGCGTACATCCGCCCCGGGCTCGGCACCGACGACGGGTGCAGGAAGCCGGGGAGCATCGGCAGGTCCACCGCGAAGGGTTGCAGCCGCTCGTAGAGGACGTCGGCGCTCGGGGGGCGGTTGTCGGGGTCCTTCTCCAGCAGTTCGGCGACCAGGCGGTTCAGCTCGTCCGGCACCCCGGGCACCTCCGGCGGGCGTTCCTTCACCTGGCGCTCGAACACGGCGTACTCGGTGGGGCCGGTGAACAGCTGGCGGCCCGTCAGCATCTCGTGGATCACGCACCCGAGGGCGTAGAGGTCGCTGCGGGGGCCGGACAGGCCGCGCTGGATCTGCTCGGGGGCCATGTACGACGGGGTGCCGAGGATCTGGCCCGTCCGGGTGAACTGGGTCGAGCCGGACTCGCGCAGCACGGCCAGGCCGAAGTCGAGGACCTTCACGCTCCCGTCGGGGCAGAGCATCAGGTTGGTCGGCTTCAGGTCGCGGTGGTAGATGGACAGCGCGTGGGCGGCCGTCAGCACCGCGCAGGCCTGGGCGGCGATCGCCGCGGCCCAGGGCACCGGGAGCGGGCCGTGCTCGCTGACCACGTCGGCCACGGTGACGCCCTCGATGAACTGCATCACCTGGAACAATCGCTGGTCGAAGGTGCCGAAGTCGTACAGGACCGGAGCGCCGGGGTGCTCCAGCCTGGCCAGGATGCGGGCCTCGCGCAGGAAGCGCCGCTTCAGCTCCTCGTCGGGGCCGGTGAGGAACTTCAGGAACTTGACGGCCACCCTGCGGTCGAGATGCTTGTCGTGACCGCCGTAGACGGCCCCCATGCCCCCCTGGCCGAGAGGAAGGTCGTCGAGCACGTATCGGTCGCCGATGACCATCGACCCTCCCATGGACCTGCGGGCATCAAGCCCCTTGGTCGCACGGCCGGAGATGACCGTCGACCAGTCCGTCAAAGCCTAGCCGGATCAGCGTTTCCCCCAGCGTCCGCGTTTCGCGCAGTCTGTCCTCCAGCTCGAACAGCTCGCGGAAGGCCGTACCGTACAGCCGCTGGTCGGACAGGGGCAGCATGGGCACCCGCGCCCGTCGCACGTCGAGGCGGCTGGAGCTGGGATGGATCCTGGCCGCGTCGGCCGAGCGCAGGAAACCGGCGAGGAACCCGGAGTCGAGCCGCTGCGGGTCGACCCGGTAGAGCGTGAGCTGCGGGCCGAGTGCCGCGCCACTCTGGGTGATCACCCTGACCGCGCCCAGCACGGTGGTCACCACGTCGCCCGGTCTGATCATGACCAGGGCCGGGTCGAGGGTGGTGCGGCCCGAGGGCGGCGTGCCCGCCGCGGTGTCGTCGGCGGTCAGTACCGGGAGCGGGCCCTCGTCGGCGGACATCCTCGCCGGAGCCTGCAAAATCGTGATCAGTCCGGCCTTGGCCAGCTCGCCGATCGTGGTGGTCGGCAGGTCCTGCCGCTCGGTGAGCACCTGGAGGGCGGGGATGGCGTCCGGCAGCAGGGCCGAGGTCTCCTTGAACCTGGCCAGGGCGTCGGTGAAGTCACGTGGGAAGTCGAGGCCGCCGTGCTGCGGGCGGTGCCTGGACGGGGCGAGGTCGACCTCGTCGTCGAGCAGGTCGATGATCCGCACCGTCCGGCTCTCACCGGACAGCTCGGCCTCGGGGTTCTCCACGTACGCGCGCCAGGCGGGCTCCACGATCGACAGGTCCTCACCCGCGTCCACCACCAGCAGCTGGGACGGGGAACGCCCGCCGTCGGGCCTGCGGAGCATCCACAGGTCGGGGCCGCCGGGTGCCAGCGTCACCACGGCCCGCAGCGCTCCCGCCCGGAGCAGGTTGCCGCGGATCCGCTTGCCGGGACGGCGGCTGGCGGCGGCGGTGGGCATCAGGATCGCCACCAGGCCGCCCGGCCTCACCCGGGCCAGGCAGTGCTGCACCCAGGCGAGCTCCGACTCCCCGCGCGGCGGCAGCCCGTACTCCCAGCGCGGGTCACCCGCGAGCTCCTCGTGTCCCCAGACCCGCTCGTTGAACGGCGGGTCGCAGACCACGGCGTCGGCGGGCTCGCCGGCCAGGCGGTCATCGCGCAGGGAGTCACCGGCGACGATCCGCGCCTCGGCTCCGCGCAGCAGCACCCGTACGGCGGTGAGCAGCGCGTTCGTCTCGTTGATCTCCTGTCCCATCAGGACGGTCTTCCGGTCCTCCGGCACGCCTTCTCGCCGCCCGGTCCAGGAGTCCGCGCCCAGCAGCAGCGTCCCGACGCCACACGCGGGGTCGAGGACGACGCCCCCGTCCCCGGCCGCCAGCCGGACCATCAGGGCGGCCACGTCGTCCCTGGTGACCGGGAGACGGCGGGAATGGGCCTCGACGTAGCGCTCGAACAGGAACTCGAAGACCTCCAGCGGCCCTCGTTCGGCGGCCAGTTCCGCGACCAGCCGGACGAGGGCCAGGTCGTCCAGGCGGAGATCGGCGGAGCCGGGGAGATCCGTCGTCACCTCGGCCACGCGGGTGAGAGACTTCGTACCATGATCACGCCAGGCGGTGGGCTCGCGGCGCAGGAACAGCAGGAACGCGCCGACCCTGGCCACCAGTCCGCCCAGCCTGAGGTCGTCGACAGAGGTGCGCATCCGCTGCCAGACCAGGTCGCCGAGCGAGACCTCGAACGACTTGCCGTTCGCGCGCAACCACACGGCGATCTCGGGCAGGGAGAACAGCGGGCTGGAGGTGGTGCCGCCCACCGGCTGGGGAAAGTCCTCGTGGCGGCGGCGCCAGTTGCTCACCGCAGCCCTGCCGACCCCGGCGAGCCTGGCGATGTCGCCCGCGTTCACGGTGATCTCCTGGCTCTCCTCCATGATGGGCCACAGTAGTTGACTGTGCCGCAACGGTCTACAACGACTTTGCTTGTGAAGTGCTTCAACCAATGATTTACTGCCCTCATGGCACTGAACCAACCACTTGCACTGCGCTACGCGGCCCGCTCCGATGTGGGTGTCCGTCGTGAGGCGAACGAGGATTCGGGCTACGCGAGCGCGCGCCTGCTCGCCATAGCCGACGGCATGGGTGGTCATGCGGGTGGAGAGGTCGCCAGCTCACTTGCCGTCACAGCCATGGCGAAACTGGACGACACCCTGCCCGCCGATGGTGTCGACCTGCTCGCCGCGCTCAAGGATGCCGCCAGGGACGTGAACCACACGCTGCGCGACATGAGCGAGCAGGACCCCACGCTCCGTGGCATGGGCACCACGTTGACCGCCATGCTCTGGGACGGCGCCACCTTCGCCCTGGCCCACGTGGGAGACTCGCGGGCCTACATGTTGCGCGACGGCGCCCTCTACCAGATCACCCACGACCACACCCTGGTCCAGTCGCTGGTGGACGAGGGGCGGATCACCCCGGAGCAGGCCGCCGAGCACCCGCGCCGGTCGATGGTGCTGCGGGTCCTCGAAGGCACCGGTGACGGCGAGCTGGACCTGTCGCTGCGCGAGGCCTACCCCGAGGACCGCTACCTGCTCTGCTCCGACGGCCTGACCGCCGTGGTCGGCCCCGAGACCCTGTTCAACACGCTGACGGAGATCTCCGACCCCGACGAGGCCGCCCGCTGGCTCATCGACCTGGCCAACCGGGGCGGCGGTCCCGACAACATCACCTGCATCGTGGCCGACTTCGGGGCGCCCACCGACGCGGCCCAGCAGGGCCCGACCGTCGTGGGCGCCGCGGTCGAGCGGAAACTCTCCCTCTGACCGACCCGTGAGCCCCCGGCCCCTCGGCCCCGCGGGCTCCGGTCCTCAGGTCTTACGGGGTCGGCGAGAGCCGGCGCCCGCACGATCCCGTGCCGGTCCGCAGCCGGCCCGGAGCCGACACATCGACACAGCCGACATGAGGCCGACGCGACACCAGCCGGCCTCAGCCCGCCTCAGCGGGAGGCCGTACCCCTTCGGCACTCACCAGGTCCTGCCGGTGATGCGCTCGTACGCCTCGATGTAGCGCTCCCGGGTGACCTTCACGATCTCGGCGGGCACCTCCGGAGCGGGCTCCTTCTTGTCCCAGCCCGTGCCGGTCGCCCAGTCGCGCACGTACTGCTTGTCGAAGGAGAACTGCGCGTGGCCGGGCTCCCACCGGTCGGCGGGCCAGAAGCGGGAGGAGTCGGAGGTCAGCACCTCGTCGCCGAGCACGAGCGTGCCGTCGGCGGCCCGGCCCAGCTCGATCTTGGTGTCGGCGATGATGACGCCCCGCTCCGCGGCGAGCTCGGAGCCGCGCCGGTAGACCTCCAGCGTGATCCGCCTGAACTCCTCGGCGGCCTCCGCACCCTCCAGGGCGACGACGTCCTCGAAGGCGATGGGTTCGTCGTGCTGCCCGAGCGGCGCCTTGGTGCTCGGGGTGAAGATGGGCTCGGGAAGCCTGGAGCCGTCGACCAGTCCGGGCGGCAGCGGCACACCCGACACCGACCCGTTCGCCCGATACTCCTTCAGCCCGCTGCCGGTCAGGTAGCCGCGCGCGATGCACTCGACCTGCACCATGTCCAGCCTCCGGCACCGCACCGCCCGCCCCTCGAACTCGGCGGGCACGTCGGTCGCCGAGATCACGTGGTTGGGCACGATGTCGGCGAGCTGCTCGAACCACCACAGCGACAGCCGCGTGAGGATCTTCCCCTTGTCGGGGATCGGGGTGGGCAGGATCACGTCGTACACCGAGACCCGGTCGGACGCCACGAGGACGATGTCCCCGCGATCCTCGTAGACGTCGCGGACCTTCCCGGAATGAAGAAGCTTCACTGCGTTCCTTGCTCTCGCTCGACCCGGCGGCCCTCAGCGGGCCACCGGTCGCTGACCGACACCTGCTCACCGTATTCGACACCCCGCGACGCCCCGTGGCCGGGCGCCGTCCCGGGGTGTCGGGCTCCTCGTGGACCCGGCGCACCCGCACCTCCGGTGGGGTGGCCATGCCGCGACCGTTCCCGGGCAACCGCGACGACAGCCTTGGACGTCGGTGGAAGCCGCCGGTCAGCGGGCCGAGGTTGACGGAGGGGGCCGGCTCGACGGTGGCCCCGCCCCGGGTCTCACGGTCCGGGGGACAGGCGGTCGGCGGCGTGTTCGATGGCGGTGCTCACCCGGTCGGCGAGCAGGCCGACCGCGCCGACCGCGCGGGTCATCGGGTCGTCCTCGGCGCCGCCGAGGGCCTGGGAGCGCAGGTAGGCGGCCTTCACCTCGGCCCACCGCGCGGCCTGTACGGGGGTGATGGTGCCGCGCAGCTCGGCCAGTTTGAGCAGGTTGGCCTCCGCGCCCGAGGTGAGGGTCTGGGCCTCGCCGAGGTAGTGGTCGTCGATCACGGCCTCCAACTCGGCGTCGTTCATCACCGGGACGACCCGGGCCGCGAGCTTGTTCATGTTCCGGTACGAGCCCTGGAGCTGGAACGGCGGCTCGGTCCGCGACGCGTCCGACTGGGCGGCCGAGGCGATGTACGCCCGGTTGTTGGCCAGCACCACCCGCTGGACCCGCAGCAGCTTGCGCAACACCGCGAGGACCTGCTCCAGCTCCACCGAGGAGTACGGGTGGGAGAGCTGGTCGGCCCGGACCCCCGAGTCGCCGCGCGCCAGCCGTACCAGGAGGCGGATGTCGCCCCGGTCGCGGGTGGAGAGCGGCGACAGGACCGGATTGGAGGTGAGCGCGTTGTCGATGTAGCTCAGCGCGAACAGCTCGTCCCGCCCCGACAGCACGTCACCGAGGTTCCACACGTCGGCGCGGTTGGCGAGCATGTCGGGGATGTGGAAGCGCCTGCCCGACTCGGTGTACGGGTTGCCCGCCATGCAGACCGCGAAGCGCTTGCCCCGCAGGTCGTAGGTGCGGGTCCTCCCCTCCCAGACGCCCTCCATCCGGCGCTGGCCGTCGCACAGGGAGACGAACTTCTGCAGCAGCTCGGGGGAGGTGTGCTGGATGTCGTCCAGGTACAGCAGGACGTTGTTGCCCATCTCCAGCGCGAAGGAGATCTTCTCGATCTCCTGCCGCGCCGTCGCGTCGGGCGCCCGCGCCGGGTCCACCGAGGTCACCAGGTGCCCCAGGGCCGGACCGTTGACCTTGACGAAGATCAGCCCCAGCCGGTTGGCCACGTACTCCATGAGGGTGGTCTTGCCGTAGCCCGGCGGGGAGATGAGCAGCAGCATGCCCATCTGGTCGGTCCGCTTGACGTCCCCGGCCGCGCCGAGCTGCTTGGCCAGGTTGTCGCCGATCAGCGGCAGGTAGACCTCGTCGAGCAGCTGGTTGCGGACGAAGGCGCTCATCACCTTCGGCTGGAACTCCTCCAGCCTCAGCCGCTCGCGCTCGGCAGCGACCAGCTCGTTGCGCCGCCTCTGGTAGGCGCGGTACGCGGGGACGCGGTGGTCGCGGAAGTGCCGGGTCCTGGCGAGGAACTCGTCCAGGCGCAGCTCCATCGCGCGCCCGGAGATCCGGGGGTGCGCGCCGAGCAGCCCCTTGACCTCGGTGGTCAGCGCCGCCGAGGAGTCGTGCCGGGGCACCTCGCACAGCAGTACGGCCACCGCCTCCACCAGCTCCGCCGACCCGGACCCCGACCTCGATTCCAGGCCGGAGCCCGACCCCGAGGTGTCGAAGGCGGAGAGCCACGCCTCGGCCAGGCGGTGGCGTGCGGCGAGGTCGTCGCCGAGCGCCCGCAGGTCGTCCTCGAACTCCCCGCGCGCCGGTCCCAGCGCCCGGTCGAACCGGTCGAGCAGCGACCGCGCCCCCGCGCTCGTCACGAACCCGAACGGCCTGCCCGGCAGTTCCTCGAAGAGATACTCCCCGGCCAGCTCGAAGACACGCTCGTCTCCCGTACCGTCGCCGTGGAGGTCCCGGCCGAAGGACGCGATCGCGGAGCCGAGGGCGGCGCGGGTCTCCTCCACCGCCTCCACCCCGCCGAACAGGGTCCGTGCCCGCGCGAGCGACGTCGCCCGGGTGGTCCACGCCGCCCGGGTGGCCTCGTCGGTGCCGAAGGCCCAGAAGAGCTGGGCGGCGGCCCTCGCGGCGGGCGGGTAGCGGAGCAGTCCCGCGCCCGCGCGCAGCCGGAGCGCGGCCTGGAGGATCGAGGTGGCGTCGTGGTCGTGCACGCCCCGCTCGTAGCCCTCGTCGTACCGGGTCTCCGCCACCCGGCGGACGATCTCCAGCAGCTTCCCGCCGCTCCCCGCCGCCTCGTGCAGCGCCTCCAGGGAGCCCGCGCCCGGGGTTCCGGCCTCGGCGGCGGCCAGGATCGAGGCGGCCAGGTGCTCGCCCCGGTAGACCTCCGGCGACTCCGAGACCGTCAGCTGGTTCCAGAACGGCCGGGTCTCCTCGAAGGCCGCGTCGCGCACCGGGGAACGGTAGTCGGTCCCGGTGACGGCGAACGCCATCCGGTCCTCGTGGGGAACCAGGGTGAGGTCGGCCGCCCGGGTGTTGACCGCGAACAGGTGGCGGCCGAGCCGGATGGTCTCCCCGCCGTCGGTGTAGAGGTCGAGCCGGTCGCGCAGGGCGCGGCCCGCCTCCTGGCGGGCGGACTTGATCCGGCCTTCGAGCTCCTCCGCGCGCACCTGGTCGCCCAGTGCGCGTAGCTCCCCGGCCACGCTCTTCAGCTTGAGCACCATCGGGTCGGACCCGAAGTAGGTGTTCACCTCGTCCAGCGACGTCAGCCCGGCCACCCGGCGCCGTACGCTCGACAGGACGCGCGTGGCGGAGTCGGCGAGCCGGTCGGCGCGGCGGGCCCGCTCGTCGAGCAGTGCCTGGCGGCGCGAGGAGAACGCCTCGTAGACGTCCTCCCGCTTGGAGGTCAGCTGCCCCAGGAAGTCGTCGAACTCGGCGAAGCGCGACTCCAGGTTCTCCAGCTGGAGCATCAGGCGGCCCAGCTGCTCGTCGCAGCGCTCGGGGGTGTCGGACATCGCCAGCGCCCCGGTGACCGCCTGCCCCAGCAGGGCGTACTCGGCCGCGAAGGCCGCCCGCCCCTCACCGGCCAGCAGCTCCCCGCGCCGGGCGTCCAGCGTGGCGCGGGCGCGGTTGACCCCGCCGAGCACCTCGCCGATCCGTTCCAGGATGGCGGTCCGCACGGTGGCGTCGGCGATGTCGAGGGTGCCGACGACCTCGACCACGATCTCCAGGCCCCGCGCCTGCCGTTCCAGCCGCTCGCCGATCGGCCCGGCCTCGGCCACGGTCGCGATGGCGCCCGCGTCGGAGACCAGCCGCTCGACCTCCGCGTGGTATTCGGCGAAGGCGTCGTCGCCCCGCAGGAATTCCGCCGCCCGCCGCGCGGTGCCGCCCAGCTCGGCCGTGAGCTCCGCGTCGAGCGCGTCGATCCCGGCGGTGTCGACGCGCCGCAGCTCGCGCAGGGTCACCAGGTGCCCCTGCGACCGCCGCAGCTCCGACAGCCGGTCGATCCAGCCCCGCGCGGACCTGGGCGTCTCGCCGCGCGCGTGCCGTACGAGCGCGGTGACCTCGGCGGCGGCGGCCTCCAGCGCCTCGGCGGCCTGCCGGGTGAGCGACCGGACCTTCTCGAACTCGTCCAGCACCTGCTCGGCCGTGGCCCGCACGTCGGCGAGCGGGCCGCGCAGCCGGTGCTCGCCCAGCCAGTGATAGTGGTCGAAGACCCGGGAGCAGGAGGCGATCAGCGCTTCGAGGACCGGGGTCGACGGCGCCATCTCCTCGACCATCCGCGCCACCGACAGGCAGTCGGAGATGCCCCGCACCAGTTCCGCGTTGCCGATCCGCTCCAGCGGCCCGGTGCCGGCCGGGCGCCCGGCGGCGTAGACGTCCGACTGGTACGCGGTCTGCCAGACCTGCATGGGGTGGACGCGAGTGGGTTCGTCGGAGGTGGCCTTGAAGACGACCAGCGTGCCGTCGTCGAACAGCGAGTACCCGTGGCAGGACAGCGGCGTCTCCACCTCCTTGCGGATCACGTTGTACGGCAGCAGCAGCGACCGCCCCTCGGCGCGGGCGTGGAAGACGTACAGCACGTCCTCGCCGTTGGGGGAGCGGATGACCCGCTCGAACTCCAGCTCGGACACGTCGGTGTCGAAGGTCTTGCCGACCCCGGTGGACAGGTGGTAGCCGCCGGGGAAGATGATCCCCTGGTCCTCGGGCAGGCGCCGGCAGGCCCGCCCGATGCCGTCGAGGCGGACCACGCCCTTGGTCCGGGTGTTGAACACCAGGTGCCGCCACTCGGGTTCCTTGTACGGCCGTACCCGCAGCAGGATCAGCGGGCCGATCCTGGCGTGGTGCACCTCCGCGTCGGCGAGGCTCTGCAGCGGCTCCGCGACGGGCTCGCGGTAGACGCCCTCCCCGGTCTCGGTGTTGTTCTCGATCTTGATGGTGAGGTCGCCGCCGACGGTCTCGACGAACACCTCGCCCTCGATCGAGATGTGCGGGTGGCGGCCGGGCACGTGGTCGTCGCGGGTGGCCGGGATCCACTCGAAGTCGTGCGAGGGCGGGAACGTGTGGTCGCGTTCCCCCCGGTCGTCGATGTAGGAGAGCGTGCCGTCCGCCCCGACCTGCCAGCGCAGCACGCGCGTGTCCTGCGGGCCGGTCTGGAAGACGGCGAGCATCCTGTCCTCGACGCGGCGGAGCTGGAGCAGCCGGGTCTCCCGGTAGTACCGGTAGAGCTCGGCGAAGTCCCGCTCGAAGCGCGGGTCGCGGAACATCGGCGCGGGGTCGAACCGGAACGCGTTTCCCTCGTCCCCCGTCACGTCCCGGACGAAGGTGTGCACGGAGAAGACGTCCTCGACGGTCGTCTCCGGCTTCATCCCGATGAACACGTTGTAGCCGAAGAGCATGAGCCCGCCGACCGACACGATGTCGCGCGGCACGCAGTTGTTCTCGGTGCGTATCCGCTCGGTGCCGACCAGGCGCAGCTCGGTCCCGCCGAACACCGCGAGGCGCTCGGCGTTGAGCGCGTCGGACTGCCGGGCCAGCTCGGCGGCCTGCTCGGCCAGCCGGACGCGGAGCACCTCGTAGGTGCCCGCGTCCAGCCCCGCCCCCTCGCCGGGGGCGCCGGTGACGGCCTCCGCCGTGGAGGACGTCACTGCTTGACGGAACCGGTGGAGTTGCCGGTGTTGGCGTTGGCGTTGGCCAGGGCGGCGACGGGGACCTCGGTCGTGGTGGCCGCCTGGGCCTCGCCCAGCAGGCCGCGCAGCCTGTCCGCGTCGGGACCGCCTTCCTTGATCATTTTCATCAGCAGCGCGGACAGCGAGAGGTTCCGCACGTCGGCGGTGTCGATCGAGCCGAGAACCCTGCCCAGGTCGGCGGGGAGGCTCGCCGAGCCGTCCAGGTAGGGACCGGCCAGCGTACGGGCGACGTCGGAGTTCTCCACGAAGCCGTCCACGGCCTTGCCCATGGTGATCGAGCCCATCAGCCGGTCGAAGAACACGGTGTCGCCGCCGACGATGTCGATGTTGGCCTTGGACAGTCCGGCCGACACCACGGAGGCCTGCGCCTCGGCGATCTTGAGCTGGACGTTCACCCCCGCGAGACGGATCTCCTTCTCGGCCTCCAGCCGCAGGCGGTACTCCTCGTGGGCGCGGGTGGCGTCGGTGAGCGCGGCCATCGCCGCGGCCTTCTCGGTGAGACCCTCGGCCTCGGCCTTGAGCTTCTCGCCGACCGTCGCGGCGGCGGCCAGCGCCATCGCCTGCTCGCCCTCCGCCTCGGCCTTGAGCTTCTCGCGCACCGCGGTGGCCACGGCGTGGGCCCTGGCCTGCTCGCCCTCGGCGACCGCCAGCGCCTTCTCCCGCTCGACGCTTGCCTCGGCGCGGCCGACCTTCTCGATCGCCGCGGCGTCCCGCTCCCGTACCTGCACCTCGGCCAGGCCGACGGCGGCCATCTCGGCCTGCACGCCCTCGGCGAGGCGGATCTGGGCGCGGGCGTCGAGCTCGGCGGCCTGCTGCCGCGACTCGGCCAGCACCAGCGCCTCACGCGCCCGGTGCCTGGACGCGGCCTCGGCGGCCTCGGCCGCCTTGATGTCCTTGACCAGGCTCTCCTGCGCCTCGGCCTCGGCCTGGATGATCACGGCCTGGCGGTTCCGCTCGGCCTCCTCGACCACGCGCAGGCGCTTGATGCTCTCCTCCTGCTCGGCGACCGTCTTCTCCACCACGATCCGCTCGCGGACCACCTCGGCGATGGAGCGCTTCTCGCCCTCCACCTCCTTGTCCTTGGAGATGCGCGACAGCTCGGTCTCGCGCTCGCGGGCGATCACCTCGAGCAGGCGGTCCTTCTCGATCCGCTCGGTCTCGATGGCGAGGACCCGCTCGCGGTTCTTCGCAGCCACCGCGATCTCGCGGGCCTGGTTCTCCTGCTGGACGCCGAGCTGCTCGTCGGTACGCAGGTGCGCGGCGTGCGCCTTGAGCCGCTCCTCGGCCTGGACCCTGGCGGTCTCCGCCTCCTCGCGGGCGCGCATGGTCTCGACCTCACGCTTCTGCTTGGTCTCCGCGTCGGCCTGGCGGCGCTCCAGCTCCAGGATGGCCTCCCGCGCGTCCACGTTCTGGCGGGTGATCTCCTTCTCCTCGCGCCGCTGGAACTCGTTGGTCCGTACGTGCTCGATGGCGGTCAGCTCGGTGATCTTCCTGATGCCCTGCGCGTCGAGGATGTTGTTCTTGTCCAGGGAGAGCAGCGAGGTCTGCTCCAGGTAGTCGATGGCCGCGTCCTCAAGGCTGTAGCCGTTGAGGTCGGTGCCGATGACCTGGATGATCTGGTCGCGGAAGTGGTCGCGCTGGGTGTAGAGGTCCACGAAGTCGAGCTGCTTGCCGACCGTCTTGAGCGCCTCGGAGAACTTGGCGTTGAACAGCTCCTGCAGCGTCTCCTGGTCGCTCGCGCGCGCGGTGCCGATGGCCTGGGCGACCTTCACCACGTCCTCGACGGTCTTGTTGACGCGGACGAAGAAGGTGATGCGGATGTCGGCGCGGATGTTGTCACGGCAGATCAGGCCCTCACGGCCGGTACGCGCGATCTCGATGGTCTTCACCGATATGTCCATCAGCTCGGACTTGTTGAAGACGGGCAGCACGACGGCCCCGGTGAAGGTGACGTCGACCTTGTTGATCTTCGAGATGATCAGGGCCTTGCCCTGTTCCACCTTGTGGAACAACTTGCTGACCATGAAGAGCATGGCGATGACGACGAGGAGGACGACGGCGAGGAGGATGCCGAGCCCGGTGGAGATGACGTCCAATGTGGCCCCTCGGTTAAATAGGACGATCAGGGTCGAGTTCCGCGTCGTACGGCGTCACCCAGAAGAATTCGCCGGGGGAGTCATAGGCGAATATCAGGGCGACGCTGCCGGCGGCGAAAACCTCGTCACCGGTCTGCCGTACTTGAACGAGAGCGGAGGAGCCGTCGGCGGACGTGACCTCGGCCTGGCCGAAGGCGCGGTCGACGCGGCTCGTGCGGATGACGCACACGCGGCCCACGAAGTCGGCGCGGGAGGGGACGCGCTCCTTCGGGACGAGACGCCGCAGTGACAGGACGAGGAGACGCGTGCACGCCCAGGCGCAGACCAGTGCCGCGACCAGTACGGCGACCAGGGCGGGGGTGCTCGTGACCAGCGTGCCGCCCACGAGGCTCGCGAACCACGCGACGACGACCAGCAGCGAGACGGCCACCGCGGCCGGGACCCCGCCGAGTCCCAGACCGCTCAGGAGGCCGGTGCCCCCCGTCGCCTCGGACCCGTCACCGTCGACACCGCTGCCACCGCTGTCACCGTCGAACCCGAACACCCCGGCCACAACGAGCACCCAGTACGCGATGATCACCAGGAGCAGGAATGTGAACAGGACGGTCGGAAAAGACAGTGCGGCATCGACAAACTGGCCCATCGGCGTGTGAGATCCCCCTGCTGGCATGCTGGAACGCGCTCCCCCGAGCACGTGTAAGTGACTATATACAGATAAAGAATAGTTAAAGGGAATAGTTCCCAAAGCGGGGAAATATCTGCACAGGTTTCTCGGCCACGGGGCTTACCGGCGCGCGAGGGGGCGGGGGAACCATCCGAGGGCCAACGCGACCAGGGCGTGGAGAACAGGACGTAGAAGGGCGGAGGAGCGGGAGCGGGGCTCCGCGTCCTTCGGCCCCGTCCCGGGAAGTCGTTCCGGGAAGCCGCCGCGGGAGGTCAGGCGGGGCGAGTGATCATGTAGGCGAGGCCGACGAGGATCACGACGGGAATGAGCCACACGACGGCCTCGATGGCGAACTCCTTGTACATGGGGAACATCCCTCCGGAGCGGTGATCGGCGAGGAGCCCTGATCTCCGACGATAGCCGCTGCCCCCGGCCGCGACCAGGACTCGCCGCGTACCGGTCCGGCCTCCGTGAGGGCCGGTCCGCACGGGAGGGGGCGCCTCCACATGGGTCGTGCGAGGGACTGGCTCTACGAGGGACTAGCTCTATGAGGGGTCGGGTCGGCCCTACGAGGGGTTGGCCGAGCCGACCACCACCGAGGTGTCCGAGGGTTCCCCCTCGACCACGTCGGCGACCACGCAGGTGATGTTGTCGGGCCCTCCCGCGTCGCAGGCGAGCGCGATCAGCTGCCGCGCCACCTCGTCGAGGTCGTCGACCTCGGCGAGCACCTGGCGGAGCCGTTCGGCGTCGACCACCCCGGACAGTCCGTCGGAACAGAGCAGGTAGCGGTCGCCGATCTCGGCGTCCCGCAGGGAGAGGTCGAGCTCAAGATTGTCGCCGCCGTCGAGGACCTGCAGCAGGATCGACCGGTGCGGGTGGCGGGCGGCCTCCTCGGCGGTGATCCGGCCGTCGTCCATCAGCGTCTGGACCAGGGTGTGGTCGTAGGTGATCTGGTACAGGTCGCCGTTGCGCAGGAGGTAGGCGCGGGAGTCGCCGATGTGGGCGAGCGCGACACGCGAGCCGTTCCAGAGCATCAGGGTCAGGGTGGTGCCCATGCCGGTGAGTGACGGGTCTTCCTCGACCAGCTCGCGCAGGCGCTGGTTGGCCTTGCGGACCCCGGCCTCGGCGGCGGCGGCGAGGTCGCCGGGGCACTCCTGGTCCAGGGACGCGACGGTGGCGATCGCCGCCGAGCTGGCGACCTCCCCGCCCACATGGCCGCCCATCCCGTCGGCGACGGCGAGAAGCCGGGCGCCCGCGTAGGCGGCGTCCTCGTTGCCTTGCCGGATCCGGCCGACGTCGGAACCTGCCGTATAGCGCAGCGTGATCATCTGCACATCACTAGATCGTCGAGTTGCACGAGCTGAGCCGCTTTCGGACAGTTGGGATGGGCATAGGGCGAACCGAGATGTTCCACAATCCACTTAACACCATGGTGGCGCAAGCGGCCTGGGGAAGTGTTGCCACATCTGTTGACACCTGTGGTGGCGCGTAAGCTGTTTTCAGTGCACCAGGCGGCACCCAGGGTGCACCCTAGGACCCCTTCAGTGCCCCCGCACTGTGCCCGGAGTACCCCACCTTACGCATCGCTAGGAGATCAGTAATGGCCGCGATCCTTCAGGAGGCGGCTCGTCGCCGCACGTTCGCGGTGATCAGCCACCCCGACGCGGGTAAGTCGACCATGACCGAGGCGCTGGCGCTGCACGCCTCCGCGATCAGCCAGGCGGGTGCGGTGCACGGCAAGTCCGGGCGGCGCGGGGTCACCTCCGACTGGATGGAGATGGAGAAGGCCAGGGGCATCTCCATCACCTCCGCCGCGCTCCGGTTCGAGTACCGCGGGCACATGTTCAACCTGGTCGACACCCCCGGCCACGCCGACTTCTCCGAGGACACCTACCGGGTGCTGGCCGCCGTCGACTGCGCGGTCATGCTGCTCGACGCGGCCAAGGGCATGGAGCCGCAGACCCTGAAACTGTTCGAGGTCTGCCGGCACCGCCGCATCCCCGTGATCACGTTCGTCAACAAGTGGGACCGGCCGGGGCGCGAGGCGCTGGAGCTGCTGGACGAGATCGAGGAGCGCACCGGCCTGAAGCCCACGCCGATCACCTGGCCGATCGGCACCGGCGGCTTCTTCCACGGCGTGGCCGACCGCACCGCCGACCGGATCGTCCGCTACACCCGTACGCCCGGCGGCGCCACCAAGGCCATCGAGACCGACCTGAGCGCCGAGCAGGCCCTGGCGGAGCTGGGCGGCGACTGGGAGCGGGCCAAGGACGAGATCGACCTGCTCTCCGCGATCGGCTCCGACCACGACCAGAAGACCTTCGAGGCGCACGAGTCGACCCCGGTGCTGTTCGGGGCCGCGCTGTCCAACTTCGGCGTCGGCCGCCTGCTGGACGCCATGGTCGACATCGCCCCCGCCCCCACGCCCCGCCCGGACGTCGCCGAGGACCCGCGCCCGCTGGAGGAGCCGTTCTCCGGCCTGGTCTTCAAGGTGCAGGCCAACATGGACCCCTCGCACCGCGACCGGATCGCCTTCGTCCGGGTCTGCTCGGGCAGGTTCGAGCGCGGCATGGTGCTCGTCCACGCGGCCACCGCCCGCCCGTTCGCGACCAAGTACGCCCAGTCGGTCTTCGGCCAGGAGCGCGCCACGATCGACGAGGCGTACCCCGGCGACGTGGTCGGCCTGGTCAACGCCAGCGCCCTGCGTCCCGGCGACACGCTCTACGACGGCCCGCCCGTCGAGTTCCCGAGGATCCCGAGCTTCGCGCCCGAGCACTTCTCCACCGCCAGGGTCCGCGACTCCAGCCGGTCCAAGCAGTTCCGCAAGGGGATCGAGCAGCTCGACGCCGAGGGCGTGGTCCAGGTGCTCCGCTCCGACGTCCGAGGCGACCAGTCGCCGGTGCTCGCGGCGGTGGGCCCGATGCAGTTCGACGTGGTCAAGCACCGGATGGCCGCCGAGTTCAACACCGAGATCCTGATGGACCGGCTCGACTTCGGCATCGCCAGGCTCACCGACGCCGAGTCGGCGCCGATCCTGGCCCGCCAGCGCGGGGTGGAGGTCTTCACCCGATCGCTCGACGGGGTCCTGCTGGCGCTGTTCACCGACGAGTGGCGGATGCGCGGCGTGATGCGCGATCACCCCGACCTGGTGCTCAACGCCCTGCTCGCCGACACGCGCGGCTGACGTTTCCAGGGGGGTGCGGGCCACACGGGGTGAGGCCCGCCCCTGAGGGCCGCCTCTGAGACCCGCACCTGAGGCCCGCACCGCCGGTCCTTTCGCGGGTCCTTTTGTGGGCGCCCGGGACAAGGCCGGTACCGGGGACCTCCTCGCCGGGCGTCCATGGTGAGATATATCGTCATGAACGCGATTAAGTGGGGAATTCTGGCGACCGGCGGCATCGCCGCCACTTTCACCGAAGACCTGAAGCGCCTGCTGGACGCCGAGGTGGTCGCGGTCGGATCGCGGTCGGAGAAGTCCGCGCGAGACTTCGCCGACCGGCACGGCATTCCGCGGGCCCACGGGAGCTGGGCGGAACTGGCCGCCGACCCCGAGGTGGACATCGTCTACGTCGCCAACACCCAGAACGCCCACTACGACGCCGTACGGACCTGCCTTGAAGGGGGCAAGGCCGTGCTGTGCGAGAAGGCGTTCACCCTCAACCGGGCCGAGGCCGCCAAGCTGGTCGACCTCGCGCGGGAGCGGGGGCTGTTCCTGATGGAGGCCATGTGGACGCGCTGCATCCCGGCCATCCGCAAGATCATGGAGCTGGTCGAGGAAGGCGCCGTCGGCCCGGTCAGCACCGTCCACGCCGACTTCGCGTTCTCCGTCTCCGTCCCGCCCGACCATCGGCTCCGCAATCCGGCACTCGGCGGTGGCGCGCTGCTCGACGTGGGCGTCTACCCGATCTCCTTCGCCCACATGGTGCTCGGCGCCCCCGCCGGGGTGCGGTCCTGGGCGCGGCTCACCCCCGAGGGGGTGGACGAGAACACCGGCGTACTGCTCGGCTACGACAGCGGCGCGGTCGCCCTGCTGTCCTGCGGCATCGCCACGGACAGCCCGGTCACCGCGTCCATCTCCGGCCCGCTCGGCCGGATCGAGCTGCCGCACATGTTCTTCCGCCCCGACACCTTCACCCTGTACCGCACGGACAGCGAGCCGGAGACCTTCTACGTCCCCTTCGAGGGGAAGGGCATGCTGCACGAGGCGACCGAGGCGATGCGCTGCCTGCGCGAGGGCCTGCTGGAGAGCCCGCTGATGCCCTGGCAGGCGACCCTCGACGTGATGGGCGTCATGGACGAGGTCCGCTCCCAGGTGGGCGTCCGATTCCCCGGCGAATAACACAACCGGGGCGTTCCCCTTTCGCGCTCTTGAGGCTTTTCCCGCTCCATGTGCTTGGGGTGTTTCCCCTTCCGTTCCAGGGATCGTCGCAACACCCCAGCTCGGGGAGTGCGATGGAGTTCGAGGTCCGCAAGATCCGGACACCTCAGGGGCGGCGGAAGCCGACCCGTGAGCGGGAGGAATACTTCCGCCTTATGGATCACGGTCAGGTGCTCATTACCGTCGCCCGCCGAACTCCCAGTCGTGGACCTCGATGTCGGCGTACCGGTCCAGGGTCAGGACGGCACGTGCCGCGTCCGGGTCCGGCGCCCGGAGCAGCAACGCCGTACCCAACCAGGTGGTGCCGTCGTCGGACAGCAGCGGCCCGTACGCGATCAGCTCGTCCCGGTCGGGCGGCGGGACAAGGTCGGCGGCCTGCCCGGATCCGAGGCCCAGCACCAGATACCGGTTGCCACCGTCCCTGCCGCCAGGGAAATCCCACATGGTGCGCCCCAGCACGTTGCGCCATCGGCGCAACACCACGTCCCGGTACACACCGGCCTGATAGTTAGGCTCATCGAAGACGAACGCGCGCGCACTCGCGAGATCTGGCAGGTCGGCGATGTGCACGCTGCCGGTGGCCGTGTCGCCACCGCGGTCGAAGGTCGGGCCACGTGCGATCATCTCCGCCGCGTACCGGTCCATGTAGGACCAGTGCTCTTCCAACAGCTCGTCACGCAGCTCCGCGGAATCAGGCCGATCGCGGTGATAACAGAAGAACTCCATGCCGAGTACCTACCATGGACCGCAGCGACAGCCCCAATCTGGTCATCCGAGCCATCGGCGGAACCCCAGTCGGCTCGCTATTCTGGATGTCGCCAGTAAGTGATCATCGTGTTGCGACGATCCCTCGAATGCGCCCCCTTTTCCTGCGCCTGAGGTGTTTCCCGTCCTGTCTGCCTGGAACGTTTCCCTGGCGGACGGGGCGTTCTCGGTACGTGGTGCCCGGTGTGGTTGTTCTTTGTGCTCGCTGCGGTGGGCGGGTGTTCCGGCCGGCCGTCTCAGTTGCTGTCTGGTGTTTCCGGCCTTCGGCCTGCTCGGGCGTGGTGGTTGCGGGCTCTTTTTAAGTCGGCCGGAACACCCGCCCACCTCCGCTGCACGTGTTCTGCTCGTACGGGGTGCGGGCCGTAGTTGCTTGCTTTCCGGCTGTCTTGGCGACTCGCCGCCGCTGAAGCGTCCCGAGGGGGTGGGCTCAGGGTGGATCGCCGTAGCTGAAGCGCAACCTCGGAAAGGAGCGCAGGGCCGGGGTCACGACCCGGCCCAGGGGTGCGACGCGACAGCCGCCCCGTTGACGGCCGTACGTGCCGAGGAGCGCGGGGGCGTTCGTTCCTTCTGAGGGGTTTCTCAGCGAATTTCAGGGTCCTCTCAGGTCGTTCGTGATGTTGTTACGCCGCTACCACCTCCCGATCCGCGCCGTCCCGAAAACGGGACAGGCCGCCCGCGTGTGCCATCCCCCCAGGAGCCTCCCGACCATGACGCCACTCGCCATTCACGCCGGACAGATGTTCGACGGTACGAACGTGTCCGGACCCACGACGGTCTTCGTGGAGGGTGGGCGGATCACCGGCGTGGACACCACGGGCGCTCTCCCGCCGGACGGGGTGGGGCTGGTCGACCTCGGCGCGGACGCGTTCCTGATGCCAGGGCTCATCGACCCTCACGTGCATCTCGGCTTCGACGCCGGTTCCGACCCGGTGACCGCGTTCACCACCGCCGACGACGCGGAACTGCTGGCCAGGATGCGTACCGCGGCAGGCAGGGCGCTCCGGGCCGGTATCACGACCGTGCGCGACCTCGGTGACCGCGACTATCTGGCGCTGAGGTTGAACGCGGAGTCCGGAGAGGGACCGGAGATCCTCGCGGCGGGGCCCCCGATCACCACGCCCGGCGGCCACTGCCATTTCATGGGGGGCACGGCCGAGGGAGCCGCTGCCCTGCGTGCCGCGGTACGGGAGCGGTACGAGCGGGGCTGCGCGGTCGTCAAGATCATGCTGAGCGGTGGCAACATGACGCCGGGCTCACCGCCGCACGAGTCGCAGTACTCCCTGACCGACCTGCGGGTCGTCGTCGACGAGGCGCACCGGCTCGGCCTGCTCGTCGCGGCCCACGCGCACGGTACGCCGGCGATCAGGGACGCGCTCACGGCGGGGGTGGACAGCATCGAACACGCGACATTCGTGACCGCGGACGGAGTCGACGCGGACCCGGCCCTGCTCGCCGCCATCGCCGAGAGCGACGTCTTCGTGAGCGCGACGATCGGCGTCGTCCCCGGCGACTCACCGCTTGTCCTGCCACCGGAGGTCGCCAAGCGCGTGCAAGCCGTCCACGAGGCCCTCAGGACCCTCTACAGGCTCGGTGCCAGGATCGTGCTCGGTACGGACGCCGGCATCATGCCGGTCAAGCCGCACGACGTGCTGCCGTACGCCATCTCCCAGTTCACCGCGGAAGGTCCGTCCTCCCTGGAGGCGCTCACGGCGGCGACCAGCCTGGCCGCTCAGGCGTGCGGGGTTTCCGACCGGAAGGGACGGATCGCGGTGGGCGCGGACGCCGACCTGCTGGCAGTGACCGGGAATCCCCTTGAGGATCTCGACCGGCTCCGAGACGTCCGAGCGGTCTTCCGCGCGGGCGTCCGGGTCAGATGACTCGTTCGGGGTGGAGCTGGTCGAGGAAGGCGCCGTCGGCCCGGTCAGCACCGTCCACGCCGACTTCGGGTTCTCCGTCTCCCTCCCGCCCGACCATCGGCTCCGCAACCCGGCACTCGGGCATGCTGCACGAGGCGACCGAGGCGATGCGCTGCCTGCGCGAGGGCCTGCTGGAGAGCCCGCTCATGCCCTGGCAGGCGACCCTCGACGTGATGGGCGTCATGGACGAGGTCCGCTCGCAGTCGGGCGTCCGCTTCCCCGGCGAAGGACCTTTCCCGGCGCACGACTGACCAGGGCGTTCTCCCGGTTTCCCGGTTGTGACGCCTCCCGGTCATCCGGTATGACGCGCGCCGTCCTCGGCTCGCCCGGCCCGCCGATTCCGAACGCTTGACGGCAGGCCGGGTCCCCTCTCGCGCCCGGCGCGCGAGCCACTCCGCACCGGGCGCTCCATATGTCTCGTCCGCCGGTCGGCCGTTTGCCGTGGCGGCCGCTAGTTTCGAGGGCGATGAGGTCGGGACGTGCTGTCCGCGGCGTCGGGGCGGCTCAGAGGTGCAGGGTGGTCGACGCGGTGCCGATTCGCAGGCCCCCCGAGAACAGGTGGGTCTTCAGCGTCTTGTTCAGCGCATCCGCCGCGACGGCGGTCAGCTTGACCCGGATGTTGCGGGCGTGCACGACCGAGCCGTCCACGTTGAGCTTGGCGGCCGACAGGTCGAGGTCGAAGACCGGAACGCGGGTCTTGGGGTCGTCGTTGACGTTGCCACTGATCCTGCCCTTGGCCAGGTCGATGACGAAGTCACCGACCTTGAGACGCTTGCCGTTCTTCACGTTGACGAACGCCAGGTCGCCGCGGTGCTCGACCTTCCCGCCCAGCGGGTCGACCGAGGCCTGGCCACCGGTGACCGGGTAGCGGAAGGAGAGGGCCAGGTTGTCGCCGGAGACGTGGACGCCGGTTTTGCCGGGAGAGGTGGCGTAAGCGGAGATCCCGTTCTCCAGAAGGACCTTGCCCAGGCCTCGGACCGTGGTGACCTTGGTCTCGCCGCCCTTGACGGGCGCGGTCGTGGCAGCCGAGGCCGGAGCCTGGAGGGGGAGGACGAGCAGGGCGGCGCAGGCCGCGACCGAACTCAGCGTGCGAAGGAAGCGCATGGTAGGTTTGCCTTTCCTTGGACCGACATCACCCCCTCTTCTTGGGCCAGGTGCCGCGTGGATGCACCTTTACTCCCCGTTTGTCGCCGAAGAAATGAATGACGATTGTCCCGACCACCCCGACCGGACATGTCGCACAAAACTAACGACGACAGGACCGGGCTAGACGAGGAAGCCCTGGCCGCCGGCCTGCGCGGTGGAGACGAGCGCTGCCTGGCCGAGGCGTACCGCCGATGGGCCCCGATGGTCTACACGCTCGCGCTGCGCTCGCTGCGGCACGCCGCCGACGCCGAGGACGTCACCCAGCAGGTGTTCATCGCCGCGTGGAAGGGCAGGGTCGGCTACGACGCCGAGGCCGGATCCCTGGCCGCCTGGCTCACCGGCATCACCCGGCACAAGGTCGCCGACCGCTGGAGGATGATCCAACGGGAGCAGAAGATCACCCACACCGTGGGCTCCGCGGTTCAGGAGCCCCCCGCCCTGGACGCGGTGACCGACGGTGTCCTGCTGACCGACGAGCTGAACAAGTTGGGCGAGCCACGACGTACCATCCTTGAACTGGCCTTTTACCAGCAGCTCACGCACATCGAGATCGCCGCCAAGCTGGATCTGCCGCTGGGAACGGTCAAGAGTCACATCAGCCGAGGGCTCGACCGGCTGCGCCGACGTCTGGGGGTGAACGGTGCATCATCTGAACGATGACACGCTCGCGCTGATCGCCCTGGGAGAGGAGAGCGATCCCGCGCACCTGGCCACCTGCCCGGACTGCCGCGAACGCCTCGACGGGCTCGTCCAGGTCGTCCTCGCCGTCCGGCAGGGACCACTGGAGCATCCCGGCCCCGGTGTGTGGGAGGGGGTGCGCGCGGAGCTCGGCCTCTCTCCCGGTCTCCTGCCCGGACCCGCCGTCCCACCCGCTCCCGCCGCCCCGCTCGTTCAGGCCGAGTCGGCTCCGCCCGGCCCGGCGTCCACCGGTCCGGGCGCTCAGGCGGCCCCGGCCGCTCCCGCCGCCCCCACGCGGCCCCGCCCGTTCCGTTCCTTCCGCGAAGCGGGCGGAGGGGGGGCGAGCTCGCGTGCCGGCCGGCGCGTCCGGCTGCTCGCCGCCGTGGCCGCCGGTCTGGCCGTGGGTCTGGTCGCCGGGATCGGTGGCACGCTCCTCTTCCAGAGGCCGGCTCCGGATCGTGACACCGTCGTGGCCCAGACGGTGCTCGGCGCCCTGCCGGGCAAGCGGGGGGACGGCGTGGCGGAACTCCGGACCGGAGCGGGCGGCGATCGCCTGCAGGTCCGTCTCAGCGGACTGCCCGCGCCCGACGGCTTCTACGAGGTCTGGCTGCTCGACCGGGCCGCCCAGCGGATGATCTCGCTCGGACCCCTGGGCCCTTCGGGACAGGCCTCCTACTCCCTGCCCGCCGACATCAGGACCAGCGACTACCCGGTGGTGGACGTCTCCCGCGAACCGCTCGACGGGAATCCCGGGCACTCCTCCGACAGTTTCCTGCGCGGCACCCTGCACGGATAGGAGCCGAGCCCGCCGCGTCGGCGGCGGGCTCGGCTCGCGTGTTCGCGCGGAACCCGGGGCTGAGCGCCGATGACCTCACCCGCGACCGGGCTTCCGCGCGCCCCGCGCCGTCTCGGCGAACGCGGATTCGTCCTGCTCGAAGGCGAACGGCGGACCTTCCAGCACATCGCCGCCAGTCCCGGCCGAATCGGCGGCCTCGGCGGCCTCGGCGGCATCGCCCGCGCTCACCCGTTTCGAGCACGACCACCCACCGGAGATCCACCGAGGTCACGTCACCCCGCGCCCGCCGGGAGTTAGACGAGGCGCCAGTCGTGGCGTTCCAGGAAGGCGCGCTCGCCGGTGGCGTACTCGGTGAAGGCGTCCTGGACCGCCCCCAGGTCCGGGACGTGGGTGCGGAACATCCGGTTCCTGACGCTGTCCTTGTACTCCAGCTCGTAGCCCGAGCTCTCCGGGGAGCTCTGCACGAAGTGCTCGCCGAAGACGACCAGGGCCGTGAACGGGTTCTGCGGGGACATGGTGGCGAGCGCGTCGGAGATGAGCTGGAGGTCGGGGCCGACCACGATCATCCCGTCGCCCGTGCGCATCTCCATGGTCGGGTAGACGCCTCGCGGAGACAGGTTGTGCACCAGGCCGCGCTGCGGGTCGTAGCAGACCAGGCCGCACTCGGTGGCCAGGGCGAAGACCTCGGCGGACACCTCGTCGGCCCGCTCCAGGTCCACGCCGACCAGGACGTGGTCCGGGGAGAGCCACTCGGCCCCGGGCAGCCGATCGGCGAACGCCGTCACCCCGGGGTGCGTCTCAACGTCCTCCCGCCCTCCGGGGCGGGGATCCGCGTCATGCGGGAGCGTCGCCTCCGGCTCCCCGGGAGGAGCAGCCCAGGCGTCCTCCCGATCGCCGTGGCGGAGAGCCTGGAAGACGTTCTCCGCGTGTTCCCTGGTGATCGGTTTGGGCTCGTACCAGACGGCCAGTTCGAAACTCACGGTTCCATTGTCCTCCGGGTGCCTTTCCCGGTGGAAAGGGCCGGACCGATCGGATGATCGGCCCGGAGGACGTGCCGGTGGCCGGGGTGTTCACGACACGCGGGGAGGGCCGGCCCCTGTATGGCCCTGCCGGTGACGAGCCCGGCGTACCCGCGCTCATCCTCTACGGATCGTGAAGCTTCGAACGACCACGTGATTCTCCTGCCATCCGGACGCTACGGAGCGACTGCATATTTTCCGCATATGCCGGAAAGCTGATCAGGGGGAGCCGGTGATCGAGGATCCGAGGAGACCGGCCAGGTTGTCCGCCTTCGCCCTGTCCCCGATGAGGGTGAAGAGCTCGTGGGCCTCGCGCCAGCACCTTACGGCCCTCTCCCTGTCGCCGGCCGCCACGTGGGCGAGGCCGAGGCTGCGGAGCGCGCCTCCCAGGTACGTCGTCCAGCTGCGGGTCCGCCACAGCGCCACGGACTCCGTCAGGCGTTCGACCGCTCGCGCGTGGTCGCCGTCGGCGCGGTCGAGGTCGCCGAGGATCCAGAGGGCGTCGGCCAGGTGGTGGGTGAGGTTGTAGCGGCGGCTGAGCTCCTCCACGGTGTCGGCGGTGGGCCTCGCCCGCTCGTCGCCGTCGCCGTTGTAGAGCTTCGCCAGCGTGACCAGGGTCATCGCCTCCGACGCCGGGTCCCTCGCCACCCGGGACATGACGAGCGAGCGGTTGAGACAGTGTTCCGCCGGCTCGGACTGGCCGGTCTCGACGTACGCGAGGCCGAGGAACTGCAGGGACGTCGCCTCGAAGCGCGGGTTTCCCAGCGTCTCGGCCACCCTCAGCGCGCTCACCAGGTGCGGGATCGCCGAGAGGACGTCCCGCTGGCCGTGCGTGATGCCGAGGGCGAGGTGGGCACGCGCCCGGCCGCCGAGGTGGCCGGTCTCCTCCGCGAGGCGCAGCGCCGTCTCCGCCGACTCCACGGCCGGTTCGACGAATCCCTGCGCGGCCAGGCCCCAGGCGCACATCACGTGGGCGTCCGACAGCCCGCGCAACTCGCCGACCTCGGTGAACATCTCAGCGAGCCGGACGGCGTTGGTGTGCAGCGCCACCATGGCGCCGCCCTCGTGCTCGACGCCGGTCCAGGTGGTCACGTCGAGCAGCCCGCGCAGCATGACGGCCTCGCCGAGCAGGTTTCCCGCCGTACGGCAGGCCAGCATGGCCCGCTCGTTGAGGCGCCGGCACTCGGAGAAGAACCCGTGCGAGTCGAAGTAGCGTTCGAGGCACCCCGCGAGGTCCCAGGCGAAGTCGTCGAGCGCGAGGGCGCAGGCCTGCTCGATGAGACCGGCCAGCGCGGTCCGTTCGGCGTTGAACCAGGCGAGGGGGTCGCGCAGGAGGGACGCGGCGATGTCCCCGGGCAGTGCCCGGCGCGGCGCCGGGCCGTGGAGCACGGCGTAGCAGGCGCCGTGGACGTGCTCCATGGCCTGTTCCGCCAGCCAGAGCCACGCGCCGAACGCCCGGGTCGTCGCGAGCAGCAGTTCGGCGGGCTCCTCCTCGGCCTCCGCGCGCTCGCGGGCGTACAGCCGGACGAGGTCGTGGAAGCGGTAGCGGGCCTGCCCGGTGGCGTCGATCCCGGAGATGGTGGCGAGCTGCGCGTCCACCAGGAACTCCAGGTACGTCTGTCCCTCCTCGTCCGGGCAGTCGAGCAGCGCGGCGGGAACCCAGCTCGCGAAGCCGGGGACGTCGAGGAGGCCGAGCAGCCGGAAGGCGCGCCGCGCGTTCTCGGGGAGACCGACGTAGCTCAGGGCCAGGCTCGCCCTGACCGCGTGGTCGCCGACGATCAGCTGGTCGAGGCGCCCGCGCTCGTCGCCGAGCCGCCCGACGAGCCAGGCGACGCTCTGCCGGGGGCGGGCGGCCAGCCGCGCGCCCGCGACGCGCACGGCGAGCGGGATGCGGTCACACAGCCAGACGAGCTCGGTGGCGGCGGAGAGCTGCGCGGCGACGCGGTCGTGCCCGATCATCCGCGAGAGCAGCTCCACGGCCTCCTGGGTGCTCAGGACGTCCAGTTCGACCGGTCGCACGCCCTCCAGCCCGGAGAGCCTCGCGCGGCTCGTGACGATCACGGCGCAGCCGGAGACACCGGGGAGCAGGGGTCTGACCTGCTGTTCCGACGCCGCGTTGTCGAGGACGATCAGGACGTTCGCGCGGGCCAGGCGGCTGCGGTACAGCGCGGCGCGGGCCTCGACCGACTCCGGGATGCTCGACCCGGGTACGCCCAGCGCGACCAGGAACCGCCCGAGCACGTGGCCGGGATGCGCCTGCTCCTCCTCGTGCGCGCCGTGCAGGTCGACGTAGAGCTGCCCTCCGGGAAACCTCCCGGCCAGCCGGTGCGCCACGTGCACCGCCAGCGCCGTCTTGCCGATGCCGCCCATTCCCGTGATGACCGAGACGGTCGTCGCGGAACGCTCGTCCAGCCGCGCGACGAGCTCCCTGACGTGCTCCTCGCGGCCCGCGAAGTCGGCGATGTTCATCGGCAGCTCCGCGGGGGGTTCGCGCGGCTCGGCCGAACCCCATCCGGCTCTCGCCTGCCCGTCCCGCTCGTTCCTCGCGGGCTCCTTGACGGGGCCGCTCGCGACGTGCCCGGAGGCCGCCCGCTCCCCGGTCAGGATCAGCTGGTGGAGGTCGCGCAGGCCGTCGCCGGGTTCGACGCCCAGTTCCTCGTTCAGGAGGCGCCGGGTGTCGGCGTACACCGTCAGCGCCTCGGAACTCCGGCCGACACGGGTGAGCGCCACCATGAGGTGTGCCCGCAGGCGCTCGCGGAGCGGGTGCGCGTTCATGTGGCCGGTGAGCTCGGCGACGAGCTCGGGCTGGAACCTCACCGCGAGGTCGGCCTCGACGCGGTCCTCCAGGGTGGACAGCCGCAGCTCCTCCAGGCGCGCTGCCTCGCCGGAGAGGTCCTCGACGAACCGCAGGTCGGCGTACGGGGGGCCGCGCCACAGCCGCAGGGCCTGGTGGAGGAGGTCGGCGGCCTCGTGGTGGTCGCCGTGCAGGAGCGCGTCGCGGCCCTCCTTGGCCAGTGACTGGAACCGGTGGACGTCCAGCTCGCCGGGGTGCACGACCAGCAGGTAGCCGCCGTGGCGGCGCAGGATCCGGTCATGGCCCAGGGCCCGGCGGATACGGGAGGCGTACAGGCGCAGGTTGTTCCCGGCCGTCTTCGGCGGGGACCCGCTCCAGAGGGCGTCCGTCATCAGGTCGTCGCCGACGGACCGGTTGGCGTGGTGGAGCAGCATCGCGAGCAGTGCCCTCTGCTTGCTCCCGCCCAGCGGAAGCGGCCGGTGGTCGGACCTCACCTCGACCGGCCCCAGGACGGAGAAGTCCATACCACTCCCCCGGAAGGCTTTTGGGAAGGCTTCGAAGGGGCCAAGTGTGCCCGACCTCCCACAGACCGTCAACGATCTCTACGGGGCCAGGAGGCCGGGGCGCGAGGTGAACGGGCGCTCAGGGCGGCGAAGCCGGGTTTCCCACCGGGGGACCGCCCGGCCCCTCCACGGGCCTCCAGGCGCTCAATGGGTGTTCGAGAGCTGATCGCCGGCTTCACCGGCCCGTTCGAGCGGCTGTGGCCCCGTCACGTCTATGCATCTCCCCACCACGGGACGGCCTCCACGATCAGCTCTCGAACGCGCTGTCGGGGAGGCCGCCGGTGGGTGGATCACTTCACGGTGACGTCAAGGAAAATCGGATTCTTCCCGGCGAACGTCTGGGCACCGCTGTCGTTGATCATCTTCCAGTAGATCTTGCACCTGCCCGCGACGTCGGCGGCCCGTACGTCCACCGCTATGTCGACCGCCTCGCCGGGGGCGGTCGGCCGGATCGGGACCCGCTCGGGGGCCCGGCAAGGCGTGTTGTTGATCCGTCTGAGATGGCGCCCGTGCCACGGGACGGTTCCCGTGTTGCGGAGCCGCCATATCTTCGTGAAGCGCGTTCCGCTCCGCACCACGGTCCCGTCCGGATAGGTGACGTCCCCCTC
This sequence comes from Streptosporangium oxazolinicum, assembly GCF_039537505.1. Classification (NCBI taxonomy): domain Bacteria; kingdom Bacillati; phylum Actinomycetota; class Actinomycetes; order Streptosporangiales; family Streptosporangiaceae; genus Streptosporangium; species Streptosporangium oxazolinicum. The sequence continues at coordinate 120,023 of NZ_BAABAQ010000006.1, forward strand.
GAAGGCGGAGTCGTCACGCGGGGCGGCGGAGTCGCCGAGCGGGTCGGAGGTCCGGGCCCAGGTGGCGGACGGAGCGGGCTCGTTCTCCGCGCCCCTGCTGACGAACGACAGGACCAGGGTGACCAGGGTGCTCACCCCGCCCGCGACCACGGCGGTCAACAGGGTGGAGAGAACCTGCTTCCTGGCACGCGGGGACCGCCTCTCCGGGGCCGGTCCGGATGCAGGTTCGGCGCGTGCGATTTCGTCTGATTGCCTTGGTGATCGGGGTGGTGATGGCGGTTTTGATCTCCGGGGTGGGAGTTCCCGAACGCCTGGTTCAACCAGCGTCCGCAGCCGTTCCCGGCGAGCCGATCGTCTTGCGCCGGCGGCGGATCGGCCCGGCCACATAGCTCAGTGTTGAACGCGACAAAATCAACCGCGGCACGGTAGAACAACACCTGAGGATCTGGTTGGGATGGGTCTGGTCGTGGCGATCAACCCACCTATCGGGAACTTCTCTGTGTCATCAGGCGAACACCGGACCCGCGATCACGCCGTGACCGACATGCCCCACCCTGGGATGAGAAGAGTTCCCTCAACCACTTCAAAATCGCAATCCATGAGTGGGATACTTATGGAGAAAACGTTTACCGGGAGTATTTGTGTCATCGTGGGATTATTATCAAGCGAAGTCCGAAAATGGCCGTTTAATTGACGATCCGTCAGAGGATGCGATCTATATCATGCTCGGAGAGCTGCGATTTCCCGACAACACTTTCCTTGTGATCGAGCAGCCTGAGCACAATTCTTCGTGGTATGTAGTGATATCGGTCCTCGATCCAGATGGCTATGAAGTGGAATTTAAAGATGGCGTCCGGGGCATACACCGTTTATTCTCTGAAGTGGATCAGGGTGTTGTTGTCAAAGAAGTTACAATTTGGCTTGCGCAAGCGTATCGATTTCATAGTGCGTAGAGAGCGAAGAGCGACAAAGCCACATACGACGAAGTCATGCGGCACCTGCACGACAAGAAGCCCGACGAAGCGGCCAGGCGTCTGGCCGGCGAAGTTCGCATGTCTCCGGAAGAGGCCGTGGCTACCGTCACAGGTCTGCCCTTGCCAGGCTCTACGTGCCGGTTACCCGGCAGCCTCCTACGTCAGGACGGTCTTCGTGCTCTCGAAGTAACGGGACGGCGCAGGAGCATGAACGGCCGGAGAGCTTGGAAGTCCGGGGCCTGATGCCACTACGCGGGCGGTCTGTCGCCGACGGCGACCCGCGACAGCTCGACGGTGCAGAACGCGCAGCGCTTGGCCTCGATCGGGATGTCGCTCAGGCACTCCGGGCACTCCTTCTCGGTGGCCTTCTTGTCCCGGTCGAAGAAGCCGATCAGCCGGGTCATGGGCATCACGACCAGCCAGTAGATGACCGCCGCGATGATCATGAAGCTCAGCAGGTGGTTGATGAAGTCGCCGTACATGAACTTGGAGCCGTTGATCGTGAACACGTACTGCGAGAAGTCCGGTTCCCTGCCGCCCGTGATCGCCCCGATCAGCGGTGTGATGAGGTCCTTGACCAGTGCCTGCACCAGCCCGCTGAAGGTCGCCCCGACCACGACCGCCACGGCGAGCTCGACGAGGTTGCCCCTCAGCAGGAACTTCTTGAATCCGCCCATCACTCATGTCCTCCACTCGTGAGGACAGTCGCACTACCCAGCCGTCGGCGGCCAAACTTCCGTGTTTTCCGGGCTTCCCGCCCTCGAAAGCACCCTTCCCAACCGGGGTGCGAGTCGTCCCGTGGAGCCGGACAGGGGACGACAGGGGCGAAAGGTTACTATCGGCGCAGTTCGCGAGCGAGGTGGCCGGATGGACTTTCGTGTGCTGGGCCCGGTCGGGGTGTTCGCCGACGGAGGGGCGGCGCTGGACATCGGCCCCTACCAGCAGCGGCTGGTGCTCGCCATGTGCGTCCTCGCCGCCCCGCGCCCGGTCGGCCCGAACCGGATGATCGACGCGCTCTGGGAGGGCGACCCCCCTCCCGGGGCGCTCAACACCGTGCAGGCGTACGTCTCCAAGCTCCGCCGCGTCTTCGAGCCGGGCCGGGCGAGGAACGTGCCCCCGGCGGTCCTGGTCAGCAGGCCGGGGGGCTACGCGCTGGACGTCCCCGGCGGCGCGATCGACCTGGGCAGGGCGCGGGGGCGGGCGGCCGGGGGCAGGAGCCTGGGGGCCGAGGGCGACCACGAGGGGGCGGTGAGGGAGCTGCGGCTGGCGCTGGGGGAGTGGAGCGGGGAACCGCTCGCGGACCTCTCCGGCAGTTCCTGGGCGGTGGAGGAGAGCGCGCACCTGGCCGAGCTGCGGCTCACGACCGAGGAGGACCTGGCCGAGGCGGAGCTCGCACTCGGCCGGGGGGCGGCGCTGACGAGCGGGCTGGCCCACCTGGTCGGCGCCCACCCGTTCAGGGAGCGGCTGCGGGTGCTCGCCGCGCACGCGCTCTACCAGGCGGGACGGCAGGCGGACGCGCTCGGCGCGCTCGCCGAGGGACGCCGGTTGCTGATGGAGGACATGGGGCTGGACCCCGACCCCCGGTCGAGGGAGATGGAACGGCGCATTCTCGGCCAGGACCCCGCGCTGACTCCCCGCATCGTGGCGGAAACGGTACGGGAGAAGGAGAAGGGCTCCGGGCTGGTGGGCAGGGACGCCGAGACGGAGGCGCTGGAGCGGGCGGTCGCCGGTGACGGGCACCGGGTGGTGCTGCTCGCCGGGGAGCCCGGCATCGGCAAGACCAGCCTGGCCGAGCACGCCGCCGGGGCCGCGCGGGCGCGGGACCACCGGGTGGTGTGGGGCCGCTGCTGGAGCGGTACCGGCGCGCCGCCCTTCTGGCCCTGGACGCAGGCCGTGCGGGACCTGGTCGGCAGGGACGGCGAGCTGGCGCGGCTGACCGGGGCGGGCCTCACGGGACAGGCCGGGCAGTTCGCGTTGTACGAGGCGTTCGCCCGGCTGCTGAACGAGCACGGCCGGGTCCTGGTGGTCCTCGACGACCTCCAGTGGGCGGACACCTCGTCGCTGCGGCTGCTGGAGTTCCTCGCCTCCACCCGGCTCTGCCCCGAGCTCACCGTCGTGGCCACGTACCGCGACACCGACGTGCGCCCCGGCGAGCCGCTGGAGTACGTCCTCGGCGCGCTGCTGCGGCTGCCGCACGTGCGGCGGCTCCTGCTGCGCGGCCTGGCCGAGGGGGAGATCCGCGAGTATCTGGGACGGGCGGGCGCCGACCCGGCCCTGGCCGAGGAGATGGGCAGGCTGACCGCGGGCAACCCGTTCTTCCTGGGGGAGGTGCTGCAACTGGGGGAGACCCCGGAGGCGCTGTCGGACGTCGTACGCGGCCGGATGGCCGGTCTGCCGCCCGGTACCGAGGAGGTGATGACCGTCGCGGCGCTGCTCGGCAGGGAGGCGGCGACCGACATCCTGACCCGCGTGGCGGGGCTGCCCGAGGATCGGGTCCTCGACATCGTCGACGCCGCCGTGGGGGCCCGGCTGCTGGTCGAGGGGGACGGGCCGAGCTGCCGGTTCGTCCACGACATCGTCCGCGACGTGTTGCGCGAGGCACTGCCGCCCCTGCGCCGCAGGAGGCTGCACGCGCGGATCGCGGAGGTGCTGGAGGAGCGGAGCGGGACGCGGCTGACCGAGATCGCCCACCACTACCGCGAGGGCCTGCTGAACCCCCGGATGGTGGGCAAGGCCATCGGCTACACCCGGCGCGCGGCGGCCCAGGCGACCGCGCAGTTCGCCCACGAGGACGCGGTGGAGAACCTGGAGAGGGCGATCGCGATGATCGACCGGCTGCCGGGGCCCGACGACGCGCTCCGCTGCGACCTCCTGCTCGACCTGGCCGAGGCGCGGACGGCGGCGGGGATGAGCGCCGCGGCCCACGCCTCCCTGGAGGCCGCCGCGGAGATCGCCGAACGACTCGGCGACGACAACCGGCTGGCCAGGGCGGCGCTGGGGTTCTCCGACCCGATCCATCTGGCCATGTACGAGGAGATGACCGGCATCGACCGACTGGCCGAGCGCATCGACCGGGTCCTCGCCTCCGACCTGGCCGGGGACTCGCCGTGGCGGGCCCGGCTGCTCGCCGCCGCCGCGCTGACCGGCTCCACCGTACGGCCCGTCGAGCGCAGTGTGGAGATGGCGAGGGAGGCGGTGCGGCTGGCCCGCCTCGCCGGTGACGACCGGACCCTGTCCAGGACGCTGATCGCCCTGGAGATCCTGCTGCGCTCCGGCCACGACCACGAGCGGCGCGAGGCGGTCGCCGGTGAGATCGTGGAGATCGGCCGCCGTACCGGGGACCTGGTCGTCGAGTGGATCGGCAGGGAGAACGAGTACGTCGAGCTGAACGCCAGGGGAGCCTCGGGGCGGGCCGTGGAGCTGCTGGCCTGGCTGCGGGAGACCGCGGAGCGGCTCAGGCTGCCCTCGCTGGTGAGCCTGGCCGCCTGGCAGACCGCGGTCCGCGCCTACCTGTCCGGGCGCTTCGCCGACGCGCTCGCCGCGGCCGACGCGTCCGGCGCGGCCCACCCCGAGGGAGCGCTGGGCCGGGACGACGCGTCGCTGCGGCGGGAGATGTTCCGCTTCCTGTCCCTGCGGGCGGCGGGCAGGGCTCACGGGGCGAGCGAACCGAGCGGACCGGGCAACGTGTGCGGACCGGGCAAGGCTTATGGACTGGGAGAGGAAGGCGAACCGAGCGAGGTTCACGGACCCGGCGGGGAAGGTGGGCCGGGCGAGGCGCTCGCGCTCGCCGACGAGATGCTCGCCCGCCGCCCCGGCCAGAAGCCCTGGCGCGTCCTGCGCTGCCTCGCCCTGATCGACCTGGGCAGGACGGCCGAGGCGCGCGACGCCTTCGCCGGGCTCTCCCGCGACGGCTTCGCGGAGATAGGTCCCGAGCTGGCCTACCGGTTCGTCCCGGACGCCCTCAGCGAGATCTGCGCGGCGCTGGGCGACGAGGCGGCGGGGAGGATCCTGTACGGCAGGCTCGCCCCGCACGCGGGCCGGTTGCTGGGCTGGTCCCTGACCGACCTGTGCCTGACCAGGCTCGCCCTGCTCGGAGGTGACGAGGACCGGGCGCGGGCCCATCTGCGGGCGGCCGAAACGTTCGCCGCCGGAGCGGGACTGCGCGTCTACGAGCCCGCGATCCGCGCGCTGGCCGGTGAGTTCCGCCACGGCCTGTTCTAGGCTCGTCACGCACGTCGTCACCGAGCTCTGAGATCACCGTCACAGGAGTGAGAAATGTGCGCATGGCCGGGCCAACTTGGGGCATGTTTGTCCACCGCTGAAGGGCGGTGCAATGATCGAGATCTGGCCGGGTGACCCCTATCCCCTTGGGGCCACCTACGACGGCGCGGGAACCAACTTCGCGCTTTTCACCGAGGCCGCCGAACGCGTCGAGCTGTGCCTGTTCGACGAGGAGAACAAGGAGACCAGGGTCACCTTCACCGAGTGTGAGGGTTTCGTCTGGCACGGATATCTGCCGGGCGTCGGCCCGGGGCAGCGGTACGGCTACCGCGTGCACGGGCCGTACGACCCGCAGAGAGGGCAGCGGTGCAACCCCGCGAAGCTCCTGCTCGACCCGTACGCCAAGGCGGTCGAGGGGGAGGTGAACTGGGACGAGGCCGTGTACGGCTACCGTTTCGGCCATCCCGACAGCCGTAACGACGCCGACTCGGCCGAGTTCATGCCGCGCTCCATCGTGATCAACCCGTTCTTCGGGTGGGGGCACGACCGGCCGCCGAGCACGCCGTACCACAACACGGTGATCTACGAGGCGCACGTCAAGGGCCTCACGATCAACCACCCGAAGATCCCCGAGCGGATCCGGGGCACGTACGCCGCGATCGGCCACCCGGAGATCATCGATCATCTCACCGCGCTCGGCGTGACGGCGATCGAGCTCATGCCGGTGCACCAGTTCGTCACCGACCACGTCCTCGCCGAGCGGGGGCTGACGAACTACTGGGGCTACAACAGCATCGGGTTCTTCGCGCCGCACAACGCCTATTCGAGCACCGGGCAGCGCGGCGGGCAGGTGCTGGAGTTCAAGGCCATGGTCAAGGCCCTGCACGAGGCGAACATCGAGGTCATCCTCGACGTGGTCTACAACCACACGGCCGAGGGCAACCACCTGGGCCCGACGCTGAGCATGCGCGGCATCGACAACCCCGGCTACTACCGCCTGGTCGACAACGACAGGCGGTACTACATGGACACCACGGGCACCGGCAACAGCCTGTTCATGCGCTCTCCGCACGTGCTTCAGATGATCATGGACTCGCTCCGCTACTGGGTCATCGAGATGCACGTGGACGGCTTCAGGTTCGACCTGGCCTCCACGCTCGCGCGCGAGCTGCACGAGGTCGACCGGCTGAGCGCCTTCTTCGACCTGGTCCAGCAGGACCCGGTGCTGTCGCAGGTCAAGCTGATCGCCGAGCCGTGGGACGTCGGCCCCGGCGGCTACCAGGTGGGCAACTTCCCCGCCAGGTGGACCGAGTGGAACGGCATGTACCGCGACACGATCCGCGACCTGTGGCGGGGCGAGCCCGCCGCGCTGCCCGAGTTCGCCTCCCGGCTGACCGGCTCCAGCGACCTCTACCAGGACGACAGCCGCCGCCCCGCCGCTTCCATCAACTTCGTCACCTGCCACGACGGCTTCAGCCTGCAGGACCTCGTCTCCTACAACAACAAGCACAACGAGGCGAACGGCGAGGACAACCGGGACGGCGCCGACGACAACCGCTCCTGGAACTGCGGCGAGGAGGGGCCCGCCTCGCTGGCGATCGAGTCCCTGCGCGAGCAGCAGAAACGCAACTTCCTGACCACGCTGTTCCTGTCCCAGGGCGTTCCGATGATCTCCCACGGCGACGAGTTGGGCCGCACCCAGCGGGGCAACAACAACGTGTACTGCCAGGACAACGAGCTGAGCTGGGTCGACTGGTCCGACGTCAGGGAGAACTGGCTGCTGCTGGAGTTCACCCGGCGGCTGGCCAAGCTCCGCGCCGACCACCCGGTCTTCCGGCGGCGCCGGTTCTTCTACGGGCGGCCCGTACGCGGTTCTGAGGAGAACCTCAGCGACATCGCCTGGCTCACCCCGAGGGGAGAGAAGATGACCGACGCCGACTGGAACGTGGGGTACGCCAAGTCGCTCGCCGTCTTCCTGAACGGCGACGCCATCACCGAGCCCGACCGCCGGGGCCGGCAGATCGTCGACGACTCGTTCCTGCTGCTGTTCAACGCCCACCACGACGTCATCAAGTTCACGCTGCCGAAGGACTACGGTGAGATGTGGCTGACGGAGATCGACACGGCCATGCCGATCACGGTCGACACCCGGGTCTGCCGGGCCGGAGAGAGCGTGCCGGTGGTCGGCCGCTCGGTGAGGGTGCTGCGCCGTGTCTGAACCTCTGACCCAGCCCGCCCCCGAGCCCGCTCCCCTGGAGCCCGCGCCCGGGATCGTCCCCCCGGAGTCCGTGCCCGAGCCGGGCATGCCGCCGGACCCCCTGCCGGACTCTCCGCCCGAGCCCCCGCCCGGTGCCGTCCCCCCGCAGGTCGGCCACGACGAGATCCTGCCGGACTCCGTCCCCGGGACCAGGGCGGGCGGCGACGTCCCCGACCTCCTGGCGCTCCCCGAGGAGGCGCCCGCGCCCTCGCCGTCGCCGGGCTCGTACGAGGTGCCGGTCTCGACCTACCGGCTCCAGCTCACCCCCGACTTCGGGTTCGACAAGGTGGCCGAGCTCGCCCCGTACCTGCGGGACCTGGGGGTGAGCCACGTCTACCTGTCGCCGATCCTCCAGGCCGTGCCGGAGTCGCGGCACGGCTACGACGTGACCGACCACTCGCGCGTCCGCGAGGAGTTCGGCGGCGTCGAGGGACTGCGGGAGCTGTCGGCGACGCTGGCCCAGCACGGGATCGGCGTCGTCGTCGACATCGTGCCCAACCACATGACGGTCCCGGTGCCCGAGTCGGGCAACGCGCAGCTGTGGTCGGTGCTCAAGGACGGGCCGGAGTCGCCGTACGCGTCGTGGTTCGACATCGACTGGTCCGTCGAAGACGATGACGAGAACGTCGGCGTCGGCAGGGTGAACATGCCGGTGCTCGGCGACGCGGGCGAGGCGGTGGCCGACGGCGACGTGCTGCGCTACCACGACCACGAGTTCCCGCTGCCCGACACGCACTACCGGCTGGTCGACTGGCGGCGCGGGCCCGGCTACCGCCGGTTCTTCGACGTGTCCTCGCTGATCGGGGTGCGGGTGGAGGACCCGGAGGTGTTCGACGCCACGCACGCCGTCATCCTCTCGCTCGTCAAGGAGGGGGTCATCCAAGGGCTGCGGGTGGACCACCCCGACGGGCTCGCCGAGCCGCGCGGCTACCTGTCGCGGCTGCGCGAGCGCTCGGGCGTGTGGACCGTGGCGGAGAAGATCCTGGTCGGCTCCGAGCGGCTGCCCGACGACTGGGAGTGCGACGGCACCACCGGCTACGAGACGCTCAACCGGATCACCGGGCTGTTCGTCGACCCGGCGGGCAAGGAGCAGCTGGTCGAGCTGTTCACCCAGCACACCGGGGTGCCCGGCGACTACGCCGCCGTGGTCCGCGAGTCCAAGGCGGAGGTCCTGGACCTGTTCTTCGGCGCGGAGATCGACCGGCTGCACGCCGTCGTCGGCTCCGACCGCCGGACGCTGGTGGAGCTGCTCGCCGCGATGCCGGTCTACCGGGCCTACGCGGTCCCCGGCGAGCCGGTGCCCGAGATCTCGGTGCGGATCGTCGAGGAGGCCGGGCGGGTCGCCGCCGGACGGCTGCCCGAGGGCGCCCCGGTGGCGGAGGTCGTCAAGCGGGTCCTGACCGGGCCCGCCGAGGCGGTCACCCGCTTCCAGCAGACCTGCGGCCCGGTGATGGCCAAGGGGGTCGAGGACACCGCCCTCTACCGCTGGTACCCCCTGTCCTGCCTGAACGAGGTGGGCGGCGAGCCCGACCGGTTCGGCGGATCCGTCGAGGAGTTCCACGCGTTCTGCCGGGAGATGGCGCCGGGCACGATGACGACGCTCTCCACGCACGACACCAAGCGCTCCGAGGACGTACGGGCGAGGCTCGCCGTGCTGTCCGAGCTGCCGGGGGAGTGGGCGGCGGCGGTCGGCGAGTGGTCCTCGAAGGTCTCCTTCGACCCGGCCCTCGACTATCTGGCCTGGCAGAACCTGATGGCCTCCTGGCCGATCGGGCCCGACAGGTTCTTCGACTACCTGTTCAAGGCGGCCCGCGAGGCCAAGACCTCGATCTCCTGGGCCACCCCCGACCCCGCCTACGAACGCGGCATCCGCGACTTCGTCGGCCGGGCCGTCGAGGAGTGCGGGGCCTCGGTCGCGGAGTTCGCCGCGAGGATCGAGCCGTACGCCAGGTCCAACTCGCTGGGCCAGAAGCTCGTCCAGCTCATGCTGCCCGGCGTGCCCGACCTGTACTGGGGCAACGAGATCACCGACTTCTCCCTGGTCGACCCGGACAACCGGCGCCCGGTCGACTTCCCGCTGCGCCGCCGGATGCTCTCGGCGGCCCAGGCCCACGCGAGCCAGGCCCACCCGGACGAGGCCCACCCGAGCCCCGCCACGACGCGCCTTTCGTGGGACGAGGCCAAGCTGGCGGTCACCGCCATGGCCCTGGACCTGCGCCGGAGGCTGGACCCCGAGGCGCCGTACGTCCCGATCGAGGCCGGGGAGCACGCGATCGCCTTCGCCAGGGGGGAGCGGGCCGTGACGGTGGCCACCCGGCTGCCCGTCGGCCTGGAGCGGCGCGGCGGCTGGGGGAGCGACACGCTCACCCTGCCGCACGGCACGTGGCGGGATCTGCTGTCGGGGAGCGAGTACACCGGCAGGATCCCGCTCGCCCACCTGCTGTCCGTCCACCCTGTCGCGCTGCTGGAAAGGGGCTGACCGATGTTCGAGGTATGGGCACCGCGGGCGACGGCGGTGGACGTGGAGATCGGCGAGGTCCGCTACCCGATGTCGTCCGCCGGGGGCGGCTGGTGGACGGCGGAGGTGCCCGGCGCCGGGCACGGCACCGACTACCGGTTCCGGCTGGACGGGGGCGAGGCGCTGCCCGACCCCAGGACCCGGTGGCAACCGGAGGGGATCTTCGGCCCGAGCCGGGTCTACGACCACGACCGCTTCGAGTGGGGCGACGCCCTGTGGCGGGGCCGCGACCTGCCGGGCGCGGTCATCTACGAGTTACACATCGGCACCTTCACCCCCGAGGGCACCTTCGACGCGGCGATCGGCAAGCTGGAGCACCTGGTGGAGCTCGGCGTCGACTTCGTGGAGATCATGCCGGTGCCGCCGGTGCCCGGCGGGCGCAACTGGGGCTACGACGGCGTGGACCTGTGGGCCGTCACCGAGACCTACGGCGGCCCCGACGGGCTCAAGCGCCTCGTGGACGCCTGCCACCGGAGCGGGCTCGGCGTGATCCTCGACGTCGTCTACAACCACCTCGGCCCGTCGGGCAACTTCCTCGCCCCCTTCGGCCCGTACTTCCACTCCAGCGCCTCCTCCTTCTGGGGACAGGCCGTGAACCTGGACGGCCCCGGCTCCGACGAGGTGCGCGCCTACTTCGTCGGCAACGCGCTGCAGTGGCTGCGCGACTACCACGTCGACGGCCTGCGGCTGGACGCCGTGCACGCGCTGCACGACGACCGGGCGACGCACCTGCTGGAGGAGATCGCCGCCGAGACGGAGGCGCTGTCGGCGGCCGTGGGCAGGCCGCTCACGCTCATCGCCGAGTCCGACCTCAACGACCCCCGGCTGATGACCCCCCGCGAGGCCGGGGGGTTCGGTCTGGCGGCGGCCTGGAACGACGACGTCCACCACGCCCTGCACGTGGCGGTGACCGGCGAGCGGCACGGCTACTACGACGACTTCCACGGCGCCCTGCCCAAGGTGCTGACCCGCGCCTACTACCACGACGGGACCTACTCCTCCTTCCGGGGGCGCTCCCACGGCCGCCCGGCGTCCCACGTGCCCGGCTACCGCTTCGTCTGCTGCGCGCAGAACCACGACCAGATCGGCAACCGGGCCGAGGGCGACCGGATGGCGCCCGAGGCGCTGCGGCTGGCCGCGGGACTCCTGCTCACCTCGCCGTTCACCCCCATGCTGTTCATGGGGGAGGAGTGGGGGACGCGGGCGCCGTTCCTGTTCTTCACCGACCACGTCGAGCCGCAGCTGCGCGAGGGGGAGGGCGAGCGGCGGCGGCGGGAGTTCGTCGGCTTCGGCTACGACGACTGGGCGGACAAGGCCCCCGATCCCGGTGAGGAGATGACGTTCCTGCGCTCCAAGCTCGACTGGGGCGAGCTGGACGACGACGCCCACCGGGCCCACCTCGACTGGTACCGCGCCCTGATCGCGCTGCGCCGCGCCCACCCCGAGCTGACGGACCCGAGGCTGGAGCGGGTACGCGTCGACCACGGTGAGTCCTGGCTGGTCGTGCACCGGGGAGGGCTCAGGGTGGCGGCGAACCTCGGCCCGGTCGCGCTCACGGTCAAGCTGGGGACGGGCCGGTTCGCGCCCGGCAACATCCTGCTCGCCTCCGACCCGTCGGCGACCGTGGAGGGGGAGGAGCTGTCCCTGCCTCCTCGTTCCCTCGCGGTCGTACGGCTGGATCCGGCCGTCTGACCGGTGGTCCCCTGACCGTCGCGAGGCCCGGACCCGACCGGTCCGGGCCTCGCTCGCGACGTCGTGGGATCAGGCGGGCACGTGGTTGCGCAGCCGCAGATCCTCCGGGTACGGGGAGAAGTACGTCTGGTCCCGTACGTACTCCCCGGCCTGGCCCTGGGCGTGGTGGCGGATCAGGGTCGCCGGGACGCTCAGCGCCACCTGCCCGGCCTGGTAGGAGGCGATGACCTCCGCCAGGTCGGCCCGGCGGGCCGGGTCGAGCGCGTCGCCCACCATCCCCATGCAGTGCTGCAGGACGTTGACGTGCCGGCCGATGCTCGTCTTGGTGGCGAACGCCGTGCCGAAGACGCGGGCGTAGTCGGCGGCCAGCTCGTCGCGGGGCCGGGTGCCCGCCCCGGCCACCACCCGGCCCGCCTCCCGGGAGGCCTCGGGGTCGTGGGCCAGCAGCTGCATCTTGTGCCGGGAGTGGAAGGAGACCAGGTCGCGGGGGCGCCAGTCGCTCTCCAGCAGCGCGCGGAGCCGGGCGCGGGCGAAGATCCGTTCCACGAAGTTCTCGCGGAGCAGGGCGTCGTTGAGCCGCCCCTCGTCCTCGACCGGCAGCAGCGGGTGGGTGTCGAGGACCGCGGCCGCGAACACCCCCCTGCCCTTGCGGTCCACGGTCGTGCCGCCCGCGTGGACGGGAATGCCGTGCACCCCGCAGCTGGGGCTCTTGGACTTGAGGACGTAACCGTCCACCTCCCGCAGGGCCGGAACCCGTTCGGCGGCGAGGGCGGTCATCCTGCCGGTGAGGTCCACCCGGCTCTTCCTGGAGACCAGCCGCGTGCCGTCCGGTGAGCGCTCCAGGCGAAGGGTCTCGCGCGGGCTGCCGAGGCCGATCTCCATCTCCGGGCAGATGTGCACCCACTCGACGTGTTTGTCCAGTTCGCCGCTGAGGAACCGGTTGCGGCTGTGCCCGCCGTCGAACCGGACCGGCTCGCCCAGCAGGCAGCTGGACACCGCGACCCTCGGCCTGACGACCTGCCGGCCCGCCTCGTCCGTCCTGTCGGTTCTGTCGGTGTCGTCGGTGCCGTTCATCGTGCCCGCCTCGCCTGCCTCGCCCATCGCGCCTGTCGCGCCCATCGCGCTCGAACCGCTCGCGCCACGCGCGGCGGGCACCTCTTCCCGGTGCGGTCCGGCCTCCCAGCCGTCCGTCGCGGACGTGCTGAGGATGCCGGACAGGCGGCGCAGACCGCGCGCCGTACGGGCCTTGATCGTGCCGAGCGGGACGCTCAGCTTCTCGGCGATCTCCCGCTGGGTCAGGTCGCCGTAGTAGGCCAGCTCGATCGCCTGGCGCTGCGGGTCGGGCAGCTCGGCCAGCGCGCGCCGCACCTGGTCGCGCTCCGCCAGGCCGTCACCGTCGATCCGGCCGTCGTCCCCGGCGGGATCGGCGATCACGTCCAGCGGCACCGTGCGCAGGGTGCGTATTCGCAGATGGTCGACCGCGCGCTTGTGGGCGATGCCGAGCATCCAGGCGGGAAGGCTGCGCGCCGGGTCGAAGCGGTGCCGGGAACGCCAGACCTCCGCGAACACGATCTGCTGAAGATCCTCGACATCCTGTGGCCGGACGAATCGCCGCAGGTAGGAACGGATGAGAGGCCCGTGGGCGCGGAGGCACTCGACCAGCGCCGCCTCGTCGCCCTCGGCGAACCGAGTGTTCAGGGGGTCTGTCATGATGCCCTCCTCTTACCAAGAAAACCTACTCAAAACTTATTCATACTCGCCCGGCGCCCGTGATCGCAAGCAGGGTGCGCGGCGGTGCCCACGAGTCCGGCGGGAAAGGGCCAATCCAGGGCGGGGCGGCCCGAAGCGGCGTGCCGGAAGGAGCGGCAGAGCGGAGCAGGGGCGTACCGGGGAAGGGCGTCAGGCCAGGGCGGCGGCGGCGACGCGGGTGAGCGCGTCCTGGAAGGACGTGACGCGGGGGATGGACGCGGGCAGGCTGTCCCACCAGCCCATACCGCCGGCGACGATCAGGCTCGGCGGGCGGAGCGCGGGCAGCGACGCGAGCGGGGCGGGGTCGCCGGTCTCGGCGAGCTGGGACCAGACGAAGACCACCGAGGGGCCCAGCCGCCGCATCGCGTCCGCCAGCGCCGGGTACGGGGTCCTGGCGCCCAGCACCCGGGTCTCCACGTGGTGGTCGGTGGTGAGCGCGGCGGCCAGCGCGTAGATCGGCAGGCTGTGGAGGTCGTCCTCGGCGCAGGCGAGCAGGACGGGACGGTCGGCGGCCGGCCGGGCGGGGCGCTCGGTGAGCCCGATCAGCGCGGCCAGCAGCCGGTCGGAGAACAGATGCTCGACCTCGATGCTCGCCCCGCTCTCCGCCTGGCGCCTGCAGATCGTCTCGAAGACCGGTATCGCCAGATGCTCCCAGGTCCACAGCACGCCGTGCCTGGCGAGCGCCGCGTTGATCCAGTCGTGGACGGCCCCGCTGTCCAGCGTCATCGCCGCCCGCGCCAGCATCGCCACCGTGGGCACGCCGGACGGCCGTCCGGCCATCCGCTCCGGCGGGGGCGGCCACCCGGGCTCCGACCGCCGCTCCGCCGGGGGCGTCGAGGGAACGGTCTCGATCCTCAGGACCTCCCGCGCCGCGTCGGAGGCGGGAACCCCGCTCCTGATGAGCCGGTTCATCTCCTCCAGGCGCCACAGGTCGCGGGCGTCGTAGCGGCGGTGGCCCCCCGGGCTCCGGCGGCTCGGGCCCACGCCGTAGCGTAGGTTCCAGGTCCGCAGCGTGGGGGCGGGCACCCCGAGGCGCCGCGCGACGGCTCCGATGCCGTAGCCCGGTTCCTCACCGGTTGCCACCTGACGCTGCTCGTCCATCTCATCCCATTTCACGCCTGCTCTGCCCCGTACCAGCCTGACAGGCGACGCGAGCGGTTGCTCCATGAACATTCTTTCGAGTTCCGGGCCCCTGTGGACGCAACCAACAGAGCGTGACCGGCCGAAGGGGAAACGTGACCGATACTGTGATCGTTTTGTTCAGCCGCGATCTCCGGGTGCACGACCACCCGGCGCTCGCCGCGGCGTGCGAGCACGCACGTCATGTCATACCGCTCTTCGTCGCGGACCCCGCCATACCCGGGGACAACCGCCGGGGATTCCTCGCCGAGTGCCTCGCCGACCTGCGCGAATCGCTTCGCGAACGGGGTGGCGAGCTGGCCGTGCGCCACGGTGACCAGGTCGCCGAGACGATGCGCCTGGTGGGCGAGTCGAAGGCCCAGGCCGTCTACACCAGCATGGACGTCAGCACCTTCGCGAACCGCAGGCAGCGGCGCCTGGCCGAGGAGTGCGAGCGCGCCAGGACGGCGTTCCAGATGTTCCCCGGCCTGACGATCGTGCCCCCCGACGCCCTCAGGCCGTCGGGCGGAGGCGACCACTACCGGGTCTTCACGCCCTACTGGCGGGCCTGGACCCGGCAGCCCCGCAGGGACGTGCTCAAGGCTCCCGGCATGGTGAACGTCCCCGAAGGGCTGAGGGCGGGGAGGCTGCCCGAGCCGGGGCGCGAGCCGCGCGAGCTGTTCAGGGGCGGTGAGACGGCCGGGCGCCGGAGGATGACGCAGTGGCTGAGGCACTGCGTGGCCGACTACGCCGACGGCCACGACGACATGGCGGGCAACCGCACCTCCATGCTCAGCCCCTACCTGCGCTTCGGCTGCGTCTCGCCGCTGGAGCTGGAGTCGTTCGCCGGGGTAGAGGGGGCGGGCGGGGACGGCGAGGAGTTCGTCAGGCAGCTGTGCTGGCGTGACTTCTTCCACCAGGTGACGCGGGCCTTCCCGCGTATCAACCGGGACGACTACCGGCCGCGCGGGCACGAGTGGCGCGACGACGACCACGCGGCGCAGGCGTGGAAGGAGGGCATGACCGGAATCCCGATCGTGGACGCCGGGATGCGGCAGATGCTCTCCGAGGGCTGGATGCACAACCGGGCCCGCCTGATCGTGGGGTCGTTCCTCGTCCGGCGGCTGCGCCTCGACTGGCGCGTCGGCGCCCAGCACTTCTTCGACTGGCTGCTCGACGGCGACGTCGCCAACAACTACGGCAACTGGCAGTGGGTCGCCGGGACCGGCAACGACACCCGCCCCAACCGGCCCGTCAACCACATCCGGCAGGCCAGGCGGTACGACCCGGACGGCGAGTACGTCCGCCGCTACGTCCCCGAGCTCGACGCCGTGCCCAGGCGGGCGGTCCACGAGCCGTGGAAGCTCCCCTTGGGCGTCCCCGGCTACCCGGCGCCCCTGGTGCGCATGGACTGACTCCGGCCGGGGCGGTGATGCAGGTGGTACGAGGGGGTACGGAGGGTACGGGTGATGCGGAACGAATCGTCCCCCTCGCGCGTCGCACAGGTGTGACCCCCTATGACGCCGCCGATGCAGGCACCCCCGATGCCGCCGACGCCCTGCTCACCGCCCGCGAACGAGTGCGGCGGCTCGAACGACTGACCAGCCGGCGCGACGCGGTGGCCGTGCAGCTCGACGAGGTCGCGGCGCTCCTGGGTGACCTTGAGGACCAGCTCGCCAAGGAGGAGGAGGACGTCTCCAGGCTGGAGGGCGGTTTCTCCGCCTTCCTGGCCGGGCTCACCGGGTCCAGGGACGAACGGCTCGCCAGGGAGCGCGCCGAGGTGCTGGCCGTGCGGCAACGCCTGGACGGCCAGCGCGGCCGCCTCGAATGGCTGAACGCCGACCGGGCCGCCGTCGACGAGGGGCTCGCCGGGCTCGGGCGGGCGCGGGAGGAGTACGACGCGCTGCTGGAGCGCGAGGAGCGCCGGCTGGTCGCGTCCGGTGACCCCAGGGGCCGTGAGCTGGTCGAGCTCGGCCACAACCTCGCCGACACCCGCGCCGACCTGGCGGAGCACCAGGAGGCCCACCGGGCCGGGGTCGACGCCTTCCACGGGGTCGGCGAGGTGCTGCGCTGCCTGGGCGGCGCCCGGGGCGCCTCCAGGTGGGACATGCTGGCCGGGGGCGGCGGCTTCGCGGACATGATGGAGCACGGCCACCTGCGCGACGCGGACGAGGCCGCCTGGCACGCCCAGCAACTGCTGGACACCTTCGCCAGGGAGCTCGTCGACATCGGCGTGAACGTCGCCCCGAAGCTTCCCGAGGTGGACACCCGCTGGTTCGCCGACATGTTCTTCGACAACATCATCACCGACGCGATCAAGCACCACCGGATCGCGGGCACCGGCGCGGCCGTGGCGGAGGTCGCGGAGTGGGTGCGGCGTACGGTCGAGGGCCTGGAGGTCCGCCGCGAGGAGCTGACCCGGCGGCGGGACGCCCTGACGGCCCGCCGAGAGGAGGTCATCGTCATCGGCTGAGCCGCGGGCCCCTCCGGCGGGCGTCCCACGGTGGGACCCCTGGCGAAGGGCTCCGGCGAAGGGCTTCGATGACGAGAAAGCCCCGGCGGTGATGGGTCCTCCCGGCGGGGCGCCTGGCCGGGAGGACCCACCACCGCCGGGGTGGCGGGGTCGTTCTCAGTCGTGTGTTCTCAGTGCCTGTGGTCGTGACCGGCGTGGTCGTGGCCCGCGTGGTCGTCGTCGTCCTCATCCTCGTCCGACGGGCCGTCGGAGGGCTCGACGCCCAGCACGGCCTCGCGGGGCTCGATCTGGTCGACATGCTCGATCAGCCCCAGGACGTGGTCCGGCTCGATCAGCCACTGCAGCGCGGTGGCGCCGGTGTCGTCGGCCGAGACCAGCTCAGCCTGCTCCTTGCGCTCGTCGTCGTCAAGATCGGCGTCAGGGTGGCTGATCTCTTTCAGCGCGGCGGCCTGCAGGGCGGCGATGTCCTGCACCTCCACGGTCAGCTCAACGGTAAGACGCAGATAGCGTTCGGTGCCCGATACATCACTCATAGTGGAAATCCTAGTGCCTGGGGATGGTCGGAACAGCCTAGGGGAGCTTCCAGTCGATGGGGCGCGCGCCCTGCTGCTCAAGAAGTTCGTTCGTCCTGCTGAACGGGCGGGAGCCGAAGAAGCCGCTGCGGGCCGACAGGGGGCTGGGGTGCGCCGACTCGATGGCCGGGACGGAACCGAGCATCGGGCGGAGGTTGCGGGCGTCGCGTCCCCACAGGATCGCCACCATCGGCTTGTCGCGGGCGACGAGGGCCTTGATGGCCTGCTCGGTGACCTCTTCCCAGCCCTTGCCCCGGTGTGAGGCGGGCTTGCCCGGCATGACGGTGAGCACCCTGTTGAGCAGGAGCACACCCTTCTCGCTCCAGGGGGTCAGGTCGCCGTTGCTCGGCATCGGTAGCCCGAGGTCCTCGGTGAGCTCCTTGTAGATGTTGCGCAGGCTGCCCGGGATCGGGCGCACGTCCGCGGCGACGGAGAAGCTCAGGCCGATCGGATGACCCGGCGTGGGGTACGGGTCCTGGCCCACGATCAGCACCTCGACCTGGTCGAAGGGCTGCTGGAAGGCGCGGAGCACATTGGCGCCCGAGGGGAGGTACTGCCTGCCTTCCGCCACCTCCTTCCGGAGGAACTCGCCCATTTCGGCGATCTTATCGGCGACGGGTTCGAGGGCCTTGGCCCACCCGGCTTCCACGACTTCGTTCAAGGGACGTGCGGCCATGGGTAGGACCCTATCGAGGTTTTAGGCCCGGTACGGCGCGTGCCGGGAATCGACGCGTGCCGCACCGGGCCTGCCCCTGTTATCTATTTCACCGAACCAGCCATCATCCCCTGGACGAAATACCGCTGGAAGGCGAAAAAGAGGATCAACGGGATAATCAGCGACAGAAAAGCTCCTGGCGCAAGAATGTCCACGTTGGTCCCGAATTGCCGCATTTGTGACTGGAGGGCCTTGGTCATGGGCTGGTTCTCGGTGTTGGCGAAGACCAGCGAGACGAGCAGGTCGTTCCAGACCCAGAGAAACTGGAAGATCCCGAGCGAGGCGACCGCCGGTTTGGCCAGCGGGAACACCACGGTCGAGAAGATCTTCCATTCCCCCGCGCCGTCCATCCGCGCCGCCTCCAGCAGCGAGCGTGAGATGCCCGCGAAGAAGTTGCGGAGCAGGAAGATGGCGAAGGGGAGACCGAAGGCGACGTGGAAGAGCACCACGCTCGCGATGGAGCCGAAGATCCCGGCCGAGCCGTACAGTTTCGCGATCGGGATCAGCGCGATCTGGGTCGGCACCACCAGCAGGCCGACCACCACCAGGAACAGTGCGTCCCTGCCGGGAAACTCCATCCAGGCGAACGCGTACGCCGCCATGGCGGCGATGCCGATCACCAGGACGGTCGAGGGCACCGTGATGAACACGGTGTTCCAGAACGACGCGGTGAACCCGGTGGCCAGCAGGTCGGAGTAGTTCTGGAGGGTCAGTTCGGCCGGCTTGGTGAGGATCGTCCACCAGCCGGTGGAGTTGTTGGCCGTCTCGTCGCGGATCGAGACCACGAACAGGCCCAGGGTGGGAACCAGCCAGAACAGGCCGATCACCACCAGTACCGCCTGGACCAGGCCGCCGCCCAGCCGGTCCACGATCCTGCCGAGGACGCCGCGGCGCGGGGCGCCAAGGGTGGAGGTCGTCACTGGTTGTCCCTCCTGAACCGGCGGATGTTGAGAATCATGAAGGGCAGGACGAGGACCAGCAGGAAGATGGCGAGCGCGCTACCCAGCCCCTGGTTGCTGCCTCCGCCGAACGAGACCCGCCACATCTCCAGCGCGATCACGTTGGCCTGCGGCTGCACCGATCCCGGCGCGATGACGAAGACCAGGTCGAAGACCTTCAGGGTATTGATGATCATCGTGACGAACACGACGAGCAGCACGGGGGAGAGCAGCGGAACGGTGATCTTGCGGAACACCTGCCATTCGGTGGCGCCGTCGATGCGGGCCGCCTCCAGCGCGTCGCGCGGGATGGCCGCGAGCCCGGCCGCGATCAGCACCATGGCGAACCCGGCCCACACCCAGACGAACGCGCCGATGATCGCCGGGGTGATCAGTGTCGGGCCGAGCCAGGGGATCCCGGCGAAGGCCGCGTCGAAGTTCGACTGCGGCAGCCGCACCTGGTAGTCACCCGGAGCGAGCCCGGTGAAGCGGAAGGTGCCGTCGGCCTCGCTGGTGGCGGTGGCCTTGACCGCGCCGTTCTGCACCGCCTCGACCGTCATCCCGGCCAGGGCCTTCTCGGTGCCGTCCACCTGGTTGGGCGCGCCGCCGCCGCCCTGGGTGAAGTCGAACCAGACGGTCCCGGCCAGCTCGCCGGGTCCGGGCTGGGCCGCCTTCGCCGTCGAGGCAGAGGTGAGGTCGGCGGGCTTCACGCCCACGAGCGGCAGGAGCACCGCCTGCCCCGGCTGCGCGGGCTGCTTGGCCACCACCCCGCCGCCCTGCCCGGGGGCGACCGGGGACTGGTCGTTCTCCCTGGGACGGGCGTCCGGGTAGCCCTGGCCCGAGCCGAACAGGCCGGTCACCGAGGTGATCACGGCGTTGGCCACGCCCCGGTCGGGGGCCTGCTCGTAGACCAGGCGGAAGATGACGCCGGAGGCCATCAGGGAGACGGCCATCGGCATGAACACGACCAGCTTGAACGCGGTCGCCCAGCGGATCCGCTCGGTCAGCACCGCGAAGACGAGGCCGATCACGGTGACCAGGGCGGGAGCCACCGCGACCCAGATCAGGTTGTTCCTGATCGTGGTCAGGGTGGAGGAGTCGCTGAAGATCGTCGCGTAGTTGTCCGCCCCGACGAAGGTGCCGCCGCTGGCGTCGTAGAGGCTCCGGAAGATCGAGTAGATGATCGGGTAGATCACCATCACGCCGAGCACGAGCGCGCCCGGCAGCAGGAACCACAGCGCCAGCGTCGGCGGCGGCCCCAGCCGGGAGCGCCCGGCGGGCACCGGTGCCGGTTCCACGGCCGGTGCCGCGGCCCCGGCCGTCGCGAGCTCCGGTTCGGCGACCGGCTCGGCGACCGGCGCGGCCTGGTCGTCCGACGTGACGTCGGCCAGGGCCGGGTGGCCGTCCCCGTCGCCGGAGGCCGTCGTCCCGGAGGGCTCAGGGGTCTCCGGGGTCTCGCCGCCGGTCGGGGTCCCGGAGGCCCCGGCGTCGGTCGTACGGGCACCGGGAGCGGTGTCGGGAGCGGTGTCGGAAGTGGGGCCGGCGTCCTGCGCCGGCCGCGGGGTGTCGTCAGGTCCGGAGGAGGGACCGCGGGCGGCGTCGCCGCCACGCGGATCCCGCGGGCCGTCTAACCGATCGGTCACGGCCTCTCTCCCCTACTTCCAGGCCTGCTTGGCGGCGTCTTCGAGCTTCGTCTGGATGCCCTTGACGTCCGAGGGGTCGCGGACGAAGTCCTGCAGGAACTTCCACTCGGCCTTGCCGTCGGTGCCGCCGAAGGCGCTGGGCGCGAGGTCGGACATGTCGTAGCGGACGGTGTCACCGGCGGCGATGATCGTCTCGGCGAGCTTCTTGGTCAGCTCGTCCGGGTAGTTGTCGGGCGAGACGTTGCGGTTGGGAGAGAGGTAGCCGGGGAGCTTCGCCCAGACCTCGCCGCCCTCCTTGGAGGCGAGGAACTCCAGCAGCGCCATCGCGCCCTTGGAGTCCTTCAGCGCCACCGCGATGTCGCCGCCCAGCACGACCGGCTCGGTGTCACCGGCCTTCGGGAACGGGAAGTACTTGGCCTCCTCGCCGAGCTTCGCGCCCGACTGCTCGGCCGTGACGCCCACGAAGTCCGCCTCGATGACCATCGCCGACTTGTCCTGGCCGTAGACCTGGGTCACGCAGGTCGGGAAGTCGGTCTGCAGGGCACCGGCGGAGCCGCCGAGCAGGAACTCCTTCTTGCCGACGAGCTGCCCGATCTTCTCCAGCGCGGTCGTCACGCTGGGGTCGGTCCACGGGATCTCGTGCTTGGAGAGCTTGGTGTAGTTCTCCGGGCCCGCGGTGGACAGGTAGACGTTCTCGAACAGGTCGGTCAGGGTCCAGCCGGAGGCGCCGCAGAGGGAGAACGGCGGGGTGCCGGAGTCGGCGACCGTCTGGGCGGTCTTGATCAGGTCGTCCCAGGTGGCCGGGGGCGTCGCGCCGGCGTCCTGGAAGGCCTGGTCGCGGTACCAGATGAGCGACTTGTGGGCCGCCTTCACCAGCACGCCGTAGGCCTGGCCGTCGGCCGAGCCGAGTTCCTTCCAGTACGGGGTGTAGTTGTCGTCGATCTGCTTCTGGACCTCGGCGGTGAGCGGCTTGAGCGCCTTCTGGTCCGCGTACTGCTGGACCAGGCCGGGCTGGGGCAGGATCGCGACGTCCGGCGGGTTGCCGCCCTCGATGCGCGGGCCGAGGTAGGCGCCGGTGTCCTCGCCGGTGGAGGCGTAGGTGACCTTGGCGCCGGTCTTCGCCTCGAACGCCTTGAGCACCTGCTCGAAGTTGGTCTGTTCGGCGCCGGTCCACTTGGCGGCGACCTCGACGGTCACCCCTTCGAGGGTCTTGGCGGCGGCCGGGGCGGACGCGGACGCGCTGTCGCTCGTCGCCGGTGCCGGGGCGGCCGACTCGCCGCCGCCGCACGCGGCGAGTGCCAGGGCGAGTCCCGCCGTTGTCACCGCTGCAATGGTTCTGCGCATGCTGAACAGAGCTCCTGAGACGTTAAAACTTGAAATAGAGGGATATATGGGACGAACAACCAGCCGAAATGGGGATGACGGCTTCTGCCGGGGAGCACCCCGGCGTCATTGAGCCCGGATGATCTCTTCGAGTTGGCCCTTCATGGAGGAGACGACGTCGTCACTGTCGCCCTTCGTGAAAGGCGGTGTGAGAGCGTTGGAGACCGCGCTGGCGATCACCAGGCTCACCTGGTCGTAGTTGGCACTGGCGGGCCTGGGCCGGGCGGAGAGGATGCTCTGCTTCAGGACCGGCAGGTAGGGAAAACGCTTGATCAGGCCGGGGTCGTCGTACAACTCGGCCCACACGGGCGGGAACGAGCCGTCGGCGAGCACCCGCCGCTGGTTCTCCAGGCTGGTGAAGTATCGGATGAACTCGACGGCCGACTTCTGCCGCTTGGAGAAGGCGCTCACCGCGAGGTTGTAGCCGCCGAGCGAGGCCGTTCCCGGCCCGTTCGACCCGGGAAGCCGGGTGACCCCGAACCTGTCCCCGACGGACGAGCCGGTGGCCGGCCCGTACGCGTGCGGCCAGTTGCGGGCGAAGGCGAGCCTGCCCTCCTGGAAGGCCAGCCGCGACTCCTCCTCCTTGAAGGAGAGCGCCTCGGGCGGGATCCACCCCTCCCGGAACCCGTCCACCAGGAAGTCCAGCCCGGCCTTCGCCTTGTCCACGTCCATGATCACCTTGGTGCCGTCCGGGCTGAGGATCTGCCCGCCCGCCGACTGCACGGCCTCGGCGAAGTTGACGGTCAGGCCCTCGTAGGCCAGGAACTGCCCCGCGTAGCCGCCGATGCCGTACTTCTCGTGCAGGGCGCGCGCCTGGGTGCGCAGGTCCTCCCAGGTCTTCGGCGGCTTGAAGCCCTCCTTGGCCAGCAGGTCCTTGCGGTAGTAGAGGAGGCCGGCGTTGCTGGTGTACGGGACCGCCCAGAGCTTGCCCCGGTAGACCGCCGTGTCGACGACCGGCGGCAGGAACCGGTTGAGCGGGAACATCGCGCGCTCCAGCGGCAGGATCCAGCCGGTCTCGGCGAACTCCGCCGTCCAGACCACGTCGAGCCCGAGGACGTCGTAGCGGTCGCTCTTGGCCTGTAGATTCGCGACCATCTGGGCACGCTGCTCGTCGGCCCCCTCGGGGAGCTCCAGCAGGGTCACCCGCTCCCCGGGGTGGGTCTGGTTCCACCGGTCGAGCAGCGGCTGCAGGTACGTCGTCGTGTCGCGGCCGATCACGAGGGTGAAGGGACCCGTCCCGCCGAAGCGTTCGGTCTCCCGCGCGCCGGCCGCCGAGCACCCCGCACCGGCGAGCCCGAGAAGCACGGCGAGCGCGACGGGGATGAGTCGGCG
Organism: Streptosporangium oxazolinicum; assembly: GCF_039537505.1. Classification (NCBI taxonomy): domain Bacteria; kingdom Bacillati; phylum Actinomycetota; class Actinomycetes; order Streptosporangiales; family Streptosporangiaceae; genus Streptosporangium; species Streptosporangium oxazolinicum. Next base: position 143,609 of record NZ_BAABAQ010000006.1, read on the forward strand.
CACCATGACCTCCCGGTTTCTAGTTGGTTACATACGTGTTAGGTAGATGCATGCATGTTATGCATAGCGATAACATCATCGTCAACGGATAACCCCGTAACGCTCATGTAACGAGCTCTCCGAGGAGGTGGGGCGTGCGGCTGATGCTGCTGGCGCTCCTCGCGAAGGAACCTGCCCACGGCTATGAGCTCAAACAGGCACTTGAACAGATCTTCGGCAGCGCCTACCCTTCACCGAACATCGGGCAGATCTACGTCACGCTCGGCCGCCTGGAGAAGGACGGCCTGGTGCGCGCCGTGGACGTCGAGCAGTCCAACCGGCCGAACAAGAAGGTCTACTACCTGACGGCCGACGGCCGCGAGATCCTCGACACGTGGGTGGACGAGCCCACCGAGGGGCCCAGGGTCCGGGACGAGTTCTTCATGAAGCTCGTGCTGGCCCCGATGACCGGCATCGCCGACAGGATGGCGATGATCAACCGCCAGCGCCGTCACTACCTCGGACTCATGCGTGACCTCAACGACCTCGCCGAGCGGACCGACCCGGAGAATCGCGTCGCGCTCCTGCTGGTCGAGGGGGCCATGCTGCACCTCCAGGCCGACCTCGACTGGCTCGAACGCTGCCAGGAGGACCTGAGTTGACGTCTCCCGTGGTTTCCGTGGCTCCCGTGGTCGAAACCGTCAATCTCGTCAAGATCTACCAGGACGGCGGGGTGCCGGTGCCCGCCGTGCGCGGGGTCGACCTGCGGGTGGCCCCGGGGGAGTTCGTGGCGGTCATGGGCCCGTCCGGCTCCGGCAAGTCCACCCTGGTCCACATGATCGGCGGCCTTGAGGCCAGGACCAGCGGCGAGATCTGGCTCGACGGGCAGCGGGCCGACACGCTCGGCGAGAGCGCCTGGGCGCTGCTCCGCCGCCGGAAGATCGGTTTCGTCTTCCAGTTCTTCAACCTCGTCGCCAACATGACCGTGGCCGACAACGTCGAGCTGCCCGCCCTGCTGGCCGGGGCCTCCGCGCGCGAGGCCCGCCGACGCCGCGAGTACCTCCTCGGCGAGCTCGGCCTGACCGCCCGCGCCGACGCCGCCCCCTCCCAGCTCGCCGGGGGTGAGCAGCAGCGGGTCGCGCTGGCCCGCGCGCTGGCCAACGAGCCGAGTCTGCTGCTCGCGGACGAACCCACGGGCAACCTCGACAGCCGCAACACCCGCGACGTCCTGCGCCTGCTCGGCGAGGTCCACCGCGAGGGCCAGACCGTCATCATGGTCACCCACGACGCCAGGGTGGCGAGCCTGGCCGACCGGGTGGTCGCCCTCCTGGACGGCCAGATCGTCGACGACGGCGGCACCGGGCTGGTCCGCCGCCGCCCCAAGGGCGGCGCGGGCGACGTCGTCGAGCTGAGAGGCTGACGGTGCGCCCTCCGCTCCTCCCGTCGGCGTTTTCGCCGTCCCCGGGGCCCGCCGTGCCCGAGGCCCCGCGAGCCGTACGGGGAGCGTCGCGGTGAGCACCGTACGCGCCTCCGTCAGGTGGATCCGGGCCGACCTCAGGGCCCGCAGGGCCCAGGCGCTGCTCACGGTGCTGGCCGTGGCCGGGATCGTCACGGCGCTGATCACCTCCGCGACCCTGCTGGAGGACGGCACCAACCCGTGGCGCGGGCTGTTCGCCGAGTCCAGGGGCGCGCACGTGTGGATCCACACCAAGGACGCCCCCGACCCGGCCGCGCTGTCCAGGCTCCCCGGCGTGGTCCAGGTCGCCGGACCCTACCGGTCGGCTCCGGTCACCCTCACGCTGGACGGGAAGAAGTCACCGGTGGCGCTGCGGGAGATGTCCGCGACGCCGCCGAGGGTCGCCGCCCCGCTGATCCGCGAGGGGCGCCCGCTCCGCCCCGGCGACGCCGACGGCGTGGTCGTCGAGCGCTCCTTCGCCAAGGCGCTCAACCTCAAGGTGGGCGGCGCCTTCCCGGTGACCGCGCTCAACGGCGCCACCCACCCGCTCATCGTGGTCGGCCTGGCCGACACCGCCGACCAGGGCTTCTACCCCGAGTGGACGCCCGGCCTGGCCTGGACGCTCGCGCCCGTCCTGGCCAGGGTCGAGCCCGCCCTGGGCCGCAGCGAGTCGGTCACCGGCCTGCGCCTGGCCGACGGGGAGGCCACGCTGCCCGCCGTCCACGGGGCCGTCACCCTCCTGGACGAGCAGATCCAGCGGATGTCCACCTGGCGCGAGGTCCGCGCCTCGATGGAGCTGGACAACCGGCTGCTCGGCCTGCTGCTCGCGCTGTTCGGGATCACCGGGCTGGTCGCGGCGGCGCTCGCCATCGCCAACGCGGTGGGCGGCCGGGTGCTGAGCCAGACGCGCGACATCGCCACCCTCAAGTCCCTCGGCTACACCCGGGGCCAGGTCTTCGGGGTGCTCATGGCCGAACACGGCGCGATCGGGCTGGTCGGCATCGCGATCGGGCTGCTCTGCGGGCAGGTCGCCGCCTCGTTCGTCCTGGACGGGGTGCCGATCCTGCCGCTCTCCCCGGTCCCGCTGTTCGCCATCGCCGGCGGCACCGCCGCCGTGGTCCTGGTCGCGGTGGCCCTGCCCGCCTGGCGGGGCGGCCGCACCCCGCCCGTCCCCGCGGCCCCCGCGGCGCCGCCCAGGGGGCACCTGTCGCGGCTGGCCCGCCTGGCACTCCTCGTACGGCTGCCCCCGGCCCTGGTCCTGGGCACCCGCGACGCCTTCACCCGGCGCGTCCCGGCGTTCCTGAGCATCTTCGGCGTCGCGGTCCCGATGATGATGATCACCATCGGACTCGGCTGCTGGGCCACCCTGGACGACTTCCTGCGCCACCCGGAGCAGGTCGGCCAGGCGGCGGCGCTCACCGTGCGCCCGGACAAGCTCCCGGCCGACGACGCCCTGCGGATCGCGAGGGCCGACCCGGGGGTGCTGACCGTCTACCCCGGCACCGAGGTGCCCGCCCTGGAGCCCGAGCAGACCAGGAGCGTGCTGGCCCGCGCCGCGGGCACCTCCGCCGAGCCGTACCCCTTCTCGGTCGTCGAGGGACGGATGTACGCCGCCAGGGGAGAGGCCGTCGCCGGGCAGGGGCTGCTCGACCTGCTGGACGTGAAGATCGGCGACCGGGTCCGGCTCACCGTCGGCGGCACCCCGCTGATCGTGCACCTCGTGGGCCGGGTGGTGGAGCCCGACCAGGACGGCGAGGTGCTCTCCTTCGGGATCGACAGTCTCGCGGCCAAGGACGCGGTGCCGCCGCAGTTCTACAGCCTGGTGCTGCGGCCGGGCGCCGACCCGGCGGAGGTCAGGGCCCGGCTGCTGATCGCCTCGGGAGAGGCCCTCGAGGTGAACCGGGTGGTCAACCCGGCGGAACGGCTCGCGATCATCCGCGTGGTGATCGTGGCGCTGATCGTCGTGCTCGCCCTGCTCGGCCTGGCCAACCTCCTGACGGCGAGCGCCCTGAGCCTGCGCGACCACGCCCTCGACCTCGCGGTGCTCAAGGCCATGGGCCTCACCCCCCGGCAGGTGGCGGCCACCCTGGTCACCGGGACCGGCCTGCTGATCGTGCTGGGCGTGGTCGCGGGCACCGCGGCCGGGGCCTCGCTGGTCGGCGGGCTGATCGACCTGCAGGGCCACACCAGCGGTGTCGGCGCGGGCATCGGCCGTACGCCCTCGGCCCTGACGCTCGCCGTCGCGGTGCTCGTCGCGGTGGGAAGCGCCCTGCTGGTGACGCTGATCCCGGCCGGGCGCGCGGCCCGCGCCCAGGTCCCGGTCACCGCGAGATAGCCCCGGGACGGTGATTCGTCCCGGGGCTGTCTCGAAAGGGGCTCAGAAGTCGAAGCCGGGGGTGTCGGAGTTCTTGAGCGAGAACCAGTAGAAGCCGTGACCGGGCAGGGTGAGCAGGTACGGCAGGGTGCCCACGGCGGGGAAGCGCACCCCGCCCCTGGCCTCGACCGGGATCATGCCCGCGAAGCGGCGCAGGTCGAGCTCGACCGGCTGCGGATACTTCGACAGGTTGTTGACGCACAGCATCAGGTCGTCGCCGTCCTCGCGGACGAAGCTGAGCACCGCCGGGTTGCTGGACCACAGCTCGTTGTAGACGCCGGTGCCGAAGACCGGATGGTTGCGGCGGATCGCCAGCATGTTCCTGGTGAAGTGGAGCAGCGAGGCGGGGTTCTTCTGCTGCGCCTCCACGTTGACCGCCTGGTAGCCGTGGATCGGGTCCATGACGACGGGCAGGTACAGGCGTCCCGGGTCGGCCTTGGAGAAGCCCGCGTTGCGGTCGGGGCTCCACTGCATCGGGGTGCGGACCGCGTCGCGGTCCTCCAGCCAGATGTTGTCGCCCATGCCGATCTCGTCGCCGTAGTACATGACCGGGGAGCCGGGCAGCGACAGCAGCAGCGCGGTGAACAGCTCGATCTGGTCGCGGTCGTTCTCCAGCAGCGGGGCGAGGCGGCGCCGGATGCCGAGGTAGGCCCGCATGCGCGGGTCCTTGGCGTACTCGGCGTGCATGTAGTCGCGCTCCTCCTCGGTGACCGTCTCGAGCGTCAGCTCGTCGTGGTTGCGAAGGAAGATGCCCCACTGGCCGCTGTCGGGGAGCTTCGGGGTCCGCGACATGATCTCGGAGATCGGCTCGCGGCTGCCCCGCCGCACCCCCATGAAGATGCGCGGCATGAGCGGGAAGTGGAAGGCCATGTGGCACTCGTCGCCGCCGACGGCGGGATCGCCGAAGTACTCGACGACGTCCTCGGGCCAGCCGTTGGCCTCGGCCAGCAGCACCCGGTCGGGGTAGAGGCGGTCGACCTCGGCGCGGACCTTCTTCAGGTACGCGTGGGTCTCCGGCAGGCCGGAGCAGTCGGTGCCCTCGCGCTCGAAGAGGTAGGGGACCGCGTCGAGCCTGAAGCCGTCGATGCCCAGGTCCAGCCAGAACCGCAGGACCTCCAGCATCGCCTCCTGGACCGCCGGGTTCTCGTAGTTCAGGTCCGGCTGGTGGTGGAAGAAGCGGTGCCAGTAGTACTGCTTGCGGACCGGGTCGTAGGTCCAGTTGGACTCCTCGGCGCCGACGAAGATGATCGGCGCGTCGGGATACCCGGCCGGGTCGTCGGACCAGACGTAGAAGTCGCCGTACGGGCCCTCGGGGTCGTGCCGGGAGGCCTGGAACCAGGGGTGTTTGTCGCTGGTGTGGTTCATCACCAGGTCGGTGATGATGCGCAGGCCCCGCCTGTGCGCCGACTCGATCAGCTCCACGAAGTCCCCGAGGTCGCCGAAGTCCGGCAGGATCTTCATGTAGTCGGAGATGTCGTATCCGCCGTCACGCAGGGGAGACTCGTACAGCGGGAGCAGCCACAGGCAGTCGACGCCGAGCCACTCGACGTAGTCCAGCTTCTCGATGAGGCCGCGCAGGTCGCCGGTGCCGTCACCGTTGGAGTCCTTGAACCCGCGGACCAGCACCTCGTAGAAGACCGCGCGCTTGTACCACTGGGGGTCCGCCGAGACGAAGTCCTCGGACACCGACTCGTGGGAAGGGGAGGGGGAGGGCAGGGGGGATGGATTCATCGTGTTCTCGCTCACGGTGATGAAGGGCAGGACGAAGTCACCGGATGCTCCGGCTGATGATGTTTGGTGACCGCGCCGGCGGGAGCCGTCATCCCCACGAGCTCCATGGCCGCGGACAGGCCGAATTTGTGATTCGGGACCGTCCGTTGTGGCGCTTTCTGGGCCGAACACTACCAGCCACCTGACGCCCTCGAAGCCCCCTTGGCGTGGTACATCGCTCCCGCCCCACGGAATTTCCCGGCGCATCGCGCCATGGATGCGTAATCGCCGTGTCACTCATTGTTTTCCTGTGCGAAACACGACACGCCTCACGGGGGTGACCTCGTCCTATGCCCGAGGATCCGGCCGCCACACGGATCATTCGGCGCGACCGGGAAACGGTCCTTTGCGAGGGGGTTCCGAACCGGGTCTCCGAGGGCGCGTGAAAAGCCCGCCGGACCGTGTGTCACGGACCGGCGGGCCGGGGGGAATCCGGGCCCGGGGAGGTCAGTCCCAGGGCGGGGTGAGGTCGGGGAGGTGGTCCTGGTAGTCGCCGAGCCAGGCGCCGAACAGCACCAGGCCGCGCACCCAGAAGCGGTCGTTCCAGCCGTTGAACCGCGCCAGCCCGTCGGGCCCCTCGGCGACCACGGCGTGGAGCTGCTCCGACAGCAGCGAGGGCACGGCGGCGGCGACCCGGGTGAGCATCCGGTGGCCGTACTCCCTGGCGGGCGCGGCGGCCGAGCGGAGCGGGATCCGCTGGAGCGGCTGCTTGACCACGTTGGTGGAGGGCAGCGCGGCCACGCGCGGGTTGGCCGCGTACAGGATCTCGCGGTAGAAGCGCCCCCGGTCCTTGCGGTGCACGCCGACCGAGAGCGCCGCGTCGAAGAAGGCGGGGTGGATGAACGGCGCCGCGAACGAGACCTCGGGGCCGACCAGGTTGACCGGGGAGCGGGCGATGCCCCGCGCGGTCCTGGTGTGCAGGACCGACAGCGGCAGCTCCGCCCGGTGGCCGTTGAGCATCGCGGTCGACCGGGTGAAGGCGCGGCCGACGCTGTCGGTGATCCAGGCCTCGGCCCCCTCCGACAGGAACGGCACGGACGGGGAGCCCAGCGACAGCGAGCCGAGCAGCGCGGCCTTGCGCTCGGCCTGCGTGGAGGCGTCCAGCGCGGCCCCGCTGACCATGAAGTTCTTCAGCAGCGGCCCCCCGGCCAGCCCGTCGACCAGCGTCCGCCCCGCCCGGTGCACCTCGCGGGCGAACGGGGTGTACCAGGCGTGGTGCGGGGTGAGGAACTCCAGCCGCCGCGCCGCGGCCAGCGCGTCGTCGGGGTAGGCGGCGGCGTCCTGGGTGATCACCCGGTGGCGCACGCCCAGCTCGCGGGTGATCGCCTTGGCGAAGACGATGTCGGTGTCGGTGCCGTCGTCGGGACTGGTCGTCCACGACTCCACGTCGGCCCCGCGCGCCACCGCCACCGAGCACAGCAGCCGCGAGTCGTAGCCGCCGCTGACCGGCACCAGCAGCGGGCGCCCGTCGAACTCCTTGTAGACCTCGTGCAGGATCTCCAGGATCTCCCCGGCGGTCCGTCCCGCCTCGTAGGGCTCCTCGCGCAGCCACCGGGGCAGCGACCGCTCGACGCCGATCCGGTCCGACGCCCGGTCGAAGACCAGCGCGCTCGCCCCCGCCAGCCGCCTCACCTGTGTGTACGGGGTGTCGTCGCGCAGCGGGAAGGTCAGCTGGATGATCGAGGCCCAGGCGTCCCAGTTGATCTCGTACGGCGTGCGGGCGAGGGAGAGCAGCGGTTCCAGCAGCGAGGAGAAGTAGACCGCCCCGCCGAGGGACAGGTAGTAGACGTCCACGAGGCCGAGACCTCCGGCGTGCAGCGTGATCCGCTCGCCGTCGTCGATCAGGCCGGGTGTCTCGTAGGTCTCCGCCACCGTGATCCACGGCGCCGCCCCGCCGGGCCTGCGCTCCCCCCAGGCGAAGGCCCAGGTGTGCTCGTCCCTGCGGTAGGGGGGCAGCGGGGAGGAGCTGAACAGGGCCGCGTTCCCGGCCTGGACGGCGGGCCTGACCCGCGGCCCGGCCCCGCGCAGCGTCTCCAGGACGGCCTCGTCGAGGTGCCCGATGCCGCCGCAGACGTACGGCCTCACATTGAACGTCGGCCACTGCACCGTGCTGACTCCTCTGTGTCGCGATTGACCAAAGGGTATCCTTTCGCCCGGCTCACGAAACGGAGGACGGCGTGGCGGGCGAGCAACTCGAAAGCACACGACAGGCGTTGCGGGAGGCGGTGGCGCACGCGGAGAGGGCGTCCGAGCTGGCCCGCCTGCTCGACGCGGCACAGGCCAAGATCGCCGACGCGGAGCGTGCGGCCGAGGAGCTGCGCGGGGTGAAGGAGCTCCTGAGCGAGACCGAGGAGCGGCTGGAGGCCGCGAACGCGGCCGAGGAGAAGCTCCGCAAGGACCTGGCCGAGCAGCGCTACCAGGCCGAGGTGGCCAGGTGGAAGCTCTCCTCGGTGCAGGTGGCCCGCTGGTCACGGCTGGGCGACGCGATCAAGACGGGCAAGAGCAACCCGGTGCGGCTGGCGCGCGGCCTGCGCGGGGCGGCCAAGCCGGCCAAGCGCCCGACCGCTCCCAAACGCCAGCCGGTGCCGCGCAAGGCGGGCGACAAGGCGCCCGTCCCCGGGGCGTCCTTCCAGGCCACCAGCTCCGTCAGGACCGTCGGCGGCAGGTCGGTGCGGCTCAAGCCGTACCGCGTCCCGACCGGACCGAACACCCGCCCGCACCTGACCGCGGCCGTGATCGCCGCGCCGCACGGCGAGGCGCTGCTGCGCTACGAGTGGCGCCAGACCACCGGCTTCACGCCGAGGGACTTCGCCCGGGTGCTCGCCGCCGAGGTCCCGCACCTGCTGCTGGTCGAGTCGGTGACCGAGGGGCCGTGGGCCGCGGAGGTGCGCTGGCCCGGCCAGGGACTGCGCGCCCTGCTGGCCTGGTGCGCCGAGCGGGGCATCCGCACGGTCTTCTGGCACACCGGGGGCGCCCCCGCCGAGTTCGTCGCCGCGGCCAGGCTGTTCGAGCACGTCGTGACCGCGCTGCCCAAGTCCGTGGGAGCGTGGGGCACCGCGCTGGCGACCCAGGAGCCCGAGCAGGGACGCCGGGCGCCCTCGCTGGGCATCCTGCCCTTCGCCGTCCAGCCGCGCGTGCACAACCCGCTGCCGCTGGCCGGGGACCGGTTCGAGCGGGTGCTCTCGCTGGAGGAGCTGCTTCCCGGACACCTGTCGTACCCGGACGTGCTCACCTCCTACCGCTGGCCCGTCGCGGTCGAGTGCCCGCCGGGCACCGAGCCCTGGCGGATGGCCGAGCTGGCCGCCTGCGGCACCCCCATCGGCACCGAGCCCGACCCGCGCCGCGCCCACCTCGCGCTCCGCCAGGCGTACGCCTCGGGCACGATGACCAACAAGGTCGACGACCTGCTGGACGCGATCGGCCTGCCCAGCGGCAGGGCCACCCTGAACATCTCGGTGATCATGATCGACCGGGGCGACCTCGGCCACACCCTGGCCCAGGTCGCGCCGCAGAAGGGCGTCGTCCAGCTGGTGCTGCTGTCGGACGCCTCCGACGCCGCGGCGCGGGCCCGCGAGGCGATGCCCGACGGCGTGGACGTCACGGTACGCCGCTCCGACCCCGGCCTGACCACGGGCGGCCTGCTCAACCGCGCCCTCGACCTGTGCCAGGGCGACCTGGTGGCGGTCATGGACGCCCGCGACCAGTACGGCGAGCACTACCTGACCGACCTCAGCCGGGCCTTCCTGTTCGCCAGCGCCGACATCGTCGGCAAGGCCGCCTACTACGCCCACCTGCGCGACGTCGCGGCGACCGTGCTGCGCCAGCCCTCGGCGGAGTACTCCTACCTGCCGGATGTCGCGGGGGCGACCCTGCTGGCCCGCCGCGCGGTCCTGCGGGGCATCGGCTTCGCCGACGTCTCGGACAACTGGGCGGACGTGCTGATGCGCCAGTGCCGCGCGGACGGGATCAAGGTCTTCTCCGCCGACCGCTTCGGGTACGTCTGCCTCCGCGACCGCGACCGCTGGCTGCTCGGCTCGGCCCAGCTCGTCGACTACGGCCCGGCCGACCCGCACGCCCTGATCTGACCGGGGGCGTGCCGGGGTCGTTAGGCTGCCGGGATGACGCCCGGCGAGCTCGGCGAGGTCCTCGGCCTGCCCCCGATCCCCAGGGGGACGTGGGCCGAGGAGGCGCTCTACGTCTCCCCGGCCGCGCTGCGCCGGGGAGAGGACCCCGCCGAGATGGCCGACCGGCTCCGCGCGCTGCCGGGGATCACGGCCGTCCGGGTGCGGCCCGGCGGCTTCCTGGAGATCGCGGTGGCCGTCCCCGGTGAGCTGGTCACGGAGATCGGCGCGGGCGTTCCCCCGGTCACGGGCGGGTCCCCGTGGGAGGATCTGCCCAGGACGTGGGCCAACCCCGGGTTCGTCGTCAGGTACGCGCACGCCCGGGCGGTCGCCGTACAGCGCTGGGCCGTGGAACTCGGCGTCGGCGGGGACTTCAGGCCCGAGCTGCTGGCGGACCGCAGGGACCGGGCGGTGCTCAGGCTGCTGGCCGAGGTGCACGGCAGGCGGGTGAGCCGGGACCCCGGGTGGGCCGCCTACGCCGAGGGGCTGGCGCTGGCCTACCACGACGCGTTCGAGGGGGCCGCCGCGCTTCCCTCGGGCGACGAGGAGCCGTCGGAACTCCACGCCGCCCGGGTGCGCCTGGCGCGGGCCGTACGGGACGTGCTGGCCGAGGCGCTGGCGGCGCTTGGCGAGACGGCACCCGAGAGATTGTGATAGACCCTCCCAAAAGGAGTTCAAAGGGATCAGGGGAGAGGCGAATGGTCGGGCCCCGGGACTGGGAGGCGCGCGAGCCGCGCCGGCCCGGGATGATCCGGCGGGTGCTGCCGACCCTGATCGCCTTCGCCGTCATCCTCGGCGGGCTCGCCTATCTCGGCGGAGACCTCAGGGAACTCCTCGGAACCGCCCCGGGCTCGCCCATCTCGGCCGCGGCGCAGCATCGCCTCTACGAGGAGAGCGGGCCGGTCGACGGCCGCTGCGGCACCCTTCCCAAAGACCTCGACGCCGACGTCACGGCGTCGCTGGAGGCCCTCACCGGGTGCCTGGAACGGATGTGGGCGGCCACCCTGGCGCGGGCGGACATCGACTACGAGCCGCCGGGGGAGGTGCGGCTGGTCGCCGCCCCCGAGGAGGCCGCGTGCGGGATCGACGACTACGACTGGGCCGGGATCTACTGCCCCGAGCCCCGCGTCGTCAACGTGCTGGTCGAGGGGGAGCAAGCCTTCCCGATGATGTTCACGCTCGCGCACGAGTACGCCCACCACGTCCAGGAGGTGAGCGGGATCGCCGACCAGAGGGGGTCCGAGGCCTTCGACGAGGCGTGGTCGCGGCGGCTCGAACTGCAGGCGGACTGCCTGGCCGCGGTGTCGCTGCGAAGCGCCGCGCCACGCGGGCTGGAGAGCCTGCGCCGTCTCGCCGGGCGCGGTTCCGGCGCCGATGACGGCGTGGAGGCGGGCTACCGGCAGTCGCACGGTTCGGGGGCGAGCAGCGCCGAGTGGATGCGGCGCGGTCAGGAGGGCGGCACCGTGGGGTCCTGCAACACCTGGGGCGCCCCCGCCGAGCGGGTCTCCTAGGAGCCGTCGTCACCGGGGCGGCCCGCACGGTGTGGAAGGTTCCTCCACCCGAGCGGGTCTCCCAGGAGCCGTCGTCACCCAGGGGGGACGAACCTGGGGGAACGGTGAACCCTGTCGTTCGCGCCAGGCTCGCCCCGGTGACACGGGACCGACGCGGCGGCTCGCCGACTCTCACGGAGAGACGCGGGGAGACACCGAGGACCGGCGAACGGTGTCACCGGACCTCGGACGGACATCGCCTGGACGTCGGGCGGGGGATGTCGCCGTAGACGAGGGCTCGACGAAATATGGGGGCATCGCACCCATGTCGTGGTTTGTAGTGATCGTCATACTTGCTGGCTGTGAACCTCGCGACCCCGTCCGCCGTCGTGCCGCCCCGAGTCCGGGCGGTAGCGCGTCCCGTCGCCGGATCCGGTACGTCGGAGGCCCTCGTGGACATGCCCGGCGTCCCGGCGGGGCGGGACGCGGCCCTGTCGGACGCGGTGCGTCCGCTCGTCCGGCAGGCGGTGGAGCGGCTGGTCGCCGGCGCCGCACGGCTGGAGGGTGGGTTCGGGCTCGCCTCGGTCCGGGAGCGGTTCGCGACGGACCTGACGGCCCGGCTCACGCGGATCGCCTCCCGGGTCCTGGTGTTCGAGCTGAACGCGCGGCGGGTGAGGGGCGAGCTGTCCGGAGCCACGCCGGCCGAGCGGTTCGCCGACTTCGTGGACCGGGTGGGCGGTGAGGAGGGGTTCGCCGGGCTGCTGGAGGACTACCCCGTCCTCGCCCGCCTGCTGCGTCAGGCCGCCGACCAGGCGGTGGAGGCGGGGCTGGAATTCCTGACGCGCTTCGCGGCGGATCGTGAGCACCTGCGGGAACTGCTGGGGGGCGAGCCCGGGAGCCTGGTGGAGTTCTCCGCCGCGGGCGACAGCCATCTCGGGGGACGCGCCGTCACCGTGGTGACCCTGACCGGCGGCGCGAAGGTCGTCTACCGGCCGAGGCCGGTCCAGGCGTACCTGCGCTTCGCCGAGGTGCTCGACTGGCTCAACGAACGACTTCCCGGTCTCGGCCTGAGCGTCCCGCGCGCGGTGCGGCGGGAGGGCTACGGCTGGACGGAGTTCGTGCGGGCCGAGCCGTGCGCGGACGCGGCCGAGGTGGAGCGGTTCTACACGCGCGCCGGTGCGCTGCTCGCCCTGCTGTACGCGGTGAACGCCATCGACGTGCACTACGAGAACCTCGTCGCCCGCGCGGGCCTGCCGGTGCTGGTCGACGTCGAGACGCTGTTCCACGCGGCGTTGCCCGCGGAGGTGTCCGCCGACCCGGCGCTGCACGCCCTGCGGGACTCCGTCCAGCGCACCGCGCTGCTGCCGAAGATGATGGTCGGCGAAGAGGGCGCGCTGGACATCTCCGGCCTGGGCGGGGACAAGGACGGGGTGTACCCGTTCCTGTCCGCCCGGTGGGAGGGGGCCGGGACGGACACGATGCGGCTGGTGCGCGGCGTCACCCGTTTCGTCGGAGCGGTCAACCGCCCCACGCTGGACGGGGTGGACGCCGACCCGGCCGACCACGTGCCGAGCCTGCTGGCCGGTTTCCGGCGCGCCTACGACGCCATCGCGGCGGGACGCGACGAGCTGCTGCGCGGCCCACTGGCGCGGTTCGGCCAGGCCGAGGTCCGCGTACTGCTCCGGCCCACCCGTTTCTACGGCGAGCTGCTGATGGAGTCGACGCATCCGGACGTGATGCGGTCCACCGCCGACCGGGACGAGGTGTTCGACCTGCTGGAGGCCGTGTCGGCCGGTGATCCCGCGCGGTCGGCCGCGGTGCCGTCCGAGCGGGCCGACCTGTGGGCGGGGGACATCCCGTACTTCGGCGCGTCCCCCGGTGAGCGGGAGATCCGCGACGGCGGGGGCAGGGTACTGCCGTGGCGTCCGGAGGAGAGCGGGCTGGACCTCGTGGCCGCCAAGCTGGCCCGGCTGGGCGCCGCCGACCGGGAGAACCAGGAATGGATCATCCAGGCGTCGATGGCGGTCCGGGTGGCGGGTGGGCGGCACGCGTCCGGCGAGCCGTCCGGGGCGCCGTCGCCGGTCACGGTGCCCCACCCGGCGGCGCTCGTGGCCGCCGCGCGGGGCATCGCGGACCGCCTGTGCGCGACCGCGCACCGCGACGGCCGTACCGTCAACTGGCTGGGCCTGGAGCCGGTGGAGGACGGCCGGTGGACGATCATGCCGTTGGGCGCGGGGCTGGCGAGCGGGTACCTGGGCGTCGCGCTGTTCCTGGCGCAGGCGAGTCGCGCCACCGGTATCTCCCGCTACCTGGACTTCGCCCGGATGGCGGTGCGGCCCCTGCCACGGCTGCTGGAGCGGATCGGCGCGCACGAGGCCCTGCTGCGCGCCGTGGGCTGCGGGGGATTCGGCGGCCTCGGCGGCATCGCGTACGGCCTGTCGCAGCTCGGCGTCCTGCTCGGCGACGCCGAGGTGGCGAGCTGGGTGGAGCCCGCGGTGGAGGCGGCCGGCGCGGCGGTCACCGACGAGGCGCCGCTGGACGTCCACGACGGCCTGGCCGGGTGCCTGGCCGCGATGCTCGCCGTCCGGCACAGCGCGGGGACGGCGGGTACGGCGGGGACGGCCGGGGTGGCGGACGCGGCCGGTCGCGTGGCGGCGGCGTGCGCGGAACGCCTGGAGGCGGCGGCTTCGGCGCCCTCGGCGGCGGACCTGCCGCCGGGTTTCGCCTTCGGCGCCGCGGGCGTGGGGTGGGCGCTGCTCAGGCGGGGGCCGAGCCCGGAGGGCGCCCGTCTGCTCACCCGCGCCGCCGCGCGGGCGGCGGAGGTGGAGGTGGAGGGGGACACCTGGTGCCACGGCCGGGCGGGAGTGCGCCTGGCCCTGTCCGACGCCGATCTCCTGGACGATCCGGCGGCGCCCCCAATCTCCGATGCCCCGCTGGGGGGACACGGCCTGTGCCACGGAGAGGCGGGGCGTCTGGAGACGCTGAGCGCCCTCGCCCGGCGAGGCGACCTCGCGGCACAGCGGTCACTGCACCGCCACACCGGCAGGCTGCTGGCCTCGCTGGACGCCTACGGAGCGCGGTGCGGTACTCCCCGCCACGCGTCGACCCCGGGCCTGCTGGACGGCCTGGCCGGCATCGGCCACGGTCTGCTCAGGCTGGCCCATCCCGAGATGACCCCGTCGGTGCTGCTGTTGCGGCCGACTGATGAAGGAGAGATCCGTGGACTCTGAGAACCGTTCGACCGTCGGGGAACCGGCCGCGTCGTGGCAGGACCGGCTGGGCGATCCGGCCGGATCGATCATGATCAGGCTGGCCGGGGTGTCCCCGGTGACCCGCGCGCTGGTGCTGGCCGGCCTGACGGCGGGGACGACGATCGCGCTCGGCTCGCCGGACACCGCGGCGCACGCGGTAATGGCCGCGGGCGGAGATGACACCGTAATACCTGTCTCTATGAGTGCTCCTTAATACCATTTTTCGTGACATGACGGCAGTTAGCCTGTCGTCATGTCATTTACCTCCCCCATTCTGGTCGGACGCGAAAGGGAGATCGAGCAGCTCGACCGGCGCCTCGCCGCCGCGCGAGAGGGCCGGGGTGGCGCGGTCTTCCTGCTCGGCGATCCCGGGATAGGCAAGTCCCGCCTTTCCGCGGAGTGCGCGTACCAGGCGTTCGACACGGGGATGACCGCGTTACGGGGGCGGGGCGGAGGCGTCAGCGCGGACATCCCGTTCAAACCGCTGTGCGAGGCGCTGCTCTCCTACACCAGGACCAAGGAGCCGCCGGACGATCCGGCCCTGATGCCCTATCTGCCGGCGCTCACCACGCTGGTCCCCGAGTGGCGCCGGGCGGGGGTCGCCGACCACCTGGAGTCGGTGATGGTGCTGGCCGAGGCGGTCCTGCGGCTGCTGGCCGTCATCGGGCGGGACGGCGGCTGCCTGCTCGTCCTGGAGGACCTGCACGACGCGGACGCCGACACGCTCGCCGTCGTCGAGTACCTCGCCGACAACCTCGCCGACGTGCCCGCCTTCCTGCTGGCCAACATGCGCAGCCACGCCGGGCCCGCGCGGTCCGTCGCCGAGACCTGCGCCCAGCGCCGGACCGCGGCCCTCGTCGAGCTCGCGCCCCTGCCGCCGGAGCAACTCGCCCGGCTGACCGCCGCCTGCCTGGAGGCCCCGCCCGACGACCTGCCCCGGCAACTTCTCGCCCGTATGGAACGTGACACGGGAGGCGTCCCGTTCGTCGTCGAGGAGCTGCTCGCCGCCATGGCGGACGTCGGCGCCCTGGAACACGACGGGCGGCGGTGGCGGCTGAACGGCGACCCCGCGATCGACGTGCCGACCACGCTGGTGCGCAGCATCACGCTGCGCGCCGCCCAGCTGAGCCCCTCCGCCCGGGAGCTGCTGCACACGGCGGCGGTCTTCGGCTCCCGCTTCCCGGTGCCGATGATCCAGGAGGCCACCGGCCTGGCCGACCGCGAGGTCATGGACTTCCTGCGCGCGGGGACGGGGGCGCGGCTCATCACACCGGACGACTCCGCCGGTGACTGGTACGCCTTCCGGCACGCGCTGATGGCCGAGGCCCTGCGCTCCTCGCTGATCCCCGCCGAGCGGGCGTCGATCGCGCGCCGCGCCGCCGGCGCGCTGGAGCGACTGCACCCCGGGCTGCCCGGCGAGTGGTGCCAGATCGCGGCCACCCTGCGCCTCACCGCCGGGGACACCCTCGGCGCGGCCGGCCTGCTCGCCGACGCCGGACGCCGCCTGCTGGACGACGGCGCCGCCGACCTGGCCGTCACGCTGCTCGAACGCGCCTACGCCATGCTCGGGTCCGCCCCCGCCGACCTGCGGGCGAACGTCCTCCAGGGGTTGTTGCACGCGCTGACCGAGAGCGGGCAGGCCGACCGCGCCTTCGCCCTCGCCAAGGACCTCCCCATCAGCGGCGACCTGGCGATGACCATCCCGTACGAGATGGACCTGCGCACCAAGCTGGCCTGGGTCGCCGCCGAGATCGGCGGGACCGCCGACGGCCTGGCGCACGTCGCGGCGCTCCGCAGACTCCTCCAGATCAACCCGGACGAGGCCCGTACGGCGGCCATCGACGTGATCGAGGCCCAGCTCATCGTCCCCGACCACGGGGTCCTCCAGCAGAGCCCCCAGCGGATGGCCGCCGCCGAAGCCCTCGTCCGGCGGGCCGTGGAGGTCGCCGAACGCGTCCCGCTCCCCGAGGTGGCCTGCCAGGCGTGGGAGCGGATGGCGATGTTCTCCCGGACCCGAGGGTTCGACGAGCCCGACCGGTGCCTGACGCGGGTGGTGTCCATCGCCGATGTCCACGGCCTGAAACTGTGGAAGCTGCGGGCGATGCTGCGCCTGACCGTCAACCACGCCCTGCGCACCGGCGAGCGGGAGCCGCTGGAGGAGGTCGGCAGGGCGGCGGCCCAGGCGGGCGCGATCAGCCTGGTCCACTCCACGCAGGCGTCCCTGGTCATGACGGGGGTGCTCCGCGGCGAGTACGGTGACGCCCACGAGCTCGCCGTCCCGTGCGTCGAGTCCACCATCCGGCTCGGCCACACCGCCTACACCCAGTACCTCCTCCTCGCCCAGGCCACGCTCGCGGCCCACCAGGCCAGGCGCGCCGACATGGAGGGCACGCTGGAACGGTTCCGCAGATGGGGCGGCGAGAGCAGCCTGCACATGCCGGTGGTCTACGGCCTGTGCCAGGCGATGTGCGCACTGCTGGAGGAGGACCGCGACCTCTGCGGCGAGATGCTGACCAGGGCACGGAAGTGGGAGGACGACAACCCCACCATCTACTACCTCACCGGCAGGTACGGCCTCGGCGTGCTCATGGACGTGCTCGCCGGCCGGGCGGGCGCCACCGAATGCGACGCCGCGGAGACCACCTCGGCCGCCGAACTGGCCTGGAACCGGACCTTCCTCCACCTGGCCAGGGCCGTGCTGCTGGGCCGCCAGGGCGACCCGGAGCGCGCGCTCACCGCGTTCGGCAGGGCCGCCGAGGCCGCCCGGCCCTTCCCCCTCGCCCACCACCTGGGGCTCCGGCTGGTCGCCGAGGCGGCCCTGGCGGACGGCTGGGGCGAGCCGCTGGTCTGGCTGCGCACCGCCGAGGAGTACTTCCACCAGGCGGGCATCCCCGCGGTCACCGGGGCCTGCCGGGCGATGCTGCGCGGGGCCGGCGCGGCCGTGGCGCAGCGCCGTACCGGGCGGGAACAGGTGCCGAGCGGGCTGCGCGCCCAGGGCGTCAGCGTGCGGGAGTACCAGGTGCTCGCCCTGCTCGCCGAGCGGCGCGGCAACGTCGACATCGGCAAGCGGCTGTTCATCTCGCCCCGCACCGTGGAGAAGCACGTCGCGAGCCTGCTGCAGAAAACGGGCCTGCCCGACCGGGCCGCCATGTACGACCACGCGGCCGAGCTGATGCGCCACAGTCCTACCTGACGCGGCCGACGCCTTCGTGACGCTTCGGTGTGCGAGTACGCGTGCCCCGGTCCCACCTGACGCGGCCGATGCCCCCATGGCGCCCCCGGTGTACGAGTACGCGCATGCCGGTCCCACCTGACGCGGCCGATGCCCCCATGACCCCCGGTGGGCCCGCGCGAATATGGGGGCGGCGCCCGCATGTGACCGACGCCGCGCATCGGCAGAGTGCCAGTCATGAGCGGAGACGGAATCACCCCGGGGGCGGCGCCCGAGCTCGGCGCGGCGTGGTGGACGGGCGGGCTGACACTGGCCGAGCGGCTGGACCGGACCGGCGGAGACATCCCGGCGGGGCGGGCGCCGGAGTCGGCCGGCGAGACCGCGCGCTGGCGGCTGCGGGAGTGGCGGAACGCTCACGGGCTGCTGGAGAGCGGGCAGTTCGACCGGCGGCTGGCCGCGGCCGGGCTCACCGTCGACGAGCTGGCCTCGCTGCTGGACGAGGAGCCCGCCGCCCTGGCCGGCCGCGTCGCCCGGCCGGATTGGGCCGTACGGGCCGCCGAGTCGATCGCCACGGCGCACGCGGCGTCCGCCGAGGTCGTCGCCCGCGCGGGCGCGGCGCCCGCCGACGAGGGGTTCGCGGCGATCATGGCGCCGTTCGCCGAGGGCGCGCTGCGGCACCTGGGCGACGCGCTGGACGCGTGCGGCGCGGCCGTCCGGGCGGACGCCCTGCTCGCGGCCTGGAACGTCGAGCTCCGGCAGCGGCTCGCGGCACCGGCGTCGCGGACGCTGGTGCTGGAGCTCAACGTCATGCGCGTCTCGCGGCGGCTTGAGGGGGCGACGCCCGAGGAGCGGTTCGCGGACTTCGTCCGGTGGTTCAGGCGCCCCGAGGCGCTCGCCGCGCTGTGCGAGGAGTACCCGGTGCTGGCCAGGCTGCTGGCCCAGACGGCCGACCGGTTCGCGGCCGGCCGCAGCGAGATGCTCGCCCGCTACGCCGAGGACCGGCCCGACATCGTACGGACGCTGCTGGGCGGCGTCGACCCCGGCCCGCTGACGGCGGTCGAGGGCGGCGGCGACACCCACCAGGGTGGCCGCGCGGTCAGCGTCCTCACCTTCGAAAGCGGCGCGCGGGTGGTCTACAAGCCACGCCCGCAGGCCGTCCACCGGCACTTCAACGACGCCCTGGCCTGGCTCAACGAGCGCGTCACGGGCCTGGACCTCGTCCGCCTGGCCGTGCTGGACCGCGGACCGTACGGCTGGGTGGAGTTCGCGCCCCACCTGCCGTGCCGGGACCGGGAGGAGGTCGCCCGCTACTACCACCGGCTCGGCGCGCTGCTCGCGATGCTGCACGCCCTCGACGGCGCCGACTTCCACTGCGAGAACCTGATCGCATGCGGCGACCAGCCCGTGCTGGTCGACCTGGAGGCCCTGCTGCACCCGCTGGTGCCCGGGGCGGGGATCGAGCGCCTCATGGAGGACCCTGCGGCGCTCGCCCTGGAGTCGTCGGTGAGCCGCAGCGGCCTGCTGCCCGAGCTGATGGTGGGCGAGGGCGGTGTGATCGACCTGTCCGGCATGGGCGGCGACAAGGACGCCGTACTGCCGATGAGGACGCCGACCTGGACCGGGCGGGGCACCGACGAGATGCGGCTGGTCCGCGAACACCTGGCCTTTCCCGGCGTGCGCAACCGCCCGCGCGTGGGCGAGGACGAGGCCGACCCCGCCGACCACCTCGACGACCTGCTCGCCGGGTTCGGCGTCGGCTACGAGGCCATCGTCGCCGACGCCCCCGCCCTGGTCCGGCTGATGACCGCGTTCTCCGGCGACGAGGTCCGCGTCGTCCCGAGGGCGACCCGCACGTACGGCAAGCTGATGATGGAGTCCACCCACCCGGACGTGCTCCGCCACGGCCTCGACCGCGACCGCGTGCTGGACCACCTGTGGGCGATCACCCGTGGCGACCGCACCCGTGAGCGGCTGATCGCCTATGAGGCGGAGGACCTCTGGGCGGGCGACATCCCGATCTTCACCACCCGGCCCGGCAGCCGCGACCTGTGGACCTCCGGCGGCGTCCGCGTCCCGGACGTCCTGCCCGAGCCCAGCCTGAGCCGCGCCGTCCGCAAGGTCCTCGGCATGGGCCGGGCCGACCGCGCCCGCCAGGAATGGGTCATCCGGGCGGCCATGGTCACCCGGGACCACTCCGGGCTCAGCACCGTCGCCGTCGGCACGGCACCCGCCGTCCCCTCCACCTCCGCCACCGTCAGGCCGGACGAGGCCCGGCTGGTCGCCGCCGCCCGGGACGTCGCCGACCTCATCGACCGCCACACCTGTGCCTCCGGCCCCGGCGGGCGCGTCAACTGGCTCGGGCTGGAACTGGTCGAGGAGAAGTACTGGATACCGCAGCCGCTGAGCTGGAACCTGTACGACGGCTACACCGGCGTGGCGCTGTTCCTGGCGCAGTGCGCCGCCGTCACCGGTGAGGAGCGGTACGCCGACCTGGCACGGCGCGCGGCCGGCCCGCTCGCGCGGCTGGCCGAGGACCCGCCGGAGGAAGGCGTCATGGGCGCCTTCACCGGCCTCGGCGGAGTCGCGTACACCCTGCTCCACCTGGCCACCCTGCTGGACGACGCGAGGCTGGCGCGGCCGGTCGAGGACCTGGTGGAGCTGTGCGCGAAGGCGGCCGGTCAGGACGAGGCGCTGGACGTCATCTGCGGCAGCGCCGGAACCCTGGCCACGATGCTCGCGATCCACCGAGCCACCGGGTCACCCGCCGCCTGGCGCGCCGCGGAGGCGTGCGCCGAACGCCTGGTGACCACCGCGGTCCCCACCGGGGCCGGAGTGGCCTGGCACACGCCCATGAGCGACGACCTGCCGCTGACCGGCTTCTCCCACGGCGCCGGAGGCATCGGCTGGGCGCTGCGCCGCTACGCCGACGCGGGCGGCGACCCGCGCGCCCGTGACACCGCCCTGGCCGCCTTCGCCTACGAGAGCGAGCACTACCGGCCGGACCTGGGGGGCTGGCCCGACTACCGGGGAGGACAGGGCGGCGACGACATGCTCCACGCCTGGTGCCACGGATCACCCGGCATCGGCCTGTCACGCGTCGGCGGCCCGGCGCCGGACCTCGACCGAGACCTCGACCCGGACCTCGACCGCGCGCTCGCCGCCGAGCTGGGGCGCGGGCCGATGGCCAACCACAGCCTCTGCCACGGCGAGCTGGGCAACCTCGAACTGCTCGTCCAGCTGCGCCACCGGCCCGAGGCGGCGGAACTGCTGACGGCCCGCACGACCCACCTCCTCGACGACCTGGCCCGCCGAGGCCCCCGCTGGGGCGCGCCCGGCGCCGCCCCCACCCCCGGCCTGATGAACGGGCTGGCCGGCATCGGGCACGGCCTGCTCCGGCTCGCCCGGCCCGAGAGCGTCCCGTCCGTGCTGCTGCTCGACGCGCCCATCGGGGGTGAGCGCCGATGAGCAGGAACAGGGTCCCGCTGCGACACCAGCTCACCTCCACCGAATGCGCCGCGGCCTGCCTGGCCATGATCGCCAGCTTCCACGGCAGGGACACCCGGGTCTCCGAATGCCGGGAGACCCTCGGCATCGGGCGCGACGGCGTGTCCGCCGCCCACCTGATCGCCGCCGCCCCCCGCATGGGCCTGCACGCGCGGACCGAGCGGATGGAACGCCTCGGCCCCATCGACCAGCCGGCCATCGCCTACCTGGCCGACCACCACTTCGTCGTGGTGGAACGGGTCGGCGCGCGGCGCGTCCGCCTGGCCGACCCGGGCGGCGGCCGTCAGTGGCAGAGCGCGCAGGACTTCGACCGGCGCTTCGGCGGCGTGCTCATCCACGTGTCGCCCGGCCCCGGCTTCGTCCGGCGGCGCACCCCCATGCGGGAGTGGCTGATGCTCCGCTACCTGCGGGACTTCGTGGCGATGCCCGGCAGCCGGAGCCTGCTCGCCGCCGTGCTGGCCTGCGCGACCGTGCTGAAGCTGCTCGCCCTGGTGCTGCCGCTCGCCACCCAGCAGGTCGTCGACACCTTCGCCCCCGACCGGCGGACGGACATCCTGCCGCTCTTCGCCCTGGTGGTGCTCGGCACCACCGTCCTGGCCGGGCTGACGACCCTGCTGAGGGAGACGGCGGTGCTCGCCCTGCGCGTCCGCGCCGAGGCGACGCTGGGGCGGCAGCTCATCCGCCACATGCTGCGGCTGCCGCTGTCGTTCTTCATCCAGCGCCGCAGGGGAGACCTGCTCGCCCGGCTCGGCAGCGTCTCCACCACGCGCGAGACCGTAACGCAACGGCTGCTGATCCTCGTACTGGACGCCGCGCTCCTGGTGGGCTACCTGATCGGCCTGGCCGTGCTCGCCCCCGGCTACGTGCCCGTCGTCCTCGCCCTGGGCGCCGCCCACGTGCTGCTGGTGGTACGCGTCTCCCCACGGGTCGCGGCCGTCTACCAGCGGGAGCTGTCGGCCAAGGCCGAGGAGCAGAGCTACCTCACCGAGACCCTGGAGGCCGTGGTCCCGGTCAAGGCCAACGGTGTCGAGGGACGGGCCGAGCAGCACTGGGCGCGGCTGTTCGACACGTATCGCGGCGCCCTGGTCGTCCGCGGCCGGATCACCGCCGGTCTGGAGGCGTTCCACCAGGCCCTCACCATCGCCGCGCCGCTGCTCCTGCTGCTCACCGGGCTCGCGCTCGTCCTGAACGGCGGCATGACGATCGGCACCGCGCTCGCCGCCAGCACCGTCGCCCTCGCCGTGCTCGCCCCCCTGCAGGGGCTGGCCAGCGCGGGCCAGAGCTACCCGATGCTGCGCAGCCAGATCGAGCGGGTCTACGACATCGTCGACGCGGACGAGGAACCCTCCGGCCCCGTACGCCTGCCCGCGCACACCGCCAGCGGCGTCGAGGTCGAGGACCTGGTCTTCCACTACCAGGCCGACGCCCCGCCGGTGCTCAGGGACCTCACCTTCACCGTCCCGCCCGGTGGCAAGCTCGGCATCGTCGGCCGCACCGGCTCCGGCAAGAGCACCATCGCCCTGCTGGTCCTCGGCCTGCTGCGCCCCACCGCCGGTACGGTGCGCCACGACGGGTACGAGCTGGACGACCTCGACGTCCACGACCTGCGCTCCCGCTGCGGGGCCGTCCTGCAGGACCTCAACCTGTTCAACGGCACGATCATGGACAACCTCACCCTCGGCCGCGAGGACGCCACCGAGGAGGAGGTCGTGCGTGCCGCCCGCATCGCCGGACTGCACGACGACGTGGGCGCCATGCCCATGAAGTACGGCACCCTCGTCGGCGAGGCCGGCGCCGCGCTGTCGGCCGGGCAGCGCCAGCGGGTCGCCCTGGCCCGCGCCCTCGTCCACCGGCCTCGCCTGCTCATCCTGGACGAGGCCACCAGCCACCTCGACCCCGAGACCGAACGCCGCGTCGACGCGGCGCTGTCCCGGCTCGAGGTCACGCGGATCGTCATCTCGCACCGGCTGAGCGCGATCCGCGACGCCCACAGGATCCTCGTGCTCGACCGCGGCCGCGTCGTCGAGCGGGGCACGCACGAGGAGCTCATCGCACGAGAGGGGACCTACCGAGAGCTGTTCGCGCACGACGCGGCGCCCCGGCAACGAGCCGGGGCCCTGAACGCGTGAGGCGCGCCGGATCCCGCCGGCGCGCCCCAGGACCGATTCCGATCGTGATCCACGAGATCCCAATCCAGAAAATCCAGAAGGAGAGTACGTCATGTCCGACAACGAGCTGATCCGTCAGTGGAAGAACCCGCAGGCCCGTACCGCCGACCTCGCCCACCCGGCCGGGGAGATCACCCTGGACGACGCCCGCGTGGTCGGCGGTCGCCCGCCGGTGAGCGAGTACTTCCTCACCTGGGGCTGCTGCCCCACCGCCACGTGGTGCGGCGGCGACTTCTGATCCGCTCCACCGCGAAGGGCCCTCGGCCCGCCTCCGCGCCGGTCCGGCCGGAGCCTCCCGAAGCATCGAGTCTCACCGATCTCACCAAGGAGTTATGGAATGTCTGACAACGAGCTGATCCGTCAGTGGAAGAACCCGCAGGCCCGTACGGCCGACCTGGCCCACCCGGCCGGGGAGATCACCCTGGACGACGCCCGCGTGGTCGGCGGTCGCCCGCCGGTGAGCGAGTACATCCTCTCCTACGGCTGCTGCCCCACCAACTTCCTCTGCTGATCCCCGGCGGCCCACACCAAGGAGTTATGTGATGTCCGACAACGAGCTGATCCGTCAGTGGAAGAATCCGCAGGCCCGTACCGCCGACCTGGTTCACCCGGCGGGGGAGATCAGCCTGGACGAGCTGGTCGGCGGCCGCCCGCCCGCCACCGAGGGGATCGCCTCCTGGGGCTGCTGCCCCACCGGCTACTACTGCTGACCCTCGGCCGCGTGCGCCAGGGAGGCGTGAGATGTCCGACGACGAGCTGATCCGTCAGTGGAAGGACCCGCGGGCCCGCGCGGCCGACCTGGTCCATCCCGCCGGGGAGATCGACCTCGACGAGCACCTCGCGCGCGTCATCGGTGGCATGCCGCAGGAGACCTGGCCCCCGGTGATCTCGCACAAGTGCTGCACCGTGGACCTCTGCTAGGAGGCCCGGAGCATCCGGCCCGAGACCGTGACCGAGCGTCGCGTCGCGGACCTCCGCCGCGAGGTCCGCGACGGTCCACCGGGCACGGCCACCAGTGGTTACCGAAGGTTACCGAAGGGTGGCCGGTTCGGCCCTCGTGCCGGACCGGCCCCCGCGCCTCACGCACGACCAATCTCGACCAAGGAGACATGTGATGTCCGACAACGAGCTGATCCGTCAGTGGAAGAACCCGCAGGCCCGTACGGCCGACCTGGTCCACCCGGCCGGGGAGATCAGCCTGGACGAGCTGGTCGGCGGCCGCGAGCCGAGGACGGAGCACTTCATCAGCATCGGCTGCTGCGCCACCAGCACGCTCGCCTGCCCGGTGTAGTCCCGCCGGGCGGCTGAGTGCCGGTGCGGGCCCCGGCGCCGGCGGCCCGGCACCCGGCCCGCACCGGTCCTCACCGGCCCGCGCACCCCGGCCGGGATGCGCGGGTCCGCCCCGGGCCTCTCCCAAGATCACGTCGCGGTACGACGTTAAAATATGTCGCGAAAGCGGCCAATAACGTAAAAAGTTCACGTGTTCGGGGAGGATCGCGTCTCGATGGGTGGGCAATCGTCTCAGGGGGATCACCGGGTCCGATAGCCTCGATCGGGTGAGTCGATTCGCCCATCCCGCCGGTGACCGGCATGCAGAAGTGCTGCCCGAGGAGCGCCCTCCGCACGCACCCGCCGACCTGAACACCCTCGACCCGACCATCTGGCCCCGAACGTCGAGCCGCGCCGACGGCTCGATCACGATCGGCGGCGCGGACGTCAGGGACCTGGTCGCGGAGCACGGCAGCCCGCTCTACGTGGTGGACGAGGAAGACTTCCGCTCCCGCTGCCGCGACTACGCGAGCGCGTTCTCCGGCGGCGAGGTCCACTACGCGGGCAAGGCCTTCCTGTGCCGCGAGGTCGCCCGCTGGATCATGCAGGAGGGCCTCGGCCTCGACGTCTGCAGCGCCGGGGAGCTCGCCGTCGCGCTCAGCGTCGGGTTCCCGCCCGAGCGGATCACCATGCACGGCAACAACAAGTCGCTCGCCGAGCTGGAGAAGGCCGTCGAGGTCGGGATCGGGCACATCGTGGCCGACTCCTTCGAGGAGATCGCCCGCCTGGGCTTCCTCGCCGACAAGCACGGCAGGCGTCCCAAGGTGATGATCCGCGTCACCGTGGGCGTCGAGGCCCACACCCACGAGTTCATCGCGACCGCCCACGACGACCAGAAGTTCGGCTTCTCGCTGAGCGGCGGCGCGGCGGCCGAGGCGGCCAGGCGGATCCTCGCCCTGCCCCAGCTGGAGCTCGTCGGCCTGCACTCCCACATCGGCTCCCAGATCACCGACACCGCCGGGTTCGAGGTGGCCGCGGCCCGCCTGGCCACCCTCCTGGTCAAGATCAAGGACGAGCACGGCGTCGTGCTGCCCGAGCTCGACCTCGGCGGCGGCTACGGCATCCCGTACGTCGAGGGCGACACCGCGCCCGACGTCAAGGAGATCGCCGATAACCTGCGGGAGATCGTCAGCAAGGTGGCCAGGGGGGCCGGTCTGCCGGTGCCCAAGCTCACCGTCGAGCCGGGCAGGGCCATCGCCGGGCTGGCCGGGGTGACGCTCTACGAGGTCGGCACGATCAAGGACGTCGAGGGCCTGCGCACCTACGTCAGCGTCGACGGCGGCATGAGCGACAACATCCGCACCGCCCTCTACGGGGCCGAGTACACCGCGCGGCTGGCCTCCCGGGAGAGCGCCTCGGCACCGATGCTCTCGCGCCTGGTCGGCAAGCACTGCGAGAGCGGCGACATGGTCGTGCGCGACCTGTGGCTCCCCGCCGACCTGGCCACCGGCGACCTGATCGCCGTCGCGGGCACCGGCGCCTACTGCCGCTCGCTCGCCAACAACTACAACTATCTCCCCAAGCCCGCCGTGGTCGCGGTCAGGGACGGGGTGTCCCGTGTGATCGTCCGCAGGGAGACCGAGGACGACCTCCTGAGAGGACAGCTGTGAAACGACCCGGAGCGGCCGAGAGCCGTCCATGGTGTGAGCGACGAGGGGGCGTGACCGCATGGCACTGAAAGTCGCACTTCTGGGATGCGGCGTCGTCGGCTCCCAGGTGGTCAGGCTCATGCACGAGCAGGCCGACGACCTCGCCGCCCGGATCGGGGCGCCGCTGGAGCTCGCCGGGGTCGCCGTACGGCGCCTGGGCCGCAGGCGGGACGCCGACGTGGACCCCGCCCTGCTCACCACGGACGCCGAGGCCCTGGTCACCCGGGACGACATCGACGTCGTCGTCGAGGTGATCGGCGGCATCGAGCCCGCCAGGTCGCTCATCCTGGCCGCGCTGAACAGCGGCAAGTCGGTCGTCACGGCCAACAAGGCGCTGCTCGCCGAGGACGGCGCGACCATCCACGCCGCGGCCAGGGCCGGTAACGCCGACCTCTACTTCGAGGCGGCCGTCGCGGGCGCCATCCCGCTGATCCGGCCGCTGCGCGAGTCGCTCACCGGAGATCACGTGCACCGCGTGCTCGGCATCGTGAACGGCACCACCAACTACATCCTCGACCAGATGGACTCCAGCGGGGCCTCGTTCTCCGACGCGCTGGGGGAGGCGCAGGCGCTGGGCTACGCCGAGGCCGACCCCACCGCCGACGTGGAGGGCTTCGACGCCGCGGCGAAGGCCGCGATCCTCGCCGGGATCGCCTTCCACAGCCGGGTGACGGCCGCCGACGTGCACCGCGAGGGCATCACCGAGATCACCGCGACGGACGTGGCCAGCGCCAAGGCCATGGGATACGTCATCAAGCTGCTGGCGATCTGCGCCCGCTCCGACGACGGCAGGTCGTTCGGGGTGCGGGTGCATCCGGCCATGATCCCCAGGACGCACCCGCTGGCCGGGGTCCGCGAGGCCTACAACGCGGTGTTCGTCGAGGCGCGCTCCGCCGGGCAGCTCATGTTCTACGGCGCGGGCGCGGGTGGCGCCCCGACCGCGAGCGCCGTGCTGGGCGACATCGTGGCCGTGGGGCGCAACGTGCTGGCGGGCACCCGTGGTCCGGAGGAGTCCACGTACGCGGACCTGGTCGTGCACCCGATGGGCGAGACCGTCACGCGCTACCACGTCTCGCTGGACGTCGCCGACAAGCCCGGCGTGCTCGCCAGGGTCGCCGACATGTTCGCCAAGCAGGACGTCTCCATCCAGACCGTCCGGCAGGAGGGGCACGGCGCGGACGCCCAGTTGGTGCTGGTCACCCACAGGGCCAGCGACGCCGCGCTGTCGGCCACGATCGAGGCCCTGCGCGAGCTGGACATCGTCCGCGACGTGGTGAGCGTCATGCGCGTCGAGGGCGAGGACACCCCCTAACGGCGCCTCGCGGCTCGGCCCCAACGGCGGGGCCGGGTGCTCGTCGAGCGAGGACACCCTCTGGCGGCGCCTCGCGGGGCCGGTCCGCCGTGACCGGCCCCGCGGGCCTCGGCCCGCGCCGATCAGCGAGCCACGGTGGCGCGGACCGTGCGAACGGGGGTCGTTTCGGCCCGTCAAGGTGGGTGGGGTCAGGGGCTCGGGACGGCCCGTCCTGCGGAGATCGTTCCGAGCCGTCCAGGCCCGGTGGGGTCAGGAGCTCGCGGCGACCGGTTCACGGGGGTCGCTCCCGGAAGGCCGGTGCGTGGTTCACGGCTTTCCCGCGTCTCTTCGAGCCTGCCGCGCCTCCCCGAGCTGTCCCGCACTTCCCCGAGCCGTGCCGCGTCTCCCCGAGCCGTGCCGCGTCTCCCCGAGCCGTGCCGCGTCTCCCCGAGCCGTGCCGCGTCTCCCTGAGCCGTGCCGCGCTTCCCGCGCCGTGCCGCGCCGGATCGGGGGGTGAACGCGCGGCGCCGTTCGTGCTCGGTGCGGGTCCCCGGGACCCCGTGCCATGCCGACTCGGCATCGGCTTCCTGGGCATTTGATAACAGATCATTTGGTGACCCCTGCCGACTTATAAGGTGCTTTCATGCCCTGTTTGCCGTTCCGCGAAAGGGAGTTTTCACCGTGAAGGTCTTCCCCCGGATGGTGGCGCTCTCCGTGGCGCTGGCCATCGTGGCGACGCTGGGCCCGGCCGCCCACGCGGCGACCGCACGCCCCTCGAAGAAGATCAAGACGGTCGTCGCGCTCACCTTCGACGACGGCGACTCCTCCCACCCGGCCGTCGCCCGCATGCTGGAGAAACGCGGTATGCGTGGAACGTTCTACGTCAACACCGACACCGTCGGCGACGAGGAGAAGCTGACCCGGCGCGGGCTCGCCGAGATCGCCAGGAAGGGCCACGAGATCGGCGGTCACACGCTGACCCACGTCCGTCTCACCGAGCTGACCCAGAGCGAGCAGGAGGGGCAGATCTGCGACGACCGCAGGGCGCTGGTGGCATGGGGATACCGGCCCACGACCCTCGCCTACCCGTTCGGCGCGGTCGACTCCGACGCCATGGCGGTGGCGCGCCGGTGCGGCTACGACGCGGCCCGCGGGGTGGGCGGGCTCAAGGAGTGGGGATGCCCCGCCTGTCCGGCCGGTGAGGCCCTGCGCCCGAAGAACCGCTACGACATCCGCACCCCGGGCTCCGTCCGCGAGGACACCCTGCTGCGACACATGAAGCAGCAGGTCCTCAACGCCGAGAAGAGCGGCGGCGGGCTGGTCCCGCTGGTGTTCCACCGCGTCTGCGACGACTGCGGCCTCTACTCGACGACTCCCCGGCTCCTGGGCCAGTTCCTCGACTGGCTGGTGACCCGGAAGCCGCACGGCACGGCCGTGCGAACCCTGCAGAGCGCCGTCGGCGCCCGTTACCGCCCCCTGCCCAGGCAGGAGTGACCGGGCCGCCGAGGACGCCCGGAGGTCCGGGGCGTCCTCGGCGGCAGGGCGTGGCGGCAGGGCGTGGCGGCAGGGCGTGGCGGCAGGGCGTGGCGGCAGGGCGTGGCGGCAGGGCGTGGCGGCAGGGCGTGGCGGCAGGGCGTGGCGGCAGGGCGTGGCGGCAGGGCGTCAGGAACCCTCGGTGAGCCTGCGGAGGCGGCGGGCGGCGCGGCCGAGAAGGGAGCGCTGCTGGGCCTGGCGCAGGGCCACGGCCTCCAGACGGCGCTGCTCGGCCTTCTCCTTCCACCTGACGGTGTCGCGGCTGCCCTTGGCGGCCTTGGCGCGCAGTTCCTTCAGCTCGGCCTTGAGGGCGGCGACCTGCCGCTGGGCCCGCTCGCTCTCCTTGGCGCGCGACTCGGCCGCGGCCTTCCAGCGCGCGGCCTCCCGGTTGCGGTTCACGGCCCAGTACGGGTAGGCGCGGGCGGCGGGCCGGAACTTCCAGGACTCCGCGTCCAGCCAGGTCGCCCCGTGCAGGTCGGCGATCACGTCGTCGAGCCGCTCGTCCTCGCGGGCCACCCGCATCGCCCTCGCGACGGCGGAGGTCCGCTCCAGGCGGGCGGCCAGGACTCCGGACTCGTCCTCGTCCAGCGCCACGAGCAGCAGGCCCTCGTCGTCCTTCTCCGCCTGCTCGATCAGCTTGGCCAGCGAGTCCACCCCCGGTACCCACCCGGCCGGGCAGACGAGGCGGAACGGCGCGGGCGCCGAGGTCGCGGGGACCCGTTCGGCGAAGGAGACGCGGCCGTCGTGGGCGTACTGGCCGCGCAGCAGCCGCAGGTCGAGCAGCGGGTCGTCCAGCGGGACCGGGCGCTCGCCGGTCAGCGACGCCCACGGCCCGGTCAGGGTGACGCGCACGTCGGGCAGGGTGCTGGCCAGCGACCCGTCGACGCTCGCCCTGACGTCCTCGAAGGAGGCGTCCCCGGCGTCCACCACGACGTCGACGTAGGGGACCAGCCACTGCCGGCCCGCGTCGGTGCGCAGGTGGCGCCGGTACGGGATCCGGTCGGCGATGAACGGGTCGTTGTGCCGCCTGACGTCAGCGGGCCTGCGCATCGCCGTCGTGGTGCCCAGGTGCCAGCCGAGGGCCTCGGCGTCGGGGACGAACACCGCGCCCGTCTGGGTGAGCCGGTAGCCCAGCTCGGTGTCCTCGCCGAGGGTCAGGGAGGTGTCCAGCCCTCCCGCCTCCCTCAGCAGGGCGGCGGGCAGTGAGACCGTCGCGCCCACGTGGACGCGGTGCAGCAGCGAGCTGGGCGCGTCCCGGAAGTCGCGGTGGGTGGCGACGAGCTCGCCGATCCAGTCGTGCCCGTGTTCGGGGTCCTCCTCGAAGAGGGAGCCCGCCCTGTCCTTGCCGACGGCGATCTGGACCTCGGCGGGGGTGGGCGGGGTACCCGCCATGGCGGTGAAGCGCAGCGTCCCCGTCACCACCATGTAGTCGGCCAGATGGTGCCAGCGCATGTGCGCCTCGACGTGTTCCCGGTAGGAGACGATGTCTGCGTCCATCCGGTGGATCACCTGGCCGTCCGCGGCGGCCGTGCCGGTCTCCAGGGCCCAGGCGATGCCCCGGCGGCCGGAGGCGTTGCCGATGATCCGGGTGTGTTCCGGGGCGATCCCGGGGAGCCGGAGCGGGGGGGCGCTGCCGTCGTCCACGACGATCACCTCGAGGAGGTGGGCGGGGTAGGTCTGCGCGGCGAGCGCGGCGAGCGTGAGGTCGAGCCTGTCCTGCCGCCCCCTGGCGGGGATCACCACGCTCACCGACAGGCGCGGCTCCCAGCTGCCGGGGGCGGGGGCGGACAGCACCCCGTAGTCGTTGCCCGGGATCCGCGGCGTGGCGACGGCGCCGCGGGCGAGGATCCGCGACGTGCTCACGGCGTCTTCCCCAGCCGAAGCCGGAGCCGGTGTCGCGTACGGCGCATTGGGGATACGCGGCGTGCTCACGGCGCCTCCGGGGGGAGTTCCATGAGCGCGCTGGGCCGGAAGCCGCGCCACTGGCGCTTGTTGCGCCGCAGGAACGTGCCGATCGGCTCGCGCCAGGTGTGGTTGGCGACGTTGCCGCGCCGCAGGATGTAGCCGAGTCCCTGGGTGCGGTAGATCTGCCCGCCCGCGGCCTGCACGGCGTGCTGGAACTGGGCGTCGATCGTGCCGGGCATGGGACGGAACCCGCCCACGGCCTCGAAGGCGGAGCGTTCGGAGAAGATGGTTCCTCCGGCGATGAAGTTGGTGATCTGCTCGGTGATCTGCTCGCGGTGGACGGTCACCCCGATCGAGGCGAGATAGACGAACTCGGGGACCATGCCCACGACCTGGGCCCCCGAGTAGGAGTGGGCCAGCAGCAGGTCGGAGATGAAATCGGGCCCGTACCAGTCGTCGTCGTCCATCTTCAGCAGGAACGACCCCGAGGCCCTGGCCGCGGCCTGGTTCAGCACGTTCCCGAACACGGTCCGCTTGTCGACCTCGACCACGGTGACCGGCCGCTCGAAGGAGGCGAGGGCCCCGGCCACGCCGGGATGCGCCGCGGAGGCGCCGTGCAGGGCGAGGATCACCTCGAACTCGGCGCCGCGCTGCCTGGACAGCTGTTCCAGCGCGAAGCCCACCATCTCCGGGCGGCGGGTGACGAGCAGTACCGAGACCGTCGGCACGGGCGCCGAGGGGGCGCCCAGCTGCTCCCAGCGGGCGCGGACCCCGTGGACGCGCAGCGCCTCGCGGCGCAGCCGGATGCTGTGCTCCTCGCGCTCCAGGTCGTCCTTGAGCGCGGGCTCGTCGACCGAGGTGATCAGCCTGGCCAGCTCGGGGCCGAGGGCGCCCGCCCAGCGCGGCACGGCCTCGGAGATCAGGGGCACCCCGGCCGCCGCCAGCCCCGTGACGACCCGCAGCGCGGCCGCCGGGCCGGTGTGGCTGCGCCGCCAGTCCACATGTAGGGCCCTGACCTGCCTGATCCGGTTGACGTCCACGTCCGTGACGCGGCCGGAGGCGTCGAAGGAGGTGAGCGTCCTGCCATCGCAGGTGATCGCCCAGCGGCCGGACTCCGAGGACAGGTCGGCCGTGCCGAGGGACGGCACGGTGATGAAGTTCATCGGGTTGACCGAGCGGGTGTCGACCGGGGGGATGGTCCGGGGTTCCGACAGGTCGCCGACGCCGTTCTCCAGGATCTTGCCGCCGCCGGGGCGGCCGAGTCTCTCCCAGGTCATCAGCTCGGCGACCGGGCGGTCCACCGTGGTCTCGCCGGTGGTCTCGCCGGTGGGCTCGGCGCCGGACCAGGGCGGCGGCTCCTCGCCGACCGCGCGCACGACCAGGTCGGCGCCTCGGGCGCCGAACCTGTCGGGGACGGGCCCCGTCAGGGGGGCCGGGGCCGCGTTCGGGTCGCCGGGTCGCCAGTGGGCCGCTCCAGGGCCCGCCAGACCGGCGACGGGCCCGGAGACGGCGTCCATCCGGTGCCCGCCGAAGGCCCTCGCGGTCGCGGCGAGGGTCCGTCCCGCGGGTACCGGTTTGGAGAAGCTCGCCTCGACCACCCAGGCGGGCTGTTTCGGCTGGTGGACGCGGAGTTCGACGAGAGCGCGCCAGCGGTGGGCGGGGGTGGGGGACAGCACCGGCGCGGTGTACCAGTACGGCGTCTCCTTCACGGCGACGACGACCCGGGGGGCCATGGGCAGCAGTGACTGCAGGCTCGCGGCCCGGCGGACGTCGGTCGGGGTGCGGGCGAGCACCAGGATCTCCGCGGCGCCCTCCTCGGCGCGCGGGATGCCGTCGAGGTCGCCGTCGAGGTCCATCGCCCCGTACGTCTCCAGCTCGCCGAGTGTCTCGAAGCCCACGCAGTAGACGAGGACGCGTCGCTTGCCGCTCCGCTCCCTGGCGGCGCGGACCAGATCGATCAGAAGGGACATCAGCCGGTCTTCCCCCGTAGCCTGGCCGTCGAGATGATCTTTCCCAGCGGGCCGAGGCGCCGCTCGTCCTCCAGGCGCGCGGCCTCCGCCCGCAGGCGTCCGGTCTCGGCGCGGAGGCTTTCCACCTCGTCCTTCAGGCGTTCCGCCTCGCGCTTCCAGCGCGCGGAGTCGGCCCGCCACTTCGCGGTGTCCCCGGCGACGGGCTCCGCCTCGTCGGCGGTCGTCACGCCGACCTCGGCGGCGCTCACCCAGAGGGAGCCGAACAGTTCGTGGACGGCGTCGTCGAGCCCGTCGTCGCCGCCCGGTCCCTCGCTCACCAGCGCCGCCCTGGCGAAGGCGGCGGTGCGCTCGAACCTGGCCGCCCTGATCCCGGAGGGCCCCTCGTCGAGCGCCGCGCTCAGCAGCCCGTACTCCTCGCGTTCGGCGAGTTTGACCAGCTCGGCCAGGCTTTCCGCGCCGAGTGCCCACCCCGCGGGGAAGGTGAGCCGAAACGGCGCGGGCGCGGAGTTCGCGGGCACCTCCTCGGTGAAGGAGACGCGCGGCTCGTGGACGTACAGGTTGCGTACCAGGCGCAGGTCGAGCAGCGGCTCGTCGAGGGAGCGGCGGCGCCCGGCGGGAAGGTCCGCCCAGGGCCCGACCACGGTGACGGCGACGTCGACGAGGGTGCCCGCGAGCGCGGAGTCCACGCTCGCCCGTACGTCCTCGTAGGAGGCGCCCCGGGCGTCGACGACGACGTGCACGTACGGCACCAGCCAGGCCCTGCGCGGGTGGGTACGCAGCCAGCGCAGGTCGGGGATGAGGTCGGGCAGCACCGACCAGTTGTGCCGGTGCACCTCCTTCTCCCGGATCATGACCGTGGACGGCCCGAGGTGCCAGCCGCGGGCCTGCGGGTCGGGGATGAAGACCGCGCCCGCCTGCGCGAGGCGGAAGCCGAGATCGGTGTCCTCGGCCATGTTCAGGGTGGTGTTCACGCCGCCGACCGAGCGCAGCAGCGCCACGGGGACCGAGGTGGTGGCCCCCGAGTGGAGCCGGTAGGCCCCGGCGCCCGCGTCCCGCAGCCACCGGGTCTCCTCCAGCACCCCGGCCCGCCACTCGTGCGGCGCGGACTCGTCGAACAGCTTCTCCGCGTCCCCGGCCTCCACGGCCGAGAAGACCTCCCTGGCGGAGGGCCCGGCCCCGTCGGGGGTGAATCGGACGTCGCCCATCACGACGGCGTAGGGGAGGAGATGGTGCCAGCGCATGTGCGCCTCGACGTGCTCCCGGTCGAGGATCATGTCGGAGTCGACCCAGTGCAGGACGTCGCCCGCCGCTGCGGCGGCGCCGGTCTGGCGGGCCCAGCCCCGTCCCCAGCGGCCGTCGGGCACCCGGACGAGCCTGGTGTTGGCCGGGGTGATCTCGGGGACGCGCAGTGGCGGGTCACTGCCGTCGTCGGCGACGACCACCTCCATGAGGTGCGCGGGGTAGGTCTGCGCGGCCAGCCCGGCGAGCGTGCGGTCCAGGGCCTCCTGGCAGTCGTGCGCCGGGATCACCACGCTCACCCTGAGCCGGGGCTCCCAGGTGCCCGGGTCGGGCGGGAGCAGCGATCCGTAGTCGTTGTGCCTGACCCCGGCGCGCGGGACGACGACCCGGCCGTTCTCGTCGGCGCGGTCGGCCCGGTCGGTGCGGTCGTCGCGCGGGCGGGTGGACGAGGCGGCGCCGGGGGTGACGGAACCGGTCCCGATCACGCTTTTCCCTCTGTCGTTCCGTCGGCCCGTTCGGTCCTGGCCTCCACCGCCGCCAGGCGCGGCAGCAGGTCGTGGACCATCTCCTCGATCTCCTGGCGCCGGGGTACGGAGGCGAGCCGGTCCTCTCCTAGGGAGACCAGAATCGCCTGCAGGTCCTCGTCCCGCTTGCGCTCGTGCTCCTTGAGCAGCTCGACGATCTCGTCCAGCCGCCGGTCCAGCCGCTGGGTGGCCGTCTTGACCGTGGCCAGTTCCGCCTCGTAGCGCTTGACCCGGGCGTCGATCCGCTGGGCCTTGCCGTCGACCCTGCGTACGGTCGCGACCGCCAGCACCTGGACGGCGAGCACCGTCGCGATCGCGCCGAGCACGATGGCCGCCGTGACCGAGATGATCTCGAAGCTCGCGAGCAGCGTCAGCGCGATCAGGAACACCGGGCCGAGTGTCGCCGCCAGAAGCGTCAATTTTCGGGGCGTGGGCATCCGCGCTTACCTTCCGTGCTGCTCTGTGTCGTTACCTGTCCTTGTTGGTGGTAAATGAGGCTATCGGCTCTCCAAGTGCAAATACGTCGAGGAATAGGAAATTCGAAGGTTCCTGTGACCTGTGTGACAGCTGTGATGCTTTAGCGGTGATCCTCGATGTCAAGTGGGAAGTGTGGTGAGAAGCGATCTTCCTGCCTCGCTATCCTTCGCTCGTGCCCGCGCAGCCGACCCCCCTCCCCCCGCCCCCTCCAGCGACCCCGGCGGGCTTCCCTCGGCCGGTGACGGGAGCGCGCGCCCACCGTGCCCACTGCCCGGGGCGCCCGGCACGGCGCTCTGTCCCGAGGCTTTCCCCAGACCGTCTTTCGCTCGTCGCGCCGAACCGGTGGCGCGGTCCCCGTCCGAGCCCGATCCTGGAAACGCCATGACAGCACGGATCACCGGTAACGACTACCGGAGCCTCACGCCACCCGCCCTGGGCTCCTGGGCACCCTCGCTCCGGGTCAGCGTCGTCGTTCCCGCGTACGGTGACCAGGAGAAACTCGATCTGGCGCTCGCCGGGCTGGCCACGCAGACCTACCCCGCCGCCCTCACCGAGGTCGTCGTGGTCGACAACGGCAGCGACCCGCCGCTGCGGCTGCCCGCGCTGCGTCCCGAGGACACCCGCCTGATCGTCTGCTCCGTCCCCGGCCGCGCGCACGCCCGCAACGCCGGGCTGTCGGCCGCCACCGGCGACGTGATCCACTGGCTCGACTCCGACGTGGTCCTGGACCGCAGGTCGGTCGAGGCGCACATGCGCTGGCACCACGCCGCCCCGTACCTCGTGGTGACCGGCTACCTGCGCTTCACCCCGGCCGGGCTGCCGGCCCCCGAGGTGGTCGCCGCCGCCGACGACCTGACCAAGCTCTTCGAGCCCGCCGAGCCGCACGCCTGGCTGGTCGACCTCGTCGAGCGCACCGACGGCCTCACCGCCAACCCGCACCGCGCCTTCAGCCTGCACGTCGGCGGCGCGACCTCGGTCAACGCCGCGCTGCTCGCCGCCGCGGGGCCGATGGACACCGACCTGATCCTCGGCCAGGACACCGAGATGGGCTACCGGCTCGCCCAGGCGGGCGCCGTCTTCGTCCCCGAGCCGCTGTCGCGCGCCTTCCACCTGGGCCCGACCATGCGCATGCGCGACAAGGCCCCGATCGACCGGGTGAGCCACGCCTTCGTGGCCGACCGGATCCCGTCCTACCGCTGGCTCCGCTCCCATCCGGCCAGGCAGTGGAAGGTGCCGTACGTCGAGGTGGTCGTCGAGCCCGGGGGGCTGTCGGGGAGATACACCTACGACGAGGTGCGCGCCACCGTCGACGCCGTGCTCGCGGGCACCGTGCCCGACGTCGCGGTCACCCTCGCGGGGCCGTGGGACCGCGTCGGCGCCGAGGGGCGCGCCCCCCTGAAGAACCCGGACCTGGACCTGGTGCTGATCCGAGGGCACTACGCCCACGAGCCCAGGGTCCGCTTCACCGACGAGATCTCCGCTCCGCCCGGTTCCCGCGCGCCGTCGAGTCCCGCCTGGGCGGTTCCCTACCGTCTCAGGCTGCCCGCCGGGTGGGTGCCGGGCGAGGACACCCTGGCCCGGCTGCTCGACCTGGCCAGGGACGAGGGGTACGGCCTGGTCTCGGTGCTGCTGGCCGAGGGGGACGGCGACGCCGCCGGGCCCGGCTCGGGGCGGGCGCTCGTCGCGGCGCGGCTGGAACGTGCCGCCGCGTTCGCGCGCGCCGCGATCGTGCGGGGGGAGGGGGAGGACCTCGACGCCGCCGTGGACGACACCTTCGGCGTGATCTGGGTGGACGGCGAGACCTACGGGTTCGCGCCGGAGGCCCGTGCCCTCGCCGGACGCCGTGGCGCCTACCGGGCCAGGATCGAGGCGGAGGCCGAGGTGGCCCGTCTCACCAGGGAGGCGGAACGGCTCCGCGACCAGGTGGTCAAGTGGCGCGAGGAGGCGGGCCGCTGGCGCAGGAGCACGGTCGAGCTGCGGCGCGAGGTCGGCACCCTGCGCAAGGAGCTCGCCGCGGCGAGGAAGGTCGTCCAGTACGGGCTGCTGTCCTCCGTGAAACGGGCCATCATCCGCCGTCGCTGACCGCCCCCCGCCGTCGTTCTCCCTCGCTCCCTTGCACCTCGTGAGGGCCGCCCCCGTCGGTGCCGGGCCGCTCAGCGCTCGCCGGTGACGGCGCCGACGCCCCCCAGGAAGTAGGAGGCGGTGCTGTCGCGGTACGGCTGGTACGGCGCGTCGGTGCCGGGCGCCGGCCGCCACTCGGGCAGGTTGACGACGCCGGGCTCGATCACGTCGAAACCCTCGAACAGGCGGATGATCTCCTTGCCCGTACGGGTGACGAAGCGCGAGGAGGCCCGGGTGTAGACCTTGCCGACCCCGTCGGCGACCTTCGGGCGGGCATCGGCCGCGCCGTGGGACAGGACAAGATAGCTGCCGGGCGCCATGGCCCCTCGCAGGGTGGCGAGGATGCCCAGGGGGTCGTCCTCGTCGGGGACGAAATGCATGATCGCCAGCAGGAGGATCCCCACCGGCCGGTCGAAGTCGATCGCCGCGCGCACGTCCGGGTGCTCCAGGATCTCCCGGGGCCGGCGTACGTCACCCTCGACGATCGTCACGTTCTGGTTCTTGCCGAGGATCGCCCTGCCGTGGACCAGGACGGTCGGGTCGTTGTCGACGTAGACGACCCGCGCTCCGGGGGCGACCTGGTGCACGTTGTTCTGGGTGGGCAGCCCGGCACCGATGTCGAGGAACTGGTCGATCCCCGACTCGGCGAGGAAACCGACCGCCCGGCCCAGGAAGGCGCGGTTGGAGCGGGCGCTGGGCCGGATCTCGGGGGCGATCCTCAGGGCCTTCTCCGCCGCCTCCCGGTCCACGGGAAAGTTGTCCTTACCTCCAAGATAGTAGTCATACATGCGTGCGACGTTAGGAATATGCGTTTCAACATCTTTAGGCACCTGGTCGGTCACGTTCCGCTCCCAAGAAATGACATTTCCATAATTGCGTCGATCATAGCCACTCGGTCATCGAATAAGCCCGCACAGAGCCCGCGAGACGGCGGCCTGGCCGCTCTCGCGCGACGTGCCCGGTCTCCGGCCCGCCGGGGGCATCGGCCACGACAGCGGGCGACCCTGCCCGTCCACGGCGTTCACCTCAACCGTGACCCGTCTTTTCTTCCTGTCTTTATTCTCGCCCGTCATGCGGCCGTATTTAGTGTCCCGGCGTGGCCGGGGCTGCGCAGGGGCGGGGCCGCAGGCATTTCCACCGTCTCCCCGGGCGGCTTTCTCCCCGATGCCCGGTGCCCGGCCGCGCATTCGTGATCTCGGGCCCGCTCGTCATCGCCTCCGGCCGGTCGTACGGCATGCCACGCCCCGCAGGAGAGCCGCGAGAAAGCGGGGGCCGCGCGGTACGTCCTGCCGACGTCACGCCCCCGCCGGAGGGCCGCTGAGTTCCTGTCAGTTCCTGAGCGCGGTGCGGAGCCTGCCGAGGAGGGAGTCGCGTCCCTCCTGCCCGGGGGTCCGCTTCGCCGAGGGACTCGCGGTTTCCCGCCCCTGAGCCCGAGCCTGGGCCTGAGCCGGGGCGGCGGCCGGAGGCGGGGTTTCGGGCGTGGCCGGGACACGGGTGGCGGGGGAAGGAGCGGCGGGGAGAGGGGCGGCCTTGGGGTCGGCCGGCCAGAACTCCGACCGGTCGCCGCGCCGTACGCCGTGGGTGGCCTCGATCGACGCGGTCACGTCGTCCGCGCCGAGCAGCCTCGCCCGGCCCAGTGCCTCGGTCCGCTCCAGCGTCGCCTCGCCGTCGCCGCCGAGATCGGCGACGACCATGCCCAGGCGGTTCTCCTGCATCACGCGGATCATCCGCTCCAGCGTGTCGCGTCCCAGCGGCACCGAGACCGGGCCCGTGTAGCGGAACGCGATCGGGGCGGGGGTGGCGGAGACCTCGTCGGCGAACCGCACCCGCTCGTCGTGGGCGAAGTGCTCGCGCAGCAGCCGCAGGTCGAACAGGGGGTCGTCCAGCACCGGCCGGCGCTCCCCGGACAGTTTCGACCACGGGGCTACCAGGGTGACGATCACGTCGCCGAGCGACCCGTCGAGTGCCGCGCCCACCGCCGCGCGCACCCCCTCCTCGGGCCCGTCGACGCGGAGCACCACCTCCACGTACGGGACCAGCCAGTGGCGGCCCCGGTCCTTGCGCAGGTCGCGGCGGAGCGGCACCCGGTGGGCCAGGTAGGGGGCGACGACCCGCACCGCCCGCTGCGGGTCGCGGCGCTGGGCGGGAAGTCCCAGGTGGACGGCCTGGGCGGCCATGTCGGGGACGAAGACCACGCCGTGCGCGGCCAGCCGGTAGGCGAACTCGGTGTCCTCGCCCCGCAGCACCCCGGGGTCCACCCCGCCCACGGCCCGGAAGATCTCGCGCCGCATCGACACCGTCGGCCCCGTGCACACGTGGTAGGGGTTGCGGCTGGCCCGCAGGCCGTTGGTGCGGGAGATCGTCTGCTCGGTGGAGCTGGGCAGGGCTCCCGACAGGTCGAAGAGGGACTCCAACGAGCCCGCGCGCACGCCCTCGTGGACCCGGCCGGCCGTCAGCGCCGGCTCCTCGACGAACTTCTTCGCGCCGATCGTGACCAGGTATCCGGCCAGGTGGTGCCACCGGGCCAGGGCCTCGATGTGCTCGCGGCAGACGACCATGTCGGCGTCGAGGCGCTGGACGATCCGGCCCTCCGCGAGCGCGGCGCCGGTGTTCACCGCGTGGGCGATGCCCCAGCCCGAGGAGCCGGTGGTCACGATCCTGGCGCCGCTCGGGGCGATCTCCGGTAGCCGCAGCGGGGGCTCGCTGCCGTCGTCGACCACGATCACCTCCATGAGGTGGTCCGGGTAGGTCTGCGCGGCCAGGGCGGCGAGGGTCAGGTCGAGCCTGTGCTGCCCGCCGTGGGCCGGAATGATCACGCTCACCGGGAGCTCCGGATCCCACGCGCCGAGCGCGGGCGGATCCAGGGGCGAGTAGTCGTTGTGCCGGATCGGCGGCAGGTCCGCCGCCGTGCCGCCCGTCATGATGTGGCACCCCTGTCGTGTCGCCCGTCGTGTTCCCCGCGTGTCAGGCCCGGTCAAGCCTCGCAGACCATATCGGTTGATCCTTAGAGTTCCCTGGGGAGACGCCCGGCTTGTCCATCTGGTGGACAGCGCATCCCGGAGCCGAGCGTGTTGCCCGTAGACTCGTTTCCCAACAGCGCAGGTAGCACGCGCACGGACCGGCCGCGCGCGGTGAGGAGCAATCATGACCAGGGCGTGGCGTGGCCTCATCGAGGAGTACCGTGACCGACTTCCGGTGACCACGGCGACGCCCGTCGTCACGCTCCTGGAGGGCGGCACACCGCTCGTCCCGGCGAACCGGGTGTCGGCGCTGACCGGCTGCGAGGTCTACCTGAAGGTCGAGGGTCTCAACCCGACCGGAAGCTTCAAGGACCGTGGCATGACCATGGCCATCAGCAAGGCCGTCGAGGACGGGGCGAAGGCCGTCATCTGCGCCTCGACCGGCAACACCAGCGCCTCCGCCGCCGCCTACGCGGTCCGCGCGGGCCTGACCTGCGCCGTGCTGGTGCCCCGAGGCAAGATCGCGATGGGCAAGCTGGCCCAGGCGCTGGTCCACGGGGCCAGGCTGCTCCAGGTCGAGGGGTCCTTCGACGACTGCCTGGAGATGACCAGGAAGCTGTCGGAGAACTACCCGATCGCGCTGGTCAACTCGGTGAACCCGTTCCGGCTCCAGGGCCAGAAGACCGCCGCCTTCGAGATCGTCGACGCGCTCGGGGACGCCCCCGACATCCACTGCATCCCGGTCGGCAACGCGGGCAACATCTCGGCGTACTGGATGGGCTACACCGAGTACGCCGGGGACGGCATCGCGACGAGGACGCCGAGGATGTTCGGCTTCCAGGCCAGCGGTGCCGCGCCGATCGTCAACGGCGCGCCGGTGACCCACCCGCACACGATCGCCACCGCGATCCGCATCGGCAACCCCGCCTCGTGGGGGCTCGCCGAGGCCGCCCGCGACGAGTCGGGCGGTGTCATCCAGGCCGTCACCGACCGCCAGATCGCCGCCGCGTACAAGCTGCTCGCCCAGGAGGAGGGCGTGTTCGTCGAGCTCGCCTCCGCCGCCAGCGTGGCCGGTCTCCTCCAGGCGCACGCCCAGGGGCTGGTCGAGCCCGGACAGCGCATCGTGTGCACGGTGACCGGAAACGGCCTCAAGGACCCCGACTGGGCCATCTCGGGCGCGCCCACGCCGGTGACGATCCCGATCGACGCGCACGCGGCGGCCACCGCCCTCGAACTCGCCTAGTGGATCTCAGGAGAAGCGACGTGCCCCTCACGGCCCCCCGGGGACCTCTCACGGCCCCCCGGGGACCTCGATGACCGGCGGCACGGCGAAGGCGACCGTCCGCGTCCCCGCGACCTCGGCCAACCTGGGCCCCGGATTCGACACGCTGGGACTCGCCCTCGGCCTCCACGACGAGATCGAGGCCGAGACCTCCGACTCCCCGGGCGTCGAGATCGCGGTCGAGGGCGAGGGGGCCGGCGAGCTCGACCTGGGCGAGGGGCACCTCGTCGTCACCACGATGCGCGCGACCTTCGGCAGGATGGGTCTCCCGCAGCCGCGCGGCATCCGGCTGCGCTGCCTCAACCGGATCCCGCAAGCCCGAGGACTCGGCTCCTCCTCCGCGGCGATCTGCGCCGGCATCCTCGCCGCCCGCGCGCTGGCCGCGACCCCGTACGCACAGCCCGGACCGGCCGGGCCCGCCGAGCTGACCGACGACGCGGTCCTCGCGCTGGCCACCGAGATCGAGGGCCACCCCGACAACGTGGCGCCGTGCCTGGCCGGCGGGCTCACCGTCGCGTGGACGGACGCCGGGGGCGTGCCGCACCTGGTGCGGCTGCTCCCGCACGAGGCCGTCAGGCCGGTGGTCCTCGTCCCCGCGCACCGGCTGTCCACCGAGATCGCCCGAGGGCTGCTGCCCAAGGACGTCCCGCACGCCGACGCCGCCGCGAACGCCGGGAGGGCCGCGCTGCTGGTCGCGGCGCTGACCGCCAGGCCCGAGCCCGATCTGCTGCTGGCCGCCACGGAGGACCGCCTCCACCAGGACTACCGCGCACCCGCCATGCCGCACACCGCCGATCTCGTACGACGGCTGCGGAAGGCGGGGATCGCCGCGGTCGTCTCGGGAGCGGGGCCCACGGTTCTTGCGTTTTCAACGGTGAATACGCAGGATTTGATCGCACCGGAAGTGGGTAATGACTGGCACATCCAGCCACTGGATGTCGAGACCAGGGGCGCCCGCGTTGTTTCTCTTGAGACACGCTGACGACTCTTCGACCTTCAGGGAATAGCTGTGTGCGCTGGTGATGTTAGGCTGATAGCCGCACCAGGTGCCCCGCGTTGGGTGCGTGCTTGTCAGCCACACATCGCTGTGTCATGTCTCACCTGGTGAGACATGAGCGCCGCAGTGGCCTCCCCGAATCCGTCGCCTCCGAATGCTCCATATTTCGGTTGGGGCAATGAGAAGCGGCGTTTTAGGGGACATGCGCGTTCGATCTATCTCGACATCTGGTTGCCGGTAGCAATCCGGGGGGGTGTCCTCCAAGTCCCACCGTCGGCGATTCTCGATGGTGACGGCCTGGATCCGCCCTTCTCCGACAGTGGCGGCG
Organism: Streptosporangium oxazolinicum; assembly: GCF_039537505.1. Taxonomy (NCBI): domain Bacteria; kingdom Bacillati; phylum Actinomycetota; class Actinomycetes; order Streptosporangiales; family Streptosporangiaceae; genus Streptosporangium; species Streptosporangium oxazolinicum. Next base: position 186,499 of record NZ_BAABAQ010000006.1, read on the forward strand.
GCTCTCCATGGGCCGCCGAGGATCGCGACGTGCAACCCGACCCGGTCTGTCCCACCGGGTCGATCGCACCACCGGGACGATTGGCTGATCATGGCCACGCCCGACCCCTGGGAAGGACCCATTAGTGAGCGACACCACCACCGAACTCCTCTCCGACGTCACCGGCACGGCGCCGACGTCCGGCGACACCCCCACCCGCCCCGCGGCCAAGCCGCGCCGTCGCTCCGGCACCGGCCTTTCCGCCATGGTGCTGCCTGAGCTGCAGGCCATGGCCTCCGGCCTCGGCATCAGCGGGACCGGGCGGATGCGCAAGAGCCAGCTGATCGCGGCCATCCAGGAGAAGCAGGGCGTCTCCACCGAGAGCGCCCAGGCTCCCGCCGCCGTCAAGGAGACTCCTGCCGTGGCCGCCCCCGCCGTCGTGGCCGAGCCGGTCGCCGAGCGTCCGGCGCGCACCCGCAGGGAACGTTCCCGCCCCGTCGTGGCCGCCGAGCCCGTCGTGGAGCAGGCACCCCCCGCCCCCGAGCCCCTGGCCGCCGTCGTCGCGCCCGAGCCCGTCGTGGAGCAGCAGACCATCGACACCGCCCCGGCCGAGGGCCGTGGCGAGCGCGGCGAGAGCCGTCGCGAGCGCGGTGAGCGCCGTGGCCGCAACAGCGACCGTGGCGAGCGCGGCAACGACCGCCGCGAGCGCGGCGACAACCGCCCCGAGAACCGGACCGACAGCCGCGCCGACCAGCGCGCCGCCGACCCGGGCCAGAACCGCGGCGACCGCCTCAACGACCGTAACGACCGCGGCGAGCGGACCAACGACCGCGGCGACAGGGGCGAGCGCGGCGACCGCGGCGACCGTGGCCCGCAGAACCGGGGCCCGCAGGACCGCAACGACCAGCACGGCGTGGGTGACGACGACGACCGCCGTGGCCGCCGTGGCCGGTTCCGCGAGCGCAACCGCCGTGGCCGCGAGCGCTTCGACAGCAACGAGCCCGTGGTGGGTGACGACGACGTCCTCATCCCGATCGCCGGAATCCTGGACATCCTCGACAACTACGCGTTCGTCAGGACCAGCGGTTACCTGCCGGGCTCCAACGACGTCTACGTCTCGCTGGCCCAGATCCGCCGCAACGGCCTGCGCAAGGGTGACGTCGTCACCGGCGCCGTCCGTCAGCCCCGCGACGGCGAGCGCCGCGAGAAGTTCAACGCGCTCGTCCGCCTCGACACGGTCAACGGCATGGACCCGGAGCAGGCGCGGCAGCGGCCCGACTTCAACAAGCTCGTCCCCCTCTACCCGCAGGAGCGCCTGCGCCTGGAGACCGAGCCGAACATCCTGACCACCAGGATCATCGACATGGTGGCGCCGATCGGCAAGGGCCAGCGCGGCCTCATCGTCTCCCCGCCCAAGGCGGGCAAGACGATGGTGCTCCAGTCGATCGCCAACGCGATCACCCGCAACAACCCCGAGTGCCACCTGATGGTCGTCCTGGTGGACGAGCGTCCGGAAGAGGTCACCGACATGCAGCGGTCGGTGAAGGGCGAGGTCATCCACTCGACCTTCGACCGCCCGGCCGAGGACCACACCACGGTCGCCGAGCTCGCCATCGAGCGCGCCAAGCGCCTGGTGGAGCTCGGTCACGACGTGGTCGTGCTCCTCGACTCGATCACCCGTCTGGGCCGCGCCTACAACCTGGCGGCCCCGGCCTCCGGCCGCATCCTGTCCGGTGGTGTCGACTCCACCGCGCTCTACCCGCCGAAGCGTTTCTTCGGCGCCGCCCGCAACATCGAGAACGGCGGCTCGCTGACGATCCTCGCCACCGCGCTGGTCGAGACCGGCTCGAAGATGGACGAGGTCATCTTCGAGGAGTTCAAGGGCACCGGCAACCTGGAGCTCAAGCTCAACCGGCAGCTCGCCGACAAGCGGATCTTCCCCGCGGTGGACGTCGACGCGTCCGGCACCCGTAAGGAAGAGATCCTGATGGGCAAGGACGAGCTCCAGATCACCTGGAAGCTCCGCCGCGTGCTGCACGCCCTGGACATGCAGCAGGCCCTTGAGCTTCTCCTGGAGAAGATGAGGGAGACGAAGTCCAACGCGGAGTTCCTGCTCCAGGTGCAGAAGACGACGGTCAGCTCCGACCGCGACTGATCGTCCGCCGTACGTCGAACGCCCCGGCCCCTCCGGCCGGGGCGTTCGCGTTTCCCAAGTCCCTTGTGCGGCCCCGCACTTCGGGATATCCCTACTTCAGGACGCCTTCTCCTCCGCGGCTCCCGGGCCCGCGCCCGCGCGGACGGCACGCGAAAAGGGCGGTCCGCGAGGACGGTACGCGAAGACGGACGGCGCGCCGAGACGGACGGCGCGAGAGACGGCGGGGACGGCGGCGACAGCGGGTGCGGCAGAGACGCTGAAGCCGCCGGAGGCGCCGGATGACGCCGGAGGCGCGGACGGCGACGACGGGCACCGGGGACAGAGGAGGCGCATGACGTCCGAGACGCTGGGAGGCACGCCCGTGGTCAGGGCACCGCTCAGGCGACGCGTTCCGCTCGGGCCGAACGGCCCCCTGGGCATGATCGTCGATCCGATGACCTGGCGGGCCGTCCCCTACCTGCTGATGAGCATGTTCTACGGCCTCGCCTGCTTCGCGTTCCTCGCGTCCGTGATCCCGGCCTCCCTGGTGATGGTGGTCGTGTGGGTCGGGTTGCCGCTGCTCGCCCTGACCATGCTGGCCTGGCGGGGCGCCGCGATGCTGGAGCGCAGGTTCCTCCGGCTCGCCTTCGGCGTCGACATCCCCAGCCCCTACCGGCCCTCCGAGGGCGACAACCTGTTCCTGCGCTGGAAGGACATGTTCGTCGACCCCGCCACCTGGAAGGATCTGCTCTATCTCCTGCTGCTGCTGCCGATCGGGATCGCGGAGTTCACCGTCTCGGCGGTCCTGTGGACGCTCGGGCTGGGCCTGACGACCCTGCCGCTGCCCCTGCTGCTGGCGGGGCGGCCAATGACGCCCCTCGCGGAGCTGCCGATCGACAGCGGGCCGAGGGTGCTGTTGTGCGCGCTGGTCGGGGCCGGATTCCTCCTCGCCGCCCTCTACGCGACCCGGGGGATGGCCTGGCTGCACGGCCTGCTGGGCGTCGCCCTGCTGGGGACGAGCGAGAAGAACCGGCTGGCCGCCCGCGCCGCCCACCTGCGGGCCAGCCGGGCTCGGGGGGTGGACGCGGCCGAGGCCGAGCGGCGCCGGATCGAGCGGGACCTGCACGACGGCGCCCAGCAGCGGCTGCTGTCCGTGGCGATGGACCTGGGCCGGGCCCAGGCCAAGCTGGACTCCGACCCCGACGGGGCCAGGGAGCTCCTGGCCCAGGCGCACCGGGGTACCAAGGCCGCCATCGCCGAGCTGCGCGACCTCGCCAGGGGCATCTACCCGGCGATCCTCACCGACAGGGGGCTGAGCGCGGCCCTGTCGTCGCTCGCCGCGCGCGCCCCCGTACGGGTGGACCTGTCGGTGGAGGTCTCCCACCGGCCCCCGGCCGCGGTGGAGAGCATCGCGTACTTCGTCGTGGCCGAGTGCCTGAGCAACCTGGCCAAGCACTCCGAGGCCACCGAGGCGTTCATCCGGGTGAGCCGCCGGGAGCAGCGGGTGATCGTCGAGGTCTACGACAACGGGGTCGGCGCCGCCGTGCCCCGTCCGGGCAGCGGCCTCGCCGGGCTCGCCGACCGGGCGGCGACCATCGACGGCACCCTGACCGTCGACAGCCCGCTGGGCGGCCCCACGATGATCAGGGCGGAGTTACCCTGCGAATGGTGAGAGCGTGGGACCCATGCGGGTGGTGATCGCCGAGGACTCGGTGCTGTTGCGCGAGGGGCTGGCCCGGCTGCTGGCCGACGGGGGCATCGAGACCGTCGGGGTGGCGGGCGACGGCCCCGGTCTGGTGACGGTGGTCGACGAGCACGATCCGGACCTCGCCGTCGTCGACGTGCGGATGCCGCCGACCCACACCGACGAGGGGCTGCGCGCCGCCCTGGAGGCCAGGTCCAGGCGGCCGGGGCTGCCGATCCTCGTCCTGTCGCAGTACGTCGAAGAGCAGTACGCCACGGAGCTGATCGGCGGCGGCGCCGCGGCGGTCGGCTACCTGCTCAAGGAGCGGATAGCCGACGTGGCCGAGTTCCTCGACGCCGTACGCCGGGTGGCGGCCGGGGGGACGGTCATCGACCCCGAGGTGATCGGACAGCTGCTGGGCCGCCAGCGCAGGGGCGACCCCCTGGAGTCCCTGACCGCCAGGGAGAGCGAGGTCCTGGCCCTGATGGCGGAGGGGCGCTCCAACACCGCGGTCGCCGGGCGGATGCTCGTCACCGAGGGCGCCGTGGAGAAGCACATCTCCAGCATCTTCGGCAAACTCGGGCTGGAGCCCGCCCCCGACGATCACCGCCGGGTCCTCGCGGTACTGGCGTACCTGGGAAGGTGACAGCCTGGAGCCCCTGGTTTCCTCGCGGGGATCGGGAACCCCGGATACCGCGCCAGGCAGGGGGCGGCGAGCACACTGTGTCCGGTCCGGAGACGCAGGTCACCGGGGCGGGGGAATGTCTTGTGGCCTGGGGTGGTTGGAGGATCTGGCACACTGGTAGCCGAACCGTAGCGGTTCCGGTTCCCGCCCGCGCGCACCCCGGTGTGCTCAGCGCGCAAGCCTCACAGGCGAGAGACAGTGGCGACCCGGCGACCGCGTTTTGGAGAGGAAAAGGCGATATGAAGCCCGATATTCACCCGGAGTACAACGCCACTCAGGTGACGTGCACCTGTGGTAACTCCTTCACCACCCGCAGCACCGCCAAGAACGGCGTGATCCACGCCGACGTGTGCTCCGCCTGCCACCCCTTCTACACGGGCAAGCAGAAGATCATGGACACCGGCGGCCGGGTGGCGCGCTTCGAGAAGCGCTTCGGCAAGAAGCCCGCGGGCCAGTAGCTCTCATCCCGGCGCCGGCTCGGAGAACCCCTCGTGGGTGCCCGGGTCGGCGTTCGTGGTGATGAGGCAGGCTGACAAGGGCTTTCAAGGAAGGACGCACGGTGAACCTCGACGAGCTGCTCAGTGAGTACGCCGAGCTGGAACTCAAGCTCGCCGACCCCTCCGTGCACGCCGACCAGAAGCAGGCGCGCACCTTCGGCAGGCGCTACGCCGAGCTGACCCCGATCATCGCCACCTACCGCGAGCTGGAGGGCGTTCACTCCGACCTCGGCACGGCGAGGGAGCTGGCGTCGGAGGACGAGGGGTTCGCCGAGGAGGCCAAGGAGCTGGAGGCCCGGATTCCCGAGCTGGAGGAGAAGCTCAGGCATCTGCTCGTCCCGCGCGATCCCAACGATGACAAGGACATCATCATGGAGATCAAGGCGGGCGAGGGCGGCGAGGAGTCCGCCCTGTTCGCCGGAGACCTCCTGCGGATGTATCTGCGGTACGCCGAGCGGATCGGCTGGAAGACCGAGCTGATCGACGCCACCCACTCCGACCTCGGTGGTTACAAGGACGTCACGATCGCCCTGAAGGCGAGGGGCGACGAGGGCGTCTGGTCGAGGCTCAAGTTCGAGGGCGGCGTGCACCGCGTCCAGCGGGTCCCGGTCACCGAGTCGCAGGGGCGCATCCACACCAGCGCCGCCGGAGTGCTCGTCTACCCGGAGGCCGAGGATGTCGACGTCCAGATCGACCCGAACGACCTCCGCATCGACGTCTACCGCTCCAGCGGCCCCGGCGGCCAGAGTGTCAACACCACCGACTCGGCCGTGCGGATCACCCACGTCCCGACGGGCGTCGTCGCCTCCTGCCAGAACGAGAAGAGCCAGCTCCAGAACAAGGAGTCGGCCATGCGCATCCTGCGGGCCCGCCTTCAGGCGATCGCCGAGGAGGAGGCCAACGCCGCCGCCATGGCCGAGCGCAAGTCCCAGATCCGCACGGTCGACCGCTCCGAGCGCATCCGCACCTACAACTTCCCCGAGAACCGCATCTCCGACCACCGCGTCGGTTTCAAGGCCTACAACCTCGACCAGGTGCTCGACGGAGACCTCACGGCCGTCATCCAGTCCCTGCTCGACGCCGAGATGGCGGAGAAGCTCGCCGCCCATTCATAGAACGCGCCCATGACCTTTCTGCTGGACGAGATCGCCCTCGCCACCGCCCGTCTCGCCGAGGCAGGTGTGCCGTCGCCGCGCACCGACGCCGAGGAGATCGCCGCGTCCGTGCACGGCGTGCGCCGCGGCGAGCTGCACATGGTGAAGGACTCCGACTTCGACGCCCTGTTCTGGGAGGGCGTCGCCCGCAGGGAGTCCCGCGAGCCGCTCCAGCACATCACCGGGCGCGCCTACTTCCGCTACCTGTCCCTGGAGGTCGGGCCCGGCGTGTTCGTCCCGCGCCCGGAGACCGAGATCGTGGCGGGCTGGGCGATCGACCGGCTCCGGGAGATGGACGTCGCCTCGCCCGTGGTCGTGGACCTCGGCACCGGCTCGGCCGCCATCGCGCTGTCCATCGCCCAGGAGGTCGCGCTCGCCACCGTGCACGCGGTCGAGGTCGATCCGGGCGCCTACACCTGGGCCAAGCGCAACATCATCGAGCACGGCCAGGGCCGCGTGCACCTGCACCCGGAGGACCTGGCCGACGCCCTCTCCGAGCTGGACGGCCAGGTCGACCTGGTGATCTCCAACCCGCCCTACATCCCGCCGGGCGCCATTCCCCGCGACCCCGAGGTCCGCGACTACGATCCGCACCGCGCGCTGTACGGATCGGGCAGCGACGGCCTCGACGAGGTCAGGGCGGTGGAGCGGACCGCCAGGCGGCTGCTCCGCCCCGGGGGGTTCGTCGCCGTGGAGCACGCCGACCAGCAGGGCACCCCGGTCTACCTGATCTTCCCCGAGGAGAGCGGCTGGCGCGACGTCCGCAGCCGCCAGGACCTGACCCGCAGGGACCGCTTCGTCACCGCTCGGTTCGGCCAGGAATAGGATGCACGCCGTGAGCCGACGTTATGACTGTATGGATGCCGAGCAGCGAGCCACCGGCCTGAGCGAGGCCGCGTCCACCCTGCAACGGGGAGAGCTCGTGGTGCTCCCGACCGACACCGTCTACGGTGTCGGCGCCGACGCCTTCACGCCCGCCGCGGTCAGCGCCCTGCTGGACGCCAAGGGGCGCGGCCGTGACATGCCGGTCCCCGTGCTGGTCGGGACCGTCCGGGCCGCCAACGCCCTGGTGGAGAACCTCGGCCCGTACGGCCAGGATCTCGTCGACGCCTTCTGGCCGGGCCCGCTCACGCTGATCTGCCGCGCGAACCGGTCGCTGTCGTGGGATCTCGGCGACGCCAAGGGCACCGTCGCCGTCCGGATGCCGTTGCACGCGGTCGCCCTCGACCTGCTCAAGGAGACCGGCCCGCTCGCCGTCTCCAGCGCCAACCGCTCCGGCGCACCCCCCGCCACCACCGCCGCCGACGCGGAGAGGCAGCTCGGCGACTCGGTGGGGGTCTATCTCGACGCGGGGCCGTGCGAGAGCGACGTCCCCTCGACGATCCTCGATCTGACCACCGCGGTGCCCAGGCTGTTGCGGCGCGGGGCGATCAGCGTGGAGAAGCTGCGCGGTGTGATCGGCTACGTCGCGACGGACACGGGCCCGGAGCCCGACAACTGATCGGTCATCAACGGCATATGCCGTGATCCATGCCATCTGATTATCACCGTGACGCCGGGCTGTCTCCCCGGTACCTTGAAGTGGGCCGACACTTCCTGGGAGACGTCCATGGGCAAGTTCGAAGGAATGGACCCCAAGCTGGTCCGCGACCTGTTGTCCGAGGTGCAGCGGGCCGCCGAGCAGATGCGGAACGTCGAGGGCAAGGTCTCGCAGATGATGAGCGGGGCGGGTCTGTCCTCCCAGTCGACCCACAGACCCGTCCAGGTCGCCGACGCGTGCGACGTGATGGTCCGCGACGTCTCCGCCCGGGTGGCGTTGCTGGAGAAGAAGGTCAACCAGAACGCGACGGCACCTCCTGCCGAGCCGAAGGCCGGGGACACGAAACCCGAGACGGGTTCCCAGGGCGAGGGAGCGAAACCGGAGACGGGCTCCCAGAACGGCGCGAAGCCGGAGACCCCAAAGGCGGACGACCTCAAACCGGCCGTCGGGGCGGACGACAAGCCCCGCGTCGGCGACCAGTCGGCCGAGACCACCCAGCGCGACGATCCCAAGGACTCCTCCAAGCCCGAGACCAAGCCCGACGCCCCGAAGGCCGACGCTCCGAAGGGCGACGAAGCCAAGCCTGAGGCGGGGGCGAAGGGCGACGAGACCTCCCCGCGGGACGATCGGGACGATCGGAAGGAGACGCCGAAGCCGGAGGCGTCCGGAGCCGACGACCGGAAACCGGAAACGGGGTCGAAAGCTGACGAGACCTCCCCGCGCGAGGGGGAGAAGTCCAAGGAGACCCCCAAGCCGACCGAGAACGTACCGCGCGAGGCCCCCAAGCCCGACCCCACACCCGAGCCTCCACGAGCCGAGAACCCGCGTCCCGAGCCTCCAAAGCCCGATCCCACGCCCGAGCCGCCCCGGGCCGAGGAGCCGCGTCCCGAGCCTCCGAAGCCCGATCCCACACCTGAGCCCCCCAGGGCCGAGGATCCGCGACCCGAGCCTCCCGCCCCCGACCCCGTGCCGGAGGCTCCGAGGGGCGATTCCGTGCCCCCGCCGGAGGCGTACGACCCGGACTCCCGGTCCGTGCCGGACGCGCCGAGGGCCGAGGACCCGCGGATCGAGGCGCCCGCGCCGGATCGCGTCCCGGAGATGCCGAACGCCGAGGGCGCGCCCATACCGGGGACACCGAACGCCGAGGGTGCGCCCGTGCCGGAGGCGCCCAGGCAGGATTCCGCGCCCGCGCCGGACGTCCCGAGGGCCGACGACGCGCGGCCGGAGGCGCCGAGGGTCGAGGACCTGAAGCCCGCGGTTCCCGGACCGGGGGAGAATCCGCAGGGCCAGGGGGGAGGGCCGCCCACCGACACCGCGCCGCGAGCCGACACCGCGCCGCCCGCCGACACCGCGCCGCGCGAGACGCCCGACGTCCCGCGTACGCCCGAGGCCCCCAACTCGGACACCATCCCCGCGCCCGGAACGCCGCAGGGGGACTCCACGCCCGCGCCGGAGCCACCCGGGGCCGATGACACGCGGCCGGAGATCATCAACGCGGACGACACGACGCCGCGCGGGCAGGATTCGACCGGCAACGTGCCCGTGAACGATTCCGACGCCAAGGGCGACGCCGGTTCCAAGGGTGACGAGACGACGCCGCGTGGGGAATCGACCGGCAACGCGCCCGACGCCAAGGAGAACGCCGGTTCCAAGGGCGACGAGCGCTCGCCCAGGGAGGGGGGAGGCTCGTCCGGCGAGACCATCCTCGACACCCCCAGGAAGGATCACCCCGACGACATCGACCAGAGCGGCGACTCCAGGGCGAAGGTCGTGGAGGTCGACGGGGTGAAGGTGCTCCAGATCCCGCTCGACGCGCCCACGGCGGCCGAGGTCGACGAGCTGCTGAAGAACATCGAGGACATCCCGCCGCTGGAGATGCCCACCGTCGAGGGTGCCTCCGTCACCGGGGGGCAGCCGGGCTGGGTCGAGCCGAACGAGCCGCTCGATTCCGCCAAGCCCGCGTACCCGCTCCTCGACACCGCCGGTCCGACCACGGACCAGACCGTCCAGCCGCCGGGCACCGGCGGCGACACCACCTCCCAGTCCACCGGTACGACCTCCGGCGAGCCCGCCGCGCCCCGGCCCGCCGATGTGACGCCGGCGGATCCCCCTCCCCAGTCCAGCGGTGACGCCGCGCCCCGGCCCGTGGGGACGGCCTCCGGTGAGCCCGCGATCCAGACGGCGGGCACGACCTCGGGTGAGGCGGCCACGCGGCCCGCAGGGGCGCCGGTGCCGTCGGTCGGCGACGCGGTCTCCGGTGCGGCACAGGGGGCCGAGGGGGTCTCCGGGCAGGCGGCGGGAGCCGCTCCCGGCGGTGTGGCCGCGCAACCGGAGACGCAACCGGTCTCGCAGCCGGAGACGCAACCGGCCGCCCAGTCGGACACGCGGCCGGTCTCGCAGCCGGACGGAGGTTCGGCCGCCCGCTGGGCGAACGACGGCAGTGACGTCGTCACCGCGGAGGCGAGCCCCCTCGACCTCGACGCGCTCAAAACGCTCGCCGACAACGCCCGCGAGATCGAGCCGCTGGAGATGCCGGGCGTGAGCGTGCCCGACGGGGAGACCTGGGGCGAGGGGGCCTGGGTGCCGATGGACGTCCGGCCCGACGGGCCTGCGGGCGACGTGGAACCGGGAGACCCGCTGCGGCCGATCCCCCCTCCGGGGGGCGGCCGGTGACCATCGCGACGTGATCGCCGGGCGGTGAGCGAGTGGGTACGAAGCGGTCAGGTAGTGGGTAGCAGTGGGTAAGTGAGCAGGAGGCAGGGAGCGTGTCAGCGAGGGTGAGGAGCCTGTGATGTTCGTGGATCCACCCGCACCGCAGCCGCTGCAGCCGGGGGAGACCCCGCCGGCCTCGGCCAACGCCGGTCTGCCGTCCCCGGACGCGGTCACGTCGTGGGAGTTCAACCCCGACTACCAGCGGCTGGTCATGATGTGGAGGCAGGTGCTCCCCGTGCTCGACACGCTGACCGCCAGCCTGGACAAGGCGTACCAGCTCGCCAGGAGCAGGGATGTCTGGGACGCCCCCGTCTCGGGCCGCTACGTCGAGGACATGACGGAGTGGCGCACCCGTCTGGGCCTCTACCGGCAGGCGGTCCTGACGTCGATCAGCGACCAGGCGGCCGACACGCCGAGGTGGGTGCCGGTCAGGGCCGGGGCCCCGCACGCGTTCTCGTGAGGCGTGCCTCCCGGCGGGGGCGGTTCCCCGCGACACGCTCTCCCGGGGCCGCGCGTCCCTGACGTGCGATAACCGGGGAGGGCGGGCTTACAGTGGGGGTGAGTCGTCGTCTTCGGGGTGTGAGCCATGGGCGCAGAACCGTACTACGGGCCGGATTTCGATCTCCTGCTGCGCGAGGACCCGGAGATCGCGGGCGTGCTCCTCGACGAGCTCGACCGGCTCCGCGGGGGCATCCAGCTGATCGCGAGTGAGAACTTCACCTCGCCCGCCGTGCTCGCCGCACTCGGCTCGACGCTCACCAACAAGTACGCCGAGGGCTACCCCGGCAGGCGTTACTACGCCGGGTGCGAGGTCGTCGACCGGGCCGAGCGGCTCGCGATCGACCGCGCCAGGCGGCTGTTCGGCGCCGAGCATGTCAACGTGCAGCCCCACTCCGGCGCCTCGGCGAACCTGGCGGCCTACGCGGCCCTGCTCCAGCCGGGCGACACCATGCTGGCGATGGAGCTGTCGCACGGCGGCCACCTCACGCACGGCTCCAAGGTCAACTTCTCGGGACGCTGGTTCGACGTCGTGGCGTACGGGGTGCGCAGGGACACCGAGCTGATCGACTACGACGAGGTCAGGGACCTGGCGTTGCGGCACCAGCCCAAGATGATCGTCTGTGGTGCCACCGCCTACCCCCGTGAGATCGACTTCGCCGCCTTCAGGGGGATCGCGGACGAGGTGGGCGCCTGGCTGCTCGCCGACGTCGCGCACACCGTCGGCCTGATGGCCGGGCGAGCCCTGCCGTCCGCCGTGCCGTACGCGGACGTGGTGACCTTCACCACGCACAAGGCGCTGCGCGGTCCGAGGGGTGGCGGGATCATGTGCACGGGGGAGCTGGGGCCCAGGATCGACCGCGCGGTCTTCCCGTTCGTGCAGGGCGGCCCGCTCATGCACGCGGTGGCGGCCAAGGCGGTCGCGTTCGGCGAGGCGCTGCGGCCGGAGTTCGCGGAGTACGCGCGCCAGGTGGTGGCCAACGCCCAGGTGCTGGCCGACGCGCTGGCCGCCGAGGGCATGCGGCCCGTCTCCGGGGGCACCGACAGCCATCTGGCGCTGATCGACCTGCGCGACGTCGGGATCTCCGGCGCGGTGGCCGAGCAGCGGTGCCACGCGGCCGGGATCACGCTGAACCGCAACGCGATCCCGTACGACCCCGAGCCGCCCACGGTGACGTCCGGGATCCGGGTCGGCACCCCCTGCGTCACGACCCAGGGGATGGGTCCCGAGGAGATGAAGGAGGTGGCCTCGATGGTGGCGCAGGTCATCCGCAACCCTGACGCGACGCGGGAGATACGGGAGCGCGTCGCGGTGCTGACGAGGGCTCACCGGATATATCCCAGCGAACTATGAGCTGTTCTGTGTCGTTTTCCGGTCACAGGTGGCCGGACTATCCGCGAAACTGGTTCCGTGCGCGAATACCTACTCATGGCGCTCGTCGCGGCCGCGGTGACGTACCTGCTGGTTCCGCTGATCCGCGTTTTCGCCATCCGCATCGGTGCCATGCCCGAGGTCCGCGATCGTGACGTGCACACCACGCCGACACCCAGGCTCGGTGGCCTGGCGATGTACGGCGGTCTCGTCGCCGGTCTGCTGATCGCCGCGGAGCTGCCCTACGCGGGGGGCAAGCTGGCGGACGAGGGCCAGGGCAAGACCGTGATCGCGCTGATCGCCGCGGGCGGTCTGATCACGCTGACCGGCTTCCTGGACGACTGGCTGGGGATGGACGCCCTCGTCAAGCTCGCCGGGCAGGTCGGCGCCGCGGGGGTGCTCGTCGCCTTCGGGCTGAGCCTGCCGTGGCTCCCGCTGCCCACCGCGCTGGGCGGGCAGACCACCCTCGACTCGACGCTGAGCCCGCTGATCACGATCCTGATCGTGGTCGTCATGATCAACGCGGTCAACTTCGTCGACGGGCTCGACGGGCTGGCCGCGGGGATCGTGGGCATCGCCGCGATGGCCACCTGGACGTACTCGGTGGCCCTGTCGAAGGACTTCGGCAACACCAGCATCAACGCGACGGCGGTCATCGCCTCGGTGCTCATCGGGATCTGCCTGGGCTTCCTGCCGCACAACTTCCACCCGGCGAAGATCTTCATGGGTGACACGGGGGCGATGCTGATCGGCCTGGTCCTCGCCTCCACGATGATCCTGGTCACCCCGCTCGACTCCGGCAGCATCAACGGCTTCCCCGTCATCCTTCCTCTCCTGGTGCCGGTCGCGATCCTGGTGCTCCCGCTGCTGGACCTGATCATGGCGGTGATCCGGCGCACGTCCAACGGCCTGTCGCCGTTCTCGCCCGACCGGGGGCATCTGCACCATCGCCTGCTGGACATCGGCCACTCGCACCGCCGCAGCGTCATGATCATGTACGCGTGGACCTTCCTGTTCGCCTTCGCGGTCGTGGCGCTGTCCATCGAGGGCGTCCCGCTCGTCCTGTTCCCGCTGACCGTGCTGCTCGCCATCGGCGTGCTGGTGATGATGGCGCTGCCCCGCTGGCGCGCCCGCCGCGACCTCGGCGGGGCCGAGGGGCGCGGCGGGCTCGATCCCGCCGCTCCCACGGGTCCCGAGGGCCCCACGGCGGGGCCGGGCCGGCACGCGGGGCCGGGTGGGCAGCCGCCGGGCCGGCCCAGGCCCCACCCGTACCCCTCGGAGGCGCCGGGGCCCCGTTCGGTCGCCGCCGGCGACGACACGGCCACGCTGTCGGTGCTGCCCGACCTGTCGCTCAGCGCTCCCCGGCAGGGGTTCTCAAACCCTGAGACGCCTCTTTGAGCCGCTTGCGCCGATTCCTTGATCGTTTACTTGAAACGGCAGGTAAAGGCGCTCTTCCTTGAGCTTGTGATAGCTTTCACTAGCAGATGGTGAACCTGGCTAGACCTGCAAGGTAGCAATCGCTCGCTTGATAACAGTCACTTGGAGTGCCGATGCTGGCCAACGACGTGCGCCTTCTGAAGGGGGCTGCGATACCCACGGTGCTGGTGGGCCTGGTCGTGATCCTCGTCGCGGCGCTGCTGGCCGGAGCCAAGGGCGCGCTCGGCGCCATGATCGGGACTGCGGTCGTCTGTGTCTTCTTTACCCTCGGCATCGTGGCCGTCTCGTACGCGAGCCGGGTGTCGCCCATGATGATGATGACCGCCGCGGTGCTGAGCTACGCGGTGAAGATTCTCGTGATCATGGCCCTGCTCAAGACCTTCGAGAGCGCCACCGCCTTCGAGCCCAAGGCCTTCGGCTGGGCGGCCATCGCGTGCACGATCGCCTGGACGGTCGGCGAGATGCGCGGCTTCATGAAACTTAAAATGCTGTACGTCGACCCCAATGCCCGGATTCCAGGTCAGGGCGATCCACGATGAGGCGTATCATCTCGCTGGCGGCTTGGACCCTGCCCGATATGACTAGTCCTCACCGCGACTGCTATCGTCATGCCCGCGATGAGCGAAAAGAAAATCCGGCCCGAAGACGACGGCCGCGACTTCGCCAGCGCCGCCTGGTCGATCCCCAGCTATCTCCTCTCCGGGATGATCCTGTACGGCGGTGCGGGCTGGTTGCTGTCCGAGTGGACTGGCGTGGTCGCCTTCACTCCGATCGGATTGATCCTCGGGGTCGCTCTATCCGTCTACCTGGTCTACCGGAAGTACGGTCGCTAGCCTTCGGCGGCGGTCGCTTCGCTGACGAAGCCATTTCGATCAACTACCACGCTGAAGGGAACGCCGCGTGAGCACGCTGACGCTCCTCGCTCCCGGGGACGAGTTCACGCCTCCGGGGCTCGAACTCTTCGACGCCGCCCCGATCATCTCAGGCGTCGCCTGGTTCACGAAGCCGGTGCTGCTGGCCCTGCTGAGCACGGTCATCGTCATCGCCTTCTGCTGGTCGGCCTTCGGCAACCCGAAGCTGGTGCCGAGGGGCGTGCAGAACATCGGCGAGATGGGCTACATGTTCGTCCGCGACCAGGTCGCCCGGCCGTTCCTCGGCAAGGACGCCGACCGGTGGATGGGCCTGCTGCTCAGCATGTTCTTCATGGTCTGGGTCTGGAACCTGATGGGCGTCATCCCGGTGCTGCAGTTCCCGGTCGCCTCGCACATCGCCTTCCCCGTGGTCCTCGCCCTCAGCGTCTACATCCTCAAGGTCTATCTGGGGATCAAGCACCAGGGCGCGATCGGCTACTTCAAGAACATGATGTTCCCGCCGGGGTTGCCCAAGCCGATCTACGTGCTGCTGGCCCCGATCGAGTTCCTGTCCAACCTGATCATCGCGCCCTTCACGCACGCGGTGCGACTGTTCGCCAACATGTTCGCCGGCCACATCATCCTGGCCTTCTTCAGCCTCGTCGGCTTCTGGTTCCTCTTCGAGAAGCTCACCCCGCTGGGCGCCCCGCTCGGCGTGGTCGGCGTGATCATGACGATCGCGATGACGGGCTTCGAGATGTTCATCCAGTTCCTGCAGGCGTTCCTCTTCGCGATGCTCGCCGCGATGTACATCGGCAACTCGCTCCACGCCGACCACTAGACGCACAGACCTCCCTCGAATATCCAGACCGGTGAGCCTTCACCGGCCGACCAGTAAAGGAAACACACAATGAGCGTCCTCGCTGAGGTCACCGGCTCCCTCGGTTCCATCGGTTACGGCCTCGCCGCCATCGGCCCCGGCATCGGCGTCGGCATCATCTTCGGCCAGGGTGTGCAGGCCATCGCCCGCCAGCCCGAGGCCTACGGCCTGATCCGCCAGAACATGCTGCTCGGCTTCGTTCTCACCGAGGCGCTGGCCCTCATCGGCCTCGTCGCGCCGTTCATGTTCGGTCGATAAAGACGCAGGAAAACCTCTGACGGAAGGCTGCACAAATGATTCAGGCAGCTTCGCTCCTGGCGGCGGAGGAGGGGGCTAACCCCCTTCTCCCGCACACCTATGAGCTTGTCGTCGGCGGCTTCGCCTTCTTCGTCGTCCTCTTCGTCGTCGGTAAGATCCTCACCCCGCGCATCCAGAAGACCCTGGTCGAGCGGACCGACGCGATCGAAGGCGGCATCAAGCGAGCCGAGGACGCGCAGAACGAGGCCCAGGCGCTGCTCAAGCAGTACAAGGACCAGCTCTCCGAAGCCCGTCACGAAGCCTCCCGGCTGCGTGAGGAGGCTCGCGAGCAGGGCGCGCAGATCAAGGCCGAGCTCCGCGAGGAGGCTCAGGCCGAGGCCCGCCGCCTGGTCGAGGCCGCTCACCTGCAGATCGAGGCCGACCGCCAGCAGGCGTTCGCCCAGCTCCGCACGGAGCTCGGCCGCCTGTCGATCGAGCTGGCCGGTCGTATCGTCGGCGAGTCCCTGGAGGACGAGGCGCGTCAGCGCCGTACCGTCGACAGGTTCCTCGAGGAGCTCGAGTCGACCAGCGCGGCGGTCCGCTGATGACGCGGCGAACCGGGCATGACGCGCGAGTGTCGGTGAACGGCCGATGAGAGGTCTGAGCAGGGCCTCGCTGACCGAGGTCGAAGAGCGCTTCAACGCCGTCGCGGGAAGCGCCGACCTCGGTACGCTGGCCGACGAGCTCTTCTCGGTCGCCGACCTGCTGGACCGCGAGCACGGGCTCCGCCGCAACCTCTCCGACGCCGCGCGTCCCGCCGCCCAGAAGGCGCAGGTCGTGCGGGTGCTGCTGGAGGGCAAGATCAGCGACGCCGCGGTGGAGACGGTCGTCGCGGCCGTGTCCGCGAAGTGGGCGCGCTCGCGTGACCTGGCCGACGCCCTGGAGCGCCTCGGCGTCATCGCCGCCTCCGCCGAGGCGGAGGCGCAGAGCAGGCTCGACGACGTCGAGGACGAGCTGTTCAGGTTCGGGCGCATCGTCGCCTCGAACCTGGAGCTTTACCGAACCTTGACGGCACCGGCGGTTCTTGAGGCGGCCAAGCGGGAGCTGCTGAGCTCCCTCCTGGCCGAGAAGGTCGCCCCCACCACCCTGCGCCTGGTCACGCAGCTCGTGCTGTATCCGCGAGGACGTAGCCTGGAGGGCGGGCTTGAGGAGTTCGGCAGGCTGGTCGCCGCCCAGCGGCAGCGTCTCGTCGCGGTGGTGCGCAGCGCCGTCGCGCTCTCAGAGGAGCAGAAGCAGCGTCTCGCCACGTGGCTGCGCACCTCGTACGGCCGCGACGTTCATCTGAACGTCGAGGTGGATCCGCGGGTGCTGGGAGGGTTCTCGGTTCGCATCGGGGACGACCTCATCGACACCACCATCGCGGGACGAATCGAAGAAGTCCGCCGCCGGTTGGCCGGCTAGGCGAATAGGGAGACTGAAGAGAGATGGCGGAGCTTACGATCCGGCCGGACGAGATCCGGGACGCACTTGAGCGCTTCGTCCAGGCGTACGAGCCGGAAGGTGCCGCGCGCGAGGAGATCGGGACCGTCGTCGACTGCGGCGACGGCATCGCCCATGTCTCCGGCCTTCCCTCGGCGATGGCGAACGAGCTGCTTGAGTTCGAGGACGGCACGCGTGGCCTGGCACTGAACCTGGACGTCCGAGAGATCGGCGTCGTCGTTCTGGGCGACTTCAGCAAGATCGAGGAGGGCCAGTCGGTCCGCCGGACGGGCGAGGTCCTGTCCGTGCCGGTCGGCGACGGCTTCCTCGGCCGGGTGGTCGACCCGCTGGGCGTCCCCCTGGACGGCAAGGGCCCGATCGAGTCCGAGAGCCTGCGCGCCCTCGAACTCCAGGCCCCCTCGGTGGTTCAGCGCCAGCCGGTGAAGGAGCCGCTGCAGACCGGTCTCAAGGCGGTCGACGCCATGACGCCGATCGGCCGCGGCCAGCGCCAGCTGATCATCGGTGACCGTGGCACGGGCAAGACCGCCGTCGCCGTGGACACCATCCTCAACCAGCGGGAGAACTGGCTCTCCGGCGACCCCGACAAGCAGGTTCTCTGCGTCTACGTCGCGGTCGGCCAGAAGGGCTCCACGATCGCCCAGGTCAAGGGTCGCCTCGAGGAGGCGGGCGCGATGGAGTACACCACCATCGTCGCCGCTCCGGCGTCCGACCCGGCCGGTTACAAGTACCTCGCGCCCTACACCGGCTCGGCCATCGGCCAGCACTGGATGTACCAGGGCAAGCACGTCCTCATCGTCTTCGACGACCTGACCAAGCAGGCCGACGCCTACCGCGCCGTCTCCCTGCTGCTGCGCCGCCCGCCGGGCCGCGAGGCGTTCCCCGGTGACGTCTTCTACTTGCACTCCCGCCTCCTGGAGCGCTGCGCGAAGCTCTCCAAGGAGATGGGTTCCGGCTCGATGACCGGTCTGCCGATCATCGAGACGAAGGGCAACGACGTCTCGGCGTTCATCCCCACCAACGTCATCTCCATCACCGACGGCCAGTGCTTCCTTGAGACCGACCTGTTCAACGCGGGTGTGCGCCCGGCCATCAACGTCGGTGTCTCCGTCTCCCGAGTCGGCGGCTCCGCGCAGATCAAGGCGATGAAGAAGGTCGCCGGTACGCTGCGCCTGTCGCTGTCGCAGTTCCGTGACCTGGAGGCGTTCGCCTCCTTCGCCTCCGACCTGGACGCGGCCTCCCGCGCCCAGCTGGAGCGTGGCCAGCGTCTGGTCGAGCTGCTCAAGCAGGCCCAGTACAGCCCGTTCCCGGTCGAGAAGCAGGTCGTCTCGGTGTGGGCCGGCACCACCGGCCAGCTCGACGACGTCCCGGTCGAGGACATCCGCCGCTTCGAGGCGGAGTTCCTCGACTACCTGGGCCGCGAGAGCAAGGGCATCCTCGACGGCATTCGCGAGACCCGCGACCTGCCCGACGACACGGTGACCGCCCTCAAGGACGCCATCACCGAGTTCAAGAAGAGCTTCGAGACCTCCTCCGGTGAGTACCTGGTCAACGACGAGCCGGTCGCCGCGCTCGGCGAGGGCGAGGTCGGCCAGGAGAAGATCACGAAGCGAGTCCGCACGGCAGAGAAGAAGTAGCCGATGGGTGCCCAGCTAAGACTGCTGCGGCGGCGGATCAAGTCGGTCAAGTCCACGGCGAAGATCACCCGCGCCCAGGAGCTCATCGCCTCGTCCCGCATCGTCAAGGCGCAGCAGCGGATGCAGGCCGCCGTGCCGTACGAGCGCGAGATCACCCGCGCGGTCACGGGCGTGGTCAGCAACACCTCCACCACCGACCATCCGCTGACGGTGGCCAAGGAGCAGCCCGCGAGGGCCGCCGTCCTGATCGTCACCAGCGACAGCGGTTTCTGTGGCGGCTTCAACGCCAACATCCTCCGCGAGGCGGAGGCGCTCGGCAACCTGCTGCGGGACAGGGGCATCGAGCCCGTGCCCTTCGTGACGGGTCGCAAGGGCGTCGCCTGGCACGCCTTCCGCAACCGTGAGATGGGCGGGCAGTGGACGGGGTTCTCCCGTAAGCCCGCCTACTCCGACGCGAAAGAGGTCGCCGGCACGCTGATCGAGGCCTTCTCGGCCGAGGACGGGGTGGACGAGATCCACATCGTCTCCACCGAGTTCGTCTCGATGCTGACGCAGGAGGTCGTGGTCAAGCGCATCCTCCCGCTGGTGGTCGAGGAGACCGCGGAGACGTCCGACACGCCGCTGCCGTACTTCGAGTTCGAGCCCACCGCGGGCGAGGTCCTCGACACGCTGCTGCCGCGTTACGTGGAGTCGCGCATCTTCACCGCGCTGCTCCAGTCGGCGGCCTCAGAGGAAGCCTCGCGCCGCCGGGCCATGAAGTCGGCCACCGACAACGCCAACGAGCTCATCCGCGTGTTCACCCAGCAGATGAACCAGGTCCGCCAGGCCGAGATCACCCAGGAAATCAGCGAGATCGTCGGTGGCGCGAACGCGCTGGCCGACTCCGCAGCGGGGAAAGAGTGAAATGACTGCACAGACTGTTGAGACCGGCGTGGGCCGCGTCGCGCGGGTCACCGGTCCCGTCGTCGACGTGGAGTTCCCCGTCGAGGCGATGCCCGACATCTACAACGCGCTCAAGGTCGACGTCGAGCTGCAGGGTGAGGCCAAGGTCCTCACCCTGGAGGTCGCCCAGCACCTGGGTGACAACCTGGTCCGCGCGATCTCCATGCAGCCCACCGACGGCCTCACCCGTGGCGCCCCGGTGACCGACACCGGCGCGGCCATCTCGGTCCCCGTCGGCGACGTCGTCAAGGGCCACGTGTGGAGCACCCTCGGCGAGTCGCTGGACGTCGAGACCTCGTCGCTCCAGATCAACGAGCGCTGGGGCATCCACCGCCCGTCGCCCGCCTTCGACACCCTCGAGTCGCGCACCGAGATGCTGACCACCGGCATCAAGGTCATCGACCTGCTCACCCCGTACGTGCAGGGCGGCAAGATCGGCCTGTTCGGCGGCGCGGGCGTGGGCAAGACCGTTCTGATCCAGGAGATGATCCGCCGGGTCGCCCGCAACTTCGGTGGCACCTCGGTGTTCGCCGGGGTCGGCGAGCGCACCCGTGAGGGCAACGACCTCTGGCTGGAGATGGAGGAGGCGAACGTCCTCAAGGACACCGCCCTCGTCTTCGGCCAGATGGACGAGCCCCCGGGCACCCGTCTGCGCGTCGCGCTCTCCGCCCTGACCATGGCGGAGTACTTCCGGGACGTCCAGAAGCAGGACGTGCTGCTGTTCATCGACAACATCTTCCGGTTCACCCAGGCCGGTTCCGAGGTGTCCACCCTGCTCGGCCGCATGCCGTCCGCGGTGGGTTACCAGCCGACCCTCGCCGACGAGATGGGTGTCCTCCAGGAGCGCATCACCTCGACCCGCGGTCACTCGATCACCTCCATGCAGGCGATCTACGTCCCCGCGGACGACATCACCGACCCGGCCCCGCACAACGCGTTCGCGCACCTCGACGCGCAGACCGTTCTGTCGCGGCCGATCTCGGAGAAGGGCATCTACCCCGCGGTGGACCCGCTCGACTCCACCTCGCGGATCCTCGACCCGCTGATCGTCGGCGAGGAGCACTACCGCGTGGCCCAGGAGACCAAGCGGATCCTGCAGAAGTACAAGGAGCTGCAGGACATCATCGCGATCCTCGGTATCGACGAGCTCTCGGAAGAGGACAAGGTCACCGTCAACCGGGCCCGTCGCATCGAGCGCTTCCTGTCCCACCCGATGTACGCCGCCGAGGCGTTCACCGGCCAGCCCGGTGAGAACGTCCCGCTGGACGAGACCATCGCCTCGTTCAAGGGCCTGTGCGCCGGCGACTACGACCACCTGCCCGAGCAGGCGTTCTTCATGGTCGGCGGCATCGACCAGGCCGTGGCCAAGGCCAAGGAACTCGCCCGCTAGTCGCCTTCGGCGCCGGTACGGTCACCCGGCCGTACCGGCGCCTGGTTCGATAAGGAACTGGAGAGAAAGTGGCGAAGCTGCGAGTAGGCGTCGTCTCCCCGGAGCGTGAGATCTGGTCCGGTGAGGCCGACATGGTGATTGCCAAGACCGTCGACGGCGAGATCGGTATCATGCCTAAGCACGCGCCCGTGCTCGGCGTTCTCGTCGAGGGCGGTCTGCTGAAGATCAAGCGAGGCGACGGCGAATCCGACCTCGTCGCCGCCGTCCACGGAGGATTCCTCTCGGTGGCCGATGACGAGGTGTCGATCCTGGCCGAGCTCGCCGAGCTGGGTTCCGAGGTCGACGTCGCCCGTGCGAAGAGCGCCCTGGAGCGGGCTCAGGCCTCGGTCGAGTCCAACCAGGAAGACGCGGACGCGGTCGCCGAGGCCAAGCGCGCCAGGGCCCGGTTGCGCGCGGCCGGGGAAGAAGTCGGATAAATTCTGCTTCTTAGGCTGTACGCGCTTTTGGGGGGCGAGCAGACATGGTGGTGGATGTTCTCATCGTGCTGGGGCTGCTCGTCGCCCTCCTGGGACTCCGGGTTCTCATCCTGACCCGCTCCCGGGGATCGGTGCTCTGTTGCCTGCGCTCCCTGTCGAAGGAGCGAGGCTGGCGGGTCGGAGTGGCCCGCTACGCCGACGGACACCTCAACTGGATCCCGCTCATAGGTCTGCTTCCAAGGCCGCGCCACGTCATCGTGAGGCGCGGCCTTGTCGTTTCCGGGCGTCGCAGGGTCGGGTCCGGTGAGTTCTTCGGGTTCATCGAGGGCGTGACGGCGATCGAGTGCCGCAACGGGCAGGACGCCTTCGAGCTCGCCATGGGATACCGGGCCCTGACCGGTTTCGTCGCCTGGCTGGAGTCCGCCCCGCCCAGCGCCTATCTCGACGTCGCCTGACCTTCGCTCAGTCGCCCAGCGCCTACCTCGACGTCGCCCTCGCTCAGCCGCGCAGTGCCTGTCTCGCGTCGCCTGGCCTTCGCTCAGCCACTCAGCCGCTCGATGCCTGTCTCGATCGCCGCCCGGCTTTCGCTCAGCCACTCAGCCACTCAGCGGGTGCCGCCGGGCTTCCAGAGGATCTCGTCGCCGCCCGAGGCCACCCGGCAGAGGATGAACATCAGGTCGCTCAGCCGGTTGAGATACCTCGCGGTCAGCGGGTTGACGTCGTCGTGGGCCTCCAGCGCCGACCAGACGGTCCGCTCGGCCCGCCGGACCACGGTCCTGGCGACGTGCAGCCAGGCCACGGCCGGGGTGCCGCCGGGCAGGATGAAGCTGCGCAGCGGCGTGAGGCGCTCGTTGAACTCGTCGCACCGCGCCTCCAGCCATTCGACGTAGGAGGGCTCGACCCGCAGCGGCGGGAACTCGGGGTTCTCCGCGACCGGGGTGCACAGGTCGGCCCCGACGTCGAACAGCTCGTTCTGGATCCGGGTGAGGACGGCGGTGACGTCCGCCTCCAGGGTCCCCGCGGCGAGGGCGACGCCGATCGCGGCGTTGGCCTCCTCGACGTCGGCGTAGGCGGCCAGGCGCGGATCGGTCTTGCGGGTGCGGCTCATGTCGCCGAGCGCTGTCGTGCCGTCGTCCCCGGTGCGGGTGTAGATCTTCGAGAGCACCACCGGCTTGTCTCTGTCAGCTCGCGTCATGTGGCTCAGCGTATCGGCAGGAAAAACCCTCCCGATTAACCTGATAGTGGACAATATGCTTTGTCGATGGTTTCTGGTTTCTACCTGCGATTCCCTCACATCTCCCACGAGACGCTGACCTTCGTCGCCGACGACGACGTCTGGGCGGCCCCGGCGGACGGCGGACGGGCGTGGCGCCTCTCCGCGGACCGGGCCCCCGCGGGCCATCCCCGCCTCTCGCCCGACGGCACCAAGGTCGCCTGGACCAGCGTTCGCGACGGTGCTCCCGAGGTCCACCTGGCGGATCTGGGATCCGGTTCGGCGGAGCGGCTGACCTACTGGGGAGACGCGCGGACACGCACCCGAGGCTGGACGCCGGACGGTGAGGTTCTCGCGATCAGCGCGGCCGGCCGGCCGTTCGTCTCGCAGACCTGGGCCTACGTGCTCGGGGAGGGACGCGTCGAGCGGTTGCCGTACGGCCCGGTCAACGACCTGTCGGTCACGGGGGACCCGGAGAACACGGTGGCGCTGCTCACCGGGGGGCTCGCCCGCGACCCGGGGACCTGGAAGCGCTACCGGGGCGGCACGGCGGGCCGGCTGTGGGTGCGGCGCGGTGACGGCGACTTCACCCGGATCCTGGCCGACCTGAACGGCCACCTCGCCAACCCGATGCTCGTCGGGGGGCGGCTCGTCTTCGTCTCCGACCACGAGGGCGTCGGCAACCTCTACTCCTGCGAGCCGGACGGCGGCGGCCTGCGCCGCCACACCGACCACGAGGTCTTCTACGCCCGGCACGCCACCACCGACGGGACCCGGATCGTCTACCAGAACGCCGGGGACCTCTATCTCCTGGACGATCTCGACGCCGAGGCCCGCAAGCTCGACGTCACCCTCGGCTCCCCGCTGCGCGGACGGCAGCCGTACCAGGTCCACGCGGGCAGGCGGCTGCACGACCTGGCCGTGGACGCGACCGGGCGGGCCAGCGCGGTGGAGGTCCAGGGGTCGGTGCACTGGGTGACCCACAGGGACGGCCCGGCGCGGCAGCTCAGCGACGGCCTGTCGGCGGGGCGGCCCCGTATCCTCGGCGACGACCGCGTGGTGTGGGTCTTCGACGACGGCGAGGCGCAGGGACTGGAGATCGCCCCGGCGGGGGGCGGGGAGAGCCGCAGGATCGCGGTGGGCGCGCTGGGCGAGGTCGGGGACCTCGCCGTCGCGCCCGACGGGAACACGATCGCGGTGACCAGCAGGAACGGGCGGCTGTTCCTGGTCGACGTGGCCTCGGGCGAGGCCGTGGAGCTGTCCGGGGCCGAGGGGGAGATCCACGGTCTCACCTGGTCGCCCGACTCGGCCTGGCTGGCCTGGTCGCACCCGGACGGCTCCCAGCTGCGCAGGATCAGGCTGGCCAGGGTGGCGGACCGGGTCGTCACCGACGTCACCGACGGCCGGTTCGTGGACGTCTCGCCCGCGTTCACCGGGGACTATCTGGCGTTCCTGTCGCGGCGCGGCTTCGACCCGGTCTACGACGCGCACTCCTTCGACATGTCCTTTCCCTTCGGCTACCGGCCCTACCTGGTGCCGCTGTCCGCGTCCACGCCGTCCCCGTTCGCGCCCAGTCCGGCGGGGCGGGCCGCCGACTCCGGCTCCGACGACGACAAGAAGAAGGACGACGGCGCGATCACCGTGGACCTGGACGGCATCGCCGCCAGGGTCGTGCAGGTGCCGGTGCCCGAGGGCCGCTACTCGGACCTGCGGGCGGTCAAGGGCGGGTTCGTCTGGCTGCGGGAGCCGCTGGCGGGGGAGCTCGGCGAGGACCGGGACGAGGTGGGGGGCGAGGCGCCCCGCCCGGCGCTGGACCGCTACGACCTGGTCAAACGCAAGTGGGAGGAAGTGGTCGACAAGCTCGACTGGTACCGGGTGAGCGGTGACGGCACGCAGCTCGTCGTCAGCGACAAGGGCACGCTCACGGTCCGCCCGGCCGGAGGCAAGCAGGGCGGCAAGAACGGCGACGACACGACCGTCGACCTGTCCAGGATCCGGATGACCGTCGATCCCCGGGTGCTGCGGCGGCACGCCTACGCCCAGCTGGGCCGCCGGATGCGCGCCGACTTCTGGGTCGAGGACATGGCCGGCGTGGAGTGGGAGGCCGTGCTGGAGGAGTACCGGCCGCTGGTGGACCGGGTCGCCACCGCCGACGACTTCGCCGACCTGCTCTGGGAGGTCGTGGGCGAGCTGGGCAGCTCGCACGCCTACGTCGACGCCGCCCCCTGGGGGTATTCGGCCTCCGAGCCGATCGGACTGCTCGGCGCCGACCTCTCCCGGGGCGACGACGGCCGCTGGCGGGTGGACCGGGTGCTGCCCGCCGAGTCCTCCGACGTGTACGCCCGCTCGCCGCTGGCCGGGCCGGGGGCGGGTGTTCAGCCGGGAGAGGCGCTGCTCGCGATCGACGGCCGTCCGGTGCCGCCCGAGGGACCCTCGCGGCTGCTGGTCGGCGCCGCGGACAAGCCGGTCGAGCTCACCCTGGACGGTGGCCGACGGGTGGTCGTCACGCCGCTCCGCGACGACCGGCGCCTGCGCTACCAGCACTGGGTGGCCGAGTGCCGGGCCCGGGTCAGGGAGCTCGGCGGCGGACGCCTCGGCTACCTGCACATCCCGGACATGGTGGCCGAGGGCTGGGCGCAGTTCCACCGCGACCTGCGCCGGGAGATGACCTTCGAGGGGCTCGTGGTGGACGTACGGGGGAATCGAGGCGGTCACACCTCCGAGCTGGTCATCGAGAAGCTGATCCGCCGGGTCATCGCCTGGGACCTGCCCCGGGGGATGACGCCGATCACCTACCCCGAGGACGCGCCGCGCGGCCCGCTGGTCGCGATCACCGACCAGAACGCCGGGTCCGACGGGGACATCGTCACCGCCGCCTTCAAGATCCACAAGCTCGGGCCCGTGGTGGGCACCCGCACCTGGGGAGGCGTCATCGGCATCGAGGACTCTCACCGCCTGGTCGACGGCTCGCGCGTCACCGTGCCCAAGTACGCCTTCTGGTTCGAGGAGCTGGGCTGGGGCGTGGAGAACTACGGCGTCGACCCCGACATCGAGGTCGACATCACCCCCGGCGACTGGGCGGAGGGGAGGGACCCGCAGATCGAGGAGGCGGTACGGCTCGCGCTGGCCGCGCTGGACGAGCGCCCGGCGGCGACCCCGCCCGACCTCGCCACCCGGCCGTCCCGCCGTCGTCCCGCGCTGCCGCCCCGCCCGTAGTTGACATTTGTCATCCAAAACACCTTAAAGATCACTGTTTTTCCGGTGATATCGGCGACTACCTGCTCAAACGCGGGGAGGCGACGATGGTCGCCATGAGAACACCACAGGTGACGGACCCACCCGGCGCCGCGACCGCCGGCCTCGGCAACGTGATCGAGGTCGGCGGGCTCCGGCAGTCGTACGGGGACTTCGAGGCGGTGCGCGGCGTCTCCTTCGCCGTCCCGAGGGGCGAGCTGTTCGCCCTGCTCGGCACGAACGGCGCCGGCAAGACCACCACCGTGGAGGTCCTGGAGGGTTTCAGGGCCCCCACCGGCGGTAGCGTCCGCGTGCTCGGGCTCGACCCGTTCAGGCAGCGCCGGAGGCTGCGGCCCCGCGTGGGGATCATGCTGCAGGAGGGGGGCTTCCTCGGTGACCTCACGGTCGCCGAGACCGTCGGCCTCTGGGAGGGGCTGAGCCGGGACGCGGGCCGCCCCGGCACCTCCGCCGCGCCCGCCGCCCCCTCGGGGGCGTTCCCCCTCCTCGGCCGGCACCGGGGCACGGATCCGCGGACCACGGACGCGCTGGAGGCGGCGGGGCTGGGCCGCAAGGCCAGGACCAGGGTGCGGCAGCTCTCCGGCGGCCAGCGGCGCAGGCTCGACCTCGCGCTGGCGGTGATCTCCCGGCCGGAGGTGCTCTTCCTGGACGAGCCGACCACCGGCATGGACCCCGAGGCGCGGCGCGCCACCTGGAAGGTGATCGAGGACCTGCGGGCGGGGGGCACCACGGTGCTGCTCACCACCCACTACCTGGAGGAGGCCGAGCGCCTCGCCAACCGGCTGGCCATCATGCACGAGGGCCGGATCCACCTCCAGGGCACCGTCGAGGAGGTGGTGGCCGGGTCGGGCGACAGGATCTCCTTCCGCCTTCCCGGTATCTCCTGGGCCTTCGGCGAGCTTCCCTCGCTGGACGGCGTGGCCCCCATACTGACCTACGGCGGCGACACGGGAAACACGGGCGGTACGGGGGTCGCGTACACCCTGAACGGCGGGCGGGCCGAGGCCCGCGCGCACGCGGCGGTCCGGCGGCTCCTGGAGTGGGCCGACGAGCGGGGGGAGACCCTGGAACGGCTGGCCGTGCGCCGGGGAACCCTGGAGGACGCCTTCATGCGCGTGGCCGGGGAGGCGCCACTGGACGGGCCACCGGACGGGGAGGGGACCGGAGCGGGCGGGGCGCTCCGGGGAGCCGGTGACGGGCCGGTGGCGGCGGGACCGGCGAGAGAGGGCGAGTGATCATGAGAACCGACGTGCTGCACGCGGTGAGGCTCGCGAGGATCGATCTGACCCTGGTGGCCAGGAACACCACGGTTATGTTCAACGTGCTCCTGCTGCCGCTCCTGATGGCCTGGGTGTACACCCAGGCGGTCGGCGCCGGGAAGATCGACGGCGTGGGCGGGAGGCTTTTCGTCCTGGCCGGACTGCCGGGGCTGATGCTGGTGTTCGCGGTCTTCATCAACCTGGTGAACTCCTTCACCGCCCGGCGCGAGGAACTGGTGCTCAAGCGGTTGCGCGCGGGCCAGCCGTCGGGCCCGGCGATCCTCGGCGGCAGCGCCCTCGGGGCGCTCGTGCTCTATCTCGCCCAGGTGGCGCTCCTCGCGGTCTGGGTGCGGAGGTTCGAGGGGGTCACGGTGGCCAACGTGCCGATGCTCGTGGCCGTCGCCGTCCTGGGGGTCGCGCTGTTCTGCCTGCTCGCCGCCGCCTTCTCCGGTCTCACGCCGAACGCCGAACTCGCCCAGGTGACGGTGCTGCCGGTGCTCCTGGTCGTGCTGGTCGGCGCCCCGATCGCGTTCCCGGCCGACACGCTGCCCGGCGTGCTGGGCCACGTCTCGGCCCTGCTCCCCGCGACCCCGGTCGTGGAGATCGCGCGCACCGCCTTCCTGGGCGGAGACTACGTCTCCGGAGGCGGGGAGGCGCTGAGCATGGGCGGGCAGTGGCTGGCCGCGCTGCCCTCCTTCGCGGTCCTGCTGGGGTGGATCGTGGTGGCCGGGCTGCTGGCCCGGTGGCTGTTCCGCTGGGAACCCCGGCACGGCTAACGTTCATACGAAATGTCAGCTGATATCGGCGAAAAAGGGATGAGGCGTCTCGCGCGTCTCATCCCCTCCGCGCTTCCCCGGAGAAAGCAGCGATCCTCCCTCCAGCGCTTCCGTCGGATGACCCTCCTCACCCTGACCCTGGGCATCGTGATGGCCTGGCTCGGCCCTCTCAGCGAGCTGGGGGAGGAGAGCGGGTCACCCGGGCTCCTCCTGCTGGTCGTCGGGGTGCCGGGCCTGGTGGTCTTCACCGTCCTCTACGTGAGGATCCTCGAAGCGGCCGTGGACGGGACCCCCGCGCGAGGCGAGATCGTCGCCTCGGCCGTGGTCGTGGTGATCCTCCTGCTCACCCAGGACGGCGACCCCTGGTCCTGGGGGCTGCTCGGCCCGGCCTGGGCGTCGGGTGTCGCGCTGCTGCTGAGCAGGTCCGCCACGGTCGTCGCCACCGTCGTGGCGGCCACCGTCGGCCTGCTGCTCGCGCCGCCGGGCCCCGGTCCCGGGCTCGGCCTGCTGCTCGCGCCGCCGTACGCGGAGGACTCCCTGCCCGTCGTCGGCGCCTACCTCGGGGTGGCCGCGGCGGCGCCGTGGGCGAACCGGCTCCAGCTCTGGTTCTGGCGGATAGTGCGGGCCGCGGAGGAGGGCAAGGAGGCGCAGGCCAGGCTCGCCGTCACCGAGGAGCGGCTCCGCTTCTCCCGCGACCTGCACGACCTGGTCGGGCACAGCCTCTCCGCGATCGCCGTCAAGAGCGAGGTGGCCGCCAAACTGTCGGAGGTGGACGCCGCGCGGGCGGCCGGGGAGATGGACGAGGTACGGATCCTGGCGCGGCAGACGCTCAAGGAGATCCGCGCGGCGGTGCGCGGCTACCGGACGGTCGACCTCGCCGCCGAGCTGCGCGCGATGACCGCGGTGCTGGAGGCGGGCGGCATCCGCTGCACACTGGAGACGCCGTCCGACCAGATGCCCGAGGGGACGGCCACCCTGCTGGCCTGGGTGGTCAGGGAGGGCACCACCAACGTGCTCCGCCACAGCTCCGCCACCACGTGCCGCATCACGATCACCCTCCGCGAGGGGAGCGCCGTGCTGGAGATGACCAACGACGGGGTGGACAGGGCGGCCAGGGTGGACGGCCGGGGCGGTACCGGCCTCGTCGGGCTGTCGGAGCGGGTCGCCGCCATCGGCGGGACCGTCACGGCGGGCCCCGGCGGCCCCGGGAGGTTCAGGCTGCGGGCGACGGTCCCGCTGGAGGGAGAACGATGACCCAGACGATGACCTCGGCACCGGGCCGTCCCGCCGGGGCGAGCGGTCCGGCCGGGGCGGCGCGGTGATCCGGGTACTGCTGGCCGACGACGAGCACCTGGTCAGGAAGGCGATCGCCACCCTGCTCGGCCTGGAGGCGGACATCGAGGTGGTGGCCGAGGTGGCCAGGGGAGACCTGGTGACGGCGGCCGTACTGGAGCATCGGCCCGACGTGGTCGTGCTGGACATCGAGATGCCGGGGATGGACGGGCTGAGCGTCGCCGAGACGCTGCCGGGCCATGCGGTGCTGATGCTGACCAGCTTCGGGCGGCCCGGATACCTGCGGCGGGCACTCGCGGCCGGGGTGCGCGGCTTCGTCCCCAAGGACGCCTCCGCCGACGAGCTGGCGACGGCGATCCGCAAGGTCCACGCGGGCGGGCGCTATCTCGACCCGGAGATGGCCGCTTCGGCGATGATGGCGGGGGAGAGCCCTCTCACCGAGCGTGAGCGCGACTCCCTGGAACTGGCCGCGCGGGGCGCCTCGGTCGCCGAGATCGCCGCCGCGCTCCACCTCACCCAGGGCACCGTACGCAACTACCTGTCCAGCGCCATCGCCAAACTGGGCGCGACCAACCGGATCACCGCGATCCGATCGGCCCAGCAAAAAGGTTGGCTCTAAACCGCGTTTTCTCCTTTGATTCGGGCAAGGGACCTTCATGTCCACGGGAAGGGCGGCGCCGGGAGCGAGGGAGGTTCGCACCTTCTTGTACGCCGTGAAACCATACGAACGCGATGCGTGACCACATGTCCGTGGTGACGCGTCGCCGTTGTGCCGGGCCGCTTCCTGCCGGTGGCCGGGCGTGAGGAGGAGGCATGCGCGTCCCTGGTAACCCCCGGGCCCAAGTGGTCGGCGTCGGGAATCGTCTCGACGTCGGAACCGTCGCCCGAGTGCGCCCGCGGCTGCACGAGGCGGTCGACTCCGGGCGCGGCGACCTGATCGTAGATCTTTCCAGGCTGGAAATGATCGATGCCACCGGTCTCGGGGTGCTGGTGGGTACGCACCGCCGCGCTGTGGGCGCGGAACGCCGTCTTATCCTGCGGGGGGTGCCGCCGAGGGTGATGCGGGTGCTGGCGGTGACCCGGCTCAACCGGGTCCTCACCGTCGAGCTTCCCATGGCCGCGGTGGCCTGATCCGGGCGGTCGCCGGAGTTCGGGGCCACGGCGATGCCAGAACACACCGGAGTTCGGGGCCACGGCGGCGCCGGAACGCACCGCAGTCCTGGGCGATCGCGGCGCCGGAACGCACCGCAGTCCTGGGCGATCGCGGCGCCGGAACGCACCGGAGTCCAGGCCGACGGCGACGCCGGATCACATCGGGACGGGCCCTGCGGACCCGTCCCCTTCTCCCGCCGCCGTCAGGTCACGAAGGACCTGCGGAAGATGTGCGTGGCGGTGTCGATCAGCCCGGCGACCGGAGGCGGGTCGTCGGCCAGGACCCACTCGATGAGCAGCTCCTGGATCGCTCCGATCATGCCCAGCGCGAGGAGGTGCTGGTTGGCCTTCGTCACCTCCGGCAGGTCGGCGACGTTCGACTCGATCGTTCTGGTGAAGGCCGCGACGGCCGACTGCCTGGAGGTGACGAGACACTCGCCCGCCCTGCGTACCTCCAGATGCATGATCCGCGCGCGGCGCCTGTCGTCGGTGACGAAGCTGATGTAGCTGGTGACTCCCGTTTCGACCCGGTCGGCCAGGGTGTCGGGGGCCTGCTCGATGGCTTTCGACATCGCGTCCAGCGTCTCGCGCACGCACCGGTCGTACACGGTCTGCATCAGCTCGTCGCGCCCCGAGAAACACTCGTAGAAGGCGCGGTTGGAGATGCGTGCCTCGGCGCACAATCTCTCGATCGTCGTTTCGGGGAATCCGGGGTCGGAGTAAAGAATGTAGGCCGCGGAGATCAGGCGCTCCCGGCGCTCCGCAAGCCTCTCCTCCGCTGACATTCCCCGGTAGGACCGTCCGTTCATGTCAAGCTCCCGCGGATCGGCGTGAGGTTGACAGATACTCGCTTTATCACTTCCACCTCATGGTTCTGGCCCCCGGAATCAACCATTATGGGTGCAAGATCCTTTTTGTGGAAGAGTAGCTGTGGTATTGCTTACATCCTTGGTGCAAGAAGGTGACAAGTCTGAGTAGTCGGTCAAGTTACCTTTCGCCCGCAAGGTGAGGTTCGTCGCGGTCGGCACGGGCCTCGGCCCCGGTTCGCGGTCGTCTAGCGGGTGAGCAGGCCCCGGTCCAGGGCCGTTGTCACGGCGGCGGTGCGGTCGGAGACACCGAGCTTGCCGAAGACCCGCAGCAGATGGGTCTTGACCGTGGTCTCGCTGATGAACAGGGTCCTGCCGATCTCCGCGTTGGTCAGCCCCCGGGCCACCAGGGAGAGCACCTCGGTCTCGCGCGGCGACAGCGACTCGGCCACCGGAGCCCGCATCCGGGTGACCAGCCTGGTCGCCACCGACGGCGACAGCACGGTCTCCCCGCGCGCCGCCGAGCGGATCGCGGCGAGCAGGTCGGCCCTGGAGGTGTCCTTGAGCAGATACCCCGCCGCACCGGCCTCGACCGCCCGTACGATGTCGGCGTCGGTCTCGTAGGTGGTCAGCACGACCACCCGGCTCTCCGGCCGCCCGGTGAGGATGCGCGAGGTGGCGCTCACCCCGTCCCCGTCGGGCATGCGCAGGTCCATCAGGATCACGTCCGGTGTGAGCTCCCCGGCCCGCACGACGGCCTCGTCCCCCGACGCGGCCTCGCCCACCACCGTGATCCCGGGGTCGGCCTCCAGCATGCCCCGCAGGCCCTCGCGGACCACCGGGTGATCGTCGACGATCATCACGCGAAGCATGTGTCACACTCTCTGGCCGGGGCGGCCGGGCCGTTCGGTTCGGTCGGCGGGGACGTCGGAGGCGTCGGCCTGGTCGCCGAGGTCGCCGAGGTCGCGGGGATCGCCGGGGTTGCGGAGGTCACGGGGGTCATGGGGATCGCCAGGGTCGCCGGAAGGGGCCGGGAGGTCGCCGGAGGTGAGGGCGGGCCGGTCGGTGGGGACGGCCACCTCAAGGGTCGTCCCCTCACCGGGGAGTCCCGTCACGGTGAGGGTCCCGCCGACCTGCTCCACCCGGGCGCGCATGCCCCGCAGGCCGTACCCCTGGCCGCCGGACGGCTCGAAACCGCGTCCGTCGTCGCGCACCTCCAGCCGTACGGAGTCGTCCCGGTAGGCGATCGAGACCGTGGCGGACTCCGCGCCCGCGTGCTTGCGCACGTTGGCCAGGCCCTCCTGGGCGGCGCGGACGAGCACCACCTCGACCGGCGCGCTCAGCGGCCGGGACTCCCCGTACACCTCGAACGCGGTGGACAGGTCCGTCTCCTCGCCGAGCCGGTTCGTCAGCCGCCGCAGCGCCTCGTCCAGGGTCGAGCCGTCCAGCGGTGCCGGGCTCAGCGTGGTGACCAGCAGGCGGGCCTCGGTCAGGTTCTCCCGTGCCGTCCGCATGGCCAGCGCCAGGTGGCGGGACGGGTCCGGCTGCGCCTCGGCCGCCTGGATCAGCATGATGATGCTGGTGAAGCCCTGCGCCAGGGTGTCGTGGATCTCCCCGGCGAGCCGCTCGCGCTCGGCCTGCGCCCCGCGCTCGGCCGAGAGCCTCGACACCGTGGCCCGGCTGCTCTCCAGCTCCTCGATGAGCACGGCCCGCTCCTCGCTCTGCCGGGTGATCCGTTCGATCCAGACGCCGAAGATGGCGGAGAAGAAGATGACGATGGTGGTGACCATCAGGAAGTTGAACGGCTCCGGATTGTCGACCAGGAACAGGTAGCGGATCATCGGGGAGAGGTTCAGCGCGGTCACGGCGATCATCGCCCGCCTGGCGGGGAAGACCATGAAGCACTGCGGGCAGATCCCGAACAGGGCGAACGTCGCGTACGGCGCGATGAGCCCGGGGGCGGTGAACAGCGCGACCAGCAGGACGACGTAGAGAGCCCCCCGGCGCCTGTCCTCGACCACGATCGCCGGACGGCCCAGCAGGACGTAGAGCGGCAGGATCGTGAGCAGGCAGCCCGCCACGATCACCTTCTCGCGTACGGGCACGTCGATGCTGAGCGCGGTCCAGCTGGGCAGGAGAAGCGCGATGACCAGGAGCACCTCCCAGCCCCACAGCGACTCCCAGGCGTGCGGACCGGCCCCCCGGGCGGGGGGCGCGGTGTGGTCGGCGGGGATCATCCGTCGCGGCGGCTCTTCCAGCGGAACGTCATCAGGCACAGCACCAGTCCTCCGACCGCCCAGGCTCCCAGAACCAGGGCGACCCGGTCGAGTTCGTACGAGTTCGCGACCTCAAGTGTGACTCCGGCGTCGCCCAGGAAGACCGACCGGAATCCCTGGCACATCCACTTGAGCGGGAAGATCGAGGCGACGTTCACCAGCCAGGACGGCAGCTGCCCGACGGGGATGAACACCCCGGAGACGAACTGCAGCACCACGAACGGCATCGCGATCACCGCGCTGGCGCTCTTGGCCGACCGGGGCAGACTGCTGATCGCGACCCCGAGCAGGGACGAGCCGACGACGCCGAGCACGAACACCCAGGTGAAGGTCACCCACCGGGACGCCTCCGAGGGCAGTTCCAGGCCGAACAGCGCGACGCCGATGGTCAGCAGGATGACGACCTGCAGGAAGGAGACGGACAGGGTGTTGAGGGCCTTGCCCACGAAGTAGGAGGTGCGGGGCAGCGGGGTGCCCGCCAGCCGTTTGAGCGTGCCGTCGTCGCGGTCCATCGCGACGTTGATGCCGAGGTTCTGGAACCCCGTCATCGCGGCGGTCCCGATCAGCCCGGCCACGTAGAGCTGTGAGACGGTCAGGCCGGTCCCCTCCATCTCGCTGGAGAAGATCGAGCCGAAGAGCACCAGCATGATGATCGGGAAGGCGAAGGTGAAGATCACCGCGTCCCGCTCGCGGAAGAACATCCTGTTCTCGACAACCGCCCGTGACAGCCCCAGTCGTGTCACGGAAGGTTGCCCGGCCCGGACGGCCGGGGCAGAAGATCGGGCAAGGGTCTGGCTCATCTGGCTGATCACCTCGGGGAATCGGTCGACGCTCGGACAGAGGACGATCCGGCGGGGGTCTCGATGAGGCGGAGGTAGACGTCCTCCAGGGTGGGACGGGTCACGGCCAGTCCGGGGACCTCGCCGTCGAAGCGGTGGGTCAGCTCCAGGACGGTCCTGGTCGGCGTGTCCGTCTCCAGGGAGCGGCGCTCGCCCGCGTCGGACCAGCTCACCAGGGCCTTGGCGGTGGCCCTGCCGCCCAGGGTCTTGGGCTCGCCCTCGGCCACGATCCGCCCCCCGGCGACCACGGCCACCCGGTCGGCCAGCGCCTCGGCCTCGTCCAGGTAGTGGGTGGTGAGCACGATCGTGGTGCCGTCGCGGGCCAGGCCCTCGATCAGCTCCCAGAACCGCCTGCGGGCCTCCGGGTCGAACCCGGTGGTCGGCTCGTCCAGGAAGAGCAGCTCCGGGTCGCCGATCACCCCCAGCGCGACGTCCACCCGGCGCCGCTGGCCGCCCGAGAGCTTCCGGATGCGCTGGTCCGCCTTCTCCATCAGCCCGACCTGCTCGATCACCTCGTCCGGGTCCTTGGCGCCGGGGTAGTAGCCCGCGAAGTGCCGCACGGTCTCCCGTACGGTCGCCTCGGCCACGTCGTCGGCCGTCTGCAGCACGATGCCGATCCGCGAACGCCACGCGCGGGTGGGCCTGCCGGGGTCGACGCCCAGGACGCTGACCTCCCCGGCGTCCCGGGTGCGGTGCCCCTCCATGATCTCCACCGTGGTGGACTTCCCGGCCCCGTTCGGGCCGAGGATCGCGAACACCTCGCCCGCGCGGATGTCGAGATCGATCCCCCCGACGGCCTGAACGTCGCCGTAGCGCTTCGTCAGGCCCCTCACTCTTACCGCTGTGTCCTCCATGCGTTAAGCGTCGCGTTTGTGCGGCTTTCCCGGCACCAACGTTCGATGGAGCCCCGTGTCCACCGAACGGAGGACACCCGGCCTCGTCATCCCCCGGTACGCGATCTCTCGCCGCCGGGTGTGTGGCCGGGATCGGCGGCGATCACGCACCAGACGATCTTGCCGCCGGTGACCGGCCACCGGTAACCCCAGCTGCGGCACATCAGCTCGACGAGCAGCAGGCCGCGCCCGCCCTCCTCGTCGTCGGACGGGGTCTTCGGAACGGGCGGGGTGCGGTCGCCGTCCCACACCTCGACCACGACGTACGGGCCGGTTCGGTACATGCCGATCGTCACCAGGTCGGGCGAGAGCATGGCCTCCCCGTAGGAGACCGTGAGGTCGCCCGTCGCCTTGACGGCGTTCGTGACCAGCTCGGAGGCGATCAGCTCGGCGGTGTGCTGGGTTTCGGGTCGGACGACCCCGACGTGGTGTACATCGAGTACACCACCGGCACCCTGTATTTGGAGAAGACTCCAGAAGTCGAGCGGTATACGCTGATGTTTGACCATTTGCGGGCAGCCGCACTGCCTGTAGAGGCGTCGAGGACTCTCATCGCGAAAATCGCGGCCGAGCTTGACCAGTGAACGCCGGGGGAGGGGACGCGGGGATGTCGGTCAACGATCAGCCTGTAGACCTGTCGGGCGCCGAGTGGCGCAAGAGCGCGCGCAGCAACGGTCAGGGTGGTGCCTGCGTCGAGGTGGCGCGAAACCTGCCCGGGGTTATCGCCGTGCGCGACAGCAAGAACCCGAACGGCCCTGCCCTGGTCTTCACGCCCGCGGAGTGGTCGGCGTTCCTGGGTGGGGTGCTGGACGGCGAGTTCGGCACGCCGTAACGGCCGTCGGGCTCTGTTTCGTGGATCTCCCGTGAGCCCCGGTGGCATCCGGGGCCGGTTCGCGCTGTCGGAAGACTGTCAGAAGAGGGTGTCGTTGCGTTCGATGCCGCGCAGTTCGTCGTAGTCGAGGGTGACGCAGCGGATGCCGCGGTCCTCGGCCAGGGTCTTGGCCTGGGGGGCGATGCTCTGGGCGGCGAGGATGCCGCTGACCGGGGCGAGCAGGGGGTCGCGGTTCATCAGCTCCAAATAGCGGGTGAGCTGCTCCACCGCGTCGATGTTCCCCCGGCGCTTGAGCTCCACGGCGATGGACGCGCCCGTGTGGTCGCGGCAGAGGATGTCGACGGGGCCGATGGCCGTCATGTACTCGCGGCGGACGAGTGTCCAGCCCGCGCCCAGGGTGGTGATGTGCTCGGCGAGCAGCTCCTGCAGGTGGGCCTCGACCCCGTCCTTGATCAGGCCCGGGTCCACGCCCAGCTCGTGGCTGGTGTCGTGGATGATCTCCTCCATGGTGAGGACGAGCTTCTCGCCGGTCTTGCCGTGGGTCACCGTCCAGGTGCCGGGTTCCTCGCGGAGCTTGCACGGCGGGTTCATCCAGTTGAGCGGCTTGAAGGCCCGATCGTCGGCGTGGATGGAGACGCTGCTGTCGGCCTTGATGAGGATGAGCCGGGGCGCCATCGGAAGATGGGCGGTGAGCTTTCCGACGTAATCCACGCTGCACCGCGCGATGACCAGACGCATGACCGAACCCTATCGGCCGGACGGGGTCCGGATCCCCGTCATCCGTCCGGCCGCCGGAGGACCGGCTCCCGGGCCATACGGCCCGGAGAGCCACGCCGAGAGGGTCAGCGCATCGCGTCGGAGAGCTTGACGCGGGCGCCGGTACGCAGGACCGCGCGGCTGTAGATACGCGCGCCGAGAAGGAGGGTGCCCGCCGTCGCCAGGAGCATCAGGACCGCCGCCACGGCGATCTCCCAGGCGAGCACCTCGCCCCCGGCCATCCTGACCGGCATCACCATCGAGGAGAACGGCGGCACCAGCGACAGGATCCTGGCCACCGGGCTGTTCGGCTGGACCGCCGCGAAGTAGGCGACCAGGTAGGCGACCATCATGAGCATCGTCATCGGGCTCAGCACGCTGTTCGCGTCCTCCTGCCGGGACACCAGCGACCCGAGCGCCGCCGCCATCGCGGCGAAGAACGCGTATCCGAGGATGAACCAGAACAGGGCGCTCACCACGATGCCCGTCATGCCCGGGGGCAGGTCGGCCGCGAGGCCGGTCGCCGCCGCCGCGCCGAGACCGGCCACGATGATCACGGCCATGTTGGCCAGCGCGAGCGCGCCGAGTCCCACGATCTTGCCGCCGAGCAGCTGCCAGGGGCGGACCGAGGTCAGCAGGATCTCCACGATCCGGCTGCCCTTCTCCTCGACCACGCCCATGGCGACGTACATGCAGGAGTAGATGAGCAGGAAGAACAGCACCATGACCATCAGGGACGCGATGCCTGTCCGCACGCCCGCGTAGCGGGCGTCGGCACCGATGGAGACCTGTTCCAGCGGGGTGACCCGCATGGCGGCGGCCACCTTGGCCGGGTCGAGCCCCGCCTCGGCCAGTTGCTTCTGGGTCTGGGTGGCCTGGTTCGCGGCCTCCAGCAGCAGGCCGAGCTCACGGTCCACCTCCCCGTCGGCGTACACCCTGCGGCCGTCCACCAAGGCGGCGTCCACCTCGTCCCGGCTGATCGCGCTGACCGCGGCGCCCACGTCGGAGAGAGGTTTGACGGTGAGCTCCACGTCCTTGGCGGCGGCGGTCAGGGCCGGTCCCAGCGACTGCGACTGCGGTCCGGCGAGCCCCACGGTGTAGGAGTCGGGGCCGGAGAAGAGCCTGGGCAGGAACGCCACCGCCGCGACCAGGACGACGCTGGCCACGAGCCCGATGACGAACGCCTTCGTACGGCCGCGCGTGACGATCTCCCGCCGCGCGACCAGCCACAGCCCGTTCACGCGACGGCCTCCCTGAAGATCTCGGTGAGTGTGGGGCGCTGCCAGCCGAAGTGCTCGACGCTTCCGGCCTTGACCGCGAGGCTCAGGATCTCCTGGCCGTCGCCGTCGACGCCCGAGACGAGGACCTCGTCGCCCTTCTCGGTGACCTCTCCCGGCAGGGACGCGGCCCAGCCGGGGGAGGCGTTCCTGACGACGACCCTGAGCCGGCCGCGTCCCTCCCGCTCGCGCAGCTCCTCGACCGTGCCGCTGGCCACCACGCGACCGGCGGAGATGATGCCGACCGAGTCGCAGAGCCGCTCGACGAGGTCCAGCTGGTGGCTGGAGAAGAGCACCGGCACACCCGCGGCACGCCGCTCGGCGAGCACCTCGGCGAGCGCGTCGACGGCGAGTGGGTCCAGCCCGGAGAAGGGCTCGTCCAGGATGAGCGCCTCCGGGTCGTGCACCAGCGCCACCGCGAGCTGCACGCGCTGCTGGTTGCCCAGCGAGAGCGCGTCCACCGCGTCACCGGCGCGCTCGGTGAGCGAGAGCCGTTCGAGCAGGTCAGCGGTGGCCTTTCTCGCGCCGCCCGCGGTCAGGCCGCTGAGCCTGCCGAAGTACTCGACCTGCTCGGCGACCCTCATCTTCTGGTAGAGGCCGCGCTCCTCCGGCATGTAGCCGAACCGGCGCCGGTCGTCGAACGTCAGGGCCCTGCCGTCGCGGCGCACGGAGCCCGAGTCGGCGGTCAGCACGCCCATCAGGATGCGCATCGTGGTGGTCTTGCCCGCCCCGTTCGCCCCGACGAAGCCGAACATCTCGCCCGGTCTCACGGAGAACGTCACGCCGTCCAGGGCGATCTTGTCGCCGTACCGTTTGTGCAGGTCGTCTATCTCGATCATCAGGGGGATCCCTCGGTGAGGCGTCTCAGCACGGAGACGTAGTCATGGAACGCCCGGCGGCCCTCGTCGGTGATGGCCAGCCAGGTGCGGGGACGCTTACCCACGAAGGCCTTCTCCACGTGCACGTAGCCGGCCTCCTCCAGGGTGACGATGTGCTTGGAGAGCAGTGAGTCGCTGATCTCGATCGTGTCGCGCAGGAAGCGGAACTCGGCCTTGTCGGTGACCGACAGGGCGGCCATGATCGACAGCCGGACGGGCGCGTGGATGACGTCGTCGAGGTCGTGCCGGGGGTGCGAGCCCGTGCCGCCCGCCGCCCTGCCCGTACCGCCGCTCGTCGGGCCCGTCTCGTCCGCGCCGTTCGTGCGGTTCGTCCCGCTCACCGTTCCGCCCGCAGCACACGCCATGCCGCGTAGAGGAGGGGGACGCTCGCGCAGACCGCCATCGCGATCAGTGCCGCGCTCCAGCCGGTGCCCGGCTCGTCGGGAAGGAGGAACATGCCGAACACGAACACGACCAGGACCAGGACGACGTACGAGACCGTCACGGGGCCCTTCGCCTTGTTGGCCCAGGTGACCTCCGGGTCCTGGGTCCTCATGCCGCCGAGGTAGCCGACGAACAAGATGGTCAGGACGACCCACGCCACCCCGGCGACGAGCCGGGACCAGGCGGGGCCGAGGAACATGACGGGCCAGTAGACGATCGTGGCCAGGCCGACGACCGCGTAGAGCAGGCCGACGACGCGCGCGGGCCGCCGGGTGCGCCGGCCGACCTCGCCGATCCGCCGCAGGGCCTCCTCCGGTGTCAGCTCCTCCTTCATGTCTCCTCCTCTGCTCATGTACTCAAACGGTACTTACTACTCAACTCTCATTCAAGTACTTTCTTACCGTTCTTTAGCTACCGGCCCGGCTTTTGGGGTAGCCGGTACCTCTCTGGGAGACTGTTGCGGTGCCGGAACGGGCGGTTCGCCATGTGGGGCGGACCTGGTGGGCAGGGTGGGAGAACGATGACGAGCAGTTGTGAGGCGGCGGGGACCCGGAGTCCCCGAGACCTGCCGTGAGCCCCCGCAGGGCCCGCCGCGCCGACCCCTTCGACCGTGGCGGCAACCGGGGCCTCGCCCGTCCGGTCGGCGACTCCGTACCCGGCGTCGACCGGACCGAGGAGTGGCCGGACGGCGACTGGCAGGTGCGCCGGATCACCGGCGGCGCGGCGGACAAGATCTACCGTTGCCCCGGCTGCGACCAGGAGATCAGGCCCGGCCTGCCGCACCTGGTCAGCTGGCCCGCCTGGCAGGGCGGGGAGGACGAGCGCAGGCACTGGCACACCGCGTGCTGGCGCAACCGGGTGAGGCGCGGTCCCGGCCGAAGCAGATACTGACCGGCCATGACCTGCACGACCAGCCATGACCTGCGCGACCGGCTGCAACCTGCACGACCGGTACGACTGGCCATGACCTGCATGACCTGCATGACCTGCATGACCTGCATGACCTGTACGACTTGAGCGACCGGCTACGACCCGCACGACCGGCCACGAGCGGCGCCGATGCCGATCGGCCGAAGCGGATTCGAGGAGAGACATGGAGATTCGGGCCTCTACGGTGCTGCCCGCGCGCAGGGAGCCGATCGAGCTGCACACCGGAGACGGTCTGACGCTCGTCGGCGAGCTGGCCCTTCCCGCGGACCGGCCCCCGGTGGCCACGCTGGTCTGCCTGCACCCGCTGCCCACCCACGGCGGCATGATGGACAGCCACGTCTACAAGAAGGCCGCCAACCGGCTGCCCGCCCTCGCCGACCTGGCCGTGCTGCGGTTCAACACGCGCGGCACCACCTCGGAGCGGGGCACCTCCCAGGGCGCCTTCGGCGGGGGCGAGGACGAACGCCTGGACGTCGCCGCCGCCCTGGAGTACGCCGACTTCCACGACCTGCCCCGGGTCTGGCTGCTCGGCTGGTCCTTCGGCACCGAGCTGGTGCTCAAGTGGGGCCACGACCCGCTGGTGGAGGGCGCGATCCTGCTCTCCCCGCCCCTGCACCGGGCCACCGACGCCGACCTCGACGCGTGGGCGGGGTTCGGGCGTCCGCTGACCGTGATGGTCCCGGAGTTCGACGACTACCTGCGCCCCGAGCAGGCCCGCGAGCGCTTCGCCAGGGTGCCCCAGGCCGAGGTGATCGAGGTGGACGACGCCAAGCACCTGTGGGTCGGCGAGCCGTACGTGCGCATCGTCCTCGACCGGATCGTCCTGCGGGTGAATCCGGCCGCCCATCCCCTGCCCACCGAGGTTCCCGGCTCGTAGGATCCGTCCGGTCCGTGCCTGTCACGGGGCCTTCGTCGCCGTATCGTCGAGTGGGTCCTGTTCGTCGGCGACGGAGTTACCACAACGTCATATACGGTTGTGGAACCGGGGGTGTCAGGTGGGGGTCCCGGGAATACGGTGGACGGCGTGCAGCTGTACACGCGGTCGGCGGGAGAGGGGCTTCCCGTCGTCCTCCTTCACGCGTTCCCCATGTCGTCGGCCATGTGGCTGGCCCAGCGGGAGGGCCTGTCCTCGGTCTGCAAGGTCATCACCCCCGACCTGCGCGGCTTCGGCGGCTCGGTGCTGGGCGAGGACGACCCCTCCCTCGACGTGATGGCCGACGACGTCGCCCGCCTGCTGGACCACGAGGGAGTGGACCGCGCGGTCGTCGGCGGGCTGTCCATGGGCGGCTACGTGACGATGGCCATGTGCCGCCGCCACCCCGACCGGCTGCGAGGGGTGATCCTCGCCGACACCAAGGCGGGAGCCGACCCGGAGGCCGCCAGGTCCAACCGCGAGCGGATCGCCGCCGCGGTGCTGGAGGAGGGCACGTCCGTCCTGCTGGAGGAGGTGCTCCCCGGCCTGGTCGGGCAGACCACCGCGCAGCGCAGGGCGATGGTGTTCGGCCGGGTGCGCGGGCTCGTCCAGGCGGCCCCGCCGACGGCCGTCGCCTGGGCGCAGCGGGCCATGGCGGGCCGCCCCGACTCCTTCGACACATTGCGGGCGCTCAAGACGCCCGTCCTGGTGATCGTGGGTGAGGAGGACGAGATCACCTCGCCCGCCGACGCGGGCGCGATGGCCGAGGCCGTGCCCGACGGGCGGCTGGTCGTGATCGAGAAGGCCGGTCACCTCAGTGCGATCGAGCAGCCCGAGGCGTTCAACCGGGCGGTGTCCGGCTTCGTCGCCGAGCTCGCCGGAGGGATCGGGGAATCGCCGTCTCGCGGATGAGCGGCGCGACCGTCGCGGCCACCGGGATGGTCGGCGACTCCTCGACGGAGCCCGGCACCGCCTTCACGGCAGGGAATGAGGTCCAGGCGGGAAGCCTGAGCGGCGGGGAATGAGACCCAAGCGGGAAGCCTGAGCGGCGGGCAAGGAAGCGGGACAGGAAGAGAGCCCGGCGACCGTGAAGGTCGCCGGGCTCTCTCGTAGCCGTCGCCAACGCCCCGGAGTCAGCGGCCGCCTATTCCTGCCACCACTCCGCGTCGTCGTCCTTCGCCTCGGCCCTGGCGGGCGCGGGGACCGGCTTCTCGGCGCCGTTGGTGGCACTGTTGGTGGCGGCGGGGATGGCCGGCTTCGGCGGCGCCGCGGCGATCGCGGGCTCCGGCTCGGCGGCCGGGAGCGGCGCGCCACCGAGCAGCTGGCGCAGCTGCGCGAGGTGGCTGGTGATGCTGTCGCGCTGGCGGGTCAGCTCGTCGACCTGGCGCTGGGCGACCGAGCGGCTGCGCTCGGACTCCGCCTTGGCCTCGGAGACGATGGAGTCGGCGCTCGACTTGGCCTCGGACACGATCTGGTCGGCGTTCTTGCGCGCGTTGGCCAGCAGTTGCTTGGCGTGCGTGTCGGCCTCGCGGCGGGTCTGCTCGGCCTGCTGGGTGGCCTTGGTGGCCCGCTGCTCTGCGGTGGCCGCCCGCTGCTCGGCGGTGGCGGTCAGCTGCTGGGCCGCGGCCTGCGCGTTGGCGTGGCGCTCGGCCTCCTGGCGCTCCGCCTCCTCGCGCCGGGCGGCGAGCTGGATCTCGAACTCCGCCTCGTCCTGGGCCCGCTTGGCCTCGGACTCCTCAAGGACCCGCTGGGCCTGGGCGCGCATCTCGTCGGCCTGGCGCTTGGCGGTGGTGAGGACCTCGTCGCGCTCCCGCTTGGTCGAGGCGCGCAGCTGGGCCACCTCGCGCTCGGTGGTGGTGCGCAGCTTGGCGATCTCGCGCTCGGAGTCGGC
The DNA here is from genome assembly GCF_039537505.1 of Streptosporangium oxazolinicum. Classification (NCBI taxonomy): domain Bacteria; kingdom Bacillati; phylum Actinomycetota; class Actinomycetes; order Streptosporangiales; family Streptosporangiaceae; genus Streptosporangium; species Streptosporangium oxazolinicum. Next base: position 229,781 of record NZ_BAABAQ010000006.1, read on the forward strand.
GCGCTTCTCGGCCACCTCGTGGTCGGCGGTGGCGCGCAGCTTGGAGACCTCGCGCTCGGTGGTGGCGGTCAGCTCGTCGGCCTCGCGGCGGGCGGTCGAGCGGATCTCCTCGGCCTCGCGCTCCGCGCTGGTGCGCATCTCGTCGACCTCGCGGGTGGCGAGGGCGCGCTTCTCGGCCGCCTCGTTCTCGGCGGCGGCGCGCAGGTCGGCGGCCTCGACCTTGGACGCCGCCTTGATCTCGTTCGCCTCGGACCTGGCGGCCTGGACCAGCTCGGTCGCCTGCTCCTCCGCGAGGCGGAGGAGTTGCTCGATCCGGGCGCCGAGCCCGGAGTAGGTCGGCCGCTCCTGTTCCTGGAGCTGGCGCTGGGAGTCGGACAGATCCCGCTGCAGGCCCTGAACCTGCTCCCGGGACTGCCGGAGCTCGCCGTCGAGCTGCTTCAGGTGGTCGTGGACCTGGTGCCGGTCATAGCCACGGAGCACCACGTCGAATTCCCGAGCGGGGGCGTCTTCAAAGAAGTTGTTGAGCTGGGCGTCGATGTCGGACTGCATGGAGGCTCGATCCTGGGTTGTCGAGACGGCTACACGGGCCGGACGGGGGTTTCAGGCATCCGAAGCGGGAGCCGGGGCGGGATCCACGTCCGGTGGTACGCCAGCGTACTCCGCCGTTGCCGAGTTGGCGGTCTCGTCCGGCTTTATGCGTGACTTGTTACGTATCAGCGTTTCTTGCATTCGGCGTCGTCCCGGCTTGCCTTTCCGCGGCCTGTACGAGTTCGGTGAGCATTCCCCCGACGTCTTTGGGATGAAGAAAGGCGATCGAGGAGCCCAGGGAGCCGTGACGCGGCCGCTCGTCGAGCAGCCGGACGCCCCGGCCGCCGATCTTGTCCAGGGCCTGCACGACATCCGGGACGCCGAAGGCGACATGGTGAACGCCCTCACCGCGCTTCGCGAGGAATTTACCGACCGGCGTGTCGGGACCGAGCGGTTCGAGGAGCTGGATATAAGACCCACCGCCTTCGCCGTCGGCGATGTGCAGCATGGCCTCCTTCACTCCCTGCTCGGTGTTCACCTCACGGGCCACCACCGTGAGCTCGAAGGTCCGCTCGAAAAAAGCGATCTTCTCCTCAAGGTCGTGACAGGCGATTCCCACATGATCGATGCGCATGAACATAGGGACATCCTCCATGGCGATCGCTGATGTACTCATGGGTATGGTGGCAAAGTCGTCCCAAGCCCGCCAGGGAGGCTCCTCTTATGTCTGGTTCCGTCATCGTCGCCGGAGCTCGTACGCCCATCGGACGGCTGCTCGGCTCGCTGTCCGGCCTGTCGGCCGCCGAGCTCGGCGGCATCGCCATCAAGGCCGCGCTGGAGCGTTCCGGTGTCGCCCCCGACGCCGTGCAGTACGTGATCATGGGGCAGGTGCTCCAGGCGGGCGCCGGTCAGATCCCCTCCCGCCAGGCCGCCGTGAAGGCGGGCATCCCGATGACCGTGCCGTCCCTGACGATCAACAAGGTCTGCCTCTCGGGCCTGGACGCCATCGCCCTGGCCGACCAGCTCATCCGCGCCGGTGAGTTCGACATCGTGGTCGCGGGCGGCATGGAGTCCATGTCGAACGCCCCGCACCTGCTGCCCGGCCTGCGCAGGGGCGTCAAGTACGGCTCCGCGGGCATCGTCGACTCGATGGCCTTCGACGGCCTCACCGACGCGTACGACCAGGTGGCGATGGGCGAGTCCACCGAGCGGCACAACGCGCGCCTCGGCCTGACCCGCGAGGAGCAGGACGAGTACTCCGCCCGCTCCCACGCGCTCGCCGCCGCCGCGATCAAGAACGGCACGCTCGACGACGAGATCGTGCCGGTGGCCATCCCGCAGCGCAAGGGCGAGCCGGTGGTCTTCTCCGCCGACGAGGGCGTACGCGGGGAGACCACCGCCGAGGTCCTGTCGCGGCTGCGGCCCGCGTTCACCAAGGACGGCACGATCACCGCCGGGTCGGCCTCGCAGATCTCCGACGGCGCCTGCGCGGTGGTCGTGATGTCCAGGGCGAAGGCCGAGGAGCTCGGACTCGACTGGCTGGCCGAGATCGGCGCCCACGGCAACGTCGCCGGACCCGACAACTCGCTCCAGTCCCAGCCCGCCAACGCGATCAGGCACGCCCTCGGCAAGCAGGGCCTCTCGGCCGGAGACCTCGACCTGTTGGAGATCAACGAGGCTTTCGCGCAGGTCGTCCTGCAGTCGGTGAAGGAGCTCGGCGTCCCCCTCGACAGGGTCAACGTCAACGGCGGCGGCATCGCCGTCGGCCACCCGATCGGCGCCTCCGGCGCCCGTATCGTCCTCACCCTCGCCCACGAGCTCAGGCGCCGTGGCGGCGGTCTCGGCGCGGCCGGCCTGTGCGGCGGCGGCGGGCAGGGCGACGCCCTGATCATCCGCGTCCCCTCGGCATGACCGCGGAGGTCTCCGACCTGGTCGCGATGGCCAGGGAGGGAAGGCCCCGGGCGGTGGCCCGGCTGATCTCCATGGTCGAGAACGGCTCCCCGAGGCTGCGGGAGATCACCGGGCTGCTCTGCGCCGACCGGCCGTACCGGGCCCGGATCATCGGGCTCACCGGCTCCCCGGGCGTCGGCAAGTCCACCTCGACCGGGATGCTGGTCCACGCGTTCCGCAAGCGGGACATGAGGGTCGGCGTGCTCGCCGTCGACCCCTCCTCGCCGTTCACCGGCGGGGCGCTGCTGGGCGACCGGGTCAGGATGCAGGACCACGCCACCGACCCGGACGTGTTCATCAGGTCGATGGCGAGCCGGGGCCACCTGGGCGGGCTGTCGTGGGCCACGCCCCAGGCGCTGCGCGTCCTGGAGGCGGCCGGGTGCGAGGTCATCCTCGTCGAGACCGTCGGGGTCGGCCAGGCGGAGGTCGACATCGCCTCGCTGGCCGACACCACCGTCGTGCTGCTCGCTCCCGGGATGGGCGACGGCGTCCAGGCGGCCAAGGCGGGCATCCTGGAGATCGCCGACGTGTTCGTGGTGAACAAGGCCGACCGCGAGGGCACCCAGGCCACCGTCCGCGAGCTCCGCAACATGATCGCCCTGGTCGAGCGGCCCTGGAGGCCGCCGATCGTGCAGACCGTGGCCAGCCGGGGTGAGGGAGGCGAGGAGGTGGTCGACGCCCTCGGCGACCACCTGGCCTATCTGGAGGCGTCGGGCGAGCTCGTCCGGCGCCGCCACGCCAGGGCGAGGGACGAGATCGAGGCGATCGCCGTCACCACCCTGCGCTCCCGCTTCGGCCACCTGCGCGGCGACCGGCGCCTCGACGCCCTCGCCACCCGCGTGCTGGACGCGGGACTCGACCCCTACACCGCGGCGGACGAGCTCCTGGCCGCCTCGGGCTGAGCGGAGCCTGGCCCCCGGGGTTCGCGTTCCGGGGTGAGAGCGGGTACGCCGTGGCACGCGCCGGACCCGGGATTCCGGTGCGGAGGCGCCTTGACACCGTGGTCCTGGCGCCCGAGCCCCCGCGCCGGGCTCCGGTGCCGGGCTCGGGCGCCGGGGCTCAGGTCTCGTCGGCGAACTTGACGGTGACCTTCTCGAAGCCGAGGCCCTTCAGCAGGCCCTCAAGCATGATCTTGGTGTTCTGGTCGGCCCGGTTGCGCAGGTCGCTGGCTTGGGCGGCCTCGGCGATCTTCTTCTCGGCGAGTACGTAGAGCTCCCGCTGGTCGGCGGGGGAGGAGGACAGCAGGTCCTCGACCCGGTCGAAGAGGCCGCGCTGCTGGGCGTAGACGTACGAGCGCTTGTTGTCGATGTTCGGCTTCTCCAGCTGGGCGCGGGGCAGCCTCACCGTGACCTCGGTGCGGTCGGGGGAGACCGTGAGGGCACTGCCGGCGATGCCGCCGAAGTCGACGTAGGCGTCGACGCCGCCGGCTCCGACGAAGAGCGTCCTGCTGCCCTTGATCGCGTCGGGCAGGAAGGCCGCGTCCTTCTCCAGGTCCACCACGACCTGGAAGTTGCCGGTGGCGGCCTCGAAACGGCTGAGGTTGTGGATGGACTCCAGCAGCACGGGCTGGCTGCGGTCGACCGTCTCCTCACCGAACGGGTTCAGCCACGACCAGGTGAGGCGGGCTCCCACGACGAGAATGATCACGACGACGAGCAGCCCGGCGAGGAAACGCCAGCCGCGTCCGCGCCGCGCCGCCGGGGGTGCCGCGGGCGGAGCTTCTTGGGGGGCTTTCACAGCGCTCTCCTTCCCCGGACGGTGACCTTCTCACGCCTTCTCGCGTCTTCTCCCGCGGAGCCTATGTCGATCTCCTCACCCTCGCGGCGACGGGAGCGCGCCGCCCTCGGCGAAGGGGGCGCGCCAGGGGCCGGACGGCATGCTCGCCCCGGGGGACGGGGACCCGCCGGGTGCCTGGTCGACGGTGCCGGGCCGGGGCTCGGGACCGGTCGAGGTGCCCCCCGCGCCCTGCCCGGTCTGTCCTGTCTGAGAGGTCTGCCCGGCCTGGCCGCCGAAGTGAGTGCTTTGTAGCCGGCAGCCGGTGAAGTCGGCGTAGTAGAGCCGGAGCCAGTCGCGCCGCTGGACGTCCGTGAGGCCGGAGAACCAGGCCGCGGCGTACCGGTGCTCCGGGAGCGGCCCGCCGGGAAGCGGCTCACCGCGCAGCCACGCGGCCACGATGTCGCGGTATCCCGACGCGGGGGCGGTGTCGCACTTGGCGGCCAGGCCCTCGACGAACTCGTCGGCCGCCTTCTCGGCGAACCCGGCCGCCAGGTCGTCGACGTGGATCGCGATCACGCCCGCGGCGACGGGGGCGTTGTCGCGCCGGGGGTGCTGCTCCACCCGGGAGAACTCCCCGGGCGTCCCCGCCAGCCGGGACGCGATCTTGATGAACTCCGAGCTCAGCTCGGGCAGGCCGGCGCGCATCCCGGGGTGCACGCAGACCATGATCGGCCACTCCTGGCAGCTGTAGACGACCTGCTGGGCCGAGACGGGCTGCTGCTCGGTGAACAGCCTGGCCATGCCGGTCCCCGCGGCCAGCACCGCGAGCAGCGCGGCGGCCAGCACCAGGGCCTGGCGCGTCACGACCGCCGCCCAGCCGAGCAGCAGTGCCGAGCTGATCCCCACCAGCCAGAGCGTCTGATCGGTGAACGCCGCCGCGTTCAACCCCTGGAACGGGTCGTACGGCTCCCGCGTGGCGGGGGCGAGCCGGTCACCCCAGGCGGGCCCCTGGCACAGCCAGGTGAACAGGCTGTAGCAACCGAGCCCGGCCAGGACCGGTGTGATCGTCCACGGCATCAGCCAGCCGAGCACCCAGCCGATCACGACGTACAGCGCCAGCCCGGCCGCGCCCATCACCAGGCCGCTGGGCAGCAGCCGCCCGGCCTGCTCCGTGATCATGATTCTGACCGCGAGGACCATGACGGTGGCGGTGAAGGCGCCTCCCGTCACCACCAGGATCGCCAGTGGCGCCCGTACCGCCTGCCACGGGGTCATCGACCGCCCGCGTGTCCCGCGCCGCCTGCGCACCGCCACCCAGGCGGCGAACGCGGCCGCCACCGGGCCGGTGAGCCGGAGCGAGCCGATCACCGCGACGATGATGTTCTCCCACGCGCTGACACCGGGAACCAGGACGCTCCACGCCGCGACCACCCCGAGCACGAGCAGGATGGCGACGGCCATCAACCCGCTCTGCTGGAGTTCTTCGCGTGAAACGCCCCTGTGCTCACGCACCGGTGGGCGTGGTGAAAACCCACGCCGCGTCGGTGTGGCCGAAGCCCGCCCGGCGTTCGAACGCCGTCAAGTTGTCGTTCATCAAGCACCCCCCGTGCCGTGAATGTGCGGATGCCGGTCCCCTCGGCACCGGTCCGGCTCGCGTCCCCCGCAGTCCGGACTGAGTCATCGTGGCCACTTGGCCACGGCCTCACCATTCGATGTGGGAACCATAACGGAGCGTGACGTTTGGCGTCCGGGTTCTTGGTGAAGCCATCAGTCCGGTGACTTTGTGTATACGGGCGAATCGGGATGAGGCCGCGCTACCGTAGCCCTGTGGTTACAGGTCAGCTGAATCTCCCGTTTGACCCCATCGAACGTGCCGCGGAGACGTGGCGCGTTCACTTCGGGCCCTCCTCGGCCATGGCCGCCGTCACATCGATCATGAGAGCGCACCAGATCCTGCTGTCGCAACTGGACACGCTGCTCAAACCGCATGACTTGACCTTCGCCCGGTACGAGGCACTGGTGCTGCTGACCTTCAGCAAGACGGGGGCGCTGCCGCTCTCCAAGATCGGTGAGCGGCTGATGGTCCATCCCACGAGCGTGACCAACACCGTGAGCCGCCTGGAACGCGCCGGTCTGGTCCGGCGCATGCCCAACCCCCGCGACGGCCGGGGCGTGCTCGCCGAGATCACCGAGCGGGGCCGCGAGACCGTTCACCGGGCGACCGCAGACCTGATGGCGGCCGACTTCGCCATGCCCATGTACGACGAGGCGCGGCTGGAGCAGATGTTCGACCTGTTCAGGACCCTCCGCGTGGCCGCCGGCGACTTTCAGTACTGAAGGCGACGCTGCGCGTCGCGGTGAGGCCGCTCTTACCCGGCTCCTTCCCTCGTCGAACGAGGCCGCTCGTTCCTCGCGACCTCGCTCTCCTCAGTCCAGTCCCCGGCGCGGCCTCACGGGCTGAAGGCGACGCTGCGCGTCGCGGTGAGGCCGCTCTTACCCGGCTCCTTCCCTCGTCGAACGAGGCCGCTCGTTCTTCGCGACCTCGCTCTCCTCAGTCCAGTCCCCGGCGCGGCCTCACGGGCTGAGGGCGACGCCTCGCGTCGCGGCTCCCTCGTCGATCGGGGCCTCGCGGGCCGGCGGTGAGGCCGCCCGGATCCGGCTCCCGGCCCTTCCGTCCCCATCCCGTCCCGACCCCGCGCCTGGCCAAAAATTAGTAGGACGTCCTAGTATCTCCATGAGGCCACAAGCCGGATAAGAAGCCACATGCCGTACAAGGGGGTTGGCCATGGACGCCGAGCGGGTCGAGGCGGGGCGGGCGCGCTGGCAGGCGCGGTTCGACGGGGCGCGCAAGCGCGAGGCGGAGTTCCGCACCCTTTCCGGGATCGACGTGGAGCCGGTCTACGGGCCCGAGGGCGCCGATCCGCGCCTGGAGCGCATCGGCTGGCCCGGCGAGTACCCGTTCACCCGCGGCCTGCACCCCACCGGCTACCGGGGCAAGGCGTGGACCATCCGGCAGTTCGCCGGGTTCGGCAACGCCAGGCAGACCAACGAGCGCTACAAGATGATCCTCGGCGCCGGTGGCGGCGGGCTGAGCGTCGCCTTCGACATGCCGACGCTGATGGGCCGCGACTCCGACGACCCGCGCTCACTCGGCGAGGTGGGCCACTGCGGCGTGGCGATCGACTCCGCGCTGGACATGGACCTGCTCTTCGACGGCATCCCCCTCGGCGACACCACCACCTCGATGACGATCAGCGGCCCGGCCGTCCCGATCTTCTGCATGTACGTCGTCGCCGCCGAGCGGCAGGGGGTGCCCGTCGGGAAGCTCAACGGCACCCTGCAGACCGACATCTTCAAGGAGTACATCGCGCAGAAGGAGTGGCTGTTCGCCCCCGAGCCGCACCTGCGGCTGATCGGCGACCTGATGGAGTTCTGCGCGGCCGAGATCCCCGCGTACAAGCCGCTCAGCGTGTCCGGCTACCACATCCGCGAGGCCGGGTCCACGGCCGCCCAGGAGTTGGCCTTCACGCTGGCCGACGGGTTCGGCTACGTGGAACTGGGCCTGTCGCGCGGCCTGGACGTCGACGTCTTCGCCCCGGGCCTGTCCTTCTTCTTCGACGCGCACATCGACTTCTTCGAGGAGATCGCCAAGTTCAGGGCCGCCCGGCGGATCTGGGCGCGGTGGCTGCGCGACGTCTACGGCGCGAAGACCGACAAGGCCCAGTGGCTGCGCTTCCACACCCAGACGGCCGGGGTGTCGCTGACCGCGCAGCAGCCGTACAACAACGTGGTGCGCACCGCGGTCGAGGCGCTCGCGGCGGTGCTCGGCGGCACCAACTCGCTGCACACCAACGCGCTCGACGAGGTCCTCGCGCTGCCCTCCGCGAAGGCGGCGGAGATCGCGCTGCGCACCCAGCAGGTGCTCATGGAGGAGACCGAGATCGTCAACGTCGCCGACCCGCTCGGCGGGTCCTGGTACGTGGAGGCGCTGACCGACCGGCTGGAGGCCGAGGCCGAGGCGATCTTCACGAGGATCAGGGAGATGGGCTCGGACGGCACGATGACCTCGGGCATCCTGCGCGGCATCGAGGACGGCTGGTTCATGTCCGAGATCGCCGAGGCGGCCTTCGACTACCAGCGCAAGCTGGAGAAGGGCGAGAAGAGGATCGTCGGGGTGAACTGCCACACGGCCTCCATCGACGAGCCGCTGGAAATCCTCCGGGTCAGCCACGAGGTCGAGCGCGAGCAGAACCGCGTCCTGGCCGAGCGCCGCGCCGGCCGGGACCAGGCGGCCGTGGACGCCGCGCTGGCCGCGATGGTGCAGGTCGCCAGGGGGGAGGGCAACATGATCCCCGCCATGCTCGACGCGGCCAGGGCCGAGGCCACGCTGGGCGAGATCTGCGACGCGCTGCGCGACGAATGGGGCGTCTACCTCGAACCGGCCCGCTTCTAGCGATGGCGCGTCGGGGCATCGACCGGGATACGGCAGGATTGGAGTCATGAGCCCAGCGGACTTCACTCGACCCGGATCGCTCTACGGCGCCGTCGATCTCGGCGCCCGCAAGCAGGCCCTTGAGGCACAGGCGCGGCGGGAGACCACCGCGCAGGAAACCGGCGGTGTTCCGGCGCCGGTCATCGACGTCGACGACGCCAACTTCGCGACCGAGGTCGTCGAACGCTCCATGAACGGCCTCGTGCTGCTGGAGCTCACCGTCACCCGCGCCGAGCAGGCCAAGCAGTACAGCCTGCTGCTGGAGAAACTGGCCGCGGAGAACACCGCCCGGTGGGTCCTGGCCAGGGTCGACGTCGAGCTCAACCCCCAGATCGCGCAGGCGCTGCGGGTGCAGAACGTGCCCGCCCTGTACGCCATCTTCCAGGGGCAGCCGGTGGCCGTCGTCCCGGGCATCGCCACCGAGCCGCAGCTGCGCGACTGGCTGTCGCAGCTGATGGAGGCCCTCGCCCAGTACCTCCCGCCCCCCGGCGAGGAGGCCGCGAGCGGGGAGGGAGAGCAGCCGCAGGAGCCCCCGGTCGACCCGGACGTGCTCGCCGCCGAGCGGGCCATCGACGCCGGTGATCTCGACGGCGCGGTGGCCGCGTACGAGCGGCTGCTGGCCCGCTCGCCGAACGACCAGGACGCCAAGCTGGGCCTGGCCGGGCTCGGCCTGATCCGCCGGACGCAGGACGTCGACCCGGCCGGTGTGCGGGACCGCCTGGCCGACCCCGCCGACATCGAGGCCCAGCTGCTGGCCGCCGACTTCGAGATGCTCGCCGGCGAGGTGGACAAGGCCTTCGACCGGCTCGTCGACGTGGTACGCCGCACCTCGGGCGCCGACCGCGACACGGCCAGGGTGCACCTGCTCGGCCTCTTCGACACGCTCCCCGGCGACGACCCGTCCATCGGCAGGGCCCGGAGAAACCTGGCCAGCGCCCTGTTCTGAGCGGCGTTCTGAGCGGCGTTCCCGGCGATCGGTGCTCCGGGCACCCGGCTCGCGGCCCGTACCGTGGGCCGGGTGGCATGGCGTATGTCGTGACCGCATCTATATGCGCAGGTCCGCCCACCAGGGCGCGCCCACCCGTCACGAGATGGCACGATGGAAGCCATCCCAACCAAAGTCAGTCGCAAAGGAGCGGATTGGCTGTGGCCACCGTGCCGAGTGTGTCGTACTCCATCACCGTGCGCCTGGAGGTGCCCGCCGGCGGCAATGCCGTCAGCCAGCTCACCCACGCCGTAGAGTCCGCCGGAGGTGTGGTCACCGCGCTCGACGTGACCACGGCCGGCCACGAGACGCTGCGCATCGACGTCACCTGCGCCGCGCGTGACACCGATCACGCGCAGGCGATCGTCGACAAGCTGGAGGGCGTCGAGGGCGTCGTCATCCACAAGGTCTCCGACCGGACCTTCCTCATGCATCTCGGCGGCAAGATCGAGATGCGGTCGAAGGTGCCGCTGCGCAACCGTGACGAGCTCTCCATGGCCTACACGCCCGGCGTCGCCCGGGTCTCCATGGCCATCGCGCGCAACCCCGAGGACGCCCGCCGCCTGACCATCAAGCGCAACACCGTCGCCGTCGTCACCGACGGCTCGGCGGTGCTCGGCCTGGGCAACATCGGCCCGGCCGCCGCGCTCCCCGTCATGGAGGGCAAGGCCGCGCTGTTCAAGCGGTTCGCCGACATCGACGCCTGGCCGATCTGCCTGGACACCCAGGACGTCGACGAGATCGTGCGCACGGTGCAGATCATGGCCCCCGGCTTCGGCGGCATCAACCTGGAGGACATCTCGGCGCCGCGCTGCTTCGAGGTGGAGCGGCGGCTGCGCGACCTGCTGGACATCCCGGTCTTCCACGACGACCAGCACGGCACCGCGATCTGCGTGCTGGCCGCGCTCACCAACGCGCTGCGCGTGGTCGGCAAGGACCTGGGCGAGGTCCGCATCGCCCTGGCGGGCGCGGGCGCGGCCGGTACGGCGGTGCTGCGCCTGCTGCTCGCGGCGGGTGCCCGCAACATGATCGTCTGCGACTACCTGGGCGCCGTGCACCGCGGCCGCCAGGACCTGGACGACTCGCTCCAGTGGATCGCCGACCACACCAACGCCGAGGGCTACTCCGGTGACCTGCGCGGCGCGGTCAAGGGCGCCGACGTGTTCATCGGCGTGTCCGCGCCCGGCATCCTCAACGGCGACGACATCGCCTCGATGGCCAAGGACGCCGTGGTCTTCGCGCTCGCCAACCCCGAGCCCGAGGTCTCCCCCGACGACGCCCGCGAGCACGCCGCCGTGGTCGCCACCGGCCGCTCCGACTACCCGAACCAGATCAACAACGTGCTGGCCTTCCCCGGGGTCTTCCGCGGCCTGCTCGACGCCCAGGCCACCGTGGTCAGCCAGGAGATGCTGCTGGCAGCGGCCAAGGCGCTGGCCGCCGTGGTGACCGCCGAGGAGCTCGGCCCCAACTACATCATCCCCAGCGTGTTCCACCCGGACGTGTCGGGCGCCGTCGCGGCGGCCGTGCGCGAGTCGGCCGGTGGCCGGGCCCGTACGGGCATGACGGAGGCGTGACAAGGGGTGCGACGAGGGGTGTGACAAGGGGCGTGAGGGTGGCCTGAGGCCCCCGTTTCCCCTGGGCCACCCCCTGCCGCCCGTCGGCCGCCCGCCGCCCGTCCGCTTCGTCTCGTGGAGTGCCCTTCCATACGCGTCACGTGACACCGGGCGGGGGCCGGGCCATCGGAAGCGCGGGTGGAGCAGCGCGAAAGGGGGTTCAACCCTCATGATGGAGGTATGGCGGAGGCGATCTACGTCGGTGGGCTTCTGGTGGCGACCCCGCAGCTGGAAGATCCCAACTTCCGGCGCAGCGTGGTCCTGGTGCTGGAACACGACCTCGACGGCGGCACCCTGGGCGTGGTGCTCAACAGACCGAGTGACATCTCGGTGACCCAGGTGCTCCCCACCTGGGACACCATGGTCACCGGACCATCCGTGCTGTTCCAGGGCGGCCCCGTCCAGACGGACAGCGCCCTGGCGCTGGCCGCCGTCCCGAGCGGGCAGGAACCGCTCGGCTGGCGGCGGCTGCACGCGGGCACCGCGGCCGTCTCCAGGCTCGGCACCGTCGACCTCGACGCGCCGCCGGAGATCCTCGCCGGAGAGATCGCCCAGATGCGCATCTTCGCCGGGTACGCGGGATGGTCGGCGGGGCAGCTGGAGAGCGAGATCGGCGAGGGCGCCTGGTACGTCGTGGACTCCGAGCCCGGCGACACCTTCCACCACGAGCCCGAGTCGCTGTGGCGGGCGGTTCTCCGCCGCCAGAGGGGCGAGCTCGCCTACGTGGCCACCTGCCCCGACGACCCGTCGATGAACTAGCCGGCCCCCCGTCTACCGCCCCGGCACCCGATCCCGGGGCCTTTCCCAGGGGTTTTCCCAGGGCCGGTCCCAGAGGCGATCCCGGGGTGTCGTGCCCGCGCCGGTGGGACGTGTTCCGCGACCCACCGGCCGCCGGTGCCCCGGGCGCGGTGGTACGGGCATAAAATCGCCAGGGTGAGTACGAAGATTCTCCCTGAGAGCGACGTCCGCCCGGACCTGTCGCACGGCGACGGCGACCACGAGCGCTTCGCCCACTACGTCGAGAAGAACAAGATCATGGAGAGCGCGCTGAGCGGGATCCCGGTCCGCGCGCTCTGCGGGAAGGTCTGGGTGCCGAACCGCGACCCCCAGAAGTTCCCGGTCTGCCCGGAGTGCAAGGAGATCTACTCGGGTCTGCCGAAGGGCGAAGACAGCAACAACGAGTGAGTGTTGCTCATGGGTGATCGCCACAGATGAGGCTACGGTCGGGGTGCCGCCGGGGGGCGGCGAACGACCAGTGCCAGGGATCTGTCGGGGGAGTCCATGTTTCGGCGTGCGATCGCTGTTGTTTCCGCATGCCTGTTCACGGTGGGCGCCTCTCCTCCCGGTCCCGCCGTTCCCGCCCCTCCCGGCGGAGGAGTCGCCGCGTCCGGGGCGCCGGGGTGTGCCCCCTCCCCTCGGGCCGCCCGCCTCGCGGTGCCGGGACCCGCGTCCGCGCCGTCCCCCGTGCCCGCAGGCAGGCGGCGGGGGTCGAGCCCGACCCGGCCCGCGCTCCCCATCACCGTCCCCACCTGGGTGCACGTCATCACCGACGGCCGCCTCGGCGCGCCCGCCACCGCCGTACGCGCCCAGATCGCCACGCTCAACGCCGCCTACTCCGGGGGGCTCGGCGGCGCGGACACCGGGATCCGGTTCAGGCTGGACGGCGTCACCCGTACCGTCAACGCGGCCTGGTTCCGCGAGCCCGTCACCCACGAGCGGATGATCAAGCAGATGCGCAGGGGCGGTCCCGAGACCCTCAACCTCTACCTCGCCCAGCTCGGCGAGCTGGTGCTCGGCTACTCCACCTACCCCCACGGATACGTCAAGGAGCCCGTCCTCGACGGCGTGGTCGTCGACTGGCGGAGCCTGCCCGGCGGGGCGATGCGCAGCTTCGACCGGGGATACACCGCCGTCCACGAGATCGGGCACTGGCTCGGGCTGCTGCACACCTTCGAGAAGGGCTGCGATCCGCTGGGCGACGGCGTGGCCGACACCGAGCCCGAGGGGCAGCCCACCGAGGGCTGCCCGCTGGTCAAGGACACCTGCAAGGGCGGCGGGCCCGACCCGATCCACAACTTCATGGACTACTCCGACGATCGCTGCATGTCCGGGTTCACCCCGGGTCAGGCCGTCAGGATGCAGGAGATATGGGCCGTCTACCGAGGTCGGGGGGCGAACACTACCCTTGACGGGTGACAGTACCGAAGACAGCAGACGCTCCATACGAATCCCCCCGACCTCCCCGGATCTTCGGTCCCGAGTACCGGACCGCCTCCCTGGGCATCCTGCTCGTCATCACGCTGATCGCCTTCGAGGGCATGTCCGTGAGCACGGTCATGCCCGCCGTCTCCGAGGACCTCGACGCCCTCGACCTGTACGGGGCAAGCCTCTCCGCCTTCCTCATCGCCTGCCTGCTCGCCAACGTCGTCGCCGGGCTCTGGTCCGACCGGCGGGGGTACGTCTGGCCGTTCCTGCTCGGCGTGGGGCTGTTCACCGCCGGTATGGCCATGGCCGGAGCCGCCGGATCCAAGGAGCTGTTCATCGTCGCGCGGGTCGTGCAGGGTCTCGGCGGCGGCGCCGTCATCGTGGCGATCTACGTGATGATCGCGCGGGTCTACGTCCCGGCGACCAGGCCCCGGGTGTTCGCCGCGCTGTCGGCGGCCTGGGTGCTCCCCGCCGTCGTCGGGCCCGGCCTCACCGGGCTCATCGCCGAGACCGTCGGATGGAGGTGGGTCTTCTACGGCATCGTGCCGCTGGTCGTCCCCGCCCTCGTGATGCTCCTGCCCGCGTTGCGCGTCGGCGGAGACACCCCGGCGCCCACACTCTCCACAGGACCCCGGTCCAGGCCGCTCGCGATGACCCTGGCCGCCACCGCCACGGCGTGCGGCGCCGGGATCCTGCTGTACGGGGTGAGCCACCTCCACGACACCCCGGTGCCGGGCGGGATCGCCACCGTCGCGGGGCTGGCCGCCCTCCTCGCGGGACTGCCGAGACTGCTGCCGCCCCGGGCCCTCAGGTTCGGCCGCGGCCTGCCCACCACGATCATGATGCGCGGGGTGTTCGCCTCGGCGTTCTTCGGGGTCAACGCCTTCATCCCGCTGTTCCTCACCGAGGTGCACGACTTCTCCGTCGCAGGGGCGGGGGTCGCGCTCACCCTCGGCGCCCTGGGCTGGAGCACCGGCTCCTACCTGCAGACCCGCCGCTCGTACGACAGGCCGCTGCTGGTGCGGATCGGCGCCACGGCGATCACCGCGGGCATCCTGATGACCCTGCTCGCCCTCGTACCCGAGGTCGGCGGCTGGGTCACCGTACCCGCCTGGGTCGTCGCCGGGTTCGGCATGGGCATCGGCATGACCAGCGTCAACGTCACCGCGATGCACCAGTCGCCCGATGCCGAGCAGGGCGCCAACTCCGCCGCGCTCCAGGTCGTCGACACCCTGGGCAGTGGGATCACCATCGGCGTCGGCGGGGGCCTGATCAACCTGATCGGCCACGACGACATCGCCGCCGGTTACGCCACGATCGTCGTGCTGATGGCCTTCATCGGCCTCTTCGGGATGCTCGTGGCCCAGCGTATGAGGGACATCCCATGACTCATTGGTCACTCCCGTAACAGTGATCACCCATAGCCGGGTCACGCCGCGGGATGCGTGGTAGGACGGTAGGACCGTCGCCGCCGGGAGGAGGTCCCGTGCACGAACGACCTCGCCGGTCGGACCCGCCCGACGAGCCCGGCAGGGGCGGGGGGCGCCGATCCCGGCGGGCCCGCAGGGCCGCGCGGGCGGCCGAGAACGAGGTGTGGCCGCCTGCGGACCCGGACCTCGACGACGAGCGCCGTCCCTGGCCGGCACCCGAGGACGACGAGTACCGTCCCTGGCCGCCGCCCGAGGACGAGCCGTCCGACGCCCGCTCCCACCTGACCTGGCCGCCCCGCATCCCCGAGCCCGGCGACGACCTCCCCCCCTCCGCCCGCTGGTACGGCACGCCCATCGCCCCTCCCGAGCGCCGTCCGGGCCGCCTGCGCCGCGTGCTGCTCGTGCTGCTCGCCCTGGCCGCGGCGGGCGGCGTCGTCGCCGGGGTGGCCGTGCTGGCGCTGCGGGCGCTGCCCTCCCCGGTACCGAGCCGGGTGACCGACCCGGTCGCGGGGGTCAGCTACCCGCTGCCCGAGCGCTGGCTCGCCGGTACGGTGCCGCCGGTCACGGACTTCACCTCGGCCGCGGGCGACGGTGTCAACACGACCGTGATGGTCATGCCCGCCGAGCCCGCGACCGACGTGCGCGCCGCCGCCACCGAGCTCAGCGACCTGTACGCGCGGCTCCTGCTGCACGGTGACGATGTGGAGGTCGTGGACGACACGGAGATCACCGTGGGCGCGCGTACCGGGCACACCCGTTCCCTGCGCGCGGAGTACCTGGACGTGGTGAACCGGCCGGCGTACCTGCGCGTGGTCTTCCTCGCGGGGGCCGGGGGACGCCCGGTGGTCGTGGTCGCGATGACCCAGCCGGACGATCCCGTGTCGAGGGCCGAGATCGACAACGTGATCGCGGGCCTGCGCTGAGCGGGCGTCGCGCTCCGGTTCCGCGCGTCGGGGGCCCGGTCCCCGGGGGGCGGTTCCCGCGGGCGGGGGCCGGTTCCGTGAATCCCGGTGGGCCGCCGGTCCCGGCCCCGGTCCCGGTTCCACAAGCGGGCGGTTTCGGGTTTCGGGTTTCGGGTTTCGGGTTTCGGATTTCGGGCTCCAGGTTCCGGTGATCTCGGCTCTGTGGAGCTCTAGCACGAGGAGACGACCTTGGCGAGGATCTCGGCGGATCGGCACGTCTTGTCGGCGGCGCAGATTACCCTGGGGACACTGTGAGCACTTTCGCCGCATCCCACCTCTCGCCCTCATATCCGGACCGTGCCGCCTGGGGCACCGCGCCGAAGCTTCGCGCGTGGCAGCAGGAGGCCTTTGACCTGTACTCCAGCCGTGAGCCGCGTGACTTCCTCGCGGTCGCCACGCCGGGTGCGGGCAAGACGACCTTCGCGCTCCGCATCGCCAGCGACCTCCTGTCACGAGGGATCATCCGGGCTGTGACGATCGTCACACCGACGGAGCACCTCAAGCAGCAGTGGGCGGACGCCGCGAGCAGGGTCGGCATTGCGATCGACCCCGAGTTCAAGAACAGCCAGGGCGCGACCTCCCGCGACTACATCGGGGTGGCCATCACCTACGCCCAGGTGTCCATGCACCCGGCGCTGCACCGCGCCCGCACCGAGGCCCGCAAGACGCTCGTGATCTTCGACGAGATCCACCACGCGGGCGACGCGAAATCCTGGGGCGACGGCGTGCGGGAGGCGTTCGAGCCGGCCGCCAGGCGCCTCGCCCTGACCGGGACCCCCTTCAGGTCCGACGTCAACCCCATCCCCTTCGTCACCTACGCCGAGGACGGCGACGGGATCCGGCGCAGCCTCTCCGACTACTCCTACGGGTACGGCCCGGCGCTCGCCGACGGCGTCGTCCGGCCGGTCATCTTCCTCGCGTATGCCGGTGAGATGCGCTGGCGGACCCGCGCGGGCGACGAGATCGCCGCGACCCTCGGCACGCCACTCACCAAGGACCAGCTCGGCCAGGCGTGGCGGGCCGCGCTCGACCCCAAGGGCGAGTGGATCCGCCAGGTCCTCCGGGCGGCCGACCGGCGCCTGACCGAGGTGCGCAGGGGCGTGCCCGACGCCGGTGCCCTGGTCATCGCGACCGACCACGAGACCGCCCGCGCCTACGCCCGCCACATCAGGACCATCACCGGGGAGGGCGCCACGGTCGTGCTCTCCGACGACCCCACGGCGTCCAAGAAGATCAAGGAGTTCTCCGCCTCCGAGCAGCGCTGGCTGGTCGCGGTCCGGATGGTCTCCGAAGGGGTCGACATCCCGCGCCTGGCCGTCGGCGTCTACGCGACGAGCATCTCGACCCCGCTGTTCTTCGCCCAGGCCGTCGGCCGTTTCGTCCGCGCCCGCAAGCGGGGCGAGACCGCGTCCGTCTTCGTGCCCTCGGTGCCGACCCTGATGGGCCTGGCCGGGGAGATGGAGGCCGAGCGCGACCACGTGCTCGACCGCAAGCCCCCCGAGGAGGGGCTGGACGACTTCCTCCTGGAGGACGCCCAGCGCAAGAAGGACAACCCCGACGTCGTGGGCGACGAGCTGCCGTTCGAAACCCTGGAGGCGGTCGCCACCTTCGACCGGGTCCTGTTCGACGGCGGCGAGTTCGGCAGCGCCGCGGAGACCGGCTCCCCCGAGGAGGAGGACTTTCTCGGCCTGCCGGGCCTGCTGGAGCCCGACCAGGTCCGCACCCTGCTGAGCAAGCGCCAGTCCGACCAGCTGAAGGCCAAACGGAGCAGGCCCGAGCCCAAGGAGCCGCAGCTCGCCCCGCACGAGCTGATCGCCAACCTCCGCAGGGAGCTCAACGGCCTCGTCGGCGCCTGGAACCACCGCACCGGCCAGCCCCACGGCGTCATCCACGCCGAGCTCCGCAGGGCCTGCGGCGGGCCCGCCATCGCGCAGGCCTCCGCCGAGCAGATCCAGGAGCGGATCGACAAGATCCGCCACTGGGCCACCCAGCGCTCCCACTGACACCGGTCACCGGGTCGGGCGGATCCCCGTCCGACCCGGTCGCCCGGCCGGGTGGTCCCCGTTGGTTCCGGTCACCCGGTCGATGGTCCGAGCGTTTCCGGTCGCCTGATCGGCGATCTGAGCGTTTTAGGGGGACCGGCCGGTGGTTCGGGCCTTTCCGGTCGCCCGAGCGGTCCCGCCCGTCCCGGTCACCGGACCTCGGACGGTTCCTCCGGTACGCGACCCGGCCGGATGAGGGCGATCGGCCTGCCGGTCCGCCCGTCGATCGCCCTGAACGCCCCCGTGTCGCGCACCGGCACCGTGAGCGGCACCTCCAGGGAGGCCACGCCACCGGCGATGCTCACGGGCCATGTGGTGGCGCCGGGGGAAAGGCGCTCCGCCCTGTCCTCGCGCATCCAGACCTTGATCGTGCGCTTCCTGTGATGCAGGACCACGGTCGCGGTGTCGCACTCGTCCTCCCTGGCCTTCCAGAAGAGCGTCACACCCCGCGGCGCCCCCTGGCGGCGGGCCAGCCGCACCCGTTCGGGGGCCGGCATCCGCCCCCGGCAGGAGGTGTCCCGCGCACCGGACGCGCCACGCTCGCCGGGCCCGTCCCCGGGGATCCGCCCCTCCGGCCCCGCCTGTGCTCCCCGGGTGTCCCGCGCGCCCTGCTGGGCCGCCTCGGGGAGCGGCGTCGGCGCCTGGGGCGCCGTGGGCGGAGACTGGATCCGGAGCCAGGGCTCGGTCCGGGCCGCGGGGGACACCGCCGGAGACATCGCCGGGGACGGGGGCGCGGCGATCGGAGTCCGCGCGGGAGCCTGGACGAGGGTGGTGGCCCAGATCGTGGCCGCCTCCAGCGCGACCAGCGACAGCACGCTCGTCAGCCGTACCAGCGTCCCTCCGCGGAACAGGTTCCACAGGCACAGCGGGGTCAGGATCAGCCAGGAGACGCCGAGCACGAACATATGAGGTCACCACCGGTAGTAAGAGGTCTCGGCTCCCCGTGATACTCCTGTCGCGGCCGGTGATGGTCCTGTTTGCCCATCCATGCCGATCCGGTGATCGTTCGAATGCTGAGAGGTCGTCAGGCCGGGCGGAGCACGGGGGTTCCGGTGAGGCGGGCTCCGGCGGAGCCGAGTTCGGCGAGGGCGGTCTCGGTGGTCGGGGCGGACACCCCGGCGGTGAGGTCCAGCAGCACCCGAACGGACAGGCCGTGCGCGACCGCGTCCAGGGCGGTGGCCCGTACGCAGTGGTCGGTGGCGATGCCGACGACGTCCACCGCGTCCACGTGGCGCTCGCCGAGCCAGTCGGCCAGGCTCGTACCGTCGGGGGTGACGCCCTCGAAGCCGCTGTAGGCGGCGCTGTGGGCTCCCTTGCTGAACACCTCCTCGACGCGGGCGGTGTCGAAGGCGGGGTGGAAGTCGGAGCCCGGTGTCCCGGCGACGCAGTGGGCGGGCCAGGTGGTCACGTAGTCGGGTTCGGCGGCGAAGTGGGAGCCGGGGTCGACGTGATAGTCACGGGTGGCCACGACGTGGTCGTAGCCGTGTGAGGCGGCGTGCCGGGAGATGGCGGCGGCCACCTCGGCGCCGCCGCCGACCGGAAGGCTGCCGCCCTCGCAGAAGTCGTTCTGGACGTCGACGACGATCAGTGCTGTTGGCATGCGGTCAGTCAAACACGGTCGGGATCGCGGCGTAGCCCCGGGACAGCTGGTGGGCGTTCGAGGGCAGCTCGGCGACGGCCTCGCGGTGTCGCGCGCGGCCCGCGTCCAGTTTCTCGCGCCCGACGATCTCACCCTCCCTGACCAGCGGAACCTGTAGCGGGCGGGCGTTCGAGGGGGACTCGCCCGAGACGGTGACCAGCTCGGCGACCGCCGTGCCCTCGGCGTCGAGCTCGCGGAAGGCCTCCTTGCGCCCGCCCCGGCTGGGCTTGCCCACCGACTTCTTGGCCACCGGCCGCATGACCCCTCCGGCGTCCTCGCGGGCGACGAGCTTGTAGACCAGGGCGGCGGTGGGCGAGCCGGAGCCGGTGACCAGTGACGTGCCGACGCCGTAGCCGTCCACGGGCGCGGAGGCCAGCGCGGCGATGGCGTACTCGTCGAGGTCGCTGGTGACGATGATCCGGGTCTTGTGGGCACCGAGCGCGTCGAGCTGCTCGCGGACCTCGTGGGCGACCTGGCCGAGGTCACCGGAGTCGAGGCGGACCGCCCCGAGGGAGGGCCCGGCGAGCTCCACCGCGGTCCGTACGGCCTGGGCCACGTCGTAGGTGTCCACGAGCAGCGTGGTACCGGCGCCGAGGGAGGCGATCTGGGCCCGGAAGGCCTGTTCCTCCGAGTCGTGGAGCAGGGTGAACGCGTGGGCCGCGGTCCCGGCGGTCGGTATGCCGTACTCGCGGCCCGCCATGAGGTTGGAGGTGGAGGAGAACCCGCACAGGTAGGCGGCCCGCGCCGCCGCCACGGCCGCCGCCTCGTGGGTGCGCCGCGAGCCCATCTCGATGAGCGGCCTGGTCCCGGCGGCGCGGATCATGCGCGTGGCGGCGGTGGCGATCGCGCAGTCGTGGTTGAGGATCGACAGGATCACGGTCTCCAGCAGCACGGCCTCGGCGAACGTGCCCTCCACCGTCATGATCGGGGAGCCGGGGAAGTAGCACTCGCCCTCGGCGTAGCCGTCCACGTCCCCGGAGAACCGGTATCCGGCGAGGAAGTCCAGGGTGGGCTCGTCGACCACCTCGTTGTCCCGCAGGAACGCCAGTGACTCCTCCTCGAAGCGGAAGGACTCCAGCGCGTCCAGCACCCGGCCGGTCCCCGCCACGATCCCGTAGCGCCGCCCGCCGGGCAGCTGGCGCGCGAACACCTCGAAAACCGCCCGCTTGGCGGCGGCGCCGCTTCTCAGCGCCGCCTCAAGCATCGTCAGCTCATAGTGATCGGTAAGCAACGCGGTGCTCATGCTCTTTGTCACGAGTCGAAGACTAAGCCCGGGGTAGGGCAGACTGGTGAATGTGGGTAGCACCGCTCCAACCGAGGTCGAGCGTCCGTCAATCGACGTACGGCCTGATCTGCCATGGTTGACGATCGTCTGGAATGACCCGGTCAACCTGATGTCCTATGTGACGTACGTCTTCCAGTCCGTTTTCGGATACTCCAAGGAGAAGGCGGAGAAGCTGATGCTCGATGTGCATCACAAGGGTAAGGCCGTGGTCTCCAGCGGCACCCGCGAGGAGATGGAGCGCGACGCGCAGATCATGCACTCGTACGGGTTGTGGGCCACCGTCCAGCGGGATTCGTGAGCGCGCGGGCGGCCCGGCATCACGCGTCGCCACGCGGCGAACGGCCGGGCCTGAAACGATCGGGCTCGGAGCGACGGACGGGCCTAAGGTGGCGGGCGGGTCTCGGGTGGAGCCCGCGAGGAATGGTGGGCGAGAGATGAGTTCGGGGTTCAAGCCGGGGCGCGAGGGCGGTGTGATCACGGTTTTCGACGCCGCCGAGGTGTCGATCCTGCGCTCGCTGGTCACGCAGATCCTGGGCCTGATCGAGCCGGGGGAGACCGGCGACGACCCCCTGGAGAAGGCGCTCGGCATCGGCGCCTCCGAGCAGTCCAACGATCCGGTGCTGGCCCGGCTGTTCCCCTCGGCCTACGAGGACGGCGAGGCGGCCGCCGAGTTCCGCAGATACACCGAGGCGACGCTGCGCGAGGGTAAGCGGGCCGACGCCAAGACGATGCTCGACAGCGCCGAGCCCGGCCGGGTCGAGCTGACCAGGGAGCAGGCGCAGGCGTGGATGCGCGCGCTGAACGACGTGCGGCTCGCGCTCGGCACCCGGCTGGAGGTGACCGAGGAGGTGCACGACGAGATCGCCGACATGGCCGAGAGCGACCCCCGCTATCCGGCGTACGTCATCTACGACTGGCTGACCTACCTCCAGGACACCCTGGTCCGTGCCCTTTGGTAACTTCCAGTCATGCTCACGATCTCCCGGGAACTGGTTGACAAGATCATCGCGCACGCTCGGGCGGACCACCCCGACGAGGCCTGCGGCGTGGTCGCGGGGCCGCTCGGTTCCGACTCCCCCGAACGGTTCGTCGCGATGGAGAACGCCGAGCGGTCACCGACGTTCTACCGGTTCGACTCGCTGGAGCAGTTGCGCGTGTGGCGGGAGATGGACGACCGCGACGAGGAGCCGGTGGTCATCTACCACTCCCACACCGCCACCGAGGCGTACCCCTCCCGCACCGACATCTCCTACGCCTCCGAGCCGAACGCCCACTACGTGCTGGTCTCCACCCGTGAGGAGCTGGGGGAGAAGGCCGAGTTCCGCTCGTACCGGATCGTCGACGGCGTCGTGAGCGAGGAGGAGGTGACGATCACCTCCGGGTGACCGTCACCGTCCAGCGTCCGAGGGCCGCGTCCGAGGTCCGAGAGGCCGGGCGTCCTGGCGCCCGCGTCCGGGTTTCCATCTCCTGGCCTCCACGCCCTCCTTGGCCCTCCACGTCCGAAACCCGGACGTCTGGGTGTGCCGGGGTCCGAGGGGCTGGGCGTCCAGGCGTCCGAGCGCCAGGGGTCCGGATGCCCGCGTCCGGGCCGCGTCCGGGATTCGTCCGACGCCGGTGTCCGGTACGGCCGTGAGGCGAATGGACCCTTTGGGTAAACTGGTGAACATGCTGACCGCCGCCCCGAGCCAGGAGGACGTCGTGCTCTCGCGTCCCGGCCCTCGGGCACGGCACGCGGGTGTCGCGCCCGTACAGAACTTCCTGTTCGCGCACACACCCTCCGTCGTCGTCTACGACTGTCGCTGACCGGCTTTTCTGGAATCCTCCGGTGCTCACCGGTGTTCTGATCCGGTGGGCTTTACTCCCATGACGACGCAAGGAGATTGACCCGCGATGGCCATCGAGGTTCGCATTCCGACCATCCTGCGCACCTACACCGACGGCGCCAAGGCCGTCGACGCCAAGGGCGCCACGCTTGAGGAGCTCATCGGCGACCTGGAGGCCCGGCACCCCGGGCTGAGGGAGCGCCTGGTCGACAAGGGCGCGCTGCGCCGCTTCGTGAACGTCTACCTGAACGACGAGGACGTCCGCTTTCTGGGCGGGCTGGAGACCCCGGTCGCCGACGGCGACACGGTCACCGTCCTGCCCGCCGTGGCCGGCGGCTCTCGCTAGCCGCGCGGCACCGCCCGCCCCCGCGAGAGCTCCACGATCTCCCGCGGGGCGGGTGGCACACGCCGCGGTTCCAGGGCTGTCACCGCGAGGCACCAGGTCTGTCACCACAAGGTCAACCCGAAGCGGAAGCCGTACACCATGCGTTTTGACTCACTGATCGAATCGGTCGGCCGGACACCGTTGGTCGGCCTGCCCAGGCTCTCGCCCTCGGAGGACGTGCGGATCTGGGCCAAGCTCGAAGACCGCAACCCGACAGGTTCGGTCAAGGACCGGCCGGCGCTGTGGATGATCGAGCAGGCGGAGAAGGACGGGCTTCTCCAGCCGGGCTGCACGATCCTCGAACCCACGAGCGGCAACACCGGCATCTCGCTGGCGATGTCCGCCAGGCTCAAGGGCTACAAGCTGATCTGCGTGATGCCGGAGAACACCTCCGAGGAGCGCCGTCAGCTGCTGCGCATGTGGGGCGCGCGGATCATCTCCTCGCCCGCGGCGGGCGGCTCCAACGAGGCGGTCAGGGTCGCCAAGGGCCTGGCGGCGGAGAACCCCGACTGGGTGATGCTCTACCAGTACGGCAACCCGGCCAACTGGCGCTCGCACTACGAGTCGACGGGGCCGGAGATCCTGGAGGATCTGCCGTCCGTCACCCACTTCGTGGCCGGTCTGGGCACCACGGGCACCCTGATGGGCGTCGGCAGGTTCCTGCGCGAGCGCGTCCCCGGCGTGCGGATCGTCGCCGCCGAGCCGCGTTACGGCGAGCTGGTGTACGGGCTGCGCAACGTGGACGAGGGCTTCATCCCCGAGCTGTACGACGCCGACGTCCTGACCACGCGTTTCTCGGTCTCCTCCGCCGACGCGCTCCGGCGCACCCGGGAGCTGCTGGCCGGGGAGGGCATCTTCGCGGGGGTCTCCACCGGGGCCGCCCTGCACGCCGCGCTCGGCATGGCGGCCAAGGCCGTCAAGGCGGGCGAGCGGGCCGACATCGTGTTCGTGGTCGCGGACGGCGGCTGGAAGTACCTGTCCACCGGCGCCTACGAGGGGACGCTGGACGAGGCCGAGGAGCGGCTCGAAGGCCAGCTCTGGGCCTGAGTGTCCTTCTCGCCGTCGACGGGCTCGGTGGGCGCGGGGAAAGTGCGACGGCGAAGGGCGGGCGTCCCACCGGGACGCCCGCCCTCTGTCATCTGTCGTCCCCGGCGGGGCCGGAGCCCTGCCGGGGACCTGGGGAGGCTTGATCGAACAGGATCAGGTGGATCAGTTGAACAGGAGCCTCATCGAGAAGGACGCCTCGCTGCCCGACTGGGTGCCGCTGATGCCCACGGCGCGGAGCACCTGGAGGTTGGCCTTCTCCTCGCCCTGGAGGCCGTTCAGATAGAGGTTCTCCACCTTGTCCAGGTCGGCGTAGACGGCGAAGGTCGCCTCACCGGCGTTGGGGACCGCGAGCTGGAAGGTCTCGCTGTCGCCCAGGGCGCCGTCCTTGTTGAGCTCGGTCGCGTAGTCCTGCGCGCTGGCCAGCACGAAGACGCCGTCACCGGGAACCTTGGCGAGCTGCGGGACGGCCGTCCCGGAGTCCACCAGGAACTTCTCGATCTTGCCGACGACCTCCTGCGCCTTGGCCGGGTCGGTGACGATCTTCGCGCCGAACCTCGGCTGGTTGCCGCTGAGGCCGTTGGAGTCCAGGGCGAGGGTGATGTTCTCGCCGAGCAGCGTCACCAGGTCGTCCGGGAGCGCCAGGCCGTACCTCTGCTTGGCCTGGTCGGCGAACTGCTGGACGCCGCCGCCCGCGGCCTGGTCGGCCGACTTCATGACCTGCGCCCACTGCTTGCCGATCACCTCGCCGAGGCCGGAGATCGAGATCGCACCGGCGGTGGAGGCCGGAAGCGTGCCGATCCTGGAGGCCTCGGGGGTGCCCATGTCCAGACCCTCGGCACCGCG
This sequence comes from Streptosporangium oxazolinicum, assembly GCF_039537505.1. Taxonomy (NCBI): domain Bacteria; kingdom Bacillati; phylum Actinomycetota; class Actinomycetes; order Streptosporangiales; family Streptosporangiaceae; genus Streptosporangium; species Streptosporangium oxazolinicum. The sequence continues at coordinate 254,726 of NZ_BAABAQ010000006.1, forward strand.
GCTGATGCCCGCGAGCTCGACGTACTCGCCGTCGAAGCGAAGGGCGCCCGCCACGCGGACGTTCTTGATCTGGGCGAGGGCGGTGGGGTCCTGGGCGGCCAGCTGGGGAGCCATTCCCGCGAGCTTGCCCGCGTCGGCCCAGAAGGAGAGCACGCCGGTCTCGCCGAGGGCGCCCAGGTCGTCGGAGAAGTTGGCGTTCCCCGACAGCGGCTCGGCGGTGACGGCCCTGTCGGCGTCGGCCTGGGTCGGGGTGAGCAGCGCGTAGTCCTCGCGGAACGCGATGCCGTACTTCTCCTCGCCCATCAGCTTGGCGATGCCCGCCTTGGCCTTGTCCTGGTCGGTGACCTGGACGGCCACCACGACGCCGGGCTCGGCGCCCGCCTTGGCCGGGGGCAGCGCGGCCACGCCGACGCGGACGCCGAGCCACGGCTCGATGTCGGCGGCGTAGTCGACCTTGTCGAAGCCGCCGGTGCCCTTCTTGAGCTGGTCGAAGATCGCCTGGCGCGGGTCCTCGCCGGTGAAGGAGTCCTTGGTGACCGTGAACTTCCTGGCGATGGTGAACAGCGCCACCTTCTGGTTCGCGGCCGGGTCGAGGTCGAGGCGCACGTAGCCGATGGCGTTGCCGGGCAGGACGTCGTGCGGCTGCGCGCCGCCGCCGCTGAGCAGGTTGACCGCGAAGAAGCCGCCGCCGCCCACCAGGGCGACGACCAGCGCGGCGATCACCGCGAGCAGCCAGCCCTTACCGCCCTTGCGGGCGGGAGGCCCGGGGGGCGGCCCGGCGCTCAGGAAGTCGGGGCCCTGCTGCCAGTTCCCGGGCTGCTGCGCGTACGCCTGCTGACCGTAGTTCTGCTGCTGCTGTTGCTGGTAGCCGGGCTGCTGCTGGCCATACTGCTGTCCGTACGGCTGCTGAGCGGCCTGCTGGCCGTAGTTCTGCTGTCCGTACGGCTGTTGCTGCTGGTATCCCTGCTGGGGGTTCTGCTGCTGGTAGGGCTGGCCCTGCTGCGGGTAGGGCTGCCCCTGCTGGTAGCCGCCGGAAGGCTGTGGGTATCCGGGCTGGCCGTTCTGTGGATAGGCCTGTGTGTGCGGCTGGTCGTTTCGCTGCGCGCCCTCGTTCCAACGGTAGGCGATCGTCCTGTCGGGTTGCTGACCCGGCGTGGGCGACTGGTCGGGGGGATTGTTGGCAGGCATGATCACTCACAATGTGGACTTCGCGGATAGGGAGAAGTTAGTGCACATTGCTAGCAACCCGCTTGCATTGAACTAACTATGTGATTGGTCCATCTAAGGGGACCAACCCCTGCTCAGCACGGCTTTATGGCCCATCGCCGCCTTTGTCGTTCTGTTCCCGCAGGTCACTGCCATCTCCTCCTTATCGTGAGTCCCCGTTTTCCCGGAGATTCCGGTGCCCGGGACCGGCCCGGGGAGGCGAAGGCCGTACGGAATGGGTAGAGTGACCCCTCTAGAACAAGGTTCGGGAGCGTGGATGACGAAGTTCGACGAGGCGACAGCGGCCATCAGGGTGGACGAGACCACCTACGACGTGTGCCTCGACACCGGATACTCGGTCGGCGGTCCCCTCAACGGCGGCTACCTGATGGCCGTGCTGCTGCGCGCGGTCGTGGACGCCTCCCCCCACGAGCACCCGGTGACCACGGCTGTCCAGTTCCCGCGCGCGGCCAGGCCCGGCCCCGCGCAGGTGCGCCTGGAGCAGATCAAGACCGGCCGCACCGTCACGATGACCCGGGCGACCCTGGTCCAGGACGGCGACTCCTTCATCGAGGGACTCGTCACGACCGCGACCCTCGGCGATGCCGCCCCCGACTGGACGGACGGGCCCTCGGTGGTGATGCCGCCGATCGAGCGGTGCGTCTCGCTGCCCGTTCCCAAGGCCGAGTCGAACATGACGCTCGCGGCCCAGATGGAGCTGGCCTTCGACCCTCCCACGATCGGCTGGCTCGACGGCAGGCCCACCGGCAGGCCCGAGGCCCGCGCCTACTTCCGGATGGCCGAGCCGCAGGACCCCGACCCGTACGTGCTGGCGTTCGCCGTGGACGCCCTCCCGCCGGTGGTCTTCTCCGCCGGAGAGCGCCACTGGGCCCCCACGGTCGACCTCACCTGGCACCTGCGCGCCCTGCCCGCCCCCGGCCGGCTCACCCTCCTGGCCGGAGGCCGCCTGATCAGCGACGGCTGGTTCGACGAGGAGGTCGAGGTCTGGGACTCCGCGGGCCGCCTGGTCGCCCAGTCCCGCCAGCTGGCCCGCATCGGGCGAGGCTGACCTCCGTACGGCTGAATGTCACGAAAAATACATGGCTGAGCTGGCAATCAGCGTTGTGAGGATTCTTACCGTGATCGGTCGTCCCAGGTCGCCTAGCCTTGGGAACTGTGTCGCAAGCGAGTATTGGAATCTTTGACAGTGGTGTCGGCGGTCTCACGGTGGCCCGAGCGATCATCGATCAGCTGCCCAACGAGTCGATCCTCTATGTGGCCGACACGGCGAGACAGCCGTACGGCCCCAAGAGCATCGCGCAGGTTCGCGCCTACGCGCTGGAGGTGATGGACCACCTCGTCGAGCACGACGTCAAGATGCTGGTGATCGCGTGCAACAGCGCCAGCGCGGCGGTGCTCCGCGACGCCAGGGAACGCTACGCCGTCCCGGTCGTCGAGGTGATCCAACCGGCGACGCGCCGTGCCGTGCGGGCCACCCGCAACGGCAGGGTCGGGGTGGTCGGGACCAGGGCCACGATCGAGTCGATGGCGTACCACGACGCGTTCGCCGCGGCTCCCGACGTCCGGCTGACCGGGGTGGCGGCACCGCGACTGGTGGAGTTCGTGGAGCGGGGGGAGACGATGAGCGACGAGCTCATCGACGTCATCCGCGAGTACCTGGAGCCGGTGCTCGCCGACGGATGCGACACGCTGATCCTGGGATGTACGCACTACCCGCTCCTCACCGGGCCGATCTCCTACGTGGTGGGAGACGGCGTCACGCTGGTGTCGAGCGCCGACGAGACCGCCAAGGACGTCTACCGCGTCCTGCACGACCGGAGCCTGGCCGCCGTGGGGGGCGCGCCAGGACACCGTTTCCGCGCCACCGGCGACGCGGGCCTCTTCGCAGACCTCGGACGACGGTTCCTCGGACCGGAGATCCAGGCGGTCGAAGTGGCGGTAGTAGGGGATGTTCCGAACAACGGGCATCGCGTGTGACGGTGCTCAGGCGCTCCGTAGGGGGAGCGCCGGAGATCGGCGGACGAAGGGGGACGGACACCGGCCACCGGCGCCCGCGCCGTGGCACGCGGCGCCGCACAGTAACCGTAGGAGGCCGCCGTGAAACTGACGATCATTGGATGCTCGGGGAGTTTCCCCGGGCCTGACAGCCCCTCCTCCTGCTACCTGCTGGAGGCGGAGGGGTTCCGCATGCTGCTCGACTTCGGGAACGGCGCGCTCGGCGCGCTCCAGAAGTACATGGGTCTGTACGACGTGGACGCGATATGCCTGTCGCACCTGCACGCCGATCACTGCCTCGACATGTGCCCGTACCACGTGGTGCGCACCTACTCGCCCGAGGGCCCGCTGCCCCGGGTGCCGGTGTACGCGCCCTCGGGCGCGCGGGAGCGGCTGGACTCCGCCTACGCGATGCCGGACGAGCCGTCGCTCGACACGGCCTTCGACTTCGTGGGCCTGACGCCCGGGATGTTCGAGATCGGCCCGTTCGAGGTGACGGCCGCGCTGGTGAACCATCCCGTGGAGACGTACGGGTTCAGGGTCTCCCACGGCGGGCGCTCGGTGGCCTACTCCGGCGACACCGGCGAGAGCGCCGAACTGGTCGAACTCGCCTCGGGGGCCGACGTGCTCCTGTGCGAGGCGTCGCATCTCGACAAGCCCGGCCTCCCCACCGGCCTGCACCTGAACGGCCGCCAGGCGGCCGAGCACGCGGCCAAGGCGGACGTGGACACCCTGGTCCTCACCCACCTGGTGCCCTGGAACGACCGGGACCGCGTCATGGAGGACGCCTCCCGCGGGGGGTTCGGCGGGCGGATGGAACTCGCACGGAGCGGGGCCCGGTATGACCTAGGGTGAACGTCATGGCTCGCGCAGATGGACGTTCTCCCGATCAACTCCGCCCCGTCACCATCACCCGAGGCTGGCTCGCGCACGCAGAGGGCTCGGTGCTCGTCGAGTTCGGCGGCACCAAGGTGCTCTGCGCCGCCTCCGTGCAGGACAGCGTGCCGCGCTGGCGCCGGGGCAGCGGTCAGGGCTGGATCACGGCCGAGTACGCCATGCTGCCGCGCGCCACGAACACCCGCAACGACCGCGAGTCGGTACGCGGCAAGATCGGCGGCCGTACGCACGAGATCTCCCGCCTGATCGGCCGCTCCCTGCGCGCCTGCGTCGACTACAAGACGCTGGGCGAGAACTCGATCGTCATCGACTGCGACGTGCTCCAGGCCGACGGCGGCACCCGCACCGCCGCCATCACCGGGGCGTACGTGGCACTGGTCGACGCGGTCGCGTGGATGCGCAAGCGCAAGATGTGCGGCGGAGACCCGCTGGTCGACTCGGTCGCGGCGGTTTCCGTCGGCGTCGTCGGCTCCACGGCGCTGCTCGACCTCTGCTACACCGAGGACGTCGCCGCCGAGACGGACATGAACGTGGTGATGACCGGCTCCGGCGCGTTCGTCGAGGTCCAGGGCACCGCCGAGGGCAAGCCGTTCGACCGCGCCGCCCTCGACGAGCTGCTCGACCTCGGCGCGGCAGGGTGCGCCGAGCTCACCCGCCTCCAGCGGGAGGCCCTGGCATGAGCGCACCACGTGTCGTCCTCGCCACCCGGAACGCCGGGAAGATCGCCGAGCTGCGCCGGATCCTCGCCGACGCCGCGATCCCGGTGGAGATCGTCGGGCTTGAGGAGTTCCCCGAGATCGGCGATGTCGCCGAGACCGGCCTGACCTTCGCGGAGAACGCCCTGCTCAAGGCGCACGCGGTCGCCCGGCAGTCCGGCCTGCCCGCCATCGCCGACGACTCCGGCCTCTGCGTCGACGCCCTGAACGGCATGCCCGGCATCTTCTCCGCCCGCTGGTCGGGAAAGCACGGCGACGACCAGGCCAACCTCGACCTGCTGCTCGCCCAGGTCTCCGACGTGCCCGAGGGGCACCGGGGCGCGCACTTCGCGTGCGCGGCGGCGCTCGCCCTCCCGTCGGGGGAGGAGCGGGTGACCGAGGGGGCGCTGCACGGCGCGATCATCTCCGCTCCACGCGGCACCGGCGGCTTCGGCTACGACCCGATCCTCGTCCCCGACGGCGAGACCCGGACCACCGCCGAGCTGTCCGCGGCGGAGAAGGACGCCATCAGCCACCGAGGCCGCGCCTTCCGCGCCCTCGCCCCGATCATCGCCGAAGTGGTCGTCTGACCTTCTCCGGTCCGCTCCTTGGCCGGAGCGGTCGTCTGGCTTCTGTAGGGTGACAGCTCGCTCGACCTCTCCGGTTCGTCCTGAGGCCCGCTCGTGGAGCATCTCCCGGCCTGGCCTGGCGGAATTGATCACCCGGCTTTCTCTCGGCGGTGATCCGTACGGAAAGCGAGCAGGCTTCTGGCCGGTCCTGTAATCGGGGCGTAAGAATCCGGGGGCCCGTAGGGGCGTAGCGTCGGAGTATGCAGAGCAACAGGCGCGTGCCCTCGTGGGCCTCGGCGCTGATCGGCCTGGTGTCCGGCGCGGTGGCGGTAGGGATCTCCCTGCTCGTCGCGGGCCTGGTGAAACCCTCCGCCTTCCCGGTCGTCGCGGTCGGCAACTCCGTTGTCGACCTCACCCCGGCACCGCTCAAGGAGTGGGCGATCCGCACCTTCGGCGAGAGCGACAAGACCGTGTTGCTCGCGGGGATCCTCCTGATCCTGGCCGCGATCGCCGCCGCGCTGGGCAGGGCCGCCGTCCGTGATCTCCGGTACGGGCTGGCGGGCCTGGCCGCGTTCGGCCTCATCGGCGTCGTCGCCGTGCTCACCCGCCCCGGCTCCGGGCTCATGGACGTCCTCCCGACGCTGGCCGGGGTCGGCGCCGCCGCGTACGCCCTCCGGCGGCTCGTCCGACAGGCCCTCGTGCCCGTCGAGGCTCCGGCCGAGCCGTACCGGAGCGTGTCCGGTGGCGCCGATGCCGTGGGCGCGGCGGGGGCCGCGCACGACACCGGGTCGGCTCTCTCGACCGGGCAGCCGCAGGAGCCCGGCGAGCACCACGCGTCGTCGACCCCGCCCGTCATGCGGGCCGGGAACGACCTGTACGCGTTCGACCGCCGGGGCCTGCTGACCGGCGCGCTTGGCGGTGTGGCCCTCGCCGGGGTGGCGGGAGTGGCCGGGCGCGCGCTCTCGGGGCGGGCCGAGGTGAGCGCGGCGCGCGGTGGCATCACACTGCCCCGGCCGGTGAAACCCCTCGCCCCGCTGCCCGCCGGGGTCGACTTCAGGATCAAGGGCCTGTCGCCGTTCGTCACTCCCAACAACGACTTCTACCGGGTGGACACCGCCCTGGTGGTCCCTCAGGTGGACCCGCGTGACTGGACTCTCACGATCCACGGCATGGTCGACAGGCCCGTGGAGCTCACCTTCGCCGACCTGATGAAACGCGCCGTGGTCGAGGCCGACGTCACGCTGTGCTGCGTCTCCAACGAGGTCGGCGGACCCTACATCGGCAACGCCCGCTGGCTGGGCGTCAGCCTGGCCGGGGTGCTGCGCGACGCGGGGGTCCAGAAGGACGCGGACATGCTGCTCAGCACCTCCGCCGACGGCTGGACCGCCGGAACCCCGGTCGACGTCGTCATGGACGGCCGAGACTCCCTGCTGGCCTTCGGCATGAACGGCCAGCCGCTCCCCGTGGAGCACGGCTTCCCGGTCCGCCAGGTCGTCCCCGGGCTCTACGGCTATGTCTCGGCCACCAAATGGGTCACCGACATCAAGGTCACCCGCTTCGACCGGGACGAGGCGTACTGGACCCCGAGGGGCTGGTCCGCGAAGGGGCCGATCAAGACGGAGTCGCGCATCGACCTGCCCAGGGACGGCGCGACCGTCCCGGCGGGCAAGACCGTCGTCGCGGGCGTCGCCTGGGCCCAGCACAAGGGCATCGACGCGGTCGAGGTCCGTATCGACCAGGGCCCATGGCGCCAGACCCGCCTCGCCAAGGCCCCCACCGCCGACACCTGGCGCCAATGGGTCCTCGACGACTGGGACGCCACCCCCGGCAGCCACACCATCGAGGTCCGCGCCACCGACGCCACCGGCTACACCCAGACCGGCGACCGAGCCCCCATCACCCCGAACGGCGCCACCGGCTGGCACACCATCACCGTCGAAGTCGCCTGACCCAGGATGTTGTCCACGTCCCTCGGTATCGACGTGACAAGCGAGGAACTACCCCCGCCATGCGAGGCTGACTCCGACGACGACGGCGATCGGCTGCGCTTCACCCGATCATCCCCGCGCGTGCGAGGCCGACGTCTCCAGGGTGTTGATCTTGGTGCCCTGGGTGGGACCACCCCTGCGTGTGCGGGGCCGACCTTTTGTGAGCTGTGGATTTACCGGTGTAGGGCCTGTGTTTTCATTAGGTGCACCTGGGAGAGATCGCCGATCTTGGTCAGTGTTAATGAAGCAGTACTGAAGTTAAGGACAATCGAGGCGGCTCGCAAGGCTATCGGGAGGAGAGGGAAGATCTGAGCTACGTTCCTGCGCGTCTTTGGCTTTCCGCTCCGTACGAGGCCCGTATCACTGAACGGCACCAAACCAGGCCCCTCGCATGCAGTGACCCCTTTGCTGCCCATCCTAGGGCGGGCGCTGGGCTTTAAATGGTCAACTCTTCCCTGTCGAGGAGAGGGCCGTCCTACTATCTGGCTCCCAGGGGATGGGGACGGGGGAGCCGTGAACGAGTGGAGTCTGGCCACGGGGGTCTACAACCCCGTGGTGACGGTGGACGGGCAGCGGTGGCGGGACTTCGAGCTGGAGGTTCAGGTGCCGGTCGTGGCACCGGCGCCGCGCGAGCGGGAGCGGGAGCGGATGCGCTGGGGTCCGGCGCGGCTGGACCAGTGCAGGCCGTACGGGGTGGCGGGTGGGCTGGCCAGGCCCGATCCGCAGATCGAGGAGGACATGCTGCGGGCCGTCCCCCTCACCGAGCAGGGCACCCCGCGCCGCTTCCCCGACCCGCGCGGCATGTGGATCAGGCTGATCAACGGGACCGGCTCGGCGGACGACCCGTTCCGGGCGACCAACGCGATCGACTGCGCCCTGTCGGTGCTCTCCACCTGGTACGGCACCCCCGCGGTGGCCGCGCCCCGCAGGCCCGAGTACGACAGGGTGGGCAGGCCGCTGCTCAGCGGGGAGGCCGGGGGAGTGGCCAGGGCGGAGCGGTGGCTGGGGCAGCGCTTCCAGTACGTGGGGCAGGGACGCCACTCCTACCTTCCGATCGCGCAGGCGCTGCTGGCCGGGGGGCACGGCTCCTCCGCGGTCATCATCAACCGCTGGCCCGCCGGGGGCAGCCACGCCTGGAACGCGGTGAACTTCGACGGCGAGGTGATCTGGATCGACGCGCAGCGGGGCCACATGGCGGTGGAGCCGCCGTACGAGTCGGTGACCGGCGTGTTCTGCGTCGTGATCGACAGGGAGGGGCGGCGGCTGTGACGTCTTTCCCAGTAATTTTCTCAACGGTTTCCCCGGCACCTCTCCGGATGGCTTTCCTCGCGGAGGCGGGTTCCCACAGGACGAGCGGGACGAGGAGGACAGGGTGAATCCGGACCAGGCGCGGGCGGTGGCGGAGGAGTACTTCAACGGGGTCCGCGGCCCAGGCTCCGCCGTCGAGATCAGGATTTATGCCTTCAACGAGGGTTATGTCGCATGGTCGAACGAGCCCGAGTCCGACGATCCCAGCGTGCTGCCCGACACCGTCGGCTCCGGCTGCGTGGTCATCGACCGGGCCACCGGCGAGATCGTCATCCGGCCACTGCTCAACCCCGAGACCGTGGCCGAGCAGTGGCCGGGACGCCGCCCCCGATAGCGAGACGTCCCGGCCGCGACACTCGGCTGCTCGCGAAGGCGCCCACGATCGACCCCGCTGCGGCTCCACTCCCGTACGAGAAGTGCACGGGAGCCGCGCTCAGCCGCTCGCGAGTGAGCCCACGACCGAGGCGCGGGCCGCGCGCCGGGCGGGCAGGACGGCGGCGAGCACCCCGGCCAGGCCGGACAGGGCCACGAACGACAGGATCTGCGGCACCGGCAACTGGAAGATGACATTGTCGGTCATCGTCTGCGCGGCGGCCCAGCCGAACGCGATGCCCAGCGTCACGCCGACCAGCGCGCCGATGAGCCCCAGGACCAGCGCCTCGACCGAGAGCATTCGCCGCAGCTGGGGCCGGGTCAGGCCGAGCGCCCGCAGCAGCGCGGACTCGCGGGTGCGCTCGTGGACCGACAGGGAGAGCGTGTTGGCGATGCCCAGCAGGGAGATGAGCACCGCCAGGCCGAGCAGCCCCGTGATGATCATCAGCACCATGTCGAGCGCCTCGTCGAACTGGCCCCGCATCTCCGTCGAGCTGGCGACCTTCGCCGTCGGGTACGGCTCCGTCGCCGCCTCGACCGCCGCGAGCGCCCGGTCCGGGTCCACGCCGTCCCGGTGTTTGATCATCACCCGGCTGTCGCCGATCTCGCCGAAGTAGCGGTCGAAGTCCCGCTCGGGCACCGTCACGGCGGCGAGGCTCGCGTCGATGTCGGAGAGGCCCACGATCGTCAGGTCGACCGCGCCCGCCTTCGCCGTCCGTACGGTGATCCGGTCACCGACCCCGAGCCTGAGCCGTTCGGCGACGCGCTCGGTGACGAGAGCGGTCCCCGGCCCGAGCCGGTCGAGCGAGCCCGCGTCGAGCGGCGGGTTGAAGCCGGGGACCGGGGTGAAGGTCCCCACGTCGTACCGCGCGGTCCCGGTCGCGAGCCTGGCGGTGGTCTCGCGGAAGGCGATGACCGAGTCCAGCTCGGGCCTGGTCCGCAGGTTCTCGGCGATCGCGCGGGGCAGGCCCGAGTCGCGCTCCTGAGTCTGCACCAGGTAGTCGAAGGGGAACTGCTCGTCGAGCTGCTGGGTGTACGTCACCCGCACGGTGCCGGTGACGACGGAGATGACCGTCATCAGCGTCACACCCACGGTGAGCGCCACGGTGGTGGTCGCCGACCGCTTCGGGTTACGTCGGGAGTTGTCCACGGCCAGCCTGCCGGGCACACCGAAAAGCCTGGCGGGCACCCACCCCGCGAAGGCGGACAACGGCTTGACGATCACCGGCCCGAGGGTCAGCACCGCCAGGAAGACGAACGAGCAACCGGCCATCACCACCACCAGGGCGGTCTCGCCGGGCTTCATGGACATCCCCGCCACCGAGGCGCCCACGCCCGCGACCAGGAACAACCCCGCGAAGATCATCCGTACCAGGCCGGTTCTGAAGGTCTGCTCCTCGGTCTGCGAGCGCAGCGCCGCGATCGGGGCCACCCGCGTCGCGGCCCGCGCGGGCAGCAGTGCCGCGCCGACCGTGACCGTCAGGCCGATGACCAGGCCCAGGACGATGGTGCGCGGCGTCAGGGTGGTGGCGGCGGCCGAGGGCAGCGGCGCCTCGAACGCGGTGAGCACGGCGAGCGCCCCCGCGCCCAGGCCGTAGCCGAACAGCAGGCCGAGCACCGACGACAGCAGGCCGACCACGGCCGACTCCAGCACGATCGACCCGAAGACCTGCCCGCGCGTCGCCCCGATGCACCGCAGCAGCGCCATCTCGCGGGTCCGCTGGGCCACCAGGATGTTGAAGGTGTTGTAGATGACCAGCGCGGCCACGAACATCGCCACCACGCCGAACAGCAGCAGGCCCAGCATCAGGAAGTCGCCGTTGGCGCCGTTGGAGGCGGCCAGGTCCGCCGCGTACCGCTCACCGGTCCTGACCTCGTGCTCCGCGCCCACGGCCGCGGCGACCGCGTCGCGCAGCGCCTCCTGGGTGACACCCTGGGCGGCGGCGACGTCGATCTCCCGGTACCCCTCCTGCCCGGTCATCGTCCTGGCCGTGTCCGTGGTGTAGCCGACCGCGCCGAAGTATCCGAGCTCCTGGTCCAGGCCGATGTCGAACAGGCCCACCAGGGTGAACTCGTGCCGGGCGTTCTTCGCGTCGAGCACCGCGATGGTGTCGCCGACCTTGAAACCCCTGGTCCTCGCGGTGCCCTCGTCGAGCACGGCCTGCGTCGCGGTCATCGGGGCCGTACCGCTGACGATCGCCGTACGGTTCAGGTCGCCCCCGGGCAGGGAGATCCCCGCGGTGGGAAAGTCACCGGCGGCCTTGCCGTCCTTGCCGAGCAGGGCGGACGTGCCCCGCACCAGTCCCTGGGCGTCGGCCACGCCGTCCACGGCGCGTACCTTCTCCAGGGTCGCCTCGGAGGCCGTCGGTGGTTCGTCACCGTTCCCCTTGGACAGGGGGGTCACGGCGACGTCGATCCTGTCGGCCGCCGCCGAGAACTTCTCGGTGAAGCCCGCGTCGATGGTGTCGGTCAGGACGAACGTCCCCGCGATGAAGCCCACCCCCAGCGCGATCGCCAGCGACGTCAGTGCCAGGCGCAGCCGGTGCGCGAGCAACCCGGCCAGCGTCGTCCTCAGCACCTCACGCCTCCAGCTTCATCAGCGTGTCCAGCACCGACTGCGGCGTCGGCCCGGTCAGCTCGCTGACCAGCAGGCCGTCACGGAGGAAGACCACGCGGTCGGCGTACGAGGCCGCCACCGGGTCGTGGGTGACCATCACGATCGTCTGGTCGAGCTCGCGCACCGACGTCCGCAGGAAGGACAGCACCTCGGCGCCGCTGCGCGAGTCCAGGTTGCCGGTGGGCTCGTCGGCGAAGATCACCTGCGGCCTGCTGATCAGGGCGCGGGCGACCGCGACGCGCTGCTGCTGGCCGCCCGACAGCTCCGTGGGCCTGTGGCCCAGCCGGTCACGCAGCCCCACGGTCTCCACGACCAGGTCGAACAGCGCGGGGTCGGCCAGCTGCCCGGCGATCTCCAGCGGGAGCCGGATGTTCTGCTCCGCCGTCAGCGTCGGCAGCAGGTTGAACGCCTGGAAGACGAAACCGATCCGCTCGCGGCGGAGCATGGTGAGCTGCCTGTCGTTGAGCCCGGTCAGCTCCACGTCCCCGATGTGCACCTGCCCGCCGCTCACCGTGTCCAGCCCGGCCAGGCAGTGCATCAGCGTGGACTTCCCCGACCCCGAGGGACCCATGATCGCGGTGAAGGCGCCCGTCGAGAAGGAGACGTTCACTTCCCGCAGCGCGTGCACGGCGGTGTCCCCCCGGCCGTACACCTTGCTGAGTTCCCTGGCCGTCACGGCCGGCACCGCGCTTCCCCGCGCGTCCCACGCGCCGACCTCTCCGGTGATGGTCACGGCAGCTCTCCTCAATAACGTATGGCGTATGACTGCCCAAACGGTATTGATGGGGAAAGAGGGATCCATCAGGCATTAGGCCTGACTTGCGAGGCGGGGGAGGGGGCCGGAGAAGGAGGGACGCGACCTCCGTCGTAGCGCCGCCTCGGCCATTCGGACGAGGGGTCGAGGTGACCGAGGGGCCGAGGCGGCCCAAGGCGGCCGGGACGATCGGGATGCTCAGGACGCTTAGGGCGACTGAGTGACCGGGATGGCCGAGGTGGCCGGGAAGGCGAGGTGGCCGAGGCGACCGGGATTCCGGCTCCGGGGAGGTTTCTCCGCCCCGCCCGGGTCTACCTCCGTGGGTATTTGATCTTCAGGGTGCCCAGGCCGACCCTGCCGGTGACGCGCAGCACCGGCGCGTCCGGACGGCCCGGATCGGTGGCCTTGTTGCTGATCGTGCCCATGTTCGTGGTCACCGAGTCGACCCACACGGTCCATCCTCGCGGCACGATCACCAGGATGGTGCCCATCCCGCAGGTCGCCTCCAGCAGCACCTCGCGGTGCGAGCACACCGCCTCGGTGAAGTCGATCTTCACATTGCCCGAGGTGCAACTCGCCACGATGCGCGCGGGCACCACCCAGTAGTCCTTCTGCTGCACATTCCCGTGCTTCGTCCGCAACTCCAGGACCCCGCCCCCCGTACCCGGCGCGGCGAGCGACGAGTTCAGCGGCAGGTCGGCGGTGAGAGCCCTCAGATCGGCGTACGTCTTGGCGGACTGCGTCCGCTCGATCCGCTCCTCCAACTCCTCCAGGGTGAGCCGCCCTTCCCCCGCGGCCACGCGCAACTGCTCGATGACCACGTCACGGTCGGCGTGCGACGCGCGGAGCAGACCGTCAGAGTCCGTCATACGATCATGCTAGTCGGCCGAATGCGGAGTGACGATCCCTGATTCATAGGCATATACGACGACCTGCGCCCGATCTCTCAGGCTCAGCTTGGCCAGTATCCGGCCCAGATGCGTCTTGACCGTCGCCTCCGCCAGCTCCAGCCGACCGGCGATCTCCATGTTCGACAACCCCCTGGCCACCAGCACCAGCACCTCCCGCTCCCGCGCCGTCAGCCCGGACAACACCGGAGGCTCGGCCGTTCCCGCCGAGGGAAGGTGCACCGCGAAACGCTCCAGCAACCGCCGCGTCGTGCTCGGCGCCACCACCGCGTCCCCGCTGTGCACCGACTGGATCGCGCTCACCAGATCGGCGGGCGGCACATCCTTCAGCAGAAACCCCGACGCGCCCGCCTTCAACGCCGCGAACGCGTACTCGTCCAGATCGAACGTGGTCAGGATCAGCACCCGAGGACCCCCCGCCACCGAACGGATCAGCCGCGTCGCCTCCACCCCGTCCATGACCGGCATCCGCACGTCCATCAGCACCACGTCCACGGCGACCGTCCGCACCGTCTCCACCGCCGCCACCCCGTTGCCCGCCTCCGCGACGACCTCGATACCGGGATGGGCACTGAGAACCATGCGAAAACCGGCGCGCAGCAACTCCTGATCGTCGACCAGCATCACACGAATCACCCGGTCATCCACCGCGTACTCCGTCAAGCCGCCCGACCCGCCCCGGTATCGCCGATCGGCAGCCGCGCCACCACCTGGAACCCGCCGCCCGGAACGGGCCTCGCCTCCACGCTCCCGCCGAACATCGCGACCCGCTCCCGCATGCCGACCAGCCCGTGCCCACCCTCGCGCTCCGGCGTCGCGGCACCACGACCGTCGTCGGTCACCCGCACGAGCAGCTCCCGCACGCCGTACTCCATCTCGACCGTGGCCCTGCTGTCCGGACCGCCATGCTTGAGGGTATTGGTGAGCGCCTCCTGGACGATCCGGTAAACCGTAAGCTGCTCCCCCTCGGGAAGCTCCCGGGAAACGCCGGACACCCGCAACTCCACCGGCAACCCCGACTCCCGCACCTGCGCCACCAGCCCGTCCAGCTGCGACAGGCTCGGCTGCGGAGCGTACTCCTCCTGAACACCGTCGGCCCGCAGCACGCCCACCATCCGCCGCATCTCCGCCAGCGCCCTGCGGCCCGTGGCCGAGACCGCCTCCATCGCCCTGCGCGCCTGCTCCGGATCGCGGTCGATCGCGTACCCCGCCCCGTCGGCCTGAACGATGATCACACTCACGTTGTGCGCGACCACGTCGTGCAACTCACGGGCGATCCTGGCCCGCTCCGCCGCCGCCGCCAGCCTGGCCTGCTGATCACGCTCCCGCTCCGCCCGCTCGGCCCGCTCCTCCAGACCCTCCAGGTAACGACGCCGGGTGTTCGCGTAGATCCCCGCCATCCAGACCGCCACCGCGAACGCCGAAGCCGTGGCGAAAGCACTCGGATCAAGCCCCTTGGGCACCCGCCCGAACACCAGGAACAACCCCAGCTCCACCACCAGCCCCGCCCCCACCGCCCAGCGCAACGGACGCCGCGACGCCACTTCGTACATGGCGACGAGCACGGAGACGTTGAAGAACAGGGGCGGCACCCCGGCGAGCCACTGCAGGAAAGAGGTGAGCGAGATGATCGCGAAGACCGCGACGGGACGCTCGCGCAACCAGAACAGCGGCACGAACAGCAGCAGCGTCAGCCCCGCGAACCCCCACAGCCCGATCCTCTCCGCCCCCCAGGCCACCATGTTGATCACCCCGACGGTCCAGACATTGAGCAGCGAGACCAGCAGGAACGGAATCAGCCACAGGGCATCTGTGATCCTGGGATGGCGCCCGCTCCAGGCGCGTAGTCTGCCGAACACATCACCACGATACGTATGCGCAGATCAGCCCCCTTCCCCCTCAAGGTGGAACCCGGTGTACGACTCAGGTCGCACACCGGGCCGCACATTCGGCACGGCTTACACAGCCTTTACGGTCTCTGGGGCACCATGGTTTCTGGGAGCGCCCTACGGGGTGAGTAAAGGGAGATAGTTTGTGGTGATCAATCACAACGACGCGGGTCGCGCGGCCACGAGAACAGGCCGCGCGACCTGACGTTTTCCCAGGCCTGCCGGATAGCCATCGCTCCCCCCGCCCGCACGGATCCACAGGGTTTCCCAGTCGGTGACGAGCATCGCGCCCTCCCGGGCGACACGGCCGGACGAGGCCGGACCTCACGCGAGCGGCTCGCCGGAGCCGTCTCCCACGGCGAAACCGCGCGAACCCGCCTCCCAGGTCTCACCGGCCTCGTCGAACGCGATGCGCTCCTCTTCGATGATGGATTCGCGCATCAATTGGATGGCTCTGCGTATGACCGCGGATCTCGACGCGAAGCGTTTTTCGCTCCGGCAGTATTCTATGAAGAATGAATCCTGGGGCGATATTGTTACGCTGGTGTCTATCGACTTCATGTCGACCGGGATATCTTGAATTGTTTTGTAGGGCCGTCGGGATTCGAACCCGAACTTGCACGGACCTAAACCGTGTGTCTCTGCCTTTGGACTACGGCCCCTTGATTTTCCTGCGAAATTCTCTGTCTGTGAATGGCAATTGGGGCAGAGAAAGCGCAGGTTTTCTTTTCTGTTGTCCAGCCAGTCGCCATTGATATGGTCGACGTGCAGTGTCAATGCCTGACCCCGCCAGGCGCCCTCGATCCTACATCCCGCGCAGCGGTACGGCATCCCGATAGCGATCAAGCTGCGCCTGAGCTGCCCCGGGTCCGGGCGCGTGCTGCCCTCCGGCCGTACGACCAGAACCTGTTCCGGGAGACGGCGTCGCGGTGAGGGTCGCCCCTTGTTGGGGGAGACCCTGCGAAAGTGCGACGTGTCGATTCCGAAGCGCTTCAGCTGGCGGCTGATGTGGGCGTGGTTGCCGCCCGCGATGGTGATGCCGAGGCGGCGCAGGACGTCGGCGATGCTGAAGGAGTCGGCCGCGGCCTCCGCCAGCATTTCGGGGGTGTATTTGTATTTGGTGGGCACGCCCCAAGGCTAGGTAATGGGGCCGACAATTCTTGGCACGTGCCCATGTCGTATTAAATGGCGAAAAAGGGGTGTTAGTCGACGCCGAGTTCGCGGCGGAGGCGGGCCACGTGGCCGGTCGCCTTCACGTTGTAGAGAGCCTTCTCTATCTTGCCGTCTGCGTCGATGACGAAGGTGGAGCGGATGACCCCGACGGTCGTCTTGCCGTACATCGTCTTCTCCCCGTACGCGTCGTAGGCCTTGTGGACCTCAAGGGAGGGGTCGGACAGAAGCGGGAAGGTCAGGGCGTCGTGCTCGACGAACTTGGCGAGCTTGGCCGGGCTGTCCTTGGAGACGCCGAGCACGGCGAATCCGGCAGAGGTCAGCGAGGCGAGGCTGTCGCGGAAGTCGCAGGCCTGCTTGGTGCAGCCCGGGGTCATCGCGGCGGGATAGAAGTAGAGGATGACGCGCTTGCCGCGATATGTCTCCAGCGACACGGTGGTGCCGTCGGCGGCGGGAAGCGTGAAGTCCGGGGCGGCGTCGCCCGGCTCAAGTTTCATGGTGTTCCTCCGAGGAATGGTTCCCGGGTCAACTTACCGGCCTGCCCGAAGTGCCGTGGGTGGGCGGGACCTGACAGACTGATCAGTGTCAAGGAGTAGGGGAGGAGAGCCATGGCGGACACCGATCCCGCGGAGTTGGAACGGCAGATCGAGCGCACGCGCGCGGAGTTGGCCCAGACGGTGGACGCCATCGCGGACCGGGTGAGCCCCAAGCGGGTCGCGGCGCGCGGTGTGGCGAGGGTCCGGGCGAACGCGGAGCATCTCGTCGGCCAGGTCGGGGACCTGGTGAGTGGCGCGGCGGGGCCGAAGCCGGTCAGGCTCGCCGGTGAGCCCGAGGATCTGTGGGCGGACGACCGGCCGGACCTGGCGCCGATCCTGATCGGGGTGGGGGCGGTGCTGGCGCTCGGTGCGGTGGTCATGCTGTGGCGCCGTCGTCGCTGACCGGGGCTTCCGGATGTTGCCGGTGACCGGTCGGAGACCGTGAATTGAGTAGGGGTTTACTCATGTGACCTTTTTCCTGCTCGCGGAACATCGCGAGTAGGTGAAAGGGAGGGGTAAATCCATGAAAAACATGATTCGCGCCGCGATCGCGGTGGTGGCTACCACGGGCCTCATGCTGACGGCGGCTCCGGCCGCCTTCGCCGCGACACCGGCTACCGCGTCTTCGGCCTCGTCGGCGCGAGACTTCGACGACAGCTTCGAGCAGGAGTCCAGGAACGGCCTGGCCTCGCTGGGGGCGGAGTACTCGGTCCGGGGTGACGAGGAGGAGGACAACACGTTCAGGCTGCGGGGCGAGCTGTACGACGGTGACCGGCGCACCTTCCGCCAGGGCGGTCGCTGTGCCTATGTCGAGGTCCAGATCATCTCGTCCGGTGACGAGGACTGGGAGGTCGCCAAGCGCTACAGGCTGTGCAGCTACGACGACACCAAGCGCTTCCGCGTCACGGCGCACGACGTGAGTGAGGTGCGGGTCAAGACCTGCCAGGTCAAGTACCGAGGCTCGTCGACCTACAGGTGCAGCAGGTGGGCGGAGCTCGACCTGGGCTTCTGAGGTCTCTCGGAGGCTCGGCCCCTCCGGGTGCGAGAGCACCGCAGGCCATCGTGCCCGGAGGGTGGGGCCGGGGGCATCACAGGAACCGGGACATCACGGAAACTGGGACGTGACGGGAACGGGCACTCGCCGGTGGACCGGCGGGTGCCCGTTCCGCGTGTCCGTTCCGCGTGCCGGGACCCGCTCCCCTCGAAAAAGCGCCGGAGGTCAGAGGAAGGCGCGGCCCTCGCCCCGGTAGGTGGGGACCTCGTCCACGACCTCGTCCCCGTCGATCAGGTGCAGGCTCGCGAAGCGCTCGCAGAGCTCGCCCGCCTTGGCGTGCCGGAACCAGACCCGGTCACCGGCGCGCAGGTCCTCGGCGGCCTGTCCGATCAGGGGGGTCTGGACCTCCCCGGCTCCCTCGTTGGAGTCGTAGCGCAGCCCGCACGGCAGGTAGGGCTGGGGAAGGCGGTCGTCGCCGGGGGCTCCGGAGGCGGGGTAGCCGCCGCCGAGGACGGTGACGACGCCGGGCGCGGGGCGGCGGACGACGGGCAGGGCGAACAGGGCGGCGGGCCGGCCGGTGAATCCCCGGTAGAAGTCGAACAGGCGGGGGTGGAAGAAGCCGGATCCGGCCGCGATCTCGGTGACGGCCCTCTCCTTGGCGGTCTTCTCGATGCTGCCGGTGCCGCCGCCGTTGACGAACTCCAGGTCGGTGACCTGGCGGACGGCCCGCACGATCCGGCCCCTGCGCGTGATCAGCTCGCGCCGGGACCGGGCCTGCATCAGGCGTACGGCCCGGGTGAGGGCGGGGTTGCCCGGAGGGTTGTCGCCGACCCCGGCGATCTGCGCCTCGTACGCCATCAGGCCCACGAGCCGGAACCCGGGCCGTTTCGCGATCTCGGTGGCGAGGTCGGCGGCCTGGTCGATCTCGCGGATGGGGGAGCGGCGGACGCCCGCCCTGAACCGGCCGCCGAAGGCGAGGTAGCCCGCGTCGACGTCCAGGCAGAGCCGGATCTCGTGGCGGTCGCGGACTCCGGCGACGGCGGACTCGACGAGGTCCAGGTGCTCGGTCCGGTCCACCATGATCGTGATCTCCCGGGCCGCGGCCGGTCCGGCGGCCAGCTCGGCGAGCGCGGCGCGGTCGACGGTGGGGTACGCGACCAGCACGTCCCGCATCCCGGTGGAGACGAGCCAGAGGGCCTCGGGGAGGGTGAAGGCCATGATCCCGGTGAAGCCGTCCATGGCGAGGATGCGTTCGAGCACGGCCCGGGACCTGACGGACTTGCTGGCGACCCTGATCGGTTTGCCTCCGGCGCGGCGGACCATGCCCTCGGCGTTGGCGCGCAGGGCGGGAAGGTCGAGGACGGCGAAGGGAGGGTCCAGGTGCGCTGTGGCCCGGTCGTAGCGCTGGCGGTCGTCCATGCCCGCAGGATAACCCGGCCCCGGGAAATGTGAACGCTATTCATATTGCCGGACGGGTGATCAATGCTCCCGCCAGGGGGATCCCAAGATCGTGCAAGTGGGCGGTTGATCCCCGGCCCGCCCCTGCCGGAACGCGTACACCTGACCGAATGACGACTACTCTCCAGGACATCCTGGCGGGCTCGGGAGGCACCGGCAGTGCGGGGACCACCACCGGAGGCTCGGGAGGCAAGGCGGCGGCCGAGCAGTTCCAGGACGTCCGGCGCCGGTCGGTGCGGATGCTCAGGCCGGCCAGGACCCCCGTGGGCGTCCCCGCCGCCCTGACGGTGTCCGCCGTGCTGGCGGTCTCGGCCTCGGTCACGGTGGGCCTGCTCATGGAGTCGCCGCTCGCGCGGATGCCCTACCGGCGGCTCGTCAACGGTGCCGGCGCGTGGAACTGGTCGGATCCCGCCACCTTCGCCGCGTCGACGCTCGCCATGGCGGTGGGCCTGGTGATGCTCGCGCTCGCCGCGCTGCCGGGGCGGACCCGGCTGATACCGCTGGAGTCGGGAGACCCGCACATGGTGATCGGCGTCACCAGGTCCGGGCTCCGTCGCACGCTGCGGGAGGCGGCCGAGTCGGTGGACGAGGTGAAGGGGGCGCGGGTGCGGCTCACCTCGCGGATCGTCGAGGTCACCGTGTTCACCGACGCCGAGCGGACCGGGCCCGTGCTGCGCCGGGTGGGCGCGGCGGTGGGCGACCGGCTGGCGGGCCTGGGCGCGATGTGCGCGGGTGACGTCGTCGTACGGCTGCGCGGGAAGGGGGGCCGATGAGGCCGTACCTGGGCAACCGGATCGGCCTGGCCGTCACCGGGACGGTGCTGGTGTGCGCCGGGCTCTACGCCTTCCTGCGGGGGCGCGGCGACATCCCCGGCCACTCGCCCGGGGCCAGGCTCGTGCGCCGGGGGTTTCCCGGGTGGCTGGCCGCGCATCCGTGGCTGGGCTGGCTGGTCGCGCTACTGCTGGTGGTGCTGGCGCTCCTGGCGCTGCGGTGGCTGCTACACGCCGTGGGGTGGGGGCGGTGGGGCAGGCGGACCGGGACGGGGACCGCCATGCTCGGGGTTGCTCTTAAAGAAGTCGAAGGGCTCACTCGTGTCCGCGTCAGGTACGTACGGTACGAGCGGCTGCGCATCGGGGTGGGCTGCGCGCCCGCCACCGATGTCGGCAAGCTTGTGGCCCGGCTGAACAGGGACGCGGTGGGGAAGGTCCGACGGGCGCTCGGGGAGGTAGAACTCGGCGTGGTGGTTCGCCTGCACGTCCGCCGCCGCTGACCCGCCGTACCCCGGCCGTTCGGCCGTCACGCCGTACGCCGGGCGCTCACCCGTCGCGCCGTACGCGCTGCTTCCGTAGGGGGTGTTTTCGTACGCCTGCCCGTCGTACGACCCGTGCGCCGTTTCCCGGACGGGGCTCGCGTACACCGGCCGTTCGGCCGTCGCGCCCTGGAACGGGTCCTCGTCGCCGGTGCCCTCGTACGGCGGCTCCTCGTCCGGTTCCTCGGCCGCGGGCGTGTTCCTCTCCTCGTGCCTGACCCCGAAGGCCAGCCCGGCGGCCAGGCAGACCAGGGGAAGGGCGGGGACGACGTAGCGGTGGTCGAAGGCCGCGATGAAGGGCGGCAGGATCAGCAGCATGGTCCCCGCCGCCCAGGGCAGCAGCACCACGCCGCCGAGCCGCCGCAGCCGCGTCAGCACGCCGACCAGGCCGACCAGCAGGATCACCGCGAGGTACGGGCCCCGCACGAAGGCGTACTCCTGGTAGTCGCGCAACCAGCCCGCGTACGGTTCGGCCATCACCGGCGCTCCCGACGAGCCCTGGTAGGCCACGGTCAGCTCCTCGGCGGTCCTGCCCTGCGAAGCGGCCCCCGAGGTGAAGGGGCGCACGGTGTCGGGGAAGACGTAGGCGCTCTGCGGACCGGGAGCCGGGTAGACGCGCCGGGTCCAGTCGAAGATGTGGGCCGCGTCCTCCAGGCCCGCCCGGAGGAAGTCGAGCGGCTGGGCCATGATCGCCCGGGTGGCGAAGGCGCCCGCGAGCGCGTCGCGCTCGGCCCAGCTGCCCTTGACCTTGTTCAGCGGCGACTCGCCGTCCCAGATGTAGACGGGTGGCGCCGCGCGCTGTCCCAGCGGCTCGACGGGGCACAGGGCCGCCTCGGGCCCGGTCGGCTGGATCTTGGCGCAGTCGGCGAAGGTCATCGTCCGCGCCCAGAGGAAGGTGTTGCCCCTGGTCAGCCCGAAACTGCCGTGTTCGGCCCTGAACCAGGCCGCGTACGAGCCCAGGCCGAGCGCGGCGGCCAGGGTCGCGGCGACGACCGCCCGCCACCCGGCCCTGCGGATCACCATGCAGACCAGTGCCACGGCGATCAGCGGCAGCCCGATCGTGCGGGTGACGGTCGCCACGGCCAGTAGCGCTCCGGCCAGCGCCGCGACCCACGCCGAGGGGCGCCGCCGCCACAGCAGCAGCGTGACCGCGAGCACCGCGAGGAACTGGAAGAGCAGGTCCGCCATGACGAGGTGTTCGAGCTGGATCTGGTAGGCGTCCAGCAGCACCGGCAGCGCGGCGAGCGTCGCGCCCCACCCGGGCAGCCCGCCCAGCCTGCGCAGCAGCAGGTAGACGCAGACGGCCACGACCAGGCCGAGCAGGTGCTGCACCGCGACCACCGCGGGAATGCTGGACAGTGGCTTGAGGATCCACAGGAACAGCGCGTAGCCCGCCGGACGGGACTCCAGGGGGCGGGGGGCGAGCCCCGCGTTCAGGTAGACGAAGGAGTCGGCCCAGAACCACAGGGCGGGCCGGTAGCCGAGCATGGCGAGGACCCGCAGGCCGCCACCCGCCAGCAGGGCGGTGACGAAGAGCCAGTGCGACCCGAGGAAGCGGAGCATCCGCAGGGGGCGGGAGGGGTTCGTGGAGCGCTGGGAGCGATGGGAACGGCTCGCCGGGTGCGTTCCCGTTACCACCGCGACCTCCCGAGTCCCGCGCACATGGCCACCCAGCATAGGCGCGGGATCGGAGAAGCTCGCACGTCATGCGAAATTTGATAGCGATCGGGTTGTATGTCCCCGAAGCCCCTCTTCTCGCGTGCTCCCCAAGGACTCTCGGGAGCCACTCCCGTTCGAGGGACCTTCGGGCGTCGGGGACCGCTCCCGTTCAAAAGCCCCCCGGAAGCCGGAAAGCGTTCCCGTTCAACGGACCCCGGGAACCGTCTCCGTTCAAGACACCCCTGAAGCCGGGGAACCGCTCCCGTTCAGCACTCGATGACGTTCACCGCGAGCCCTCCCCGGCTGGTCTCCTTGTACTTGTCGAGCATGTCGCGGCCGGTGTCACGCATGGTCTTGATGGCCTTGTCCAGCGAGACGAAATGGCGGCCGTCGCCGCGCATCGCGATCCTGGCGGCGGCGATGGCCTTGATCGAGGCGACCGCGTTGCGCTCGATGCACGGGATCTGCACCAGGCCGCCGATCGGGTCGCAGGTCAGCCCCAGGTTGTGCTCGATGCCGATCTCGGCGGCGTTCTCGACCTGTTCGGGGGTCCCGCCCATCACCTCGGTGAGCCCGGCGGCGGCCATCGAGCAGGCCGAGCCGACCTCGCCCTGGCAGCCGACCTCGGCGCCGGAGATGGAGGCGTTCTCCTTGAACAGCACGCCGATCGCCCCCGCGGTCAGCAGGAAGCGGATCACGCCCTCGTCGTCGGGGTCCTCGGTGAAGCGGTCGTAGTAGGTGAGCACGGCCGGGATGATGCCCGCGGCGCCGTTGGTGGGCGCGGTGACGATGCGGCCCCCGGCGGCGTTCTCCTCGTTGACCGCGAGGGCGAACAGCGAGACCCAGTCCATCGTCTGCAGCGTGTCCTTCTCCTGCGACTCGCTCCGCAGCTGCCGGTGGAGCTGGTGGGCGCGGCGGCGGACCTTCAGGCCGCCGGGCAGCACGCCCTCCTTGCCGATGCCGCGCTGTACGCACTCGCTCATGACCTGCCACAGGACGAGCAGCCGGTCGCGGATCTCGGCCTCGGTACGGCCGAAGGCCTGCTCGTTCTCCAGCATCAGCCCGGAGATCGACAGCCCGGTCTCCGCGCACTGGGCGAGCAGCTCCGCGGCCGTGGTGAAGGGGTACGGCAGGACGGTGTCGTCGGGTTTGATCCGGTCGGCGCCGGTGGCGTTCTCGTCGACGACGAAGCCGCCGCCCACCGAGTAGTAGACCTTCTCGCGGATCGTCTCGCCGGACTCGGACAGGGCGGTGAAGCGCATGCCGTTGGGGTGGCCGGGGAGCGAGACCTTGCGTTCGAAGACGAGGTCCTCGCCGATGACGAAGGGGATCTCGCGGGAGCCGTACAGGGAGATGGTGCCGGACTCGCGCATGGCGGCGAGCCGTTCGTCGACCGCGTCGACGTCGACCAGCTCGGGCTTCTCACCGGACAGGCCGAGCAGCACGGCCTTGTCGCTGCCGTGGCCCTTGCCGGTCAGGCCCAGCGAGCCGTACAGGACGGCGCTCACCCGGGCCGTCTTCTCCAGGAGCCCGTCCTGGTGGAGGCCGCGGGCGAACTTGTGGGCGGCGGCCATCGGGCCGCCGGTGTGCGAGCTGGACGGGCCAATTCCGATCTTGAAGAGATCGAAGACGCTGATCGTCATCTGAATCCTTCCAGCGTGGACGGCCACGCGCGCCCGAGGACGCGCGTGGCCGTGACGCGAGGGGGGAGAGGCTTAGGACTCACCCGAGGTGAGCGCGGCGTACTCCTCCGGCGACAGCAGGTCGTCGGCGGAGCCCTCAAGACGTACGCGGAACAGCCAGCCCTCGCCGTAGGGGTCGCTGTTGACCAGCGAGGGGTCGTCCACGACGGCCTGGTTGACATCAACGATCTCGCCGCTGACCGGGGCGAAGATGTCGCTCACCGACTTGGTCGACTCGACCTCGCCGACGGCGTCACCGGAGGTGACCGTCGAGCCGGCCTCGGGGACCTGCACGTAGACCACGTCGCCCAGCGCGCCGGCGGCGTAGGCGGTGATGCCGACGGTGAGGGTCAGGCCGTCATCGATGCCAGAGATCCACTCGTGTTCCTTGGTGTAGTGCAGTTCCTCGGGAATGCTGCTCATTTTTTCCTCCTGTAGAAGGGCAGTGCGACGATCTCGACCGGCTCGTGGCTGCCCCTGATGTCGACGGCCAGTCCTGACGATTGGCCGTTGTCCACGTAGGCCATGGCGATGGGTCTGCCCAGTGACTGGGAGGGCGCCCCGCTGGTGACCTCACCGACGACCGCGCCGTCACCGGCGACCACCACCGGATACCCGTGCCGGGGCACCCTGCGGCCGGACGCGATCAGGCCGACCAGGCGGCGGGACGGCGAGACCTCCCTGAGGGGTTCGAGGGCGGCCCTGCCGACGAAGTCGCCCGGCTTGTCAAACCTCACCACACGGCCCAGCCCGGCGTCGAACGGGGTGAGGCCGGACGACAGCTCGTTGCCGTACAGCGGCATCCCGGCCTCCAGCCTGAGGGTGTCGCGGGCGGACAGGCCCGCGGGGATCAGGCCGTGCGGCGCGCCCGCCTCGGTGAGGGCGGCCCAGACCGGCTCCGCGTCCTCGGCCGCGACGAACAGCTCGAAGCCGTCCTCGCCGGTGTACCCCGTACGGGCGACGAGGGCCTCGCGGCCCGCGACGACGGCGGGCAGGCCCGCGTAGTACTTGAGCCCGTCGAGGTCGGCGTCGGTGAGCGAGCCCAGGATCTCCGCGGAGCGCGGGCCCTGGACCGCGACCAGCGCGTACCGCTCGGAGCGGTCGTCCACCGCGGCGTCGAAGCCCTTGGCGCGATCGGTCAGCTCGGCGGCCACCCGGGGGTAGTTGGAGGCGTTGGCGACGACCATGAACTCGGCGGGGGCGAGCCGGTAGACGATCAGGTCGTCCAGCACGCCGCCCTCCGGATCGACGATCATCGTGTAGCGGGCGCGGCCGGGCTCCAGCGCGGAGAGGTGGCCGACCAGCGCGTAGTCGAGGGCTTCGGCGGCCTGCGGCCCGGTCACGAAGATCTCCCCCATGTGGGAGAGGTCGAACAGGCCGGCCGCCTGGCGGACCGCGTTGTGCTCGGCCGACTCGCTGCCGTAGCGGAGCGGCATCAGCCAGCCCGCGAAGTCGGTCAGCGTCGCGCCGAGGGACTCGTGCACGCCGCGCAGCGGCGTAGGTCGGGACATGTGCGCACCTCAGACAAGGGACAGATGAGAGCATCCTCCCCCTCTGTCGTGGGTGCCTGAGAGTTTCATCCGGGTTTTGCCGGACTTTCACCTTCGGCGAGGCCGTGGGACCTGCTTTCCAGAGGGCACCTACCCGCACGGTCCTTTGCCTTGAGAGGTTCGCGGGGAGGGCTTGCTCCTTCAGGGGTCCTGGCCTGGGTGATCAGGACGCTCTCCCGCACGGGATTCATCGGTGTCACCGGCCAGCCTAACCGCCCGCACCGGCCGAGCGAAATCCCCTCGCGGCACCGATCCGCGCCGGTCAGGGGGTGGCGTGCCGGACCAGTGCCTCGAACAGAGCGGACTCGCCGTCGGTCTCGGGGTGCCACTGGACGGCGAGGGCGAACGGGTGGTCGTCCAGCTCCACGGCCTCGATCGTGCCGTCCTCGGCGTGGGCGGTCACGGTGAGGCCCCCGGCGAGCCGGTCGAGGGCCTGGTGGTGGTAGTGGGCCACGTCCACGGTCTCGGTTCCGAAGATCTTCGAGGTCCGGCTGCCGGGGGCGAGCCACACCGGCATCCTGCCGTAGTGGCCGGGGGCCGGGGCGTGCCCCGGATGGCCGACCACGTCGGGCAGGTGCTGGTGGAGGGTGCCGCCCAGCGAGACGTTCAGGACCTGCATGCCCCTGCAGATCCCCAGGAAGGGCAGGCCCCGCTCCAGCGCCGCCCCGACCAGCCCCAGCTCGGCGTCGTCGCGGAACGGCCGGACGTAGCCGGTCCGCTCGTGCGGCTCCTGCCCGTACCGCTCCGGGCCGACGTCCCCGCCACCGGCCAGGATCAGCCCGTCCAGGCGCCCCGTCAGCGCCGAGGGGTCGCCCGCCGGGGGCAGGATCACCGGCTGCCCGCCCGCGCGGGCCACGTGGTCGACGTAGTCGTACGGCAGCAGCGCGGTGGTCGTCTCCCAGACGGTGAACCGCGCGGGCTCGACATAGCAGGTGATGCCGATGACGGGACGGGACATGATCTCCTGTCTTGCTCCTGTGCGGGAACCGGGCGCCACGAGGGGAGCCCATACCTCCTCCTCGCACGGTACCGACCGGGGCGGGACACGCCGGGGCGACACGCGCGAAGAAAGCCGCGAGGGGCCGCGACGGGGTCTCCGGGGGTCTACAGGGGTCTCCGGGGGGCGACGGTGGGGTCTACAGCGGGGTGACGTACGCGCCGGAGATGCCGCCGTCCACCAGGAACTCGGAGCCGGTGATGAAGCTGGCGTCGTCCGAGGCGAGGAACGCCACCGCGGCGGCGATCTCGGACGCCTCGGCGAAGCGGCCCACCGGGATGTGCACCAGGCGGCGCTGCGCCCGCTCGGGGTCCTTGGCGAACAGCTCCCGCAGCAGCGGCGTGTTCACCGGCCCCGGGCACAGGGCGTTCACCCGGATGCCCTCGCGGGCGAACTGCACGCCCAGCTCACGGGACATGGCCAGCACCCCGCCCTTGGAGGCGGTGTAGGAGATCTGGCTGGTCGCCGACCCCATCACGGCCACGAACGACGCGGTGTTGATGATCGACCCCTTGCCCTGCCGCCGCATGTACGGGATGGCGTGCTTGCAGCACAGGTAGACCGAGGTGAGGTTCACCTCCTGGACCCGGCGCCAGGCGTCGATGCCGGTCTCCAGGATCGAGTCGTCGTCCGGTGGCGAGATGCCCGCGTTGTTGAACGCGATGTCCACGCTGCCGTAGGTGTCGAACGCGGTCTGGAAGACCCGCGTGACGTCGTCCTCATCGGTCACGTCGGCCCGTACGAACAGCCCGCCGACCTCGTCGGCGGCCTTGGAACCGGTCGCCTCGTCCAGGTCCACGCACACGACGCGGGCGCCCTCCTCGGCGAACCGGCGCGCGGTGGCCAGGCCGATCCCGCTTCCCGCGCCGGTGATGACCGCGACCCGGTCCTGCAAACGAAGCATCGCCTCTACTCCTCGGAAATGAAGACGTTCTTGATCTCGGTGAAGGCCGACAGGGCGTCGGGACCCAGCTCGCGGCCGAGGCCCGACTGCTTGAAACCGCCGAACGGGGTCCAGTAGCGGACACTCGAATGCGAGTTGACGCTGAGGTTGCCCGCCTCGACCGCCCTCGCCACCCGCAGCGCCCGGCCGACGTCGCGGGTCCAGATGGACCCGCTCAGGCCGTACGGGGTGTCGTTGGCGATCCGCACGGCGTCCGCCTCGTCGTCGAACGGCACCACCGACACCACGGGCCCGAAGATCTCCTCGGTGAACGCCCGGTCGTCGGCCGACCCGGGCGTCAGGACCGTCGGCGGGAACCAGAACCCCGGCCCCGACGGGCACGTGCCCCGCAGGTGGGGCGGCTCGGTGACGAAGGAGGCCACCCGCTCCCGGTGCTCGGCGCTGATCAGCGGGCCCATCTCGGTGGCCTCGTCGCGGGGGTCGCCGACCTTGACGTCCAGCACCGCCTGCCCGAACCGGGCCAGGAACTCGTCGTGGACCGAGCGCTCGACCAGGATCCGGGACCGCGCGCAGCAGTCCTGGCCCGCGTTGTCGAACACCGCGTACGGCGCGGTCGCCGCGGCCCGCTCCAGGTCGGCGTCGGCGAAGACCACGTTGGCGCTCTTGCCGCCCAGCTCCAGGGTGAGCCGCTTGACCTGCCCGGCGCACGTGGCGGCGATCTCCTTGCCCACCTCGGTCGAACCGGTGAACACGATCTTCGCCACGCCGGGGTGCCCGACCAGCCGGGCGCCCGCCACCTCCCCGGCCCCGGGCAGGACCTGCAGCACCCCCTCGGGCAGACCGGCGGCCAGGGCGAGCTCGGCCACCCGCAGGGCGGTGAGCGGGGTCCACTCGGCGGGCTTGACGATCACGGTGTTGCCCGCGGCCAGTGCCGGGGCCACCCCCCAGGTCATGATGACCATCGGGAAGTTCCACGGCACGATCACGCCGACGACGCCCAGCGGCTCCCTGAAGGTGACGTCCAGCCCGCCCGGCACCGGGATCTGCAGGCCGTGGTTGCGCTCGGGCGCCCCCGCGTAGAAGTCGAGCACGTCGGCGACGTTGCCCGCCTCCCAGCGGGCGTTGCCGATCGTGTGCCCGGAGTTGGCGACCTCCAGCAGGGCGAGCTCCTCGGCGTGCTCGCGCACCAGCGCGGCGAAACGACGCAGCAGCCGGGCCCGGTCTCCCGGGCCGACGTTCCGCCAGGTCGCGAAGGCGCGTCTGGCGCGCTCCACCGCCCTGTCGGTCTCGGCGGCGTCCGCCATCTCGACCTCGGCGACGGCCTCTTCCGTCGCCGGATTTATGATCTTCACCTTCACATCCGTTCGAATCCTCGGAACAGCTCCCAGTCGGTCACCGCCGCGTCGAAGGCGGCCAGCTCGACCCGGGCGTTGTTCGCGTAGTGCGCCACGACGTCCTCGCCGAAGGCGGCCGTCGCGAACGCGGAGCCCTCCCAGAGCTCCAGCGCGCCCCGCAGCGTACTCGGCACGGTCTCCGCGCCCGACGAGTAGGCGTTCCCCGTGAAGGCGTCCTCAAGCGGCAGCTCGTTCTCGACGCCGTGCAGGCCCGCCGCGATCAGCGCCGAGACCGCCAGGTAGGGGTTGACGTCGCCGCCGGGCACCCGGTTCTCGATCCGCAGCGAGGGGCCGTGGCCGACCAGGCGCAGCGCGCACGTCCTGTTGTCCACACCCCACTTGACCGCGGTGGGGGCGAAACTGCCCGGCACGTACCGCTTGTAGGAGTTGATGTTCGGCGCGTACAGCAGGGTGAGCTCGCGCGTCAGCGCGAT
This sequence comes from Streptosporangium oxazolinicum, assembly GCF_039537505.1. NCBI lineage: Bacteria > Bacillati > Actinomycetota > Actinomycetes > Streptosporangiales > Streptosporangiaceae > Streptosporangium > Streptosporangium oxazolinicum. The sequence goes on from NZ_BAABAQ010000006.1 coordinate 284,032, forward strand.
CTGCCCGGCGATGAAGTGCTCTCCCGTCGCCGACAGGCCGTGTGGTCCGGAACCGGCCATGACCGGCTCCCCGTCCGCGTCCCTGAGCGAGATGTGGATGTGGCAGGAGTTGCCCTCGCGCTGGTTCGGCTTGGCCATGAAGGTGATCGCCATGCCCTCCTGGGAGGCGATCTCCTTGGCGCCGTTCTTGTAGATCGAGTGGTTGTCGCAGCTGGACAGGGCCTCGCCGAAGCGGAAGGCGATCTCGTGCTGGCCGAGGTTGCACTCGCCCTTGGCCGACTCGACGTACATGCCCGCGCCCTCCATGCCGAGCCTGATCCTGCGCAGCAGGGGTTCGACCCTGGCGGTGCCGAGGAGGGAGTAGTCGACGTTGTAGAGGTTGGAAGGCGTCAGGTCGCGGTAGCCGCGGCGCCAGGCGTCCTCGTAGGTGTCGTTGAAGACGACGAACTCCAGCTCGGTCCCGACGAAGGCCCCCCAGCCCCGCTCGTCCAGCCGGGCGAGTTGCCGTCGCAGGATCTGGCGCGGCGAGGCGGTCACGTCGGAGCCGTCCTCCCACACCAGGTCGGCCATCACCAGGGCGGTACCCTCCTGCCACGGCACGCGGCGCAGGGTGGACATATCAGGTTTCATGACAAAGTCGCCGTATCCGCGCTCCCACGACGACATGGCGTAACCGTCGACCGTGTTCATGTCGACGTCGACCGCGAGCAGGTAGTTGCAGCCCTCGGAGGCGTGCCGCACCACCTCCTCCAGGAAGTAGCGTGCCGACAGACGCTTTCCCTGGAGGCGGCCCTGCATGTCGACGACCGCGAGCAGTACGGTGTCGATCCGCCCTGCCCGCACCTCGTCATGAAGCTCGGGGACGTCCACATGCCCTCCTCGTCGGGGGTCTTATTGGGCTAGTGTCAGACCATTGACGTGTAGCGGGGGGAGCCTTGTCAAGGGCCGGAGGAGATAATTGGACGAGGTGTCGCGGTTGACGGCCGTGCTGCGGCCGGTGCGCGCGGGCAACGCGTTCGAGGAGACGGTGGAACGCCTGCTCCAGGTCATCAAGCTGGGACTGGTGTCCGAGAAGCTGCCGCCCGAGCGGGAGCTCGCCGCCCAGCTCGGCATCAGCAGGGTCACCCTGCGCGAGGCCATCCGCGAGCTGCAGGAGGCGGGCTACCTGGAGGTGCGCCGAGGCCGGTACGGCGGCGCCTTCCTCACCTACGCCCCGCCGGACCCGCACCGGGACGACCTGCGCCGGGCCGTGGTCGAGATGGGCACCGACGACCTCTCCGACGCCCTCACCTTCAGGATGGCGGTCGAGTGCGGCGCGGCCCAGGTGCTCGCCGCCACCCCGCTGACCCCGGAGCGGCGCGAGATCCTGCGGGAGAGGCTGCGCGAGGTCAACTCGGCCGGCCCCGGCGACTACCGCCGCCTCGACACGGCCTTCCACCTCGCCATCGCCGAGCTGACCGGCTCCGCCCTGCTCGCCGGGGTCTGCGCCGACGCCAGGCTCCGGGTCGCCGACCTGCTCAACGCCATCCCGGTGCTCCAGCGCAACATCGAGCACGCCGCGGTCCAGCACCAGGCGATCGTGACGGCCATCCTGGCCGGTGACCCGGAGGCCGCGCGCCGCGCCGTGGCCGAGCACCTGGAGGGGACGGCGGCGCTGCTGAGAGGGTTCCTCGCCTGACGCGAGGCGCGCCCCGTACGGGACGGGGCGTGGGTTTCCGCTCGGCGCGAGGTGTGTCCTGGACGGGTACGTGGGAGGCCGGGCACCCGGGAACACGAGGGTCCGGGGCCGATCCACCGGGGAACGGGGCACCTGGGGGCCGGGCGCCTGAGAACCGGGTGCCTCGGGGCCGGGCGTCTGGAAAACCGCCGTGCCGCCGTGGTTCCCGCGCCTGCCGGAGGGCCTCCCTCGCATAGCCTGAGGAACGGTGGGGGATTTGTTCCGAGAACGGATCATGGACACAGGACGGCTGCCGCTGTTCTGTTTCTTCGTCGCGCTCATCGTCGTCTTCCTGCTCACCAGGATCAACGTCCGGCTCATCCGCGCCAAGATCGGCTGGTTCGGCGACGTCAACGTCGGGGAGATGCACATCCACCACGTGGTGTTCGGCGTGGTGCTGACCCTGCTCGGCGGGGTGTCCGGCCTGATCGTCTCGGGGGTCTCCGAGGGCTGGTACGCGGTGACGGCGGCCGTCTTCGGTGCCGGTGCCGCTCTGATCCTGGACGAGTTCGCGTTGATCCTGCACCTGCACGACGTCTACTGGGAGGAGGAGGGCCGCGCCTCGGTCGACGCGGTGTTCATCGCCGTCGCGATCACCGCCCTGCTCCTGATCGGCCTGCGCCCCCTCGGCTGGGAGGACTACGACAGCGAACCCCGGGCCACGTGGCTCACGGTCGGCTTCATCGTGGCCAACCTCGTGCTCGCCGTGATCACGTTGCTCAAGGGCAAGATCTGGACGGGGCTCGCCGGGCTTTTCGTCCCGATCCTCCTGGTGCCCGGCGCGGTACGGCTGGCCCGACCCGGATCGCCCTGGGCCCACTGGTTCTTCGCGCCGGACTCCCGGAGCCCGCAGCCTCGCAAGATGGCCAGGGCCGAGGGCCGCGAGGAGCGCTGGCGACGCCCGGTGATCCGCGGCAAGATCGCCTTCCAGGAGTTCCTCTCCGGCCGCCACGACCTCCCCTCCACCCGTCGCCGTTCCCGCCGCTGAGCCCGCGCGCCCGGTGGACCTCGGGCGAATGACGGGCATACTGGGGGACGTGAGTACGCTTCCGTCCCGATGGGACGGCGTGGAGCAGCGCGTCCCCGAATCGCTGGCCGACCTGCGCGGCCCGGCGACGGGGAAGGTCGCCCTGCCCGTGCACCTCGGCTGGTCCGGGCTCACCGAGTTCGACCTGGTGAACCCGTTGCTGCGGATGAGCCTCTACCGTACGGTCATCACCGGCGGCGGCCGGTCCGACGCCGAGTCGTATCTGAACGCCGAGCTCCTCGTGGCCGACTGGCCGACCCTGCGCCGGGGCATCGGGCCGAGCTACCGGAGGGCCTGGGAAACCAAGATCGCCGCTCTGGGGTGGGGACCTGACACCGGGATGGGGGCCGGGATGGGCTGGAGCACCGAGGCGGGGGCCGGAGTGGGCTGTGACACCGAGGCGGCACCGAGGCGGGGGACGGACGCCGTGACCCCCGGGTGGGAGCGGTGATCCTGCCGCCCTTCCAGCAGCGGATGCTGGAGGCCGCGCTGCCCGCCTGCACCCGGTTCGGGCTCGTCCTGGCGGGCGGTTACGCGATGAACGCCCACGGTTTCACCGAACGCCCGAGCAACGACCTCGACTTCGCCACCGCCGCGGAGACGCCGCTGCCCGAGGTCGCTGAGGGAATGGCCGAGGCGTTCAGGGAGGCCGGGCTGGAGGTCACCCTGACGGAGGTGACGCCCCGGATGGGCCGCCTCGTGGTCAGCGACCCGGTGACCGAGCAGAGCTGTGAGTTCGACCTGCTCAGGGAGGCGTTCCAGCGGCAGCCCGTGATCGTCGGCGATGTCTCCGTCGTCTCCCTGGACGACGCGGTCGGCCTGAAGATGCGCGCTCTGCACGAGCGCAGCCTCGCCCGCGACGTCATCGACATCGCCTCGGTCTCCCACCTGTACGGATTCCGGGATCTCGAACACCTCGCCCGCCTGCACAACGAGGAGTTCGAGCTCGCCGAGCTGGTGATGCGGCTGGAGTTCGTCGACCTGATCGCCGACGAGGACTTCGAGGCCTACGGCGTGGACGGCGAGCAGATCATGGAGATCCGCCGGTTCGCCTGCGCCTGGGTGGAGGACATCGGTCTCCGCCGCGCCGAGGAGGGCGACGTCGACTACGACGACGTTCCCGACCCCGACTGAGGAAGCCTGGAACAGGGGCGCCGGCTATGCCGGAAGGTGACGTACGGCGACGCCTCACATGTGCCCACGTTGGTCGCGGCCGCCAAGCTCAGCCGGGCTTTCTCCGCTGCTCTGGTTTCCGGATCCGGAAGGCCTCGGGGATCGGGCCGATGGTGAGGCCGGGGACCCGAGAGGGACGGGAAAGCTCGTGGGACGCATATTCGGCCGTGCGCCGGGCAGTCGGAGGTCCTCTCTGCTGAAGGGTGCTGATCATGGGTCTCATGGAGAAGCTCAACCTGCGCGAAATGAAGGCCAGGGCCAAGCTGAAGCTGGCCGACCGGACGGGCAACCGCCGGAAGGTGGCCGAGGCCAGGACCGAGGAGGCCGAAGCGAAGCTTCTGAAGACCCAGGACGAGATCCTGGAGACCGTCGCGGAGATGCGCAAGGAGTACGGCGCCCGCCGCCGCTGACTCCCACCCCGCCGCACCGAATGCCGGTGTCCCGCCGAAGGGCTCCCCAGGAGTCGACTCCGGATCGGCGGGACACCGACGGTGGCCCGGCGGGGTCACCTGGAGGGGCTCAGAGGGGCACTCAGAGGGAGCCCGTGAGTCCTCGCAGGGCCAGTCCCAGGCCGAGCAGGACGACGAGGGCGGCGGTGCCGACCGGGGCGAAGGCCGAGACGCGGGCTGAGACGCGGGCCGCGAGGCCGCCGCCCGCCGTGGCCAGGCGGTCGAGCCGCCCGGTGAGTTTGACCAGGAGCAGTCCGGTGGCGGTGAGCGTGCCCGCCATCCCCACGCCGTAGGCCAGGACCAGCGCGATCCCGAACCAGGTGCGGCCGAGCGCGATCGCCCCGAGCAGGACGACGAGCGCCGAGGGGCTGGGTACGAGCCCCCCGGCCACCCCCATGCCCACGAGCCCGCCCTTCCAGGGCGCCGCCTTCTCGCTCTTCTCGCCGCCGGTGGGAGCGGTTTCTTCGGTGGGAGTGGTTCGGTTGTTTTGTGACCATACGGCCTCCTCGCCGGGAACGGTTTCCTCCCGCTCCAGCAGCGCCACGGCACGCCCCTCCTCGGTGAGCCGGTCGTGCCCGTGCCCGTGCCCGTGCCCGTGGCCGTGACCGTGACCGAAGTGCTCATGTCCGTGGCCGTGACCGTGACCGAAGTGCTCATGTCCGTGGCCATGGCCGAAGTGGCCGTGGCCGTGCCCGTGGGACGGGGCCTCGCCCGTGCGGTAGGCGCGCCAGGCGGACAGCAGCAGGTGAACGCCCACGGCGGAGATCAGCAGGCCGCTGGCGAGGCCGAGCCAGGCGAGGACCCCCTCTCCGGTGAGCGCGGAGAAGGCGCTCAGCAGGAGGCCGACCACGATGACGCCCAAGGTGTGGGTGGCGGTCACGGTGGCGCCGACGACCAGCGCGTCACGGGGACGGCCCCTCCTGCCCGCGAGGTAGGCGGCCATGACGGTCTTGCCGTGACCGGGGATGAGGGCGTGCCCCGCGCCCAGGACCGTGGCCAGCAGGACGGCGAGCAGCCCCAGCGGCAGGGTGGGCGAGTCGGTGCCGATCAGGCCGATGAACGTACGGTCCAGCGCGGCCAGCGCGTCGGCGATCGGCCCGTCGGGGACGAACGGGAGCGTGACCGCCACCGATCCGGTCCCCGGGGCCACACCCAGCTCGGCGGTGCGCTGGTCGAGCGGGCTGGACAGCAGGCCGTCCGGGTAGGCCCGCAGTTCCCGGCTGGCGCTCGTGCCGGGCACGGACGAGCGCGCCAGTCGTACCCCTCCCGCCGCCACGGCCGTGATCTCCCGCCAGCCGATCCGGTCGGCGAGGTATTCGTCGCCGAACGAGATCGTCCCGGTCCCCCGAAGAGGGGCGGCGACGGCGGAGAGACGGCAGGTCAGGCGGGTGGTCTCCAGGCCGCCCTGGCCGGGTTCGTAGCCGAAGGCGCTCTCGGCGACGCGCCAGGGTGTCGCGGTCCCGTTCACCGCCAGGCGCTGCGCGGAGGCGAGCTCGGCGCAGCGGGCGGTGCCGTACGCCGACCGTTCGGCGTCCGAGATCGTGCCCGAGCGGTCGGCGTCCACCGAGAGGCGAGCCTGGAGGGTGGGCAACTCGGCGCTGTCCACCACCGCCAGGTTCTCCACCAGGTCCTTGCCGATCCGCAGGCCGTTGTAGTGGTTGACGGTGAAGTTGCCCAGCGGGTGCGCGACCCGCGCGCCGGTCGTAGTCGTGGTGGCCGTGCCAGTGGCGGTCGCCGTGCCAATCGCGGCCGTGGTCGCGATGGTCGTGCCGGTCGTGGTGGCGGCGGACGGGGGCGCGAGGAGGATGAGCGCGCACACCGCGACCGCCACGACCGGGAGGGCCGCGCCGAGCACCGCGCGCGGCACCCGCGCGAGCCTCGACGGCCTCGTTGGCTTCACCGGCCTCGACGGTTTCGGAGACCTCGACAGAGACCTCGGTGACTTCATCGGCCTCGACGCCTTCGCGGGTTCGCGCGGTGTCGTTGGTTTCTGGACCTCTGTGAGCTTCATGACAACCTCGCGAGGGCGGGCAGGCCGGGAGAGAAGGAGGGGTTGGCCGCGCGGGCGCGGGCGGCGGAGCGCCTCGCCTCTCCGGTCAGGCCCAGGGCACGTTCGATCTCCGCGCGGTGGTGCAGCAGGAGGGCGTTGCGCCAGCCGGTGTCGGTGGCTCTCCTCGCGTACGGCAGGGCCTCGCGGCTGCGGCCGTCGCGGTGCAGGGCCCAGGCCAGGGCGTCGGCGGCGACCACGTTCGGGTTGCGGGCGTACTCGGCCCGCGCGTGTGTGACGGCCAGTGCCGGAGAGCCGTGGTCCGCCTCGTACTCGGCCCAGGTCAGATCGTCCCGCACCCCGGCCGCCCGCATCAGATCCCGCTGTGCCCGCAGCAGGGCCCACTGTTCGGAGGGGTCCCTGCCCGCGGCGGCCAGCACCTCGGCGTACTCGATCACGTACTGGGCCAGGGGCAGCCGCGCGACCACGGTGGCGTAGCGGTCGATCGCCTCGGCCGTGCGCCCGTCGAGCGCGGCGGCCCTGGCGCTCCCGGCGAGGGCGGGGACGAAGCCGGGGTCGGCCTCCAGCGCGAGCCGGTACTGTTCGGCGGCGCCGCGCAGGTCACCGGAGTGCAGGGCCAGCTCGCCCAGGTAGTGGCGGCAGTAGGCGACGTCGGCGGGGGAGAAGGCGTCGGAGAGCGCGTGTTCCAGCATCCGGCGGGCCGTCGCCCGATCGCCCCTGAGTTCGGCGTCGTAGGAGGCCCGAGTGAAGGCCGCGACACCGGGACGGAGCTCCATCATCCTGTCGACGGCCCGCCCGGCCTCCCCGTACCGGCCGAGCTGGGTGTAGGCGTCGGCCAGCACCGCATGGGCGTCCAGGCCGTAGGGGTTGGCGGCGACCGAGGAGCGGGCCAGCCGTACGGCCTCGGCGAACTCGTGGCGCCCGGCGGCGAGCGCGGCCAGGCCGCTGAGCACCTCCGGGTCGCCGGGGCTCAGCGCGGAGGCCCTGGCCAGCGCCTCCTCTGCGCGCGGGTAGGAGGACGGGTCGGCGGTGACGCGCGCCTGCTGGACGTAGGCCGCGCCAAGGCGCGCCCAGGCCAGGTGGTCGGCGGGCAGCCGCCGGAGCCGGTCGGTCAGCGCCCCGATCGCGCCGTCGAGGGAGACGGCGGAGGCGGGTGTCCCGGCGAGCTCCACCCGGGCCGGGGCGGCGGTGGCTGGCGCGGGCCGGTCGCCGGGGATCAGCGCCGCCCCGAGGGTCAGCGCCGCGGCCAGGCCCAGCACGGCCGCGGCGGTACGGGCTTTCGCGGAAGTCTTCATGGTCGGCATCCCTCCGGTCGGCACGGGAGCGCGCGGTCGCGCGGGGCCGGGCGGAACCCGGCCCCGCGCGCCCGCGTCAGCTCGCGTTCACCGACGTGTTGCCCGGCAGCGGGATGTACGGGAACACCGTGCCGAACGACTTGTCGTTGGCGTCGACCTTGTCGCCCGCGGCCAGCGCGTCGACGAGCTTGCCGGTCTGCGCGGCGCCCGCCATCGCCTGGAGAGCGATGTCGATCACGTCGTCACCGAGGCGGCGGCCGTTCGGGAAGCCCTGGAGGTCTCCGGCGAGCACGCCGAGCCTGTTCGGGGTCGCGGCGGGCGGGATCGCCATGTTCAGCCGCAGCATCTCCGACGGGCGCAGCTTCCCGGCGTCCTTGTTGAGGCTCTGCGAGTTGAGGTCGGCCTTGATCGGGCCGTTCTCCTTGGCGATGCCGGTGAGGAAGATCTCGACCAGGTCGTTGCGGGGCGTCTTCGGCGCCTTGAGACCGTAGATGGCCTCCAGGAGCTTGGGCACCTCGGGTTCGGTGACGCGCTTGACGACGGCGGGAACCCCGGCGTCCTGGTCCGGCGGCAGGGCGTTGAAGGCGTCCTTCAGCCCGGCTGGGACCACGACCTCGTTGACCAGCGGCTGGCCCAGGCGGGAGACCTGGACGTAGCCCTTCGGGCTCCACTTGTCGACGGTGGACCAGACGCCGACGACGGGGTTGCGCTTCGGGTCGCCGCGCAGCGCGATCTCGTCCTTGGGCAGCTGGAGGGCGAGGCTGTGCACGTTGTAGCCCTTGAGCGTGTCCTGGCCGACCTCGGACAGGTCGCCGCCGTACAGCAGGTCGAAGACCCGCAGGTCGGCGAAGAACGCCTCGTCCGACTGCCCGGCGAAGACGTTGCCCCCGCCGGGGAGCTTCTTGACGGCCTGGGCGCGCAGCGCGCCATAGTCGGGAATGGAGGCGGGACCGGTGTTGCTCGGCGCCACCACTCCGTTCGCGACCAGGGTCCTGGTGCCGTGCGCGGTGCTCCTGGTGAGCTTGTACCGCTGCCTGAACAGCAGGTTCTCGTCGTTCAGCGAGGTGATGGGGCCGTTGTTGTACAGGAAGGTGCCGTTGCCGCGCCGGTCCTCGTTGCGGAACGTCCACTGGTAGACGACGTCGGGCTTGGCGTCGCCATTGCTGTCGATCTTGATGTTGTAGCGGGAGTTGGTGTCGAACTGGTAGAAGTTCGGGCCGCCGTTCGGCTCCTCGAACGGGATGAAGTTGGCCAGCAGCGTGACGGTGCCGGGCTTGTCGGGACTGACGAACGCGTACACGTCCGTGTTGTCGTTGCGGGGGTCACCCGCGATCATCGGCGCCTCGCGGTGCGAGGAGGCGGTGCCGGTCTCGGCCCTGAGCAGGGTGAACGAGGAAACGGTCAACGCCCCTATGACGCCCATGCCGATCAGGGCGCGCCGGTTGATCCGGAGCTCCATGTCAGTTGGTCCTTTCGGCCGCCGGTCACGGTGTGACCGGCCGTGGGTACGGGGGAGGAAGGATCCGGCCGGATTCCTCGGCGCCCATTCGCCGCCGTGGCCGCCCCGGATTGGTCCTGGGGGAGATGAGTTTTCGCTGCCTCATTTATCGATTCATCAGGGGAAATGGGCGGTAACGCCTTTTTGGTACTGATCTCGTCGTCGGACTCCTGGCTCCCGTACAGACCCCGGCCGATCCGAAGAGGACGTCGCCTTGGCGTCAACCTGTATTGACAGTGTCGATGGCGTCAACTTATGTTGACGCCATCGACTTTCGCTACAAAACAGGGCGAGACGCTCGGGGTGGGCTCATGCGCGGTAGACAGAAAAGGCAGCCGGAGGCCGATCGCGTCGATTGGGAAGGGAACACGTTGCCGGGGGTCACATTGACGGACGACACGGGGCAGGGAGACGCGGGATCAGAGAGGACGGGACCGGGAGACGCGGAGCCGGGGGACCCGGTGCCCGAGACCGCGTCCTGGCGGTTGCTGGTCGCGTACATACGGCCCCATCGAGGGGTCCTGCTGCTGGGCGGGGCGCTCAGCCTCCTCGGCTCGCTGGCCGGGCTGGCGATGCCGCTCCTGGCCAAGACGGTCATCGACGCCTTCGGCGAGCAGCGTTCCCTGCTCGGCCCGGTGCTCGGCCTGACCGCCGCCGTGCTCCTGGGCGCGGCCATCGGCGCGCTGGGCAACTACGTGCTGGAACGGATGGGCGAGGGCATCGTCTTCTCCGCCCGCCGCGGCCTGGTCGACCGGATGCTGCGGCTGCGGGTGTCCGAGGTCGACCGGCTCAAGCCGGGTGACCTGATGTCCCGGGTGACCTCCGACACCACGCTGCTGCGGGCGGTGTTCACCAGCGGCGTGGTCGAGACGGTCAGCTCGCTGTTCATGCTCGTGGGCGCCGTGGTGATGATGGCGCTCATCGACGGGCTGCTGCTGCTCATCACGCTGGGAGTGCTGGTCGTGGTCGGCGGGTTCGTCAGCCTGATCATGCCCCGCATCCGGCGCGCCTCGATGCAGGCGCAGGTCGCGGTCGGCGAGATGGGCGCGGTCCTCGACCGGGTGCTCCAGGCGTTCCGTACGGTCAAGGCCAGCGGTGCCGAGGAGCGGGAGATCGCCTCGGTGAGCGAGGCGGCCCGCGAGGCGCGCGACCGGGGGGTCGCCGTCGCCTGGCTGGCCTCGATCGCCGGTGTCTCGGCGTGGGTCTCCGCGCAGCTGGCCTTCGTGGCCGTGCTCGGCGTGGGCGGCGCGCGGGTCTCCTCGGGCGCGCTGGAGGTCTCCTCGCTGATCGCCTTCCTGCTGTACCTGTTCTACCTGGTCGCCCCCATCGGCCAGCTGGTCCAGGGCTTCACCCAGGTGCAGAACGGCCTGGCCGCGGTGAAGCGGATCCGCGAGATCGAGGAACTGCCCGCCGAGGAGGCGGACGGCGCGGTGTACGAGGTCGGCACGGCCCCGGCCGGGGTGGTCTTCGAGGGCATCGCCTTCCGCTACGGCGACGACAGGCCGGTCGTCCACGACGACGTCTCCTTCGAGGTGCCCGCGGGCGGGCTGACCGCCCTGGTGGGGCCTTCGGGGGCGGGCAAGTCCACGGTCTTCGCCCTGCTGGAGCGGTTCTACGAGCAGCAGGCGGGGACGATCACGATCGACGGCCGCGACATCGCGGACTGGCCGCTCGCCGAGTTGCGCGCCTGCCTCGGCTACGTCGAGCAGGACGCGCCGGTGCTGGACGGCACGCTCAGGGAGAACCTCGTCTTCGCCGCGCCGGGTGTGGACGAGGCCGACATCTGGCGGGTGCTCGCCCGCACCCGCCTGGAGGACCTGGTCTCCCGGCTCCCCGAGGGGCTGGAGACCCGGGTCGGCCATCGGGGGATCATGCTCTCCGGCGGCGAGCGCCAGCGGGTCGCCATCGCCCGCGCCCTGCTGCGCAGTCCCAGGCTCCTGCTGCTCGACGAGGCCACCTCCCAGCTCGACGCGGTCAACGAGCTGCGGCTCCGCGAGGTGATCGCGGAGGTGGCGGCGGAGACGACCGTGCTGGTGATCGCCCACCGCCTCTCCACCGTGGCCGGGGCCGACCGGATCGTGGTGATGGAGGCGGGCCGGGTGCGGGCCGTGGGAACCCACGACGAGCTGCTCGCCGGCGACCCCCTCTACCGTGAGCTGGCCGCCACCCAGTTCCTGCTGCCCACCTAGACCTGCGGTCACCGGCTCGGTTGGGTAAATTCATATCGTCCATAAAGGAATAATTCGGGCATCGGGTCGAGGGGCTGATTCGCCGTCCGGCGAACCGGGAATCCCCGCCTGTGCGAAGCCTCTCCTTCGCATCGGAGCGCCCATCGGGCGCGCGCGCCGCATTCGATCACCCGGTCCCGTCCGTGCGGGACGAGGATCGGGGCGTGGCGATCGTTACGGCTACCACCGGGGGTGCCACGGGCGTGCTGCCCGGGGCACCCCCTTTTCCGGGTTGACCTGTAGCCTCCGGGTGACCAAATATGAATACGTTCATTCATTCCTGAGGGGGAGGTCGGGCATGTCCGGCAGCCGGATTGTGCGCGCGCCGCGCGGCACCACGCTCACCGCCAAGGGGTGGCCGCAGGAGGCGGCGCTCCGCATGATCCAGAACAATCTCGATCCCGAGGTCGCCGAGCATCCGGAACAGCTCGTCGTCTACGGCGGCTCGGGCAAGGCCGCCCGCGACTGGCGCTCCTTCGACGCGATCACCCGTACCCTGACCACCCTGGAGGGCGACGAGACGCTGCTGGTGCAGTCGGGGCGCCCCGTCGGGGTGTTCCGCACCCACGAGTGGGCGCCCCGGGTGCTCATCGCCAACTCCAACCTGGTGCCCGACTGGGCCGACTGGGAGGAGTTCCGGCGCCTGGAGGCCGCCGGGCTGACCATGTACGGGCAGATGACGGCCGGTTCCTGGATCTACATCGGCACCCAGGGCATCCTGCAGGGTACCTACGAGACCTTCGGGGCCGTGGCCGCCAAGAGGTTCGGCGGGAGCCTCGCCGGGACGATCACGCTGACCGCCGGGCTCGGTGGCATGGGCGGCGCCCAGCCGCTGGCGGTGACCATGAACGGCGGCGTGGTGATCTGCGTCGACTGTGACCCCAGGTCGATCGACCGGCGGATCGAGCACCGCTACCTGGACGTCCGCGCCGCCGACCTCGACGAGGCGCTGCGTCTGGCGTACGAGGCCCGCGACCAGCGCAGGCCGCTGAGCATCGGGGTCGAGGGCAACGCGGCCGAGGTCGTGCCCGAGCTGCTCCGCAGGGGCGCCGAGATCGACGTCGTCACCGACCAGACGTCCGCCCACGACCCGCTGATGTACCTGCCGGTCGGCGTGGCCTTCGAGGACATGGCCGACGAGCGCGAGAAGGACCCGGCGGGCTTCACCCGCAGGGCCCGCGAGTCCATGGCCGCCCACGTGGAGGCCATGGTCGGTTTCCAGGACGCCGGGGCCGAGGTCTTCGACTACGGCAACTCGATCCGGGGCGAGGCGCGGCTCGCGGGCTACACCCGCGCGTTCGACTTCCCCGGCTTCGTGCCCGCCTACATCCGGCCGCTGTTCTGCGAGGGCAAGGGCCCGTTCCGCTGGGCCGCGCTGTCCGGCTCCGCCTCCGACATCGCCAAGACCGACCGCGCGATCCTGGAGCTGTTCCCCGACAACGAACCGCTCGCCCGGTGGATCCGGCTGGCCGGGGAGAAGGTCCACTTCCAGGGCCTGCCCGCCCGCATCTGCTGGCTCGGTTACGGTGAGCGCCACCTGGCCGGGGAGCGGTTCAACGACATGGTGGCCTCGGGGGAGATCGAGGCCCCGCTGGTGATCGGCCGCGACCACCTCGACTGCGGCAGCGTCGCGAGCCCGTACCGGGAGACCGAGGGCATGGCCGACGGCTCCGACGCGATTGCCGACTGGCCGCTGCTGAACGCCATGCTCAACGTCGCCTCCGGCGCCGCGTGGGTCTCCATCCACCACGGCGGCGGCGTCGGCATCGGCCGTTCCATCCACGCCGGGCAGGTCACCGTCGCCGACGGCACGAAACTCGCCGGGGAGAAGCTCAACCGGGTCCTCACCAACGACCCCGGCATGGGCGTCATCCGCCACGTCGACGCCGGATACGACGAGGCCGTCACCGTGGCCGGGGAGCGGGGTGTCCGCGTCCCGATGCGTGAGTCCTGACGGGAGGCGCGCCCTGCCCGGCGCCCGTCTGGTTCGCGTGCCGCGTCCCGACGCCCATGCGAGCCCTGACCGGGCGCGGGTCACGGCGGCCGGACCACGTCATCCGCCGCACAGCCCGTGCGAGTCCACGGACCGGGGGACACACGGTTACCGGCTGGGGCGTAGCGGCGCCGGTTCGCGTGCCGCGTCCCGATTCCGGGCGCGAATCCTTCCGGTGCCGCTCACTCCCTCCCGCCCGGGTGTATGAACGACAGCGGGGCGGGGCGGACGGGAGGGGAATGCTCGTGGGTGTTCGAGCGGTTGGAGGGGGCGTGGGTGACGGACTCGACCGGCTTCTGGAGGGGCGGCGGCTGTCGCCCGTGCAACGGCGGATCGCGCGCTATCTGGGTGACCACCTGTCCGAGGCCGTCTTCCTGTCCAGCGTGGAGCTGGCCGACCGGGCCGGGGTGAGCCAGCCGTCGGTGACGCGGTTCGCGATGGTGCTCGGCTTCGCGGGATACCCCGAGCTCAGGCAGGCGCTGCGGCCCCTGGTCGTGGGCGGCAGGAGGCCGTCGCGGGCCAACGACCTGCAGACCGCGATCGACGTGGAGATCGACAACCTGCGGAGCGTGCGCGACGCGCTGAGCGACCCCTCCGACCTCACGGAGCTGGGCGCCAACCTGGCGGGATGCGAGCCCCTGCCGGTGCTGGGCCTGCGGGTGTCGAGCGGGCTGGCCACCACGTTCGCCTACTTCGCGCGCCGGATCCACCCCGACGTCCGCCTGCTGACCCACGGCGGCTCCGAGCTGGCCGACGGCCTGTACGCCGCGCGCCGGGCGGGAGCGGGCTGGCTGGTCGCGGTGGTCCTGCCCCGCTACCCGGCCGAGGCCGTGCAGGCTCTGCGCGGCGCCCGCGACCTCGGCCTGCGTACGGCGGTGATCACCGATCGGCGGGACGTGCCCTTCGAGGCCGACGTGATCCTGCCCGCCCCCGTCGGCGAGCGGCTGGTCTTCGACTCGCACGCGGGACCGCTCGCCCTGGCCATGGTGCTGGTGGAGGCGATGGCCGACGCGGCGCCGCTGCGCACCCAGGCCCGGCTGGACGAGTACGAGCGGATGATCGACCAGGCCGGGGTTTTCACCGAGCAGCTCGACTGACGGCGCGGCAGACGCCGCGTCACCTTAGGGCCTGTTTTGTGGATCTTTTCGCCTACCGCGGTTGCCCAGGCGGCGCCCCGCGGCGTTGTCGTCGTCGCCCATAACTCCGTTATGAACTCCTCCTCCGCCTTGCGGGGCATCCACCTGGACGATCCTCGCCACGGCGAAGACCCACAAAACAGGCCCTAACCCGCGAGTCGTTTCATCGAGCTGACCGACCAGCGCAGGCTGATCGCGGACAGGACCAGGATGAGGCCGAAGGCCAGCGGGATCGAGCCGTCGGAGAAGTCGCCGTCGAACAGCGCCCGGCCCGCCTCGACCGCGTGGTAGAGCGGGTTGAACTGCGCGACCGCCCGCATCCAGTCGGGGGCCAGCGACATGGGCAGCATGATGCCGGTGAGCAGGATCAGCGGCATCGCGAAGAACTGCATGATCTGCGACATGCCGTTCTCGTCGCGCAGCGCCAGCGCCATGCCGTACGACAGGCCGGAGGCGAGCAGCCCGGTGGCGGCCATCAGCACCAGCATGACCGCGAGCCCCGGCAGACTGGCCCGCATGCCCATCAGCGTGGCCAGCGCGATCACCAGCAGGGCCTGGACGACCAGCACGATCATGTCGCGCAGGGTGCGGCCCAGCACGATCGCGGGCCGCCAGACGGCGCTGACCGCGAGGCGCTCCAGGTAGCCGTTGCGGATCTCGTTGATCATGCCGAAGCCCACGAAGAGCGAGCCGAACAGGGCGACCATCATCATCACGCCGGGCGTGAACATCCGCAGCGTGTCGCCCATGGTGCCGCCCGCGCTGGTGTTGGCCACCAGCGGTGCGAAGAGGAGCAGGTACAGAACGGGCTGCATCAGGCCGAACAGCGGCCAGATGGGGTTGCGCAGGGTGCTCCTGAGCTCGTAGCCCAGGAACAACATCGTGTGTCGGAGCACGGGGGGTCCTTGTCGTCCTAGTTCGCGTCGCGCAGGGAACGGCCGGTGTGGCGCAGGAAAACGTCGTCGAGCGTGGCCCGGTCCAGGGAGATCGACCGGATCGGCAGCCCCCCGGTCTCCAGGACGCGAAGCAGGGCGGGCAGGTTGTGCTCCCCGTCGTCGAGGTAGGCGCGCAGGACGTCTTCCTCCCTTTCCTCCTCGCGGACCTCCCTGACGTACGGCTCGGCGTCGAGGAGCGCCCGCGCCTCGGAGGCCCGGTCGAGGCGGAGTGTGACGACGTCGCCCGCGACCTCCTTCTTGAGCTCGGCGGGGGTGCCCTCCGCGACGACGCGGCCGTGGTCGATGATGACCAGCCGGTCGCAGAGCGCGTCGGCCTCCTCCAGGTAGTGGGTGGTCAGCAGCACGCTGGTGCCCCGATCGCGCAGGGATCGCACCTCATCCCACAGGTTGGCGCGGTTCTGCGGGTCGAGACCGGTGGTGGGCTCGTCGAGGAAGAACAGCGGCGGGTGGTTGACCAGGCCGACGGCGAGGGCGAACCTGCGTTTCTGGCCGCCGGAGAGCGTCCGTACGGGACGGTCGGCCAGCTCGGCCAGGTCGAAGGCGGCCAGGAGTTCGTCGCTTCGCGCCTTCGCCCGCGCGCGGGACATGCCGCCGATCCTGGCGGCGAGGACCAGGCCCTCGCGGCCGGGGGAGTTCTCGTCCACCCCGCCCCCCTGGCCGACGTAGCCGATCTTCTCTCGTACCCTGGCCGCCTCGGTGACCACGTCGTGGCCCGCCACCCGTGCGGTGCCGGAGGTGGGGGTCACGAGGGTGGCGAGCATCCGGATCGTGGTGGTCTTTCCCGCGCCGTTGGGGCCGAGGAAGGCGAAGATCTCGCCCTCGGCGACGGACAGGTCGACGCCTTTGACGGCCTCGACCTCCCGGGGGCCGTCTTTGCCGCGCCTGGTGGTGAAGGTCTTGCGCAGGTCGTGCGCTTCGATGATCATGACTCTCCGTCGTGGGGGGAGGGGAAGAGTTTCGGGGAACCGCGGTGGAGGCTCAACCGGATTTCCGGGCCGGCGATCGTCCTCGGCCCCGGGGGCCGGGCGGGGCGGGGTCTCAGGGCAGTTTCCCGGCCCTGACGTCGGCGACGGACGCCTCGATCCAGTCGAGCTGCGCCTGGAACTGGCGGATGTTGAGCCGGAGGCACTCGTCGATGTGCCGGGGGGCTCCGTAGCCCTGCTTGCCGCCCAGCGCCCGCCCCATCATCGAGATGGACGCCCGCAGCTGCTCGGCCCTCGCCTCCATGGCGTTGACCAGGTCGGCAGGCGGCAGGCGGTCCATGAAGGTCAGGGCGACCTGGAAGGGGTCGACGATCGGCCTCACGAACCACCAGCTGTTCATCAGCTGCTGCTGGAAGTCGGCCCGTCCGGCCTCGGTGATGCCGTAGACCGTCTTCCCGCCCCTGCCCTGCTCGATGATCTCCAGCAGTCCCTCCTCGGCCATCTTGGCCAGGCCGTGGTAGATGGAGCCGTAGGCCACGTTGGCCCAGCTGTCGGCGCCCCACAGCTCAAGGCGGCGCCGTACCTCGTAGCCGTGCAGCGGGCCGTCGAGCAGCACGCCGAGCAGCAGGGTCCGGGTGGAAGACATATGCAAATTTGTATTCAAATTTGAGTACAGTGTCAAACGTGCGAGAGATCAGGCGTGACGACGACGGTGC
Organism: Streptosporangium oxazolinicum; assembly: GCF_039537505.1. Taxonomy (NCBI): domain Bacteria; kingdom Bacillati; phylum Actinomycetota; class Actinomycetes; order Streptosporangiales; family Streptosporangiaceae; genus Streptosporangium; species Streptosporangium oxazolinicum. The sequence continues at coordinate 301,151 of NZ_BAABAQ010000006.1, forward strand.
CCTCATGGGCTTCGTCCGCCCGGCGGGCGGAGGCTGGGAGCCCCTGACCGTGTTCGGTTACCCGCCGGGGGAGCCCTCCCCGGAGGAGGAGGCGCTGGAGGCGGTCCACCGGTCCGGGCTGGAGGTGCTGACGCGGCCCTGGTGGTTCCTGGAGGACGGGAGGTGGTACCGGTGCGTGATCGTGGAGGCGGCGGCCGACGCGGTCAGGATCCGGCCGGACGACGCCGGCTACCCGCGCGAGGACGTCCTCGCGATGACGCTGGAGCACCCCGGGCCGGAGACGTTCCGTCCCGGGTCAAGGTGATCGTCATGCCCGAGTTAGGGTGATCATTATGTCCGAACGCCCCACCGCGCTGGTCACCGGCGCCTCCCGAGGGGTCGGCGCCGCGATCGCCCGCGCCCTGGCTCCCACGCACGACCTGGTGCTCGGCGGTCGCGACCCCGAGGCGCTGGCCGAGGTGGTCTCCGGCCTGCCCGGCGCGCGGCCCTGGCCGGTGGAGCTCACCGCCGTCACCGAGGCCGACGTCGCCGGTGTCGACCGGCTCGACGTGCTGGTGCACAGCGCGGGCGTGGTGACCCTGGGACGTGTCGAGGAGACCCCGGCCGAGGTGTGGCGGCGCACGATGGAGGTGAACGTGATCGCGGTGGCCGAGCTGACCCGGCTGCTGCTGCCCGCGCTCCGCGCGGCGCGGGGCCACGTGGTGCTGATCAACTCCGGCGCGGGGCAGCGGGCCAACCCGAACTGGGTCTCCTACGCGGCCAGCAAGCACGCGCTGCGCGCCTTCGCCGACGGGCTCCGCCTGGAGGAGCCCGAGCTCCGGGTCACCACGATCTACCCGGGGCGGATCGCCACCGACATGCAGCGCGAGCTGCGGGCCGTCGAGGGCGGCCCCTACCAGCCGGAGAACTACCTTGACCCGGACTCGGTGGCCAGGGTGGCGCTGACAGCCCTGACCGCGTCCCCTGACGCCCACATCACCGAGATCACCGTCCGTCCCGCCGCCGGCCCCCTGAACTGAGAGCGGCGCGGCGGGCTGAGGCGAGGAAGCGACGGGCCGAGGGGGTGCCGGGCTCGCCAATGAATGGGCTCATTCACATAATGGGAGGGTGTTCGACGAGATGTGGGGTGCCATAGAGCACCTCGGACGTGACGGCCGGACCCGGGGCTACCTGCGAGACGCGTGGTCGCCCGCGGATCTGGAACTCCGGCGGTGGTTCGGGCAGGAGGCCGACCGGCGCGGCCTCGACCTGAGGGAGGACCGCAACGGCAACCTGTGGGCCTGGTGGGGCGACCCCTCGGCCCGGCCGGGCGTGGTCACCGGCAGCCACCTCGACTCGGTGCGGCAGGGCGGCGCCTTCGACGGCCCCCTCGGCGTCGTGTCGGCCTTCGCCGCCCTCGACCTGCTGCGGGCCGGGGACTTCCAGCCCGTACGCCCCCTCGGAATCGCCTGCTTCACCGACGAGGAGGGCGCCAGGTTCGGCGTCCCGTGCGTCGGCTCCCGCCTGCTGACCGGGATCCTCGACCCGGACAGGGCCCGCGCGCTCAAGGACGACGAGGGCGACTCGCTGGCCGAGGTGTTGCGCGGGGCGGGCCGCGACCCCGGTGGCCTGGGCCGGGACGAGGAGACCCTGCGGCACATCGGCGTCTTCGTCGAACTCCACGTCGAGCAGGGACGGGACCTGGTCCACCGGGACGCCCGGGTCGGTGTCGCCTCGGCCATCTGGCCGCACGGCCGCTGGCGGTTCGACTTCCACGGCCAGGCCAACCACGCGGGCACCACCCGCCTGGCCGACCGTGACGACCCGATGCTGCCCTTCGCCCGTACCGTCCTGCACGCCCGCCAGGCCGCCGAGCGCGGCGGCGTGGTCGCCACCTTCGGCAAGACGCGCGTGTCTCCCAACAACGCCAACGCCGTCCCCGGCCTGGTCAGCGCCTGGCTGGACGCCAGGGGCGGCGACGAGGACGCGGTCAGGGCGCTGGTCGCCGAGCTGACCGAGTTCTCCGGCGCCGAGGTCACCGTCGAGTCGTGGACCCCGGTCGTCGACTTCGACGCGGTCCTGCGGGAGCGGGTCGCCGCGGCCGCCGGGAACGCGGTCGCCGCCGAGAGCGTCGCCGGGAGCATGGCCGGGGGTGGGGGCGCGGCCGGGGGTGGGGGCGCGGCCGGGGGCGGAAGCGCGGCCGGGGGTGGGAGCGCGCCCGTCCTGCCGACCGGCGCCGGACACGACGCGGGCATCCTCGCCTCCGCGGGCGTGCCCAGCGCGATGGTGTTCGTCCGCAATCCGACGGGCATCTCTCACTCTCCGGAGGAACACGCGGACCGGGCCGACTGCCACGCCGGGGTCGTCGCCCTCGCCGCCGTTGTGGAGGACCTGTGCGGGAGCTGAGCTACTGGTGCGAACTGGCCTGGCTGCCACCGGGCGAGGTCGTCGCGGGGGTACTCGTCAGGGTCAGGGACACCCTGATCGCCGAGATCGTCACCGGCGTGGCGGCCCCGCCCGGCGGAGCCGTCCGGCTGGCCGGCCTCACCCTCCCCGGGCTGGCCAACGCGCACTCCCACGCCTTCCACCGCGCCCTGCGCGGGGTGACGCAACGGGAGAAGGGCAGCTTCTGGACCTGGCGCGAGCAGATGTACGGTGTGGCGGGCACCCTCGACCCCGACTCCTACCTCAGGCTCGCCAGGGCCACGTTCGCCGAGATGTCACTGGCCGGGATCACCTGCGTGGGGGAGTTCCACTACCTGCACCACGGGCCGGACGGCAGGCCGTACGACGACCCGAACGCCATGGGACACGCGCTCGTCCAGGCCGCGCGGGAGGCGGGGCTGCGCATCGCGCTGCTGGACGCCTGCTACCTGACCGGCGGCGTCGGCACCCCGCTGAGCGGCGTGCAGCGGCGGTTCGGCGACCGGGACGCCGACGGGTGGGCCGCGCGGGCCGAGACGCTCATGGCCCGCTACCGGGACGAACGGGACGTGGAGATCGGCGTGGCCGTGCACTCGGTCCGCGCGGTCAAGGCCGAGCAGATCCCGGTGGTCGCCGAGTTCTCCCGGCACCACGCGGTCCCGCTGCACGCCCACGTCTCCGAGCAGCGCGCGGAGAACGCCGCCTGCGTGGAGACCTACACCGCGACCCCGGTCCAGCTGCTGGACGCGCACGGCGCGCTCGGCCCCCGCTCGACCGCCGTACACGCCACACACCTGTCGGATGTGGACGTCGCGCTGCTCGGCGCCTCCGGCACGCGCGTGTGCATGTGCCCGACGACCGAGCGCGACCTCGCCGACGGCATCGGACCGGCGAGGAGACTGTTCGAGGCGGGCACGCCCATCACGCTCGGCTCGGACAGCCACGCGGTCATCGACCTGTTCGAGGAGGCCCGCGCGGTCGAGCTGGACGAGCGGCTGGCCACCGAGCGGCGCGGCCACTGGTCGGCCGCCGAACTCCTGAACGCCGCCACGGCCGCGGGGCACGACTCGCTCGGCTTCGCCGACGCGGGCATGCTCGTCCCCGGCGCGTGGGCGGACCTGGTGTCGGTGCGTCTCGACTCGGTCCGTACGGCCGGGGCCTCCCCGGCGCACCTGGCCGAGACCGTGCTCTTCGCCGCCACGGCCGCCGACGTGCACTCCGTGGTGTCGGGCGGGCGCCGCGTGGTCGCCGACGGAGAACACGCCCTCGGTGACGTGGGCGCCATGCTCGCCGAGGCGGTCGCCGAGGCGCGAGAGGAGAGGTCGGTATGACGAGCGAGGTCGGTATGACGAGCGAGGACCGGTCCGCGACGAGCACCCTTTTCGACCGCATCGGCCTGCTCTACACGGGTGACCCGGCCCGGGAGGAGATCGAGGACGCGGCCCTGGTGGTCGAGGGCGGCGAGGTGGTGTGGGCGGGACCCGCAGGCGCGGTTCCGCACGCCGACGAACGGGTGGACGTGGCCGGGCGCTGCGTCATCCCCGGCTTCGTCGACAGCCACGCCCACCTCGTCTTCGCGGGCGACCGCACGGCCGAGTTCGCCGCCCGGATGGCGGGCCGCCCGTACACGGCCGGAGGCATCCGCACGACGGTGTCGGCCACCCGCGCCGCCTCCGACGCCGAGCTCGTGACGCGCACCGCCGGCCTGGTCGCCGAGATGCTCGCCCAGGGGACGACCACGGTCGAGATCAAGAGCGGCTACGGCCTCACGGTCGAGGACGAGCGCCGCTCACTGGAGATCGCGCGGGGGTTCACCGAGGAGACCACCTACCTGGGCGCGCACGTCGTACCCCCCGACGCCTCCTCGGCCGACGCGTACGTCAGCACCGTCACCGGGGAGATGCTGGAGGCCTGCGCGCCGCACGCCCGGTGGGTCGACGTGTTCTGCGAGCGCGGGGCCTTCGACGCCGACCAGAGCAGGGAGATCCTCCTCGCCGGGGTGAAGGCGGGGCTGCTGCCGAGGATCCACGCCAACCAGCTGGGCCCGGGGCCCGGGGCGCGGATCGCCGCCGAGGTGGGCGCGGCCTCCGCCGACCACTGCACCCACCTGACCGACGACGACGTCTCGGCGCTGTCGTCGGCGGGGGTGGTGGCCACCCTGCTGCCCGGCGCGGAGTTCTCCACCCGCTCGCCCTACCCGGACGCCCGCCGCCTGCTGGACGCCGGGGTGACGGTCGCGCTGGCCACCGACTGCAACCCGGGCTCCTCCTTCACCTCCTCCATGCCGTTCTGTGTGGCGCTGGCGGTCCGCGAGATGCGGATGACGCCGCTGGAGGCGATCAGGGCCGCCACGTACGGCGGCGCCAGGGCGCTGCGCCGAGGGGACATCGGCACGCTGAGGGTGGGGAGCAGAGGGGATCTGGTGATTCTCGACACACCCACGTACGTCCATCTCGCCTACCGGCCGGGGGTGCCGCTGGTGACACAGGTGTGGAAGGAAGGGCGCCGCCTGGTTTGATGCCCTTTGCAGGGGTTAGTTGGAGCCGTTGGCGTTACGCCGGGAAACATCCTCCTTGAGGAGGAAATCCAAAACCATTCTCCAGGCGTACTTCTTGAGGGAATCTTTGCCCTGATCCATCCGTTGGAAAGACAAGCGATGTGTCCGCGCGCACGGGGCGTTGAGCGAGCGGGTGGACACGTCATAAGCAGGCGGAGCGAGGTGCCATCGGATGGCAAGGCCGACGGGGAATCGGACGCAGGATCAGCACGTCTCTGATCGAGACCTGCTAGGGACCTACCTGGCAGAGATCGGACGGGTGCCCCTGCTCACCGCGGAGGAAGAGGTCGAGCTCGCCAAGCGGATCGAGGCGGGTCTTTTCGCGGAGCAGTTGCTGGACGGTGGGTTGGGCGGGTTGACGGAGCCGCGGATCGCGGACGCGGCCGATGAGGAGCTTGAACGACTGGCCGTTTCCGGACGGAGGGCCAAAGACGAATTCATCCAGGCCAATCTACGTCTTGTGGTGGCCGTCGCGCGCAAATATTCCGGGCGGGGAATGCCACTGATCGATCTCGTCCAGGAGGGAAACCTGGGGCTGGTCCGCGCGGTCGAGAAGTTCGACTACCGACGCGGTTACAAGTTCTCGACATACGCCACGTGGTGGATCAGGCAGTCGGTGGGGCGCGCCATCCACGAGCAGGCCCGGCCGGTGCGCCTGCCCACCCACGCGGGCGAGCAGATGACCAGGCTGATGCGGGTCCGCCGCGACATGCTGGCCGAGTTCGACCAGGAGCCGACCGACGCCGATCTGGCGGCGGTCCTCGAACTCCCCATCGAGCGGGTCCGTGAGCTCCGCCGATGGGCCTCCGACCCCGTCTCGCTGCAACTGGGCGTGGGCGACGAGGACGAGACCGAGCTCGGCGACATGATCGCCGACGACACCTGGGCCGATCCCGAGCAGCAGGCGATGGACATCCTGGAGCGCGAGCGCCTGGAGGAGTGGCTGACCGGGCTGGAAGGGCAGACCCGCGAGATGCTCCGCTGGCGCTACGGCCTGATGGACGGCCGCGAGCACACGCTGACCGAGGTCGGCGAGCGCTACGGCATCGGCCGCGACCGCGCCCGCCGGATCGAGCGCGACGCGCTGGCCCGGCTGCGGAAAATGGCCACGGCCGCCTGACCCCCGCGATCCGGCACGGTCTCGTTTGGACCGTGCCGGATCGCTTTTCGTACCGGCTGGTCCGGCGTGGTGTGCTTTCGGATGGATCTTGTCATCGCGGCGTGTTCACGCGGTGGCGGGTTTCATCGCGGCGTGTTCACGCGGTGGCGGGTTTCATCACGGGGGTGGGTGTCGTGGCCGTTCACGCTGGGGGCCTGTCGCCGTGGTGACGCTTCGCGGGGCCACGGTAACGCGAGGGCGGACCGTTCCCAGACCACATTGGCCGACGGCTCCAAGCCGCTGTTCACCCCCGTCGAGTCCCGGGCTTCGTCGGCGGCGTCAAAGCCGGTGATTAGGAAAGGCCGTAGCGGGCTCTGATGACCTTGGCTTCTTCTTCGGTGACCTTTTGAGGGGTGCGGGCCAGGGCCTGGCGGAGATCAGAGGTGATCTTGTCGCCCGAGGCGCGGAGGCGGGTGCGGTGGTGGGTGAGCTGCTCGTCGAAGCGCTTGGCCGCCGGGCCGTTCCAGACCTTGCCGGAGTGGAAGGCCTGGAACGGGGTCTCGATGTTCTTCTCGACCTCGTCCAGCAGCGGTTCGACCGTCCGGAGCGCCTCTCCCAGCGCTTGGTAGAGCGGATTGGGCACCATCTCGGCCATGGTCGTCTGGTCAGTCCTTCGTGGGGGAGGGGGAGGCGGTCTTCGCGGACGGGGCACCGGCATCGGTGAGCAGCTTCGGTGCGATCAACTTCATCATCGCCGCCACATCGGCGGCGTTGTCTCGCCCCTGGACACCGATCTCCAGCTGAATCGACAGGTCTGCCCTGCCTCGAAGGAGGTGGGCGTACGCGGCGTTGTTCTCCCTGCCCTCAGGTTTGGAGTATGCGCCGATGGATCCGGGAACGATCTCCGGTAGGGGTGTGGCACCGTCGTCGAGATACTCCATGATCGCCGCTCGGTACCCTCCTATTGAAAGGTCGATCACGAGGACGTTCTCCTGGTCTGTTCTTCGGCGGATCACGCAGACTCCCGTCCTCCGACTTTCGCCGCTCGTGAGATTGAAGTGACCGCGAACCAGCGGATCGCGCACTCCGGTCATCAGCTCCACGGCCTTCAGCGGAATGTGGTCGCAGATGTACGGCGGGGCGGCCACGGTTGGTAACGGGGTGCGGTCGACCGGGGGGGCTGCTTCGTTCTGGCAGGCGGTGGACAGGGCCAGCACGCACATCACAGCCACGAGTGGGACGAGGGGCCTGTTCATCATGATCCGTATTGGGAGAAGCCGTCGGAGAATCCTTGATCCAGGCGACTCTCGACATCTCGCCACGTTTGTCCCGCTGGTCCGCTGCGCCATCGCTGGTAGGCCTCGAATTTGCGGTCCTTGTCGATGTCGTTGGGTGCTTTCTCGTCGATCATCTCGTCCCTGGTCATGAGCGTCCGATCGTCCTTGAGGAAGTTGTTGGGGTTCTCGCGAGGATCGTCCCCCGCTCTAAGATCTTCCAGTGAGGCCCAGGGATGGGTGGCGGCGGCGGGTTCGGCGGCACCGAACAGACCGTGCTTGAGCATGGATCGAACGGTGAGGTCGCGCACGAGGTTCCGGGTTCGGTCGACGGTGGTGTTGGCGGCCTCGCGGGCGTCGCTCTCCGCCTCTCCCTTGACGACGTCTTCGGCCACTCCCGTCCACGACCCCACGACACCGGCCACGATGGGCCACGCACCGGTCGAGGGGAGGAAGACGAGGCCGGAGTTGAGCACTGCCAGGTACGTCTTGACAGCCTGTTTCTTCGCTTCGTCGAGTTCCTTGCCCTCCTCGATCTTGACCAGTCCGGCCGCGTCGGTGATGAGGCCGAATCCCGCGCCGATCCGTGTCGCGCCGGACAGGAGCGCGTCGTTTCTCTGCTTGGCGTTCGTGTTCTGGGCGGCATTGTCGAGGACCCATCCGGCGAACGCCGTCTGAGCGGTGGTTACAAGGGAGAACGCCTTGGAGTCCGCGAACGCCTCTTTCATCACCCGGCGTAACTCTGTCTGGTCGAAATGTGCTCCCCAGGGATCTTGTCCGGAAATATCGAAATTGTCAGCACTGCGAACTCCAGGTACGACCTCGTCTTCACCTTCTCTGGCGACATGGTTGACGTCCCGGATGTACTCCGACAGTACGAGTCCGGTGAAGGTCGGTTTCACGGCCGAGTCGGGGGGCTGACGGTTCTTGACGCGTTCGGCTTCGAGGTGGATGAACTCGGAGGCGAGTTTCGCCGACCAGTAGCCGCGTGAGGGCTTGTCCGGGGTGCCGGAGTGGTCGCGGAAGCGGAGCATGGCGGCTTCCAGGGCCTTGCCCAGGGCTGTGCCGCCGTCGTTCATCTTCCCCCCGGTCACATAGCGCTTCAGTGCGGCGGGGTCGCCGACGAAGAAGTCCTGGGCCGCCTCGGGATGGCGGCCCAGCGCGTCCAGCACGTCGATGATCGCCTGTGGCTCCATGGCCCTGACGTACTTGGCCCCCTCGACCTTTCTGGCGACGCCGACCAGGAAGGCGGTGGCGAAGGTGCCGTGTTCGAGGGCGAGGCTGATCGCCTGGTAGTTGCGCCGCTGCTCCCAGTGGTCGCCGGACTCGGCGGTGAAGGCGTCGAGCCAGGCCTTGCCCAGATTGGGGCTCGCCGTCCCCAGGGCCTTGCTGAGGGCGGTCTGTACCTGCTCCGACTTCTTTCTGTCGCGGTTCTCCACCGCTTCCGCCATCGCCTCGCGGAACGTCGCCGCGCCCAGTGCGGTCAGCAGCGCGGTGGTGAAGGTCGCGTCCCCCGTGCGTTTCTCCAGCTCCGCCACGGCCTTGGCGTCGATCTCGCCCTTCTTGGCGGCCTCGGTCAGCTTGACGGCGGCGGCGTAGACGTCGGGGTCGTGGGAGGCCTTGCCGTAGAGGGACTCGTTGAAGGCGGCCAGGCCGCCGGGCAGGCCGGAGGCGCCCCACTCGGTGCGCTCGGAGCGGATCGTCTCGCTGCGACGCCGCAGGTCGGGGCGGCTGGTGCCGATCCAGCTCCGTGCCTCGCGCAGCGCGCTCAGCGCCGAGGTGTCCAGGTCCAGCTTCTCCAGGGCCGCGCGGACGCGGGGCTCGCCCTGGCCGATGGCGTCCTCCGCCCGGCCGAGCCCGCGCTCGAAGGCGTCCATCGCGGCGGGATCGATGCCGGAGAAGCCGCCGTCCACCCCCCGTGGCGCGGTCGAGGCCGTGGGTGAGGGCGGGTGCGGAAGGGCCTGCGGGCCGGACGCGGGCTTGGCGGGCGGCGGGGACGACGTGGCGCCGGACGGGGACGCGGGCGGCTGGGGGGCGGGTGCGGGGGAGGGGTCGGGCGGCCGGGGCACGGGTGTGGGGTCGGCGGGTTGCGCCTGGGGGCCGCCGTTCGGACCGGCGGCGGACGGGGCCGGTGTCGGTGACGGATAGGGGTGGTTCATGGGACGGCGGACTCCAGCGCGGTCGACGAGAACACAGGCATGGAAATGCCAGCCTATGTTTCGTGTATCTCCCGGCAAAGGGATTTCACCTGTCCAAGATGGACGCTGATACGCGGGCGGATCCCGACGCCGGTCATCACGCGGCGCGTAAAGGGAGGGCGTTATGCGGCGGGAGGGATCGGCGCGGTGGCGCGCTTTTCCACGGCGCTCGCTGTGCGCTTCTTTCGAAAGTAACGCTTCGGTTACGGCGGTCCGCTCTGAACGGTCTCGTACGGATCGCTTCAGCCACACGGAGTTCACCGGGCTGCCGGAGAGTGAGGCGCTACGGGCGCACGCCGTGCGGTGCAGCGGAGGAGGCGGGTGTTCCGGACGGCTTGAAGGGGGTCCGTGGCCATGGCGTCCGCGCAGGCCGGAGGCGTGGACCGCGAGACGGTGACTGAGACGGCCGTCCGAAATGCCCCCCATCGTGGCGTGAGCGGTGCCGAAGCCGATCAAGGCCGCGCGAGGTCCTGGCCAAGGGTTACGGCTCGGGCTATTTGTCGGGGTTGAGGGGGTGTGGTGGGCGTGGCGACGGTCATGGGCGGGGTCGTCGGCGTCCCCGCGAACTCCCAAGCGGGGTTCACCTGGGCTCTTTTACGGTCAGCTCCAAGTCATGGCGCGCCGCGTCCGAAACACGTCTGAAACACCATGCGGCCGAGATTCACAGATGTGAAACACGCAAGGTCGCACCTTGAAACGGTGGAAGAACACGCTGTGGCGCAACGTCAGTGCGCGGCCGGTCGATGGAGCCCAGGAAGCGATCACTGCGACTGTGAAACCGGCCACACGCCATTTGTAAGGGAGGGTCGCGTCGAATGAAGATCGATAGCGGCACCACTGCCTGGATGCTCACAGCCACCGCGTTGGTGCTGTTGATGACTCCTGGCCTTGCGTTCTTCTATGGAGGAATGACCAGGGCCAAGAGTGTCCTGAACATGATGATGATGTCGTTCGTCAGCATCATCACCGTCACCATCACATGGGTGCTTTACGGGCACTCGCTGACCTTCACCGACAACGGCAGCGAGCTCGTCAACAAGTTCATCGGCGGCTTCGACGCCCTTGGGCTGCAGAGCCTGGTCGACACCGCCACCAAGGACGATGGCACGGGCATGCCGAGCCTGGTGTTCTCGGCCTTCCAGCTCACTTTCGCGATCATCACCGTCGCGCTGATCAGTGGTGCCATCGCCGACCGCGCCAAGTTCGGCGCCTGGGTGCTGTTCACCGTGGTCTGGGCGACCATCGTCTACTTCCCGGTGGCCCACTGGGTCTGGGGCAACGGCTGGCTGTTCAACCTCGGCATCGAGGACTTCGCCGGTGGCACCGTGGTCCACATCAACGCCGGAGCCGCGGCGCTGGCGCTGGCGCTCGTGCTCGGCAAGCGCGCCGGCTGGCGCAAGGAGCCGATGCGGCCGCACAACCTGACCCTGGTTCTGCTCGGCGCCGGTCTGCTGTGGTTCGGCTGGTTCGGCTTCAACGCGGGCTCCGAGCTCGCGGTGGACGGCACCGCCGGCCTGGCGTTCATGAACACCCAGATCGCCACCGCGGCGGCGGCGGGCGCCTGGCTCGTGGTCGAGAAGCTCCGCGACGGCCACGCCACCAGCCTCGGTGTCGCCTCCGGCGCCGTCGCCGGTCTGGTCGCCATCACCCCGGCCTGTGGTTTCGTGGACCCCTGGGCGGCCCTCGTGCTCGGTCTCGTCGCCGGTGCGGCCTGCGCCTACGCGGTGAGCCTGAAGTACAAGTTCGGCTACGACGACTCCCTCGACGTGGTCGGCGTGCACCTGGTCGGCGGTGTGGTCGGCGCGGTCTCCCTCGGTTTCATCGCCGCCTACCCGTTCCTGGAGCAGCAGAGCACCGGCCTCTTCTACGGCGGCGGTGTCAAGCAGCTGGGCCTGCAGATCCTCGGCCCGGTCGCGGTCGGCGCCTACTCCTTCATCATCACCTGGGTCATCGCTAAGATCATCGACAAGACGGTCGGCTTCCGGATCGGCGCCGAGGAGGAGATCACCGGCGTCGACATCACCTCCCACGCCGAGACCGGTTACGACCTCGGCACCATCCACTCCTCGGGTGTGGCCGCCGTCAACGGTCCGGCCCCCACCCCGGCGTCTAAGAAGGTGGACGCATGAGACTCATCACCGCGATCATCAAGCCGTTCAAGCTCGATGATGTGAAGGCGGCCCTGGAGCAGTTCGGGGTCAAGGGCATGACGGTCAGCGAGGCCAGCGGCTACGGCCGTCAGCGTGGTCACACCGAGGTGTACCGCGGCGCCGAGTACCAGGTCGACCTGGTGCCCAAGGTCCGCCTCGAAGTGCTCGCCGAGGAGGAGGACGCCGAAGACGTCATCGACGTCATCGTCAAGGCGTCGCAGACCGGCAAGATCGGTGACGGCAAGGTCTGGTCCGTTCCGGTGGACACGGTGGTCCGTGTCCGCACCGGAGAACGCGGACCCGAGGCGCTCTAACCGGTGAGAGGCGACACTCGCTCGTACGCCGCGGCCCGTAAGGAACGGGCCGCGGACATCGACCGCTGGCTGACGGACCTGGTCCGCACCGCTGTCGGCACACCGTACGGGCCCAACGGGGGGACGACGAGAAACGACGAGCGCGGCGCCCTGAGCGGAGTCGCGCTCGTCGCGGTTGGCAGCCTCGGGCGCTCCGAGCTCGCGCCGGGTAGTGACCTCGACCTGGTCCTGCTCCACGACGGGCGGGAGGACGTGGCGCGCGTCGCCGACCGCGTCTGGTATCCGATCTGGGACTCCGGGGTGGGGCTCGACCACTCGGTGCGGACGGTGGACGAGGCGGCCAAGGTCGCCAGGGAGGACCTCAAGGCGGTCCTCGGCCTGATCCAGGCCCGGCACGTGGCGGGAGACCCGGAGCTGACGCGGTCGGCGCGCGAGGTCGTGCTCGCCGAGTGGCGTGCCGACTCCCGGCGCCGCCTGGGCGAGTTGCGCGACGCCGCCGACAAGCGGGCGGAGGCGAGCGGCGAGCTGGCGTTCCTGCTCGAACCCGACCTCAAGGATTCTCGCGGCGGTATCCGCGACGTGCAGGCGATGCAGGCCGTGGCGGCGGCATGGGTCGCCTCGGCCCCCGGGCCCAGGGTCCGCGAGGCGTACGAGCTGCTGCTCGACATCCGGCACGGCCTGCACCTGGTGACCGCGCGCGGAGCGGACAGGCTGGTGCTCCAGGAGCAGGACGCGGTCGCGGGGGTTCTCGGCCTGCTCGACGCCGAGGCGCTGATGCGCAGGCTCGCCGAGGCCGCCAGGACGATCGGGCACGCCTTCGACGCCACCTGGCGCACCGTCGACCGGCTGCTGACCGGCCCCACCCCCCGTGGTCGCCGCCCGCTCGCCGACGGCGTCGTCGAGCACGGCGGGGAGGTCGTGCTCGCCCGCGGGGTCAACCCGCGCAAGGACCCGGTCCTGGTGTTGCGCGCCGCCGCCGCGGCGGCCGAGGCGGGGCTGCCGCTCGCGCCCGCCACGGTCAGCACGCTGGCCGCCCAGTCGCCGCCGCTGCCCGTGCCCTGGCCGGACGAGGCGCGTGACGCGCTGGTCGCGCTGCTCGGCGCCGGTCGCGCTGCCGTGCCCGTCTGGGAGGAGCTCGACCAGGCGGGGGTGCTGGTCCGCCTGCTGCCCGACTGGGAGCGGGTGCGGCACCGCCCGCAGCGCAACCCGGTGCACCGCTACACCGTCGACCGGCACCTGATCGAGGCCGCCGCGGGGGCCGCCTCGTTCACCCGCGAGGTCTCCCGGCCCGACCTGCTGCTCATCTCCGCGCTCCTGCACGACATCGGCAAGGGATATCCCGGCGACCACTCCACCACCGGTGCCGTCGTCGCCCGCGACATCGGCACCCGGATGGGCCTGCCCCCGGCCGACGTCGACATCCTGGAGACCGTGGTCCGCCACCACCTGCTGCTGCCCGAGACGGCCACCCGCCGCGACCTGGACGACCCGGTGACGATCTCCCGGGTGGCCGAGGCCGTCGGCTCGCGTGAGGTCCTCGAACTGCTGGCGGCCCTCGCCGTGGCCGACGGCCACGCCACCGGGCCCGCCGCCTGGAACTCGTGGAAGGCCTCGCTCGTCGCCGACCTGGTGCGCCGGGTGCGTTCGGCGCTGTCGGGAACCCCGCTGCGTCCCGCGCCCTCGCTCTCGGTGGAGCAGGCGTCCCTGGCCCGTCACGGCGGTGGCGCCGTGCGCGTCAACGGGGGAGCGGTCACCGTGGTCGCGCCCGACCGCGCCGGGCTGCTCTGGCGCGCGGCCGGGGTGCTGGCCGCGCACCGGATGGTGGTGCGCGCCGCGTCGGCCGCCTCGGCGGGGGCGACCGCCGTCATCGAGTTCTCCGTCGTTCCCGAGTACGGCTCGCCGCCCGACCCCGCGACGCTGGAGGCGGACCTGAGACTGGTGCTGGCCGGGCGCCTCGACATCGAACAACGCCTGGCCAGGAGGACCAGGTCGCTGCGCCCGGCCCGGGTGCCGGTGGCGCCGCCGAGGGTGAACCTGGTGGACGACGCGTCCAACACCGCGACCGTCGTCGAGGTGCGAGCCCATGACCGTCCGGGGCTTTTGTGGCGGATTGGTAGAGCATTTGGTGAATGTGGCCTTGACGTACGGGCCGCCCGTGTGGAGACTCTCGGCGCAGAGGCGGTGGACGTCTTCTACGTGGTCGACAGGGCCGGCCGCCCGCTGACCGACGAGGTCCAGCGGGCACAGGTACGTGATCAAGTGCTGGCTGCCCTGCGGTAACCGTAAAAAATCGGTCTCTCGTCGCCTTCGTAACGATTAAAGTCGCTATGTCGGTTTTGCCGATTCTTTGCCATGACCTTGTGGTCTGATGTGTCCACCTGTGTCGTGATTGAGGGGTAGCGAGAGCGGTGACTACGGCGACATCCGAAAGCGGAGGTGCTTCGGCACCCGACCGTGGCAAGCGGCCTGCCGCCCGGTTCGGTTTGAAGAACTGGCGCGTTCGTTCGCGCCTGACGGCCCTGATCCTGGTGCCGACGGCGGTGGGCGTCGTGCTCGCCGGCACGCGTGTGGTGGCCTCCGTCGACAGCGTGGCGGGACACCAGCGGACCGCCGCCGCGGCCGAGTACTCCGGTGGGCTCCGCGACCTGGCCCAGGCACTCGGGTTGGAACGTGACCGCGGTGCCTGGTCGTCGTTCCAGCCCTCGAACAAGGGCTTGAAGGACAGCTCCGACGCGCAGCGGAAGACCGTGGACGCGCTGGTCAGGAAGGTGCGGCTGGAAGTCCAGGCGATCGACGACTCCTACGGCGCCCGAGCCGTCGAGGCGGCCAAGAACGTGGCCTACCAACTGGAGGGCCTCCCCGAGCTGCGCCGCCTCGCGGGCATCGCCCGGGTGGAACGGTACAGCTTCATGATCGCCCCGTTGCTGACGCTCCACGAGGAGCTCACGCTGGTCAGCGACGATCCGGGGATCGTCGGCAACACCCGCGCGCTCAGCGCCCTGGCGTACGCCAAGGAGGAGGTCTCCAAGCAGCGCGCCCGGCTGCTGGCCGGTTACTACGCGCCCTCGCTCATCAACCCGCAGGAGGTCGAGAAGTTCATCGCCTCCCGCTCCCGCATGGACGAGTACGAGGCGGACTTCGGCGTCGAGACGACCCCGGCGAACGCGCAGCTCCTCACCAGCGCCCTGATCGACGAGAGGGTCCACCGGGCCGAGCTGACCAAGGCCAGGGTCATCGTGCTCGCCAGCGACCCCACGCGCACCGGGCGGCTGCTGGCCGACTTCGACGAGGTCAAGCAGTGGTTCTCGGACAACACCGCGGTCCTCGACCGGATGCGGAGGGTCGAGACCAAGGTCGCCGGTGACGTGGTCACCCGGGCCCGGGACCTGGAGGACGCCGAGCAGCGCAACGCGATCATCACCTCCGGGCTGATCCTGCTCCTGCTCCTGCTGGTACTCGGCCTCACGGTCGTCATCGCCCGCTCGATGGTGACGCCGCTGCGCCGCCTGCGCGCCGAGGCGCTGGAGGTCGCGAGCTTCCGGCTTCCCGAGATCGTGCGACGCCTCCGGGTCTCCGGCGACACCCGTACGCCCGAGGTCGATCCCATCTCGGTCGACAGCGCCGACGAGATCGGTGAGGTCGCCAAGGCCTTCGACGAGGTGCACCGGCAGGCCGTGCGCCTGGCCTCCGAGGAGTCCGAGCTCAGGTCCAACATCAGCGCGATGTTCGTCAACCTGTCGCGGCGCACGCAGACCCTGGTCGAGCGGCAGATCTCGCTGATCGACGGCCTGGAGAAGGGCGAGGAGGACGGCGGCCGGCTGGCCGACCTGTTCAGGCTCGACCACCTGGCCACCCGCATGCGCCGCAACTCCGAGAACCTCCTGGTCCTCGCCGGTCACGAGCCGACCCGCAGGCGGAGCCAGCCGGCCAAGCTCGTCGACGTCGTCCGCGCCTCCCTGTCGGAGGTCGAGGACTACGAGCGGGTCCAGGTCAAGGTGCACCGCACGATCTCGGTCGCGGGCAGCGCCGCCAACGACATCGTGCACCTGGTCGCCGAGCTGGTGGAGAACGCCATCCAGTTCTCCCCCCGGGCCAGTCAGGTCGTGGTCTCCAGCAGTGTCATCGAGGGGGGTGGCGCGCTGCTCGCGGTGAGCGACCCGGGCATCGGCATGACCCACGAGGAACTGGTCGAGACGAACCGCAGGCTGGCCGACCCGCCCGTCGTCGACGTCTCGGTGTCGCGGCGCATGGGCCTGTTCGTGGTCGGCCGCCTCGCGCTGCGCCACGGCATCCGGGTCCAGCTGCGCCCGCAGGAGGGCGGCGGTCTCGTCGCCATGGTCCTGTTCCCGCCGACGCTCATCGTCCAGGCGGTCCAGCCGGTGCAGACGCCCTCCTGGGGGACCGAGCAGGCCGCCCCGCAGGACCTCTTCGCCGCCCCCGCCCGCCCGGCCGTCCAGCGGCCCTCGTACGGGCGGCCCGAGGCCGGGCCTGGACACACCCACCCCTCGTTCGAGCCGGGGCGGGACCCGTTCGGGCGGGATCCCTTCGGGCAGCCGTCGTTCGGGCAGAGCTCGTTCGGTCAGACGTCGTTCGGCCAGACGTCCGTGGACGTGCCATCGTTCGGCTCCGCCCCGGCGCCCGGTGACCGCCCGGTGCCGGACTGGCCGGTTCCCGCCGGTCCCTCCGGCTCGCCCGGTGCCCCGGCGAGGAGCGGCCCGCCCCTGCCCAAGCGCCAGGTCAACGGCAACGGCGGCGCCCCCGCCTCCGAGTTCTCCCCCTGGAGCCAGTCCTCGTACGAGGACACGACGGCGGGGGTGATGCCCGCGGTGGGCGTCTCCCCGCTTGAGGCCGAGGAGGAGTACCTGCCCATCTTCGCCTCGATCGAGTCCGCCTGGTTCCGCCGCGCGGAGAGCTCGGGCGGGTCCCCGGGACAGGTGGCGTCTCCCGGGCCGGCGGCCGCGTGGGCGGAGGAGACGACACCCCCGACCGGCATGCCGGTCCGCGAGACCCCGCCGAGGAGAGAGCAGGTGAGGTCGGTGACGGAGGAGCGGCCCGCGCCGTCGGGCGACCCCGACAGCTGGAACACCCCCGCCGACGCCGGGTGGCGCGCCGCCCAGGCGGCGAGCGAACCCGCACGCGGCGGGGTGACCGCGGCCGGTCTGCCCAAGCGCACCCCCAAGGCGAACCTCGTACCCGGTACGGCCGCCGCCGTGCCGTCCAGCCCCATGCCGCCCCTGTCACCGGACAGGGTGCGCGACCGTCTGTCGAGCTTCCAGCAAGGCGTACGGCGGGGCCGCGCTGAAGTAGTCGACACCACCACCAGGAACCTGGTGGACGAGGAGGAGGGCTCGTGACGATCCTGAGTCATGAGGCACGCAGGTTCGACTGGCTGATCACCGAGTTCGTCCGCGGCACGCCCGGTGTCGCGCACGCGGTGTGCGTCTCCGCCGACGGCCTGAGGATCGCCAGTTCCGAGGGGTTCCCGCCCGACAGGGCCGACCAGCTCGCCGCCGTCGCGGCGGGACTGCTCAGCCTGACGGTGGGCGCCTCCCGCGTGTTCGAGGGGGGTGCCGTCACCCAGACCGTGGTCGAGATGGAGCGCGGCCTGCTGCTGGTCATGGCGATCAGCGACGGCTCCGTGCTCGCCGTGCTCGCCTCCCCCGACTGCGACATGGGCCTGGTGGCCTACCAGATGACCCTGCTCGTCGACAGGGCGGGACAGGTGCTCACCCCGGCGCTCCGCGCCGAGCTGCAGTCCTCCCGGGGCCGGTGATGAGCGCGCTCACCCCCGGTTCCCGCACGGGAGAGGCTCGTGCTCGGGACTGACGGAACCGGGGACGACGAGCCCCTGTTCCGTCCGTACGCCGTGACCGGCGGCAGGTCTGAGCCCCGGTTCCACATGGCGATGGAGGCGCTGGTCTCCTCCTCCTTCATCATGGAGGAGGACCTGGCGCTGCTCACTCCCGAGCAGGATGCGATCATCAGGCTCTGCCGTTCGTACCGCTCGGTCGCCGAGATCTCGGCTCTGCTGAGGGTCCCGCTCGGCGTGGCCCGCGTGCTGGTGGCGGATATGGTCGACGAGGGCTTCGTCCGCATCCACCAGCCGCATCTCGACGAGGGACAACCGGACCTCAACATGCTCGAAAGGGTTCTCAGTGGACTTCGCAGGCTCTAGCCAGGGTGGCCTGACGTCAACGAAGATCGTTGTCGCGGGTGGGTTCGGCGTCGGCAAGACCACGTTCGTGGGGGCGGTGTCGGAGATCGTGCCGCTGACCACGGAGGCGGTGATGACCGACGCCAGTGCCGGGATCGACGACCTCGGGCTGACTCCCCACAAGAACACCACCACGGTCGCGATGGACTTCGGCCGCCTCTCGCTGGATCGTGACCTGATCCTGTACCTGTTCGGTACGCCGGGTCAGCACCGGTTCTGGTTCATGTGGGACGACCTGGTCCGCGGCGCGATCGGCGCGGTGGTCCTGATCGACACCCGGCGGCTGGCCGACGGTTTCCCGGCGATCGACTACTTCGAGGAGGCCAAGCTCCCCTTCGTGGTCGGCGTCAACGGCTGGAACGGGGAGTTCCCGCACCACGAGGAGGAGGTGCGCGAGGCCCTGACGCTGGCTCCGCACATTCCCGTCGTGCGGACCGACGCCCGCTCCCGCGACTCCGTCAAGAGCACGCTGATCACTCTGGTCGAGCACGTTCTGCGGGTCCGCACGGCCTACGGCACGTCGGTGTAGTCCCGGCGTCCTCCCCGGGGACGGGCCCGCGTTTCGCGGGGCCGTCCCGGTGAGAACGCGGGCGGGGTTGGGGCTCTCCCCGGCGTAGGGCACGGGTGACCCGGCCCTCGGCTCGACCGGCGCTGCCGTTCCCGGCTCTCCCAGAAGGGAGGACGCCCCGGTTCGTGGGGCGGGGTCGGCCCGGCATCCACTGTTCCCGGATGGTTTCGTGGGCGCCGAGCCCGGCCACGATCTCCTCCGGGAGCGGGGGCCGGGGTCTGGTGGGGATGACGGATGTGGGGAGTCAGGGCAGGGGTGGATATCGTGAATCACAATGTTGCGGTCTTCCATGAGCCGGCGTGCCCCCGTCACGGCCCCCGCGATCCCGGGTTGGAACGGTGCAAACGGCCATACGGTGCGGGAAATACCTAATGAGAGTATTCGGACAGCCGAAACCGGGTTTCCAGTCATAGCTGGAGCCCCGGATCCAGTCCCTGCTTCACCACGAATACCCATTTATAGAGCTGCGTTCGCTTGGCCCCATCGGTTGATATGTGCTCGAATTGCCGGGAACCACGGGAAATTTGGCCAGGGGTTCATCCACCGAGAGGGCAGCGTTCGGTGAGTACACACGAGATCCAAGGCGCGGGCGGTCGTCTGCGCCTGCGGAACTGGCGGGTGCGCCGTCGCCTGGTCGCGCTCATCCTGGTGCCCACGATCGCCGCGGTGCTGCTCGGCGGTGTCCAGGTGTTCGCCTCGATGCGCACCGCGGGCGACTACCAGCGGGTCAACGATCTCGCCCGGCTCTCCGCCCGCATCGGCACGCTCACCCACGAACTGGCCGAGGAGCGCGACCACACCGCCTGGTTCATCGCCCGAGGCCGCCCGCGGGACGGCGTGGGGAACCTACGGACCCAGATGGACCTGGTCGACAACTCCGTGGCGCGCGTCCGCGAGAGCGGTTCCCTGCTCGGCGCGGAGGTGACCGGCCGCACCAGGGCGGAGGTCGAATCCGCGATCACCCGTCTGGACGGCCTTCCCCCGCTGCGCGAGCAGGTCCTGAAGTCGACGCTGTCGCCCGACGCGGCCATCGCCGCCTACTCCCCGGTCATCGCCGGCCTGCTCTCCCTGCACGACGAGGTCGGCAAGGGCATCGTCGACGACGTCCTGTTCGGCCAGGCGCTCACCCTGGACGCGCTCGCCCGCGCCAAGGAGGCCCTCTCCTTCCAGCGGGCGCTGCTGACGGTGGTGCTCGTGGCGGGACGGTTCGAGCAGGGGCAGATGGAGCAGTTCCTCGGCGCGCTCTCCACCGAACGCAACGAGCGCGGGACCTTCGCCGCCGAGGCCGGAAGCCGGGACCGCCGTCTCTTCGACGAGACCGTCAACGGCCGTACCGCCGAACGCGCCGAACTCATCCGCGATCTGGTCCTGCGCCGCGCCGCCTCCGGCATCCCGCTGAAGGGCCTGGACCTGGAGCGGAAGGACAACGCCAAGGAGTGGTACGACGCGGCCACCGTCGTCATCGGCACCATGCGCGAGGCCGAGGAGCGGCACGCCCAGGACATCGTCGCACGCAGCCAGCGGCTCGGCGACGACGAGCAGAACCGCGCCCTGATGGTCGCCGCGGCCGTCGCCGCCCTGCTGGCGCTCGTGCTGGTGATCACCATCGGGGTGGTGCGCTCGCTGGTCGGGCCGCTGCGGCGGCTGCGCAGGGAGGCCCTGGAGGTGGCGGGGGAGCGGCTGCCCGCGTACGTCCAGCGGGTCCGCGAGTCGCACGGAGGGGAGATCGTCGCCGACGTGCCGCCGATCGGGGTGCTGTCGCGCGACGAGATCGGCGAGGTCGCCAGGGCGTTCGACGAGGTCCACCGGGAGGCCGTGCGGCTGGCGGGCGACGAGGCCAGGCTGCGCAACACCGTGAACGCGATGTTCGTCAACCTCTCCCGGCGGAGCCAGACCCTGGTGGAACGCCAGCTCAGCCTGGTCGAGCGGCTGGAGCGCGGCGAGCGCGACGACCAGCGGCTGGCGGACCTGTTCAAGCTCGACCACCTCGCCACCCGCATGCGCCGCAACAGCGAGAACCTGCTCGTCCTCGCCGGGCAGGAGGTGGCGCGGCGCTGGAGGGAGCCGGTCGAGCTGGTGGACGTGGTCAGGGCCTCGCTGTCGGAGGTGGAGAACTACGAGCGGGTGACGAACCGGGTCCAGTCGGAGGTGGCCGTCGCGGGCCCCGCGGTGAGCGACGTGGTCCACCTCCTCGCCGAGCTGGTCGAGAACGCCGTCTCGTTCTCGCAGCCGGACACCAGGGTCACGGTGTCCAGCAACCGGATCGACGGCGGCGGCGTGATGGTCTCGGTGACCGACAGGGGCATCGGCATGACGGCCGACGAGCTCTCGGAGGCCAACCGGCGGCTGGCCGACCCGCAGGCCGCCGACGCCTCGGTCGCCCGGCACATGGGGCTGTTCGTCGTCAGCCACCTCGCGCTCAAGCACGGTATCCGCGTCCAGCTCCGCCCCCAGGACTCCGGCCTGGCCGCGATGATCCTGCTCCCGGAGGCGCTCCTCGTCCTGCCGCCCATCGGGATCCAGCCCGGCCACCCGAGGTCCGCCGCGGCCTTCTCCGGCATGCCGCCGGGCGCGGCAGGTCTTCCCCCCGGCGTGGTCGGCTTCTCCGCGGGGGAGACCGGTGTGCCGTTCCCCGGTGACACGGGTGGCTCGCCCGGTGTGCCGTTCCCCCACGTCCCGGACGACGCGTCCGGTTCGTCGTTCCCGCGGGTTCCGGGTGACGCGTCCGGTGTGCCGTTCCCGCAGGTTCCGGGTGACGCGGGTTCGTCCCAGAGGGTTCCCCTGCTCGCGGCGCCCACGGCCGTCGAATTCCCCGTCGAGCGGGCGCCCTCGCGGGTCGGGCCGGACGCGACCGCGTGGAGCGTGTGGAACCCGCCCGCGGAGCGGTTCCGCCCGCCGGAGGAGCGGGGGGAGTTCCCGCAGCCGCCCCCCGGCCCGTTCGACCGCCTCCCGGGACCGCTCGACTCCCCGTCCGGCTCCTTCGCCGATCAGGGCCCGGCGGAGCGGGAGGACGACTTCCTGCCGATCTTCGCCGCGGTCGAGTCCGGCTGGTTCCGGATCTCCGAGCTCTCCCGGGAGGCCCGTCCCGAGGCGGACGCCACTCCCGGCGACCCCGTTTCCGGTGATTCCACCCCCGGGGACTCCGGCGATCCCGCGCCCGGGGACTCCCCGGCCGAGCCCGAGTCGTGGACCTCGCCCGGTGACAGCGGCTGGCAGGCCGCGCAGGCGGCGAGCGCCCCCGCGCACGGCGGTACGACCTCGGCCGGCCTGCCCAGGCGCACTCCCCGGGCCAACCTGGTGCCCGGCTCGGTCGCGCCGCTCGCCCAGCCCGAGCCGTCCCCGGCACCAAGCACGCCGCGCCTCTCGCCCGAGCGGGTGCGCAGCCGCCTGTCCAGCTTCCAGGAGGGCGTGCGCCGGGCACGCAACGAACTCCCGAATCAGGAGGAATAGCGTGCGGGCCGACAATCGGGACCAGGGGCGGGGGCTTCGCGACGGCCGCGCCTTCCCGTGGGACGAGCGGTGGGAGGACACCCCCCGGTACGGCTTCCCGGCCGGGTCACCGCGATACGGGTCGCCGGGGGAGACACCCGAGGCCGCGCCGTCCGCCCACGCCACCGGGGCCGAGCCGCCGCCGTACGGCTCACCGGGGGAGACGCCCGTGCCCCTGGCCCGGCGGGACGGGCGCCTTGGGTACGGGTCCGAGCACGACGAGCCGGCCGAGGAGGAGAGCTCGCTGGTCCGGATGTACGCCGTGACCGGGGGGCGGGTCGTCCCGAGTTCCAGGCTCGCGATGGAGGCGCTGGTCTCGACCACGACCACGGCCCCCCTCGGCCTGTCCTACGTCCGGGAGTATCGCTTCATCAGCGATCTGTGCCGCAGTATCCGCTCGATCGCGGAGATATCCGCTCTCCTGGGTGTCCCTCTCGGCGTCACCCGCGTCCTGGTCTCCGACATGGAGTCCGAGGGCCTGGTACGGATCCACCACCCCAGGGTCACCGCGGCGGGCCCCGGCCCCGACCTCCTCGAACGCGTCCTCAACCACCTCAGGGACTAGCGTCCCGGAAGCCTCAGGCGAGCCACCAGCGGGCGGCGACGAGCTCGGCCACCAGGGTCTCGGTCAGGAGTGCCACGTCGGGGTCGTCGTCGTGGAGGTAGCGGACGGAGGACTTGGCGCCGGGGAGGTCGCCGCCGACGGTCAGGACGGTCGAGCCACGCTGCCGGATCCAGTCCATGGCCTGCTCGTCGTAGCGGGAGCCGGGGAAGAGGATGGCCCGGTAGTCGAGGGTCTTGGTGAGGTAGACGTCCACGTGGGCCCAGTCGCCGGTCTCGCACGCGTCGGCCGCCCTGCGGGGCCCCTCCCGGAACATCAGGGCCGACTGCTCGGCGGAGGACAGGTGCTCGGCGGGAGCGATCGTGTAGACGCCGTGCGGGCCGTCGAGCAGCGCCGCCGCCGGTTCCAGCCACTCGCCACGGCGGTCGAGCAGGTCGGCGGTGGCCTCGGCCGTACGGCGGAGCACCTCGGGCACGTCCCGGCCGAAACCGCCGCCCCCCGCCGATCCCGCCGGGCCGGGGGCGGTGAGACGGTTTCCGAGTGCCAGGAGCAGGGCGAGGGTGTGCTGGAAGGTCCGGCAGGAGACGCCGCCGCGCTCCTCGCCCGCCACCATCGGGACCACCAGGTCGGCGCCCTCGGTGACGGCCGAGTCGGGGCTGTTGGTCAGCGCGAGGACGAAGGACCGGCCCCGGTGGCGGGCGACCGCGTCCAGGGTCTCCCGGCTGCCGCCGGTGGCGGAGATGGCGACCACCAGGGTCTCCGGGCCCGGCGGGTAGGACAGGGCGGCGGAGGCGTACTCGGCCACGGCGTCCACCCCGGCGGCCCGCAGGCGCAGCGCGGCCACCCGGGCGGCGTACCGGGAGCTGCCCATGCCGAGCAGGAGCACCCGCCGGATCCCCGAGGGGATCCCCGCGAAGGGGTCACCCGTCTCCAGGGTGTCGGCCAGGGCGGCCAGCGCGGCGGGCTTGGCCTCCAGGTCGGCGAGGTACAGCTCGGGGATCACGGGGTCTCCTTCGTGGGGTTCGTCGAGTGTGCCGGGTTCACCGGTATCGGGACCGCAGCACGCCCATCGGGGCGTAGCGCCAGCGAGGGAGGTGCCTGGCCGCGTAGACGAGCTCGCGGCACTCCTGCTCGATCTCGAACGGGCGCAGCAGGGAACGGTCCAGGAGCGCGGCGTGGCCCAGCTCGTCCAGCCGCCCGAGGTAGGCCGACTCCAGGGTCGCGCGGGCCGTGGCGGCCCATCCGGCGATCACCTCGGGATCCGCGTCGCGGCGCCTGATCGCGACCTGGCCGACGTGTTCGAGGCTCGTGGTGAGCTGGGCGAGGTCGCGGGCCGAGGGCTGGAAGGGGTCGGCGCCCGCGACGGTCGGGTTACCGTCGAAGTCGATCACCGCGTAGCCGTCCCGCCAGCGCAGGATCTGGCCGACGTGCAGGTCCCCGTGGATGCGGATCAGCGGGGTGACCCCCGCGGAGGCGAGGGGCGCCAGCTCGGCGCGCAGCACGCCCGCGCGCCGCGCGAGCCAGTCGCCGTCCTCGCCGCCGGTGAGCGCCAGCGCCTCCTCCAGCGCCTCGCCCGCCCGGAGCGACCACGGGTTCCCGCCCGCCCGTACGGGACCCGCGTGTCTCACGGGGGAGGGGAAGGTCGCGGACGGGGTGGCCATCGCCGCGTGCAGGTCGGCGGCGAGGACGCCCAGGCCGGCGGCGAAGGAGGTGCCGCCGGAGACGGCCTCGTCCACACACCACTCCCAGCCGTCGGCGGCCTCGGGCAGGTACGCGGTGACGAGGGCGAGCAGCAGCTCGGAGCCGTCGTCGGCGCGCCGGGAGACGGCCGCGTACGGCGTGGCGGTCGCGGTGAAGCCGACGGACGTCAGGTGCGCGAACACGTCGGGCGCGGGCTGGGGGAGCGGCGCGGGCGGGGTGAGCCATTTCACGACGACCCTCTCGCCGACGACCACCGAATGGTTGGTCTGGTCGACCTCGAACCCCCGCTCGGCGCTCCGGACGGCCCCGCCGGTCGATGACAATTGAGTGTCGATTGAGAAAAGAGTAGTGATCGCCGCGGGGAGCGAGTGGAATCGGCGAACCCCGAATGGGGCGGGAGCCTCGCAGCTCAGAGCCTCGACGAGCTCACTGGTCCGCCCGTCGCCGGCCCGGGGAACCGTGTCGATCCGGTCCCAGATTGAAGCAGGATTTAGCAAACGGATCAAACTTTCCAGTGGTGATGTCGGGGGAAGTCTTGCTCAAGTTAATGTTGACTGCAACACTCCTGCTTTGGTCTGCCGTGTCCCTTACGGCCGGTCTACCCCACTTACACTGAATTCTGAAGGAGTAGCGGCCGTGTCCCGCACTCGGTACACCCGTCGTCTTCCGGCCGCCGTCCTGGCCGCCGGTCTCGCGCTCGCAGTCTCGGCATGTGGCGGGGAGGCCGCGGACACCGCTGCCGCGCCCGCGGCCAGTGCCTCGGCGGCGCAGCTCAACCCCAACGCCGATCTCTCCAAGCAGAGCGTCACCATCTCTGTCTGGACAGGCTATACGCCCCCTGACCTGACCCAGCGGATCAAGGACAAGCTCAAGACCACCCTCAAGGTGACGGAGCACGCCACCAACGAGGAGATCATGGCGAAGCTCACCAGCGGCGCCGACACCGGTCTCGACGTGGCCTTCGTCTCCGGCCAGTACGCCCAGGCCCTCAACGAGGCCGGGCTGCTGGAGCCGATCCACCCCGAGCTGATCCCGAACCTCGCGAACCTCTACCCCGAGGCCAAGGAACTGTCCTACGACAAGGGCAACGTCTTCTCGGTCCCCTACACCTGGGGCACCACGGGCATCTGCTACCGCACCGACCTGGTGAAGACCCCGCCGACGAGTTGGAACGATATTCTCAACCCGCCGGCCGACGCGCTCAAGAAGGTCACCATGATGACCACCGAGCGCTGGCTGGCACTTCCCGCCATCAAGGCGCTCGGCTACTCGGTCAACACCAGGAGCGACGAGGAGATCGCCAAGGTCAAGGCGAAGCTGGAGGAGGCCAAGCCGAAGCTGCTCAAGTACGAGGACGTCACCTTCGGCGACATGCTCAAGAGCGGCGAGGCCGTGATGGTCGAGGCGTGGGACGGCTGGTGCCCGACCACCAACAAGGACATCAAGTTCGTGATCCCGAAGGAGGGCAGCGACCTGTGGGTGGACACCATGGTCGTGCTGAAGTCCTCCAAGAACAAGGAGGCGGGGCACGCCTTCATCAACTACATCCTGGACCCGAAGGTCCACGCCTGGGCCGCGGAGAACATCCTCTACAAGGTCCCGAACAAGGCCGCGATGGACGCGATGGACCCCAAGCTCAAGGCTGACAACGCCCCGCTGCAGATGACCCCCTCCGACCTGCTCAAGGGTGAGTCGATCATCGACCTGGGCGAGGACTCGGCCAAGTTCACCCAGCTCGCGACCGAGGTCACGGCGAAGCAGTGACACGTTCCACCGTTTCCGGCGCGTCCGCGAGATCGCGGGCGCGCCGGTCGCGTGCCCTGGGAGGACTCGTCTTCCTGGGGCCCGGCCTGACCTACCTGCTCGTCCTCCTGCTGATACCGCTCGCCCTGCTCCTCAGCTTCACGGTGTTCCGCAGGGGCCGGTTCGGCGGGGTGGTCTACGAGGTCACCGGGAAGAACTTCGCCCGGCTGCTCGACCCGCTCTACCTGGAGATCGTGCTCGGCTCGCTGAAGCTGGCCACGATCGCCACCCTGGTCGCCCTGCTGATCGGCTACCCGACGGCGTACCTGATCGCCCAGCTCCCGCGGAAGTGGAAGACGATCGCCCTGGTGGCGATCGTGCTGCCGTTCTGGACCAACTTCCTGATCCGCATCTACGCCTGGATCATCCTGCTGAGCGGTCCGGGCCTGGTCAACAGCACACTGCTGGACCTGGGGCTGATCGACGAGCCGCTGGAGCTGCTCTACAACCAGGGCACCATCGTCACCGGCCTGGTGTACTCGTACCTGCCGCTGATGGTCCTGCCGCTGTACGCGGCGATCGAGAAGCTCGACCCGCAGCTGCGCGAGGCCTCGGCCAACCTCGGCGCCTCACCCGCGCGCACGTTCGCGTCGGTGACGCTGCCGCTCACCCTGCCGGGGGTGCTCACCGGCTGCCTGTTCGTCTTCGTGCCGAGTTTCGGCAACTTCGTCATCCCCGAACTGCTCGGCGGCGGCCGTTCCATCATGGTCGGCAACCTGATCAGGGACCAGTTCCTCAAGGCGCGCGACTGGCCGTTCGGATCCACCCTCGCGCTGGCGCTGATCGCCGTGCTGATCGTCCTGCTGCTCCTGCAGGCCTGGAGTGCCCGACGTGCGTAGATCACGCCTGCTGTACGTCCCCTTCTGGGCGGCCTACGTCTTCCTGTACACGCCGATCGTCGTGCTCGTCGTGATGTCGTTCAACTCGGGTGAGTCCCCCTACGTCTACGAGGGCTTCAGCCTGGACTGGTACGGCGTCCTCGCCCGGGACGAGAAGATCCGCGAGGGGCTGGTCAACACTCTCATCGTGGCCGCGGGCTCCACCGTGCTGTCCACGGTGCTGGGCACCCTGCTGGCGGTGGGCCTGGCCCGGCACACCAGGTCGCGGACGCTGGACGCGCTCGGCGTGCTGCCCGCGGTCCTGCCCGACCTGGTGCTCGCCATCGGCCTGCTGGTGTTCTACGCCACGATCAGGTCGACCCTCGGGCTGCACTCGGTGCTGCTGGCCCACACGGTGTTCGGCATGGCGTTCGTGACCGCGGTGGTCCGCACCCGGCTCACCGGCGCCGACACCTCGCTGGAGGAGGCGTCCAGGGACCTGGGGGCGACGCCGTTCACCACGTTCCTGCGGGTCACGCTGCCGCAGCTGGCGCCGGGCATCGTGGCGGGCGCGCTGCTGGCGTTCACCCTCTCGGTCGACGAGTTCGTCATCGCGTTCTTCACGGCGGCCCCCACCACGCCGACCCTGCCCATCGTCATCTACTCAATGGTCCGCTTCGGGGTCACCCCCGAGATCAACGCGCTGGCCACGCTGTTGCTGCTGGTGAGCTTCACCGCGGTCATCGTGACCCAGCGGATGACCCGACTGACGGAGTCGCTGTCCTAATGCTGAAGATCACAGGTGTCAGCCGCCGGTTCGGTGACGTCACGGCGCTGTCGGACGTCTCCCTGGAGATCCGGCAGGGCGAGTTCTTCGCGCTGCTCGGCCCCAGCGGCTGCGGCAAGACGACGCTCCTGCGGATCCTGGCGGGCTTCGAGTCACCCGACGAGGGCTCCGTCACCCTCGACGGCGACGACCTGCTCGGCCGGGCGGCCCACCGCCGCCCGGTCAACCTGATGTTCCAGTCGTACGCGCTGTTCCCGCACATGACCGTGGCGAAGAACGTCGCGTACGGCCTGGAGAGGGAGCGGCTGGGCCGGGCGGAGATCCGCCGCCGGGTCGGCGAGGTGCTGGAGAAGGTCGGGCTGGACGCCATGGCCGGGCGCAGGCCCCAGCAGTTGTCCGGCGGCCAGCGGCAGCGGGTCGCGCTGGCCCGCGCGATCGTGAAGCGGCCACGCCTGCTGCTGCTCGACGAGCCGCTGTCCGCGCTGGACAAGAAGGTGCGCGCGGAGATGCAGCTGGAGCTCAAGCGGCTGCAGAACGAGGTCGGCATCACCTTCGTCGTGGTCACCCACGACCAGGAGGAGGCGATGTCGCTCGCCGACAGGATCGCGGTCTTCAACGCGGGGTCGGTCGAGCAGGTGGACGCCCCGATGGAGCTGTACGAGCGCCCGCGCACCCCGTTCGTCGCCGGCTTCGTGGGGGCGAACAACCTCTTTCCCGGCAGGGCCTGCTCGGTCGGCCTGGCCGGTGACGGGCTCGGTCTGCTTCCCGGGGTCTCGAACCTGCCCGACGGCACGCCCGCGCTGCTCGCCGTCCGGCCGGAACGGCTCAGGCTGGGTAGCGAGGGGGTGCTGCGCGGCGAGGTCGTCGACGTGAGCTTCTACGGCGGCGTCTCGCACGTGTCGGTCCAGGTGGGCGGGCGTGCCACCCCCGTCCTGGTCGCCACCCCGGGGGCCACCCAGGTCCAGGCGGGCTCCCTCGTCGCGCTCGGCTGGGCCGACGGCGACGGAGTGCTGATCCCTCAATGAGAAGACTTGAGCGGGTTGTCCGTCGCGGTCCTGGCGTAGTCGAGGATGAGCTCCGCCGCCTCCTGTGGGCCGATCACCGGGTGGCGGGCCGTTATGCGATAGCCGTACGCGTCCTCGAGCGCGACCAGGTTGCGGGCGATGAGCAGGGAGTCGCCCGACAGCCTGAAGGTCTCCAGGGCGGCCCCGGTGTCGAGGATGCTCTGGTAGAGCGAGACCTGACGGTCGTAGAGGGTGGTCAGCAGGAGCGCGTACATCCTGTTGCGGGGCGCGGCGCCGCCGAGTTCGTTGAGCAGCCGGACGTCCGGGTCGTCCGGGCCGTGCGGCAGCCCCGAGCGGATGGTCACGACGAGCTTCTCCGCGGGGTCGCGCATACCGCTGATCCGCTTGAGTCTCTGCTCGTAGAAGCGCTCCATCCCGGCGTGGTGGGCGTCGACGAGCAGCTCGCTGAGGCGTGGGTAGTGGTAGAGGACCGCTCCGGAGGTGAGGCCGGCCTCCTCGGCGACGTGGTTGAGGTGCACCCCCTCGGTGCCGTGCCGGATGATCGCCCGGTGTGCGGCCGCGATGAGATCCAGGCGCCGGTCCGCCCGTCCCTTGCGCGTCATATTCCCCCGCTCGTTGAAAACCACGCTCTGTGCCGGGGTCCATAGTGTCCTTTTCTCAGCGTTTTTGCCAGCCGAGAATTGAATTGTTCCTCAAAGCCGCAACCTCTAGACGCAAGGAGGCGTGATGTCTCTCACGATCCTGTTCAT
Organism: Streptosporangium oxazolinicum; assembly: GCF_039537505.1. Taxonomy (NCBI): domain Bacteria; kingdom Bacillati; phylum Actinomycetota; class Actinomycetes; order Streptosporangiales; family Streptosporangiaceae; genus Streptosporangium; species Streptosporangium oxazolinicum. The sequence continues at coordinate 330,862 of NZ_BAABAQ010000006.1, forward strand.
GCCGGAGAGTGCCTACGGGCCCACGAACAACTGCATCGGCATCGGTGACATTCTTCGCAAGCGCGGACATCGAGTCGTTTTCGCAGCTGAGGCCTCCTGGAAGGGGAAATTGACGGCCCTCGGATTCGAGGAGGATCTCGTCGATCTCGCGCCTCCCTCCGAAGAGGAGCAGGACGCCGGACAGTTCTGGAAGGACTTCATCAGGGACACCGCCCCCGAATACCGGAAGTCGACCCTGGATCAGCTGGAGACGGTGACCAAGCCGATCTGGGACGCGCTTATCGACGGCGCCAAGTACTGCGAGCCTCAGCTGAAGGCGATTATCGAGCGCGTCCAGCCGGACGTCATCGTCGAGGACAACGTCATCACCTTCCCGGCGCTGCTCACGGCGGGCAAGCCGTTCGTCCGCATCGTGTCCTGCAACCCGCTGGAGGTGCGCGGCGAGGGCGTCGCCCCGGTCTTCTCCGGGCTGCCCGCCGACGACCGCTCCGAGTGGGGCGCCTTCAACGCCGAGTACGACCGCACCCACCGCGAGATCTGGACCGCCTTCAACGAGTGGGTCGTCGAGCAGGGCGCCCGCCCGCTGCCCGACCTGGACTTCATCCACGAGGGCGACCTCAACCTGTACGTCTTCCCGGAGATCGCCGACTACACCGACGCCCGCCCGCTGGGCGACTCCTGGCACCGCCTGGACTCCTCGGTGCGCGAGACCGACGGCGAGTTCGAGCTCCCCGAGTCGCTGGCCGGGCAGGAGGGGCCGCTGGTCTACTTCTCGCTGGGCTCGCTCGGCTCGGCGGACGTCGGCCTCATGCAGCGGGTCGTCGACGTGCTGGCCACCACCCCGTACCGCTTCATCGTCTCCAAGGGCCCGCTGCACGAGGAGATCAAGCTGGCCGGCAACATGTGGGGCGCCGAGTTCGTCCCGCAGACGAAGATCATCCCGCTGGTCGACCTGGTCATCACGCACGGCGGCAACAACACCACCACCGAGGCGCTGCACTTCGGCAAGCCGATGATCCTGCTGCCTCTGTTCTGGGACCAGTACGACAACGCGCAGCGCGTCCACGAGCTCGGCTACGGCGTGCGCCTGGCCACCTACGCCTTCTCCGACGAGGAGCTCACCGGCGCGCTGGAGCGGCTGCTGGGCGACACCGCCCTCCGCGAGCGCCTGGCCGCCGCGGGCGAGGAGATCCGCGGCCGGGACGGCCTGCGCAGGGCGGCCGACCTGATCGAGCGGGCCGGCGCCTGACGGCTCTCCGCATCACCACGACAAGGGAAGTCCGATGGGCAAGTTGATCAATCCGGCGACCGGCGACCTCCTGCGGGAGGTGGCCGAGACCTCGATCGAGGGGGTGGCCGCCGCCGTGCGGCGGGCCCGCGTGGCGTTCGAGGAGTGGAGCGCGGTGACCCCGGCCGAACGTTCCAGGGTGCTGCTGCGCTTCGCCGACCTCGTCGAGGCCGACGCCGAGGAGCTCACCCGGCTGGAGGTCATCGAGACCGGCAAGCCCGCGGCGGTCTTCCGTGACGGCGAGCTGCCGTTCGCGGCCGACAACCTCCGCTTCTTCGCCGGTGCGGCCCGCTCGCTGGACGGCACCGGCGCGGGGGTGTTCAGCTCCGGCTACACCTCGGTGCTGGTACGGCGCCCGGTAGGGGTCGTCGGATCGATCGCTCCCTGGAACTTCCCCCTGGTCATGGGGGTGTGGAAGATCGGCCCCGCGCTCGCGGCGGGGAACGCCGTGGTCATCAAGCCCGCCCCGCAGACGCCGGGCACCACGCTCAGGATGGCGGAGCTGTTCGCCCGCGCCGGCGCGCCCGACGGCCTGCTCCAGGTCGTCCTGGGCGACGCCGAGGTGGGCGAGGCGCTCGTCGCCGACCCGGGCGTCGACATGGTGAGCGTGACGGGCTCCACCGCGACCGGCCGCGCCGTCATGCGCGGCGCCACCGGCTCCCTGAAGCGGGTCCACCTGGAGCTCGGCGGCAAGGCCCCGGCGCTGGTCTTCGGCGACGCGGACCTGGCCGAGATGGCGAGGGGCGTCGCGATGGGCGCCACCTACAACACCGGCCAGGACTGCACCGCCGCGACCCGCGTCTACATCTCCCGCGACGTGTACGACGAGGCCGTCGAGGCGCTCCACGCGACGCTGGCCCAGATCACGGTGGGCGACCCCTGGGATCCGGCCACCGACATCGGCCCGCTGATCTCCGCCGGGCACCGCGACCGCGTGCACGGCTTCGTCGGGCGGGCCGTCGCCGAGGGCGCCTCCGTGCTCCACGGCGGTGTCCCGCTCGAAGAGCCCGGGTTCTACTATCCGCCCACCCTGATTTCCGGCGCCGCCCAGGATAGTGAGATCGTTCAGGGTGAGCTTTTCGGCCCGGTACTCGTGGCGCTGCCCTTCGATGGCGAGGACGAGGCGATACGGCTGGCCAACGACACCCCCTACGGGCTGGCCTCCTCGGTCTGGTCCAGGGACGTGGCGAGGGCGCTGCGTGTCTCGCATCGGCTCGACGTGGGAGTGACCTGGGTGAACGACCATCTGCCCATCGCGTCCGAGGCGCCGCACGGCGGGGTCAAGGGAAGCGGCTTCGGCAAGGATATGAGTCAGGAGGCGGTTCAGGAATATTCTGTGACCCGCCACCTGATGATCAAGCACCAGGCTCCGGAGGTGAGGGATTCCTTCCGGCCAGCCTAAACGCTTTGGCGCTGTATGTCCCTTTTATGGGGATATGTCGGCACTTACTCCATTCGAAGTGACATAAAGGATGTGCTCAAATTGCTTCCGCCGCTTCCAAATCCGGCGAGGGGTTACGTAGGCCAGTGATGACACAAGACCGCCGGAGCCACCGCGCGTCAGGGGTGGGCAGTCGACTCCTGCCGGCGAACTGGCGCGTGCGTCCCCGTCTGGTCGCGCTGATCCTGCTCCCGACCGCCGCGGCCGTGCTCCTCACCGGCCTCCAGCTCACCACGGCCCTGTCCACGGCCAACGAGTACCGCCGGATGACCGAGGTCGCCTCGCTGGTCGAGTCGCTCGGAACCCTCTCGCACGAGATGGCCGAGGAGCGCGACCTCACCGCCTGGTGGATCGCCCTCACCAACCGCACCAACTTCGGCAAGGTCACGGAACAGCGTGAGGTGGTCGACCGCAGCAGTGCCCAGGCGCTGGCCGCGATGGACGCCCTCGACGCGTCGCAGGCCACCCGCGTCCGCACCGAGGTCGCCCAGATCCGCCGCTGGCTCGACGGGCTCCCCGGCCTGCGCAGGCTGATGGCCGAGGGAAGCGTGCTTCCCCGCGCGGCCCTCGGCATGTACACGCGGATGATCACCGACTTCACCACCCTCCACGACGACCTGGGCCGCAGTGGCGGCGACGAACGCCTCATCGGGGACGCGCTCGCGCTGGGCGCGCTGACCCGGGCCAAGGAGCAGGTCGCCAGGCAGCGGGGCACCCTCCTGGTCAGCTTCCTGGACCGCAAGTTCGACTTCGACGACCCCGCCGACCTCCTCGGCGCGTACCGGAGCCAGCTGAGCGAGGAGAACTCCTTCCGCGCCACCGCCTCCGCCAACGACATCAAGGCCTTCCGCGACGCGGTCAGCGGCCCCAGGGTCGACCAGGCCGACTCCATGCGCGCCCTCGTCATGTCCCTCATGCGCGAGAACAAGCCTCTGGAGCGGATCGGCCGAGGCTGGCTCGTGAGCGCCACCACCTGGTACGGCGCCTCCTCCTCGACCGTGGACGGCATGCGGACCGTCGAGCGCCGCCTGGCGTCCGCGGTCGTCTCCCGCAGCCAGGAGATGGAGAGCGCCGAGCAGCGCAGCGCGGTGATCTCCGGTGCCTCGATCCTGGTCCTGCTGGTCCTGATCCTGCTCATCACCGCCTGGGTGGCCGGTACGCTCGTCCGGCCGCTGCGCAGGCTGCGCAGCGAGGCGCTGGAGGTGGCCGACACCCGGCTGCCCGAGACCGTCCGGGTGCTGCGGGAGTCCGGAGACCAGACCCCGCAGGTCGAGGTGCCCTCCATCGGAGTGGCCTCCCGCGACGAGATCGGGGAAGTGGCCCGAGCCTTCGACGAGGTCCACCGCGAGGCCATCCGGCTCGCCGGTGACGAGGCCCGCCTGCGTAGCAACATCAACGCGATGTTCGTCAACCTCTCCCGCCGCACCCAGTCGCTGGTGGAACGGCAGATCGACCTCATCGACGACCTGGAGCAGGGCGAGCAGGACGAGGGGCGGCTGGGCAGCCTCTTCAAGCTGGACCACCTGGCCACCCGCATGCGCCGCAACTCCGAGAACCTCCTGGTCCTCGCCGGCCAGGAGCAGAGCCGCCGGTGGAGTGAGCCGGTCCCGCTCAGCGACGTCGTCCGCGCCTCGCTGTCGGAGGTCGAGAACTACGAGCGGGTCAACCTCCGGGTCGAGTCGGGAATCTCGATCATCGGCCAGGCCGTCAACGACATCGTCCACCTGATCGCGGAGCTCGTCGAGAACGCGATCTTCTTCTCGCCGCAGGACACCAAGATCACGGTGACCAGCAACGGCAACGAGATGGGCGCCGTCATCCTGGCGGTCACCGACTCCGGCATCGGCATGAGCGACGAGGAGCTGACCGAGGCGAACCGCCGCCTGGCCGAGCCTCCCGCGGTGGACCTGTCGGTCTCCCGCCGGATGGGCCTGTTCGTGGTCGGCCGCCTGGCCATGCGCCACGGCATCAGGGTCCAGCTCAGGCGCCCGGAGACCGGCGGCCTCAGCGCCGTCGTGCTCCTGCCGGTGCAGGTGGTGGCCCAGTCCACGATGATGCCCGAGCTGGCCCTGTCGGGCCAGGGCATGCAGTCCGGCTCCTTCGGCGGCCCGTCGAACTCGTTCGGCTCCATGTCCAACCAGGACCCGTTCGCCTCGGTGAACCCCGACCCGTTCGGCTCCGCCCCGAACCCGGACCCGTTCGGGACCGGGATGGGGCGCGGCGGCCGGCCGCAGGCCGGTCTCGGGACGCCGCCCACGCAGGCGCCTCCCCAGGTGCCCGCGCCGACGTCCGGGGACCTGTGGTCGGGCCCCGTGGTGCCCGCCTCGGCGGTGGAGGACCTGTGGTCGTCCCCGCTGGCGTCGACCGCGCCGCCGTCGTTCCCCTCGGCCTGGCCGGACCCGCCCGCGATCGACCCCTGGACGCCGCACCGGCTGGAACCGGTGGAGAACACCCAGGCCCTTCCCGTGGTCGAGGTGCCGCCGACGGAACCGGAGCCCGAGGAGTTCCTGCCGATCTTCGCGGCGGTGGGATCCGATTGGTTCCGCAGCGGCGCGTCCGCCACTCCCGAGCCCGAGCCGGAGCGGGAGGCCGCTCCCGAGCCCGTGGCCGAGGTCAGGCCACGGCCGCTGGAGCAGCGGGTCAGGCGGGGTCCGCAGGGGCTGGAGACCCAGAACATCCCGCAGATCACGCATTCCTCGCCGCCGCCCCAGCAGCAGGCGCAGCCGTTGCCGCAGCGGACGCCGCCGCCTCAACAGCAGGCGCAGCCGTTGCCGCAGCGACAGCCGCAGGCGCAGCCGCTCAGGCCGGCCGAGCCCGCGGCAGAGAGGCAGCCGTGGAGCACCCCCTCCGACCAGGGCTGGGCGGCCGCCGAGGTCGCCAAGAAGCCCGTGGAGGGCGGGATGACCGGAGCGGGCCTTCCCAAGCGGGTGCCCAAGGCGAACCTCGTGCCCGGAGCAGCCTCGTCGGCCCCGGCGGCTCCGGCCCCCCCGATGCCGCCGATCTCGGCGGAACGGGTGCGCAGCCGTCTGTCCAGTTTCCAGCAAGGCGTACGGCAGGGACGCGCTGAGATGAGCGAGCGCGCCAACGCCGTCGAGGGAGAGAACCAGCAGTGAACAACCAACTCAGCCAGGCCGCTCGCGGTTTCAACTGGCTGATCACCGAGTTCGTCAAGGAGATGCCCGGGGTGGCGCACGCGGTGATCGTCTCCGCGGACGGGCTCCCGCTGGCCTACTCCCAGGGCTTCCCCAAGGACAGGGCGGACCAGCTCGCCGCGATCACGGCCGGTCTGATCAGCCTCACCCAGGGTGCCTCACGGGTGTTCGAGGGCGGCCCTGTGGCACAGACGGTGATCGAGATGCAGCGGGGCCTCCTGCTGACCATGTCGATCAGCGATGGTTCCGCGCTGGCCGTGCTGGCCTCGCCGGACTGCGACATGGGCCTCGTGGCCTACCAGATGACACTGCTCGCAGAACGTGCCGGCCAGGCCCTTACGCCTGCGCTCCGGGCCGAGCTGCAGTCGGCTCAGCGATAGGGGGGTGATATGGACGCACCAGGTTGGCGCGGCCCGGAGGAATCTCTGGGCGCGCCCCAGGCCAAGAGCGGGCGAGATCGTTTGATTCGCCCGTACGCTGTGACCGGGGGCAGGACCGCTCCTCGGATGCAGCTCGCTCTCGAGGCGCTGGTTTCCTCGGCGACGTTCGCGGGCGTGGATCCCACCACGCTCTCCACGGAATATCAGGCGATCATCTCGCTGTCCCGGCAGGTGCGCTCGGTTGCCGAGCTCTCCGCCCTGTTGCGCATGCCTCTCGGCGTGACCCGGGTGCTGATCGCGGACATGGCGGCCGAGGGCCTGGTGCAGATCCACCAGCCGTCGCTGGATGCGGGTAAGCCGGATCTCAATTTGCTTGAAAGGGTGCTCAGTGGGCTTCGCAGGCTCTGACGCCGGGATGACGTCGACGAAGATCGTCGTTGCCGGCGGGTTCGGTGTCGGCAAGACGACCTTCGTCGGTGCGGTCTCCGAGATCATGCCGCTGACCACGGAAGCGGTGATGACAGAGGCGAGTGCGGACGTCGACGACCTCTCGCACATCCCGACAAAGCGAACCACCACGGTCGCGATGGACTTCGGCCGGGTCTCGCTGGACCGCGATCTGATCCTGTACCTGTTCGGTACGCCGGGTCAGCACCGGTTCTGGTTCATGTGGGACGACCTCGTGAAGGGCGCGATCGGTGCGATCGTGCTCGTCGACACCCGGAGGCTGGCCGACAGCTTCCCGGCGATCGACTACTTCGAGGAGGCCGGCCTGCCGTTCGTCGTGGCCCTCAACGGGTTCGGCGGATCGCACGTCCACGGTGAGGAGGAGGTGCGGGAGGCTCTGACGATCTCCCCGCACATCCCCGTCGTCCGGACCGACGCCCGGTCCCGCGACGCCGTGAAGTCGACCTTGATCACCTTGGTCGAGCACGTCCTGACGCTCAGGGTCTGACGTCACACGGTGTGGGCCCCGTCCCTGGAGGGACGGGGCCCACAGCCGTCTCCGGCCGGGGGTGGCGTCGCGGGTCTCCGGAGCGGGGACATTCACCGTTCGCAAAGCTCACCTCTGATAATCCCACCCGAAATCGGCTGACAAAGCATGTCCTAAAGCCATCGAATTCGGTGGGGGCGGAGATACGCGCGATGAGTTTTCCGGCCGCGGGGGCGTTGCGCGCCCGATCGAAGGCGCGTGATTTTGTCCGGAACTCCGGCGGCGCGCGGCGGTAATCGATCATATGGCCACCGATTTCACGGTGGTCATTTCTGTTTTGTGCGAAAGGTGGGCCGGGGAAATCGGACCGGCGCGAATCCGGTTTTGTGCGAAAACCGATCCGTGAAGGCGACTTCATAGTGGCTTCGTGCGAAAGCGGCTTCGTGTGAAGGTGGCTGCGGGTGAAGGCGGCTTCGTGTGAAAGGCGCATGAAACAGCGGCGGCCGGTGGCGTGAACCCCACGCCACCGGCCGCCGCTGTTCGCGATTCCTACATCGGCAGGGCCTCGACGATGGAGGAACCGCCGGGAAGCTCTATCTGCCGGTTGAGCTGGAAACCGGACTTGCCCAGGAGCTCCGCGTACTCGGAGGTGCTGCGCTCCATGCCCTCGCCGAAGAGGGCGAGCATCCGCATGTCGACGTCCTTGCTGATGTGCGGCCGGTCGTCGTCCGGGACCACGAACTCCACGATGAGCACCCGGCCGTCGTCGGGGATGACCTCCCTGACGTTGCGCAGGATCCGTACGGAGTCCTCGTCGGACCAGTTGTGGATCACGCTGCTCAGCAGGTAGGCGTCCCCTCCGGCGGGCACGGAGACGAAGAAGTCGCCGGCGGCGAAACTGCAGCGGTCTTCAAGACCGGCGTCGGCGAAGAACTCGCGAGCCCCGCTGACCACGCGTTCCTGGTCGAACAGCACCCCGCTGAGATCTGAGTGCTCCTTCAGTACGGCGGCCAGGATGTGCCCCTTGCCGCCGGCCACGTCCACCAGGGTCCGCACGCCGGAGAAGTCGTAGCGGGAGGCCACGGCGTCCGCGAACGGCTGTGCCCTGACCACCATGTAGTCGTCGAACAGCGCGCCCGCCTCGGGGTTGGCCCCGAGGTAGCGGTAGAGCGGCCCGTGCCGCTCCACGAAGCCCGACCTCCCGGTGCGTACGGTCTGCTGGACCTTGCCCATGCCGTACCAGAAGCCGTCCTCGGCGATCATCCGGACGGCGGAGCGCAGCGAGCCGGGCGTGTCGGCGCCGAGGGTGGCACCCGCCTCGGTCAGCTCGTACGTGCCGGGCGCGGCCGTCGCGACCATGCCCATGGAGGCGAGCTGGCGCAGCACCCTGCCCAGCGCGGGCGCGTTGGCGCCGCAGCGCAGCGCGAGCTCGTCGACGGTGAGGGCGCCGTCTCGCAGGTGGTCGGCGCAGCCCAGCTCCGCCATCGTGGCCAGGGCGGCGAAACGGGAGACACCGCCGATCGCATCCCAGACCGGTGCCTGTGGGTCGCTCATGGAAATCCTCTCTTCTCCGGCGTGCGGTCCGGAGGGAGCCGTGTTTCTGGAGGTGGTTTCGTCTCGGGGAGTTCTCGGGAGTTCTCGGGAGTTCTCAGGAGCTCAGGAGTTCTCAGGGAGTCGAGGTCGACGGGCTGCGCATGCCGCGTACCAGACGGCCGACCTCGGCGCGCAGGTGCACGAAGTCGGGGTGCTCGCGGGTGGTGATCTGGTCGCGCGGGCCGGGCAGGTGCACGCGCAGGTCGCCCACGATCCCGGCGGGGGACTTGGACAGGACCACGACACGGTCACCGACGTAGACGCTCTCGTCGATGTCGTGGGTGATCAGCACGATGGTCATGTTGTGCAGGCCGCGGACCCGCAGGGTCAGGTCCTCCAGGTCCTCGCGGGTCTGGGCGTCGACGGAGCCGAAGGGCTCGTCCATCAGCAGCAGGGCGGGACGGTAGGCCAGCGCGCGGGCGATGGACACCCGCTGCTGCATACCCCCGGAGAGCTGCCACGGGTACTTGGCCGAGGCGCCCTGTAGCCCGACCTCCTCCAGTGCCTCCAGCGCGGCCTGCTTGCGCCGAGGCTTGTCCAGGCCCTTGCGGCGCAGCGGGAGCGAGACGTTGTCGGCCACCGACATCCAGGGGAACAGGGACCTGCTGTAGTCCTGGAACACCACGGCCAGGTTGTCGGGTGTCCGCTCCACGCGGGTGCCGTTGAGCGTGACCTGGCCGCCGCTGGGCCGGATGAGTCCCGCGATGGAGCGCAGCAGGGTGGACTTGCCGCATCCGGAGGGGCCGACGACGCACACCAGCTCGCCCTGGGCGACCTTCAGGTTGATGCCGCCCAGCGCGTTGTGCGCGGTCGGCCCGCTGCCGTAGGTGTGGGAAAGGTTCGTGATTTCGAGCACAGCGGGTCCTCAGGTCGTCTGCTTGGCGGATCGGTGCCAGGACAGGACACGTCGCTCGGCCGCCAGGAACGCCGAGTTGAGCGCGTATCCCAGGACGCCGAGCACCACGATGGTCGCCCACACGCCGGGGAAGTCGTACGACCTCTGGGCGTCCAGGAGCTGGTAGCCGATCCCGTCGGTGCTGCCGATCAGCTCGGAGAGCACCATGAGGATCAGCGCCAGCGACAGGCTGACCCGGAGACCGGCGAAGATCTTCGGCATGGCCGAGGGCAGGATGATCCGGAACAATCGCTCGCGGCCCGTCAGCCCGAAGACGCTCGCGGTGTCCAGGTGCTGGCGGTCGACGTGCCTGGCCCCCTCGCAGGCGTTGATCAGGATCGGCCACACGATGCCGAACGCGATGAAGTTGATCTGCATCCGGGGGCCGATGGCGAACAGCGCCAGGAACAACGCGAGCAGCATGGGCGGGGGAATGGCGCGGGCGAACTGCACCAGGGGGTCGATGAGGCGGAAGAGCAGCGGGGAGCGGCCCAGCGCGACCCCGAGGGTGATCCCGACGATTCCGGCCAGCACCCACCCGGCCAGCAGCCGACCGACGCTCGCGGGGATGTTCTCCAGCGCCGCCTCGGTGAGCCAGAGCCGCTCGGCGGGGCCGGTCAGCCACATCGTGTACGCGCTGGCCGCGATCTGCGACGGAGGCGGGAAGCTGAGTATCTCCAGGTAGCGGGTGAGCAGCTCCCACAGCGCCACGATGACAGGAACCGGCCACAACCGTCCGGCGACACGCAGCGGGCCGCTCATCACACCACCTCCGTACGGGCGGTGTGCCAGCGGAAGAGCCGCCGCTCCGCGAGCACGAACAGGCCGTTGGTGACCACGCCGATGACCCCGGCCCAGATGGCGGCGGCGATGACGTACTGCGTCGCGTCCACGCCGCCCGCGCTCTCCAGGACGTAGCTGCCGATGCCGTCGGTGCCGCCGCCGAGCAGCTCCGCGCTGATCGCCACGATGAGCGCGATCGCCGACGCCAGCCGGACCCCGGTGGCGATGAAGGGCGCGGTGCTCGGCAGGGAGACCCGCCACAGCACGGCCGGCTTCCCGAACCCGAAGCTGCGGAGCGTCTCCTTGGCGAGCGGGTCGACGTCCTTGAGGCCGTACATCGTGTTGATCAGGATGGGCCAGGTCGCCGCGTAGACGACCAGGGTGACCTTCATGTCGAACCGGTCGGAGAACACCGCGAGTGCCAGCGGGATCAGCGCGATCGACGGGATGGGGCGCAGGAACTCCACGATCGGCCGCAGCGCGCTCTCCACGCGGGGCAGGCTGCCGAGCAGGAGTCCGGCGGGCACCGCGATCGCGACCGTGAGCAGCAGCCCGGTCGCCCACGCGCCGAGGGTCGAGACGACGTCGGAGAGGAACTCCCCGTCCGTCACGAGAGCGACCGCCCGGCCGAGCACCGTGGAGGCCAGCGGGAACGCGAGCGGGTCGATCAGCCCGGCCCGCCCCGCGACCTCCAGGACGCAGAACAGCCCCGCGACGCCGAGGGCGCCGCAGAGCAGTCTGCTGTCGAGCGGGTTGCGCCGTGTCACCCGAGGTTTCCGGGGAGGATGGTCTTGGCGTCGATCGCGCTCGTGAGGTAGCCCTGCTCAAGCATGAGGTCGGCGACCCGCTGCAGACGGGTCTCGTCGAGGCTGGTGGGGAAGGAGCCGAGCGTGATGACGGCCGCGGTCGCCGCGTCGATCTGGGTGTAGGTCGGCAGGATCTCCTCGACGGCCTTGCGGTCGGTGGCGGCGATCTGCTGGGCCTTGGCGATCGCCCGCTGGAAGGCGGCGACCGTCTTGGGGTTGTCGGTGGCGAACTTCTCGGTGACGGCCACTCCCGCGATGGGGAAGTCGGCGGTGGAGTCGACCATCGTGTCGGCGAGCTTCTGGGCGCCGATGGTCTTCTGCGCCGCGGTCAGGGCCGGCTCCGTCATCCAGGCGGCGTCGACGGTCTTGCTGGCGAGCTGGGCCCCCATCTGGGGGAAGGGGAACTCCACGAACTCCACGTCCTTCTCGGTGAGGCCGTGGGTCTTGAGCACCGTGGTCACCGCGAGGGTGCCGATGTTCTGCTTGCTGTTGACCGCGATCTTCTTGCCCTTGAGGTCCGCCGGGGTCTTGATCCCGGAGTCCTTCGGCACCATGAGGTTGAACGAGTTCGGGGCGGCCTGGTAGAGGTCAGAGATGATCTTCATCTTCTGGCCCTTGGAGACGGCGAGGAAGGTGGAGACGTAGTTCGTCTGCGTGGCGTCCAGGGTGCCGCCCATGAGGGACTGCTGGGCCTGGGCGCCGCCGGGCACCGGCTCGATCTCGACGGTGAGCCCTTCCGCCTTGAAGAAGCCCTTGTCTCTGGCGATGTAGAGCGCGGCCGAGTCGGGGATCGGCAGCGCTCCCATCTTGATGCTGGCCTTCTCAAGGCCGCCCGCGTTCGCGGAGGTGGTGTCAGCGGGGGTGTCAGAGCTTCCGCAGGCGCTCAGCGCGAGGGCGGCGGCCACTCCTGCGATGACGGCCCGGCTCGCAAGTTTGAACCTCATGGGTCTCCTTAGCTGCGTTTGACCGCCCCTGCCGGAACTCGCGGTAACTCATCGGGCGACATGGAGGGGGTCCCGGGAGGCATGTTGGTCAAGGGGGGTATGCCGACCGCGGATCAGAGTAGCGGAGTAGATCAGTCAAATTACAAATATCACCCCTTTTGCCCCTATCGCCCCGAAGTAACAAAACGGCCATAGGAGACCCACTTGCCACACCCGTATCAATCGCAAGATGGACCGGCGTAGCGGGCGTCGCGAAAGATGTCAATAAATCTGTTTGGCAACTTTGCGGAAGTTTGTGGTTACAGGACGGAGAGTCGTCGCCCGGTTGCGGGTGTGGTGTACCCGTTAAGTGAGGAATGCGAGTTATGTGCTGTTGGCCGAACTGATCCGGCTGTGCTCCAATAACCCCTACCCCATGGATGCGTCGGCGTCACTCGCACATCATTGCGTGACGCGATCCCCTCCAAGCAGACGATCCGAGGAGAGGCAGCGGAGGCCAGTGAGGACAGCGTCAATCCCCAGCGAACGCGAATCCGGGCTGGCACCTGCCCTGGGATTCGACAACCAGGGGGGGCGGCCGCAGAGCGGCCCGGGTCAGGACCTCGACGGTCGCGACTCCGAGAAGTCCGCGAGGAACGGCGGCAAGCTAGCGCTCAAGAACTGGCGGGTGAGATCGCGGCTCATCGCGCTCATCGTCATTCCCACGGTCGCCGCGATCGTGCTGGGCGGCCTGCGGGTCACCAGCTCGATCAGCAGCGCCGCCGAGTACGAGCGCGTGCGCGTCACCGCCGAACTCGCCGCCGGGCTCAGCGACCTGGTCGACGAACTGCAGCTTGAGCGGGACCTGTCGGCCCGGCACGTGGCGCAGGGCCGCCCGGCCACCGGCAGGGCGAACCTGCGCAAGCAGTACGAAGAGGTCGACGAGGTCGTCGGGCAGGTGAGCTCCCGCCTCAACGCCGCCATGGCCGACAGCGGCCTCCTGGAGTCCCTCGGCACCCGGGGCGAGACCGAGCTCACCCAGATCCGCCGCCGTATCGACGAGATCAAGAGCGTGCGCGAACTGGCCGCGGGTACGGCCACCCAGCTGCCGGCCCAGCCCACGATCGCCATGTACTCCCGTACCATGACGGACCTGCTGGCCCTGCACGACGAGATCATCCAGGGCGTCTCCGACCAGGACCTCACCGGCGGCGCGGCCGCGTTCGCCGCGCTGACCAGGGCGAAGGAACAGGCGTCCAGGGAGCGGGCGAACCTCGCCGTCGCCCTCGCCGTCAGGGAGTTCAGCGCCGAGGGCCTCGACGCCATGCTGGCCGCCCGCGCGCAGTTCGAGGGAGAGCTCGCGACCTTCCGCTCCGAGGCGTCGATCGAACAGCGGCAGCTCTACGACGACACGGTCAGCAGCCAGAAGAAGGACCGCGCGGCGGCCCTGCGCGCCCGCGCCGTCTTCATGGCGCTCAACGGCCTGCCGCTGAGGAACGTCGACGTCTCCCGAAGCGACCTCGGCGACCAGTCGACCTGGTTCGACGCCTCCAGCAACGTCATCGAGCGCATGCGCACGGTGGAGGAGCAGGTCGCCAACACCCTCATCATGCAGAGCAGCGTCCTGCAGGCGTCCGAGCAGCGCGGCGCGCTGATCGCCGCCGGGCTGAGCGGGCTGCTCCTCCTCCTCGTCCTGATCGTCACCGCCGTCATGGCGCGGTCGCTGGTCAGGCCGCTGCGCAGGCTCCGCACCGAGGCGCTGTCCATCGCCGGCCAGCGTCTTCCCGAGACCGTCCAGGGCATGCGCGAGAGCGGCGAGGTCTCGACCACCGACATCACCCCGATCGGCGTCGCCTCCGACGACGAGATCGGTGAGGTGGCGCGGGCCTTCGACGAGGTCCACCGCGAGGCCGTGCGACTGGCGGGCCAGGAGGCCACGCTGCGGAGCAACGTCAACTCGATGTTCGTCAACCTCTCCCGGCGCAGCCAGACCCTGGTCGAGCGCCAGCTCTCCCTCATCGAGAGCCTGGAGCAGGGCGAGCAGGACGAGGGCCGGCTCGGCAGCCTCTTCCGTCTCGACCACCTCGCCACCCGCATGCGCCGCAACTCCGAGAACCTCCTGGTCCTCGCCGGCCAGGAACCCGCCCGCCGGTGGAGCCAGCCGGTCCCGCTCATCGACGTGGTCCGCGCCTCGCTGTCGGAGGTCGAGAACTACGAGCGGGTGGACCTGCAGCTGTCCGCGGGCGTGTCCGTGGCGGGCACCTCCGTCAACGACGTCGTCCACCTGATCGCGGAGCTCGTGGAGAACGCGATCTCCTTCTCCCCCCGCGAGACCAAGGTCATCGTCTCCAGCAACCGCATCGACGGCGGCGGAGTGATGGTCTCGGTGACCGACATCGGCATCGGGATGACCGCCGAGGAGCTCTCCCAGGCCAACTGGCGGCTGGCGAACCCGCCGGTGGTGGACGTCTCCGTCTCCCGCCGGATGGGCCTGTTCGTGGTCGGCCGCCTCGCCCTGAGGCACGGCATCCGCGTCCAGCTCAGGCAGCAGGACAGCGGCGGCCTGACCGCGATGGTCCTGCTCCCTGAGAACCTGCTCGCCGTCACCAACCGTCCGGGCGGGCCCACCCCCAGCATGCAGAGCGGCGACTGGGCCGGATCCATGGCCTCCATGGACCGCCCGCCCGTGCTGGCCAGCCCCACCGCCCCCCCGATACCGTCCTTCGCCTCCTTCGAGGCCGCCCACCAGAACTCGTTCGCCTCCTTCGACCTGGGGCAGCAGTTCAACTCCTTCGAGGCCTCGCAGCCTCCCTTCGGCGGCGGCCAGTTCGGGCAGGCGCCCGTCGACACCCCCTGGCCGGGACAGGTACCACCGCCCGGCGCCGACCCCCATCACGGCTGGCCGAACGCCGCCCAGCCCGACCCCTCCGGATGGCGGCAGGGACAGGGCGGACCTCGCGGCGACGCGGGGATGTGGTCCGGAGGCCAGGGCGCGCCCTCACGCGGCGACGCCCCCGTCTGGCCCGGCGGGCAGCAGCAGAGCAGGGACAGCGGCTCCGACGTCTGGTCGACCTCCTCGCGCGGCGACTCCGGGGGATGGCCGTCCACCGGCAACTCCGGCTCCTTCGGGCGACGCCCCTTCGACCCGGCGGACAACACCGGCCCGCTGCCGGTGATCCCCGACTCCTCGCCCATGGAAGAGGCGAAGGAGGAGTTCCTGCCGATCTTCGCGGCCGTCGAGTCCGACTGGTTCAAGAAGGTCGAGCCGGCCCCGGCCGTCCAGGAGCGGGTCGAGGAGGTCCCCGAGGTCCACGCCGTCCAGGAGACCGTCCAGCTCTCGCAGCCGGCCGCCCCCGCGCAGGGGAGCGGCGGCTGGTCCTCGCCCGCGGACGTGGGCTGGCAGGCGGCCAAGGCCGCCAGCGAACCCTCACTCGGCGGGATCACCGGTTCCGGGCTGCCCAAGCGGGTGCCCAAGGCGAACCTGGTACCCGGTACGGCCGCGCCCGACCTGAGCGCGGCCCCCCAAACTCCCGTGCACCGGCCGACCGTCTCCCCGGAGGCGGTGCGCAACAGGCTGGCGAGCTTCCAGCAGGGAGTACGGCAGGGGCGCGCGGCCGCCAGAGGCGGAGCCGGAGACGGGCGGCCGTATCCCGACTTCGGCCGGGACGTTGAAGGAAACAAGGAGGACCGGTGAGCGAGCTCATCATGGTCGCCAAGGAGGATGACACGTGCGCGAAATGAGCCAGGCCGCCCGGGGGGTCAATTGGCTGATCACCGACTTTGTGAACAACGTCCCAGGTGTGGCGCACACGGTCGTCGTGTCAGCCGACGGTCTGCCGTTGGCGTATTCGGATGGATTTCCCAGGGACAGGGCGGACCAGCTGGCCGCGGTCGCGGCCGGTCTGATCAGTTTGACCCAGGGTGCCTCACGGGTTTTCGAGGGCGGGGCGGTCACCCAGACCGTGGTGGAGATGCAGCGAGGGCTGCTTCTCATCATGTCGATCAGTGACGGTTCCTGTCTGGCGGTGCTGGCCGCCGCCGACTGTGACATGGGGCTGGTGGCCTACCAGATGACGATGCTCGTCGAGCGGGCCGGTCAGGTGCTGACCCCGGCCGTCCGCGCGGAGCTGCAGTCTTCCCATTCACGGTGACGGCGATGACGCTAGGAGGCTGCCGTGGCAGGCCGCGGCTGGACTGGTGAGGGCGACCCGCTCGGCGGGTATCCCTATCAATCAATGGACGACCCCCATCGGCACCAGGGCGGTCCTCCTTCCCATCTCATGCACCCGGCGCCGTCGGAGCAGAGCTCCCTCGTCCGTCCGTATGCCGTGACCGGGGGGCGCACCGCCCCCCGGACCCAACTCGCCCTGGAGGCCCTGGTCTCCTCGGCGACCTCCATACATCACGATTTATCCACCCGCACCCCGGAATATCAGGCGATCAGTGCCCTGTGCCGGCAAGTGCGTTCGGTCGCTGAGATCTCCGCGATGCTCCGCATCCCGCTCGGCGTGACCCGGATCCTGGTGGCCGACATGGCCGCCGAGGGCCTGGTGCAGATCCACCAGCCGCAGCTGGACGCGGGTAAGCCGGATCTCAACCTGCTGGAAAGGGTGCTCAGTGGACTTCGCAGGCTCTAGCCGCGGCGGCGGCCTGACATCGACGAAAATCGTCGTCGCGGGTGGGTTCGGCGTCGGCAAGACCACGTTCGTGGGGGCGGTGTCGGAGATCGTGCCGCTGACCACGGAGGCGGTGATGACCGACGCCAGTGCCGGGATCGACGATCTCGGCCTCACGCCGAACAAGACCACCACCACGGTCGCGATGGACTTCGGCCGTGTCTCACTGGACCGCGATCTGATCCTGTACCTGTTCGGTACGCCGGGTCAGCACCGGTTCTGGTTCATGTGGGACGACCTGGTCCGCGGCGCGATCGGTGCGATCGTGCTCGTCGACACCCGGAGGCTGGCCGACAGCTTCCCGGCGATCGACTACTTCGAGGAGGCCAAGCTCCCCTTCGTCGTCGCGGTCAACGGCTGGGACGGCACCTATCTCCACGGCGAGGAGGAGGTACGCGAGGCGCTGACACTGGCGCCCCACATCCCCATCTCCAGAACCGACGCCCGCTCGCGCGACGCGGTGAAGGCCACGCTCATCACGCTTGTCGAGCACGCGCTCACCATGCGGATGGCCGTCCCCGGCTGGGGTCGCTGACCGCGGGAGGGCGTCAGTCGTACCTCCCAGCGGATAGGCTGGGAGGTCGAGTCGCAGACCTGTAGCGCAGAGGCTGGCCAATCACGTGTTCGAGACGCTTTCCGACCGGCTGACATCGGTCTTCTCCTCCCTTCGATCCAAGGGTCGGCTGTCCGACGCCGACATCGACGCGACCTGCCGCGAGATCCGCATCGCGCTTCTCGAGGCGGACGTCGCGCTGCCCGTGGTCAAGGCGTTCGTCGCCCAGGTCAAGGAGCGCGCTCGCGGCGTCGAGGTCTCCCAGGCGCTGAACCCGGCGCAGCAGGTCGTGAAGATCGTCAATGACGAGCTCATCGAGATCCTCGGCGGCGAGACCCGGCGGCTTCGCTACGCGAAGAACCCGCCGACCGTCGTCATGCTCGCGGGCCTGCAGGGCGCGGGCAAGACGACCCTGGCCGGCAAGCTCGCCCGCTGGCTGCGGGAGCAGAACCACACGCCACTGCTGGTCGCCGCCGACCTCCAGCGGCCCAACGCCGTCCAGCAGCTCTCGGTCGTGGCCGAGCGCGCGGGCGTCGCGGTCTACGCGCCCGAGCCGGGCAACGGCGTCGGCGACCCGGTCGCGGTGGCCCGCCAGTCGATCGACCACGCCAAGCGGCAGCAGCACGACATCGTCATCATCGACACCGCGGGCCGCCTGGGCATCGACCAGGAGCTGATGCGGCAGGCGGCCGACATCCGCGACGCGGTCTCGCCCGACGAGGTCCTGTTCGTCGTCGACGCCATGATCGGCCAGGACGCCGTCTCCACGGCCCAGGCCTTCATGGAGGGCGTGGGCTTCGACGGCGTCGTGCTGACCAAGCTCGACGGCGACGCCCGAGGCGGCGCCGCCCTGTCGGTCCGGCACATCACCGGCAGGCCGATCATGTTCGCCTCCACCGGTGAGAAGCTCGAAGACTTCGACGCCTTCCACCCCGACCGGATGGCGTCGCGCATCCTCGACATGGGTGACATCCTCACCCTGATCGAGCAGGCCCAGAAGACCTTCGACGAGGCCGAGGCCGCCAAGATGGCGAGCAAGCTCACCTCGGGCGAGGGCTTCACCCTGGAGGACTTCCTCGAGCAGATGATGATGGTCCAGAAGATGGGCCCCATCAAGAACCTGCTCGGGATGATGCCCGGCATGGGGCAGATGCGCGAGCAGCTCAACCAGGTCGACGACCGCGACCTCGACCGCGTCGCCGCCATCATCCGCTCGATGACCCCCGCCGAGCGCCAGAACCCGAAGATGATCGACGGCTCCCGCCGGGCCCGCATCGCCAGGGGCTCCGGCGTGTCGGTGACCGAGGTGAGCGGCCTGGTCACCCGCTTCTTCGACGCCCAGAAGATGATGAAGCGGATGGCCGGCGGCATGGGCATCCCCGGCATGCCCGGCGGGCGCAAGGGCGGCAAGGCCGCGCAGAAGAAGGCGGCCAAGGGACGCAGGGTGAGCGGTGACCCGCGCAAGGCGGCGCTCGGCAAGGCCCCCGGCAAGACCGACGAGCCCGCGACCCCCGCGGGCAACGGCCTTCTCGGCAAGCTGGGCTCCCGGCAGCAGCTGCCGCCGGGCCTGGAGCTGCCGCCGGGCTTCGACCCCTCGAAGTTCAAGCTCCCCGGCCAGAAATGAGCGACGACGGGTTCCACACGCGGGCGAGGTGGATCTGGGTGATCATCGTCGTGGGATTCATCCTCGTCGCCGTGCTCGAACTCCTCGGGGTGCGCCCCAAGTAGTGCTCCCATCCGTACGGTGACGAGTGCAGCGTGAGCGGCAGGGGCGCCAGGAACGACGGCCGGGGCGACGTGGACGGCGCGGACGGCGCGGACACCGGCCGGACGGGCGCCTCCGGCGGGGCCGGGAGCCCCAGCGGGACCGGGATCACCGGCGAGACGGGTGTTCCCGGTGAGACCGCGGCTCCTCGTGGGAACGGCGCCCCGGGTACGGCCTCCGGCATGACGGGATTCCCGGACCACGCGGACGCTCCGAGCGGGCCGGGGAGGACCGGTGTCCCCAGCCGCGCGGCGGCCCGGGGCAGGGCCGGTGTCAGGGGCGGAACGAGTGTCCCGGGGCGTACGAAGGTCCCGGGCTGTTCCGGCGATCCCCAGGGGGCCTGGGGATGCCCGGGGGCGTGATCGTCATGACCGGTCCCGATCCCGGGGTTCCCGAAGGTCCTCGGGGTCCCGGTGGTCCCGGTGGTCCCGGTGGTTCGGGGGGTCTGGGGAGTCCCGGTGATCCCGAGGAGCCCGGGAAGTCCGGGGAGCCCTGAGGTTCCCGAGGTTGCTCCGAGGGGTCCGGCGGGGGACGAGATGGGCGCCGGGGACACGTCGGCCTGACCCGCCGGGGTCGTCGCCCTGATGGCCAGCACCGCGCCCAGCACGATGACGGAGCCGGTCGCGGTCAGCAGCAGAGATCTGAGGGTGGTTGCCACGGCGGCCATTTAGCGCACCAGGCCGGCCCGCCGGGGGTCCCGGACACACGGGGATTACCGAGATTTGCCCTCCGGCCGCCGTACCGGATGGCCTCGGGTTGGCCGGGCACTCCCGCACGTCTGGCACAATGACATGTTGGAACATCGTGACACGTGGTTGCCCTCTCACTCCCGCGTGCCATGCCTGTCCCTCGAACGGTCCTCTCCTCGTGCCCCACTCGATGAGACGCCGCTCACCCACGCTCTAATGCAGGAGAGACCACACCAGTGGCAGTCAAGATCAAGCTCAAGCGGCTCGGCATGATCCGCAACCCGCAGTACCGCATCGTCATCGCCGACAGCCGCACCAAGCGTGACGGCCGGGCGATCGAGGAGATCGGCCTGTACCACCCGAAGGAGAACCCCTCGCGCATCGAGGTCGACTCCGACAGGGCGGCCTACTGGCTGGGTGTCGGCGCGCAGCCGACCGAGCCCGTGCTCAAGCTCCTCAAGCTCACCGGCGACTGGCAGAAGTTCAAGGGCGAGCCGGCTCCGGCTCCGCTCCTGGTCGCCGAGCCCAAGGCCGACCGTCACGCCGCCTACGAGGCCGCGGCCAAGGAGGCGCTCTCCCTGGAGGCCGCCACCACGCCGAAGAAGTCGACCCGCAAGGCGGCTCCCAAGGCTGAAGAGGCTCCCAAGGCCGAAGAGGCCGCCGCCGAGACCCCGGCTGAGCCCACCGCGGCCGCCGAGGAGAAGCCGGAAGGCGAGGCCTGAGGTGCTCGAGGAGGCCCTCGAGCACCTGGTGAAGGGCATCGTCGAGCATCCTGACGACGTCCAGGTTCACGCTCGCCGCATCCGCAGCGGGCGTGTGCTTGAGGTCCGGGTCCACCCCGAGGACCTCGGTAAGGTCATCGGTCGCGGCGGCCGTACGGCCAAGGCGCTTCGCACGGTCGTGAACGCCCTCGGCGACGGCAAGTACGTCCGGGTCGATCTGCTCGACCTGAACGAGGCCCGCTAGCCGACGAGACGCGTCCATCGAGCGAACGGGCCACCCGCCCAGTGTGGGTGGCCCGTCTGCTTTCCCTAGACTTTCCCTAGTCACCCTTACGTGAGGAGGCGGGCGTGCAGCTCGTCGTAGGCCGGATCGGCCGCCCGCACGGGCTCCGCGGGGACGTGTCCGTGGAGGTGCGCACCGACGAGCCGGACAGGCGCTTCGCCCCGGGCACCGCCCTGGCCACCGACCCCGCGTCGACCGGCCCGCTGGTCGTCGAGTCCCGCCGCTGGCACTCCGGGATCCTGCTGGTCAGGTTCGAGGGCGTGACCGGCCGCGACCGAGCCGAGGAGCTCCGCGGCACCATGCTCGTCATCGACTCGGACGACATCCCGCCCTCCGACGACCCCGACGAGTTCTACGACCACCAGCTCATCGGCCTCACCGTGGTCAAACCCGACGGCGAGGCGGTGGGAGAGGTGTCCGACGTGCTCCACCACGGCCAGGACCTGCTCGTGGTACGGCGCGGGAAGAGCGCCGGGGCCACCGAGGTCTACGTGCCGTTCGTCAAGGCGCTCGTCCCGGAGGTCGACCTCGTCAAGGGCGTCCTCGTCGTGGACGGTCCCGCCGGACTGCTCGACCCGGACGAGATCGTCTGACATGCGCGTCGACGTCATCTCCATCTTCCCCGAGTACTTCGCCCCCCTCGACGTCTCCCTCATCGGCAAGGCCCGCGAGCGCGGCATCCTCGACGTACGCCTCCACCAGCTCCGCGACCACGCCCACGACGTGCACCGCACCGTGGACGACACCCCCTACGGAGGCGGTCCCGGCATGGTCATGAAGCCGGGCCCCTGGGGGGAGGCCATCGACGCGGTGCTCGCCTCCGGCCCGGCCGAACCCCCGAGGATGATCGTGCCGACCCCCAGCGGCGTGCCGTTCACCCAGAGGCTCGCGATGGAGTACGCCGCCGAGCCGTGGCTGCTGTTCACCCCGGCCCGCTACGAGGGCATCGACTCCCGGGTGATGGCCGAGTACGGCGCCCGCATGCGCGTGGACGAGGTCAGCGTCGGCGACTACGTGCTCGCCGGGGGCGAGGTGGCGGTGCTGGTGATGATCGAGGCCGTCGGGCGGCTGCTGCCGGGCGTGCTCGGCAACGTCAACTCGGCCGTGGACGACTCCTTCGCGCCCGGCGCGATGGAGAACCTCCTCGAGGGCCCCGTCTACACCAAGCCGCCCGAGTGGCGTGGGCACGAGGTGCCGGAGATCCTTCTCTCCGGGCACCACGGGAAGATCGCCCGGTGGCGCCGGGACCAGGCGCTGCGCCGTACCGCGAGGAACCGGCCGGAGCTGCTGGCGGCGCTCGACCCGGAGAGCCTGGACAAGCACGACAGGCGGGCCCTGGCGGAGCCGGATCTCCCCGAGACGGGTCCCGCGGGCTCCACCGGTCCGGCCGCCCTGACCGGTTGATTTCCGGTCGGTCGGAGAAATATGGCAGACTGAAGCGTTGCCGCCGACTGCCCATCCGGTCCCCAGACCGGTCTCATCGCGGTCGGCTCCGAGACATAGTCCACTTCAGCACGCGTGTCCATCGCGATGCCGCTCCCTCGCGGCCGGATGGACCTCCGTGTGCGCTCGTAAATGAGGTCCAACTGCCATGCACACGCTGATCAGCGAGCTTGAGAAGTCCTCGCTCCGCACCGACGTCCCGGACTTCCGGCCCGGTGACACGCTTGAGGTCCACGTCAGGGTCATCGAGGGCAGCCGGTCCCGTGTCCAGGTCTTCAAGGGCTTCGTCCTGCGCCGCCAGGGCGGTGGCTCCCGTGAGACCTTCACCGTCCGCAAGGTCAGCTACAGCGTCGGCGTCGAGCGGACCTTCCCGGTGCACAGCCCGGTCATCGAGAAGATCACTCTCGTGACCCGTGGCGACGTCCGCCGCGCCAAGCTCTACTACATGCGTGACCTGCGCGGCAAGGCCGCTCGCATCCGCGAGAAGCGCGACGCCCGCTAGGCGCGTCAGCGTCCGCCGACCTGGCCCGTGCCCCCTTCACCGGGGAGCGGGCCAGTCGCATGTAAGGAGGTTTGACCTCCTATGGCAATACGCATGGCTATGCGGTACCCCGTCACTCGACCACTTGGTACCGCCCATCATCTAGGCTCGTCAGCGATGACTAGCGAAGACCGGGAGTACGGCGCAGTCTCGCGTCGACCTGTCGAGGACGAGGTGGACGTGGTCGCCGAAGACACTCAGAAGAGCGCCGAGGACGGTAAGGCCAAGAAGAAGGGCTCCTTCTGGAAGGAGTTGCCCGTCCTGGTCGTCGTGGCGTTGGTGCTCGCCCTCATAATCAAGACCTTCGTGATCCAGGCGTTCTACATTCCCTCGGAGTCGATGGAGAACACCCTCCTCACGAACGACCGTGTCCTGGTCAACAAGCTCGTCTACCGCGTCCGCGACATCGAGCGCGGTGACGTGGTGGTCTTCTCCGGGGTCGACTCCTGGGACCCCGAGATCGATCTTGAGGAGCCGCCCAACCCGGTCGCGGGATTCTTCCGCTGGGTCGGCACCGCCTTCGGTGTGGTTCCCGGCGAGAAGGACTACATCAAGCGGGTCATCGGTGTCGCCGGTGACACCGTGAAGTGCTGTGACGCCCAGGGCCGGGTGACGGTCAACGGGGTCGCCCTCGACGAGAGCTACCTCTACCCCGGTGACGTGCCGTCCCAGAGTTTCTTCGAGGCCAAGGTCAATCCGGGGCGCCTGTGGGTGATGGGCGACCACCGGCTGGTCTCCCTCGACTCCCGTTCCCACCTCGGCGACCCCGGTGGCGGGACGATCCCGGTGGACAAGGTGATCGGCCGGGCCTTCGTGATCGTGTGGCCGTTCTCCAGGGCCACGACCCTTCCCATTCCCGACATCTTCGGCCAGCCGGCCCTCAAGGCCGCCGCGGCCGTGGGAGGGGCGGCTCCGCTCCTCGCGGGCTTCGCGGGAGCCGTGCCGCTGGTGCTGTGGCGTCGTCGTTGGCTTTCGAGGCGGTAGCCGGATCCCATGACCGTTGAACCCGAGGTTGAGAAGAAAGAGAAGCGCGGCAAGGGTGGTGGCCTGCGCGAGTCACTGTTCCTGCTGGTGTGCGGGGTGGTGGTGGCGATGCTGTTGCAGGCTTTCGTCTTCCAGTCGTTCTGGATCCCGTCGGAGTCGATGCAGAACACCCTTCTGGTGGGTGACCGGGTGGTCGTCAACAAGCTGCACGGCGACTCCGAGCGCGGCGACATCGTGGTTTTCAGGGGCTGGAACAACGAGGACACCATCAAGCGGGTGATCGCCGTCGGCGGTGACACGGTGAAGTGCTGCGACGCCAAGAAGCGGATCACGGTCAACGGGGTGCCGCTCGAAGAGAGCTCCTACCTCTTCTCCGAAGACTTCCCCTCGGGGGAGTCGTTCGAGAAGGTCGTTCCCCAGGGGCGGCTGTGGGTCATGGGCGATCACCGCACCGCCTCCGCCGACTCGCGGGCCCACGAGGAGAGGCTGGGGGAGGGGTCGATTCCCGAGAGCGACGTCATCGGCCGGGCCGTCGCGATCTACTGGCCGTTCTCCAGGGCCACGGTCCTTTCCCGGCCGGAGAGCTTCCTCAAGGTGAGATAGCGGTACCGAATGCCCCAGAGGAGGCGTACTCTCTGGTCATGGTCGTTCTGTCACCCGTGGTGCCATGACGGTTGCGTTTCGCCCCAGACCCAGCGTGGTCCGGCGGGATTCGGGACTGTACGGCTACGAGCGGGCTCTCAGCCGCCGCGGGCTCGGTCCCGTGGCGGGGGTCGACGAGGCCGGTCGGGGCGCCTGCGCCGGGCCGCTGGTGGTCGCCGCCGTGGTGCTGGGCGGCCGGATCGACGGCTTGGACGACTCCAAGCTGCTGACGGCCTCCCGGCGCGAGTCGCTGTACGAGCGGATCACGGCGACCGCGGAGGCGGTGAGCGTGGTGGTGATCCCGCCGGGTGAGATCGACACCCGAGGTCTCCACAGATCCAACATCGGAGGAATGCGCAGGGCGGTGGCGCGACTACCCTGTCACCCCGGCTACGTTCTGACCGATGGGTTCCCCGTTCCCGGTCTGCCCGCTCCGTCACTGGGCGTGTGGAAGGGAGATCAGGTCGCGGCCTGCATCGCCGCGGCCTCGATCGTGGCCAAGGTGACGCGGGACGAGATGATGGTGGCACTGCACGAACGCCATCCCCGGTACGGATTCGCCGTGCACAAGGGGTATGGCACCGCCGGCCATCGCAGGGCTCTCAGCGCCTACGGCCCGTGTCCGGACCACCGCTTCTCGTTCTCGACGGTGGCGCGGTCAGGAGCGGGCGAGGTGATGGGTGAGAATGAAGTGGGGGCCGGTGCCGTCTGATCGGGCGGGCCGGGGTGGGCGTTTAACAGGAGGACCGGTATGAGCGCAGAGGATCTCGAAAAGTACGAAACCGAGATGGAGCTGCAGCTTTACCGTGAGTACCGCGACGTTGTCGGCCTTTTCACCTATGTCGTGGAGACCGAGCGGCGCTTCTATCTCACCAATTCCGTCGATCTTGACGTGCGCACCGCCGAGAACGGCGACGTGTTCTTCGACGTGAAGATGCAGGACGCCTGGGTCTGGGACATGTACCGCCCGGCAAGGTTCGTCAAGAACGTCCGGGTGGTGACCTTCAAGGACGTGAACGTCGAGGAGCTCGCCAAGCCCGACCTGGAGATGCCCAAGGAGGGCTTCTCCTCCTGAGCCGCGCGTCCTGAACCGCGCGGTCCTGAACGCTGAGCCTGGTTTGCTTGTCCTGAGCGCTGGGCCGCCGTGCCTGAGCCGCTGTCCTGAGCGCTGAGCCTGAGCCGCTGTCCTGAGCGGCTTTGAGAGCATCGTTCGAGGGGGCCGGGGTCACGGAGGGCCCCGGGGCGGGGTCGAACGGTTCGAGGCGCTGTGGCGCGGCTGGGGGTCGCGAGAGGTTATCCACAGGCGTGCGTCGAGCTCGGCCGGATTTCCACAGAACCGCGTTCGGTTTCTCGGTGGCGCGATGAGCTGAGCGAAGGTCTGGAACCGGAGGTGGTTCCATGGCCGCGAAGGATGAGCTCGGCAGGCACGGCGAACAGATCGCCGTCGACTATCTGCTCGCACACGACCTGCAGATCCTGGATCGCAACTGGCGATGCCCGGACGGGGAGATCGACATCGTCGCCCGGGAGGGGCGCACGCTCGTCGCGGTGGAGGTGAAGACCCGTTCGGGCCGCAGTCACGGCACCGCCTTCGAGGCGGTCACCGACGCGAAGATCGCCCGGCTGCGCAGGCTCGCGGCCGGCTGGCTCGCCGAGCGTCAAGACCGATTCGACGCGGTCCGCGTCGACGTCGTCGCCCTGGAGCGGTTCGCCGGGGATTTCGTCGTCCGCCACGAGCGGGGGGTGTGCTGATGTCTCCCATGTCTCTCAGCCTGTCGACGTCTCCAGGGTCTCCAGGATCTCCCGGGTTTCCCGGCCTGTCGTGGATCGTTCGCTCCCCGTGGGGGGTGGGGTGAGTGGCCGTCGCACGCACGCGCTGCGTCGCCCTGGTCGGGGTGACCGGCCGTCTCGTCGAGGTCGAGGCCGATATCGGCAGCGGGGTGGCGGGCCTCCACCTCATCGGCATGCTCGACACCGCGCTGAGCGAGGCCCGCGACCGGGTGCGCTCCGCCCTGGTCAACAGCCGCTACGCCTGGCCCGACTCCCGGATCACGGTCAGCCTGTTCCCCGCCAGCCTGCCCAAACGCGGGAGCCTGTTCGACGTCGCGATCGCCATGGCCCTGCTCGCGGCGGCAGGGTTCGTGCCCGCCGCCAGGGTCGCCGAGCCGTTCTTCCTGGGCGAGCTGGGCCTGGACGGCTCGGTCAGGCCGGTGCGAGGCGTGCTCCCCGCCGTGCTGGCGGCCGTCGCGGCCGGTGCCCGCACCGTCGTCGTCCCGGCCCGTAACGCCGCCGAGGCCGGTCTCGTGCCGGGGGTGACCGTGGTTCCGGCGACCACGCTGGGCGCGCTGGTGAGCTGGCTGCGGAATGACGAACCGATGGGAGGTCTCCCGCCCGGTGCCGGGAAGCCGGGTGCCGGAGGGGCCGGTTTCGGAGAGCCCGGTTTCGAAGGATCCGGTTCAGGGGGAGCAGGAGGAGCCGATGCCGGAGGGACAGGTCACGGAGGGGCTGAGGCCGGAGATCGCGATTCGGGGGCCGCGTGTCCGCTCCCGCCGGGGCTCCCCGGCGAGGCCGCCCTCGGAGACGCCTGCGATTCCGGTGACGGCCCCGGCGACGCTCCCGATCTGAGGGACGTCGCCGGGCAGCCCCTCGCCCGCCGCGCGCTGGAGATCTGCGCCGCCGGTGGCCACAACCTCTGGATGCTCGGTCCTCCCGGCACGGGAAAGACCATGCTCGCCGAGCGGCTGCCGACCCTGCTCCCCGCCCTGGAGCGGGACCAGGCCCTGGAGGTGACCGCCATCCACTCGGTCGCCGGTGTGCTGCCCAGGGACCGTCCCCTGCTGGTTCGCCCACCGTTCGTGGCGCCCCACCACACCGCGACCGTCGCCTCTGTGATCGGCGGGGGCAGCGGGATGATCCGTCCGGGAGCCGTCTCGCTCGCCCATCGGGGAGTGCTCTTCCTGGACGAGGCCCCCGAGTTCTCGACGACCGTTCTCGACGCGCTCAGGCAGCCGCTCGAATCGGGGCGGGTGACGGTCTCCAGGGCGCTGGCGTCGGTGACCTTCCCCGCCAGGTTCGCGCTGGTGCTGGCGGCCAACAGGTGCCCGTGCGCGCGGCCCTCCACCCCGGACGACCCGTGCGCGTGCGCTCCCGCGGCCCGCCGACGCTATCTCGCCAGGCTCTCCGGCCCGCTGCTCGACCGGGTGGACGTCAAGGTCGGCCTGTTCCGTTCGACGCGGCGCGAACTCCTCGCCGACCGCCGGTTCATCGAGTCGAGCCGAGTGGTGGCCGAGCGGGTGCTGTTCGCGCGTGAGCGGGCCGCCAAGCGGTTCGCGAACAGGCCGTGGCGGTGCAACGCGGAGGTGCCCGCCCGCGCCCTCCACACCGAATACCGGCCGCCGCAGGCGGCGATGTCACCCCTGCTCGGGCA
The DNA here is from genome assembly GCF_039537505.1 of Streptosporangium oxazolinicum. Classification (NCBI taxonomy): domain Bacteria; kingdom Bacillati; phylum Actinomycetota; class Actinomycetes; order Streptosporangiales; family Streptosporangiaceae; genus Streptosporangium; species Streptosporangium oxazolinicum. Next base: position 358,782 of record NZ_BAABAQ010000006.1, read on the forward strand.
TCTCGACAGCGGCCGGCTGAGCGCCCGGGGCCTCGACCGGATCCTCAAGCTGGCCTGGACACTGGCCGATCTCGCGGGCAAGGACCGGCCGGAGCTCCACGAGACCAACTCCGCGCTCGGTCTCTGGCTGGGGGAGGAGCGATGAGCGACAGACTGGCACGGCTCACCCTGATGCGCCTGGCCGAGCCGGGTGACGCCGTGATGGGCGCCCTCGTGACCCTGCGCGGTCCCGAGGCCGCCGTCGCCCTGGTCCGGCGGGGCGCCGCGGACGCGGAGCTCACCCGATGGTTCGCCGACGCCCATGGCCGCCCGGCCGGAACCCCCGGCCCACCGGTTGGAGACTCCGGCCCACCGACAGGGGGTCCCGGTCCGCGTGGACCGAGTCCGGAGCCGCCGGGCGGAGGGTTCGGCTCACACGGCGGACGCCTCTCTTCGCGTGACGGAGGCTGGGGCCCGTGTGAGGGAGGCGAGGACCCTCGTGACGTAGGCCCGGAGCCGAGAGCCGGGGGCCGGGGCCCGCGTGACGGGGGCCCGGAGCCGGGAGACCTGGGGTCGAGAGACGGGGCGTCCGGCTCATCCGGGGACCGGCCCTTCCCTCGCGACGGCTCGGGGGCGGCGCGGCGCGAGAGATCAAGCGTTCCCGGCGGCCGGTCCGACAGCGGTCGGCCCGGTAGTGGCGGGGCCGGAGCGGATGGCAGAGCGGGTGACGGCTCGGGGGCCGCGCGGGACGGGCGGCTCGGGGCCAGGCTCGACCGGATGGTCGCCTCCTGGGCGGCCCGGCTCAGGACGGCCGACCCCGAGCGCGACCTGGCCGAGGGAGAGCGGATAGGGGCCAGGCTGGTGATTCCCGGCGATCCCGAATGGCCGACCCAACTGGATGACCTGGGAGACTCCCGGCCCTACGCTCTCTGGCTCCACGGTGACGCCGACCTGCGGTTCTCCTGTCTCAGATCCGTCGCGATCGTCGGCTCCCGAGCCGCCACGCCATACGGCGCGCACGTGGCGGCGGAGCTCGGGGCCGGGCTGAGCGAGAGGGGGTGGGGTGTCGTCTCCGGCGGCGCCTACGGCATCGACGGGGCTGCCCACCGGGGTGCCCTCACCGGTGAGGGGCCGACCGTCGCCGTGCTCGCCTGCGGCGCCGACGTCGCCTACCCCAGCTCGCACCAGCAGCTGTTCGCCGCCATCCGGGCGCGGGGGGTGCTGGTCAGCGAGTGCCCCATGGGCGCGCACCCGACCCGGCCGAGGTTCCTCGTCAGAAATCGCCTCATCGCGGCCCTGTCCAGGGGCACCGTGGTCGTCGAGGCGGCCGTGCGCAGCGGAGCGCTCAACACCGCCGGGCACGCGATCGCGCTCAACCGTCATCTGGCCGCGATACCGGGCCCGGTGACCTCGGAGTTCTCGGCGGGGTGCCATCGGCTGATCCGCCAGGGCAAGGCCATCTGCGTCACCGGCCCCGAGGAGGTGATCGAGCTCGCCGGATCGCTGGGCACCGACCTGGCCCCGGAGTCGCGCGGCCCGGTGCTTCCCCGCGACCGGCTCGACCCGGAGAGCCGGAAGGTTGTCGAGGCCATGCCCACCCGGATCGGTGTGGGCCCCGCGACGATAGCCGTCGCCGCGGGCGTTGACCTGGAGACCGTGCTCGCCTGCCTCGGTGGTCTGGCCGCCGCGGGCTACGTCGAACGCGTCTCCCGTGGCTGGCGCCTCCGCCCCGACCGCCCTCCCGGCGGATAGCTCTTTCTCGGCCCGTTCTCGGGTGTGGGCCACAGCGGGAGAAGGCGGACCTGGCCGTGGCCGAGGAGGAGCAAGGGGTCGAGATAGGCGCGGTCGCGGAGCAGGCCCCAGTGCAGGCAGGCGGTGGGGCAGTGCCCCGGGACGTCCTGGAGGGTGCCGATCACCTCGCCGGTGGCCACCGCCTGCCCGCGCCGTACCGAGGGCTGGACCGGCAGGTAGGTCGTCCGCAGGCCGCCGGGGTGGAGCACGGTCACCACGCTCCGGTCCGCGAGTGGACCGGCGTAGCCGACCGTTCCCGCTCCGGCGGCGCGCACCTTGGCTCCTGGGGACACGGAGAGGTCGGTGCCCCGGTGACCGGCCAGCCACGGCTGCGGCGGTGGTGCGAAGCCCCTGAGCACCCGTGGCCGCCCGGCGAGCGGCCACTCCCAGGGAGGGGATTCCCCGGAGGCGGGTTCTCGGGAAGGGGCGTGCGCCCCAGCCGGGCGCGTCGTCCCAGCCGGGCGCGTCGTCTCCGCCGGGTGCGTCGCGCCAGTCTGGCGTGTCGTCCCCGCCGGGCCGTGCGCAGCCGTGAGGACGGTCGCGGGGGTAGTCACGGGAGATGCCACGCCGTACGCGCCGTATGCGCGGCCGGTTACCCCGGTGGGGTGCGCTGGGGCGGTCGCGCGATGGGCACCCGTCGCCGGTGTGGCCAGGACCAGTGAGCACAACAGGGCTCGCAGCCCCACGGTGTGGACGGACTTCATGGCCGGTAAGCATGAAGACCCGTGACGCGTCAAGTATGAGCCGAACGAGATTCTGTGGACAGGCGGCTGGGGTATGGCCAAGGGGCGCGGGGTTGTGGATAGGCAACCGGGGTGTGGCCAAGGGGTGGAGGGTGTGGCCAAGGGGCGCGGGATGTGAACAGGTAGCCGGGGTGTGGCCAAGAGGCGGAGGGCGTGGCCAAGAAGCGCGGGATGTGGACAGGTAGCCGGGATGTGGCCAAGGGACGCGGCATGTGGTCAAGGAGCGGAGGGGTGGCCGAGGATGAGGGGAAGGGGGAGCCCAGGACGTCGGGTGAGCGGGGATCACGTGGTCGAAGAGCGTATTCGCGAGCTGGCCACGGAGGTGGGCGTCGAGTTGCCGCCGGTGCGGGTGAGCGGGGACGATCCGGTGCTGCCCTCCGTCTTCCACGTGGGCACCGCCGCCGCCATCGCGGTCGGGGCCGCCACCGCGGCGGCCGCGGCGCTCAGGGGAGGCGGGAGCCGGGCCGCGGTGGACGTGCGGGAGGCGGCGATCTCCTTCCTGGACGAGCGCCACTTCAGGATCGACGGAGCCGCCGTGGACCTGTGGGCTCCCCTCTCCGGCGACTACCGCACCGCCGACGGCTGGGTCCGGCTGCACTGCAACTTCGACCATCACCGTGACGCGGCCCTCGCGGGGCTGGGACTGTCCGCCGATACGGGCAGGGACGCCGTCGAACGCGCCTGCGCGGGCCGTACCGCCGTCGAGGTCGAGGGGGCGGTGACGGCCGCGGGAGGATGCGCCGCGGCCATGCGCGACCGCGCCGGGTGGCGTGAGCACCCGCAGTCACGGGCGGTCGCCGGGTCGCCGCTCGTCCACCTGACCCGGCTCGGCGCCCCCGGCGGTGTGAGGGACCTCGGCAGCGTGAGGGACCCCGGCGGTGGGGGGACCGGCGCTCCGAAAGGCGGGGGAGGACGGGCGCTCGACGGGGTGCGGGTGCTCGACCTGACCAGGGTGATCGCCGGGCCGGTGGCGACCCGCACACTGGCCGCCCACGGGGCCCAGGTGCTCAGGGTGGGCGCCGGACACCTTCCCGAGGTGCCGGGGCTGGTGATCGGCACCGCGTTCGGCAAGCGGTCCTGTCATCTCGACCTGAGGACTCCGGCCGGGATCTCGGCGCTACACGACCTGGTGGCGGGGGCCGACGTGTTCGTGCAGTCCTACCGGCCGGGGGCTCTCGAAGCGCTGGGGTTCGGTCCCCGGAGGCTGGCGGAGATCAGGCCGGGCATCGTGTGCGTCGACATCTCGGCGTACGGGGGGGCGGGGGCCGTGGGCGGGCAGGCGCGGGTTCGACAGCCTGGTGCAGATGGTGTGCGGCATCGCCCATGAGGGCGGCGACGGGTCGCGGCCGCACCCGTTGCCCGCCCAGATCCTCGACCACGCCACCGGCTACCTGGCGGCCTTCGGCGCGATGGCCGCCCTGCTCCGCCGGTCCGTCGAGGGGGGATCCTGGCGGGTGGAGCTCTCCCTGGCCGGGACCGCGCGATGGCTGGACGGCCTCGGCAGGGTCGCCGGGGCGGCCGCACCGGAGCCCGACGTCACCGGCATGATCGAGGAGATGGACAGCGCCTTCGGCCGTCTCACCTACCTTCGGCCGCCGGGCACCGTCGACGGTGTGCCGCCGTACTGGTCGAGCCCGCCTCCGGAGAGGGGCGAGCACCCGCCCGCCTGGTGGTGAGGCCGTTCCCGGTCTCCCGGCAAGGCGCTTCCGGGAACGGTCTTCCGGAAGGCCCTTCCGGGAAAAACCTCGGGAACGGCCTCCCGGAGACCTCTCGGGGACGATCTCCCGGAAAGGGCCTCACATGGATGGCCTCGACGTGAGCGTGCCCGTGGCGTGGGTGCAGCCAATGGGCCGGGGGCGGTCCGCCGCGGGGTCATCGGATCCGGCAGGCCCGGGGAGTGGTGCTGCGGGGTCATCGGGTCCGGGAGGTGGGGGAGCGGCGCAGGGGTGAGAGCCAGATCCACGCGATCGAGGTCAGGACCCCCGCCGCGGAGATCCAGAACACCGGGCGCAGCCCGAGCACCTCACCGGCCAGGCCGCCCGCGAGACCGCCGAGGGTGAGGACGCCCTGGATCATGAAGGACTGGGTGGCGTTGACCCGGCCGCGCAGTTCGGCGGGGGTCTCGCGCAGGGTGATGGCGCCCATGCAGACGGAGAAGGCCACGACGGCCACGCCGGAGGCCACCGCGCTGGCGGCGAGGAGGAGGAAGCTGCGCCACACCGGTCCTGAGGCGAGCGCGGCGATCACGAAGTCGACGGGGAAGAGCAGCACGGAGCAGGCCAGTATCCGGTTCTCGCCGTACCGGCCGGTCAGGCGCGGGACGACGGCCGCGCCGAGCAGGCCGCCGACGCCGAAGCAGGCGGTGATGGCGCCGACCAGCCCCGCGGGCAGGCCGACCACGTTGAGCGCGTAGATCACGAACAGTGCCATGTAGACGCTGCCGAAGAAGTTGATCGTGATCCCGGCGCCGCAGAGCGCGCGGAGCGCCGGGTGTCCGGCCACCGTGCCCAGGCCCTCGCGGATCTCGGTCCACATGCCGCGCGGGGGAGCGGGCGTGTGGTTCTCCGGCGCCCTGATCGACCTGATCAGGAACGCCGAGGCCAGGAACGACACCGCGTCGACCAGGATCGCGAACGGTGCCGTGATCAGCTGGACGAGCAGTCCGGCGAGGCCCGGACCGGCGACGGTCGCCACGGCGAAGGCCGACTGGAAGCCCGCGAGGGCCTCGGTCCGCTGGCTGTCGTGGACCACGATGGCCAGGTGCGGGAAGTTGACCGCCCGGAAGATCACCGAGCAGGTGCCGACGACGAACGCCACCGCGATCAGCCACGGCACGCTGAGCAGTCCGGTGATCCAGGCCGCCGGGATCGTGGCCATGGCGACGGCCGAGACCGTGTCGCAGGCGACCATGACCGGCCGGTGCCGCCTCAGCCGGTCGGCGAGGGCACCCGCCTGGAGCCCGATCAGCAGATAGGGCAGCGAGGTCGCGGCGGTGAGCACGCCCATCTGGACCGGGGACGCGCCGAGCAGGACGGCGGCGGTCAGCGGCACCGCGAGCCGGGAGACCTCGGTGCCGGTCTCGGTGACGGCGCGGGCGGAGAGCAGGAGCCGGTAGTCGCGCTGCTTCCTGAGCGGCACCGGCCTGCTCGCGGGAACCTCGGGGGGCACAGGGGGCGCGGAGGTCGGGAAGGTCACGGCGATCCGTCCCTTCCCGGCTTCCGAAAATTCTGAAGGGAATGCTTCATAACTATGAAGATAACCCTTCATAGTTATGAAGGCAATGCTTCACACATGGAGTGGGTACGGTCTGCACATGACCGAGGCACCGATGCGCAAGGCCCTCACCGACCCCACGGCGATGCGCGCGCTGGCGCACCCCGCGCGGCTCGCGATCCTGAACCGGCTCCAGGCCGAGGGGCCCTGCACCGCGACCGAGGTCGCCGAGGTCGTCGGGGTCACGCCCAGCGCGGCCAGTTACCACCTGCGCATGCTCGCCAAGTACGGCTTCGTCGAGGACGCGCCCGCGCGCGGTGACGGCAGGGAGCGGCTCTGGCGCTCCAGCGCCGTGGGTCTCAGCGTCAGCCCCGACCCGGACGACGGCCCGGACGTGCGCGGAGCCAAGGAGTTCCTGATCAAGGCGTTACGGGAGCAGGCGGCCGAAGAGGTGGACAGGGCGATGGCGAACCTCGAACGGGAGCCACGGGAGTGGCGCGAGGCCGCGCTGTTCAACCGTGCCGTCCTGCTGGTCGACGCCGAGGAGCTGAAGGCGCTGAACGAGCGGATCGACGAGCTGCTCGCCCCCTACAAGACCACCGTCAGGGACCGGGAGGACGCCCCGCCCGGAGCCCGGGTCTCCGAGGCGCAGGTCAGTCTCTTCCCCCGCGCCAGGCGCCGGCCGCACGGCCTTCCACGCGACGCGTAAGGGGCGCTTGACGGGCGAAGGTCGGGAAGCGGCGCGGTTGCGGGTACACTTTTGGTGGCCTGTGAGTCATGGGCCGACTTCGCATGCCCCGTCAAGAACCGGGGTCCCTCGGTCCGGGCGAGAGCCCGGCTGGATCCGGTTCGGGGCATCAGGGCGACAGCCGCAGGCTGTCGCGTCCAACCGAGAACAGCGCCCAGAGATGGGCGCCCCGATCTGGAGGACGATCAATGTCCACCCCCGTCGTCACCATGCGACAGCTGCTGGAAAGCGGCGTGCACTTCGGCCACCAGACCCGTCGCTGGAACCCGAAGATGAAGCGCTTCATCTTCACCGAGCGCAACGGCATCTACATCATCGACCTCCAGAAGTCGCTGGCCTTCATCGACAGGGCCTACGACTTCGTCAAGGAGACCGTCGCGCACGGCGGCACGATCATGTTCATCGGCACGAAGAAGCAGGCCCAGGAGGCGATCGCCGAGCAGGCGGCCCGCGTCGGCATGCCGTACGTCAACCAGCGCTGGCTGGGTGGCATGCTCACCAACTTCTCCACCGTGCACAAGAGGCTCCAGCGCCTGAAGGAGCTGGAGGAGCTCGACTTCGACAACGTGGCCGCCTCGGGGCTCACGAAGAAGGAGCTCCTCATGCGCCGCCGCGAGAAGGAGAAGCTGGAGCGCACCCTCGGCGGCATCCGGGACATGTCCCGGATCCCGAGCGCCGTGTGGGTCGTCGACACCAAGAAGGAGCACATCGGGATCAGCGAGGCTCGCAAGCTTCACATCCCGGTCGTGGCCATCCTCGACACCAACTGCGACCCCGACGAGGTCGACTATCCGATCCCGGGTAACGACGACGCCATCCGCGCCGTCGGCCTGCTGACCCGCGTCGTCGCCGACGCCGTCGCCGCCGGTCTCATGGCCCGCGCCGGAGCCAACCGCGGCGGGGACGACAAGCCGGCCGTCGCCGGTGGCGCCGAGCCGCTGGCCGAGTGGGAGCAGGAGCTGCTCGCGGGCAGCGCCGACAGCGCCCCGGCCGCCGAGGCCGAGGCCGCGGAGGCCCCTGCCGAGACCGCCGAGACCGCCGAGGTCGCGGACGCTCCCGCCGAGACCGCCGAGGCCGAGTCCACCGAGAAGACCGAGAAGCAGGCCTAGGTCACTTTCGTACGGCCCCTGCCGTACGACCCGCAAGACCCTTCCGGGTGGGTGCCGCTCAGTCGGGGGCACCCACCCGATCCACGACGATTCCCACGAGGAAAAGACAATGGCTTCCGTGAACATGGCCGACGTCAAGCGGCTTCGTGAGCTGACCGCCGCCGGCATGATGGACTGCAAGAAGGCGCTGGAGGCGTCCGAGGGCGACTTCGACCGCGCGGTCGAGATCCTCCGCCTCAAGGGCGCCAAGGACGTCGGCAAGCGTGAGGCCCGTACCGCCTCCAACGGCCTGGTCGCCCTGAAGCAGGACGGCGACTCCGCCGCCGCGCTGCTGGAGCTCAACTGCGAGACCGACTTCGTCGCCAAGGGCGAGCGCTTCCAGGAGCTCGCGGGCCAGGTGGTCGACCACATCCTGGCCACCAAGCCGTCCGACGTGCCCGCGCTGCTCGACTCCGAGTTCGACGGCAAGAGCGTCAAGACGCACCTCGACGAGGCCAACGCCGCGCTCGGTGAGAAGATCGAGATCCGCAGGTTCGCCGTGCTCGAGGGTGGCTTCATCGGCGCCTACATGCACAAGACCGACCCCCAGCTTCCCCCGGCGGTCGGCGTGCTCGTGCAGCTCGACTCCCCGAACGCCGACGTCGCCAAGGACATCGCGCAGCACGCCGCCGCGATGGCCCCCAAGTACCTCAGCCCCGCCGAGGTCCCGGCCGACGTCATCGAGAAGGAGCGCGCGCTCTTCGAGGAGATGACCCGCGAGGAGGGCAAGCCCGAGGCCGCCATCGGCAAGATCGTCGATGGCCGGATCAACGGCTGGTACAAGGACTTCACCCTCCTTGAGCAGTCCTTCGTCAAGGACAACAAGAAGTCGGTCGCGAAGTTCGCGGACGAGAATGGTGTCAAGGTCCAGGCTTTCGTCCGCTTCAAGGTCGGCCAGGCCTAATTCCTGACATCCGCTCTTCAAGCAGAGCATCAAACGAGGAGGCCGCCGCCGTGCAGGAGAACCCAGGACCCGCTACGCCGGCGGTTTCTTCGTACTCGGACCCGCTTCGCTGGAAGCGGGTGATGTTGAAGCTGTCCGGCGAGGCGTTCGCCGGCGGCGAGCCGCTGGGCATCGACCCGGGCGTCGTGGGCCACCTCGCCGACTCGATCGCCGAGGCCGTCCGCGGTGGCGTGCAGGTCTCGGTGGTCGTGGGCGGCGGCAACATGTTCCGGGGCGCCGCCCTGTCCGAGCGCGGCATGGACCGCGCGCGGGCCGACTACATGGGCATGCTCGGCACGGTCATCAACTGCCTGGCCCTCCAGGACTTCCTGGAGAAGCGGGGCATCGACACCCGTGTCCAGACGGCGATCACCATGCAGCAGGTCGCCGAGCCGTTCCTGCCCCGCCGCGCCATCCGCCACCTGGAGAAGGGGCGCGTGGTCATCTTTGGGGCCGGGCTCGGCTCGCCGTTCTTCTCCACCGACACCTGCGCCGCGCAGCGAGCGCTGGAGATCGGCGCCGAGGCGCTGCTCAAGGGCACCCAGGTGGACGGTGTCTACGACGCCGACCCCCGTAAGAACCCCGACGCCGTCCGGTTCGACCATCTCGAATATGGTGAGGTGCTGACCCGTGGCCTTGGGGTCATGGACGCCACCGCCATCAGCCTGTGCATGGACAACAGCCTTCCCATCGTGGTCTTCGACCTCATGGGTGAGGGCAACATCCTGCGGGCGGTACGCGGTGAGAAGATCGGCACGCTGGTGAGTCCGGCCCGGTAACGAGCCGGTATGACAAGCCGGTATGCCAACAGGGCCGGTACGGCAACGGGAGCGAACCCGACGTAGCGAGTGGAGTGGTACGCGAGGTAGGAGCGTCCCGCGAAGCGAGTGAGGAGTGGTGAGCGACCAGAGGACAGGGAGCGAGCCCGACGTAGCGAGTGGAGTGGTACGCGAGGTAGGAGCGTCCCGCGAAGCGAGTGAGGAGTGGTGAGCGACCAGAGGACAGGGAGCGAGCCCGACGTAGCGAGTGGAGTGGTACGCGAGGTAGGAGCGTCCCGCGAAGCGAGTGAGAAGGGGCGCGTGACCGAGAAGACAGGGTGCGAACCTGACATAGCGAGCTGAGCGGTACGCGAGCGTGGCGGTCCAGTGGGCCCGCGGCGTGATGACGTCCCGCGAAGTGCGTGAGGATGGGGAGTGACCGAGAAGACAGGGAGCCGCTGTGATCGACGAAACCCTCCTCGAAGCCGAGGAAAAGATGGACAAGGCCGTGTCGGTGGCGAAGGACGACTTCGCGGGCATCCGCACGGGTCGTGTCACCCCGTCGATGTTCAACAAGATCAGCGCTGAGTACTACGGGACACCCACCCCCATTCAGCAACTCGCCTCGTTCCACGTGCCCGAGGCACGCATGGTCGTCATCCAGCCCTTCGACAAGAGCTCGATGGCCGCGATCGAGAAGGCGATCCGCAACTCGGACCTCGGTGTGAACCCCGGTAACGACGGAGCGGTGATCCGGGTGGCCTTCCCCGAGCTGTCGGAGGAGCGCCGCAAGGAGTACATCAAGGTCGCCCGGAACAAGGCGGAGCACTCCAGGGTCTCCATTCGCAACATCCGTCGTAACGCCAAGGAGACCCTGGACAAGCTGATCAAGGATGGCGAGGCCGGTGAGGACGAGGTGCGCCGGGCGGAGAAGGAGCTCGACGACCTCACCCAGAAGCATGTCGCCAAGATCGACGAGCTGCTCAAGCACAAGGAATCCGAGCTGCTTGAGGTTTGATCCATGATCCTTGTCCCGCGCGGGCCGTCCGTGCGGGACAAGGATTTTGTGTATGTATGAAAGTAGGACCCCCTGTGGAACCCGTGGCGGGCAGTAGCCGTACCGGCCGGAATCTCCCCGTCGCGGTGGCGGTGGGGCTCGCCCTGGCGGCGGTCATCATCGCCTCCCTCTATTTCGTGAAGGTGCTCTTCCTCGCCGTGGTGGTCGCGGCGGTGGGCATCGGCGTGACGGAGCTGGTCCGGTCGTTCAAGGCCAGAGGCATCAACGTCCCCCTGATCCCGGTTCTGGTGGGTATGACCGCCATGCTGGCCGGCGCCTACTGGGGCGGGGATCTGACCGGCTCCGTCTGGGGCGGGACAGCCTGGCTGGTCGGCGTCTTCGCGATGACCGTGCTCGGGCTGATGATCTGGCGGATGTTCCTGGGCACCGAGAACTACGTCCGAGACACCGCCGCGGCCATCCTGGTCGTCGTCTACCCCTCCCTGCTCGTCGGTTTCGTGGCGCTGCTGCTCGCCAACCCCGACCAGGGCCCGGACCGGGTGGTCGTCTTCATCGCCACCACCGCCGCGAGCGACATCGGCGGATACTTCGCCGGGATCTCCCTCGGCAGGCACAAGATGGCCCCGGTGATCAGCCCGAAGAAGACCTGGGAGGGCTTCGCCGGGTCGGCGCTGGCCTGCATGGCGGTGGGCGGCTGGCTGGTGGCGTGGCTGCTGGAGAACGACATCTGGAAGGGTGTCCTCATCGGCGCGGTCGTGGTGGTCTTCGCCACGCTCGGCGACCTGGTCGAGTCGGTGATCAAGCGCGATCTCGGGGTCAAGGACATGGGCAGTGTGCTTCCCGGTCACGGCGGCATGATGGACCGTCTCGACTCCATGGTGGCCGCGCTGATCCCGGTCTGGATCCTGCTCACCCTGCTGGTCTGATCCGCCGGTTCCCGAGGTTCCGTACGGCTCGGTCATCCCGCTTCGGTGAGCCGGGTCGCGGACAGGCGCGGGAGCACCGCCCGGTAGCCCTCGGCCGAGACCAGGCTCAGCTCGTCCGGGGTGATCGGGACGAGCCAGAGCCACTGCACGGAGTCGCCGCCGAAGGAGAAGCCCGACAGGTCGGGCAGTCCCGGCAGCCCGGTGAGCATCATGACGCCGCCGTAGGCGGAACCGAGCGGGAAGGTCTCCGGCCGGTGGTACCACTTGGCGGTGTGGCCGTGGCCCAGCCAGGTGACCGAGTGCCACGGGTACTGTCCCAGCCACAGGAACAGCCGGGCCGCGTCGCGGGCGTCGCCGGGGGAGGCGACGGCGAGCTCCACCCGGGCGTACGCGTCCGGCCGGTCGATGTACTGCTCGACGGTGGGCATCCGCTGGCAGCTCATCCCGACCGTGGACAGGATCGTGTGCTCCCTGTCGCGTTCCGGCGGGCGTTCGGTGATGCCCACCGTGGGCATCCGTTCGCCCCCCGCGTCCCAGAACCTGCCCGCGGTGCCGATCTTGCGGTCCAGGTGGCCCATCACGAACTGCTGGAACGAGGCCCAGGAGCCGTCTCCGCCGCGCCACTCCCAGTAGGCGCGGGCCTTGGAGATCCGGGAGGCCAGGCCGTCGTGGGCCTCCTCCAGCGACCAGGCGAACGGGGACTCGCCCAGCGCGTCGCGGGAGTAGCCGGGCATTCCCCGGCTCATGTCCGCCCACCCAGGAATGACCGCGAGGAGCTCGTCGTTCTCGTACAGGGCGACGCCGTCGCCCTCCTCGAACCACAGCGACCGCAGCGCGCCCAGCGGGCCTCTGCCGCCGGGGTGGCGGGTGTTCGCCCGGGGGGCCATCGGCGGCAGTTCGGAGGTCAGGCGATCCGGGTCGATCCCGTCCGGGGCCGGGCCGTGGTTGGCCAGCCAGACGGCTCCGTGCACCGTTCCCCCCGGCCCGCACAGGTAAGCTACCGAGGAAGTCTCGTCGCGTTCGACCACCAGGGTGCGGCTTCCGTAGGGATTGACGTCGGTGAGCACGACCTCGACGCGGTCTCCCGTGGGGCGTTTTGTCGCCATACCTCCGGACTCTAGATCACTGTCGGGCACCGCTTCGAGCATTCGCGTAACCGTTGAGAGAAGGCGTTGGACTTGTCGACCGTCAGCCCGCCCGGGACCCCCGCACCCGGCCAGCTCACCTTCGTGGCGCCGCGCCGGGCCAAGCCCGCCCGCCACCTGGCCGACCTGACCATGGCCGAGCGCCGGGCGGCCGTCGCCGAGCTGGGCGAGAAGCCGTTCCGCGCCGACCAGCTCTCCCGGCACTACTTCGAGAAGCTCAACGGCGATCCCGAGCAGATGACTGACCTCCCGGCCGCCGCCAGGGAGAAGTTCGCCGCCGCGCTGTTCCCCCGGCTGCTGACCTCGGTCAAGGAGATGACCACCGACGCGGGCACCACCCGCAAGACGCTGTGGCGCCTCTTCGACGGCGCGCTGGTCGAGTCGGTCCTGATGCGCTACACCGACCGGACGACCATGTGCGTGTCGTCGCAGGCCGGGTGCGGGATGAACTGCCCGTTCTGCGCCACCGGCCAGGCGGGGCTCACCCGCAACATGACCACCGCCGAGATCGTCGAGCAGGTCGTCGCCGGGGCCCGCGCGCTCGCGGCCGGTGAGGTCCCCGGTGGTCCCGGGCGGGTCAGCAACGTGGTCTTCATGGGCATGGGCGAGCCGCTGGCCAACTACAAGGCCGTGATCGGCGCCGTCCGCCGCATGGTCGAGCCCGCCCCCGACGGCCTGGGCATCTCCGCCCGGGGCGTCACCGTCTCCACGGTCGGCCTCGTCCCGGCCATCGGCAAGCTCGCCGCGGAGGGCCTGCCGGTGACGCTGGCGCTCTCGCTGCACGCCCCCGACGACGAGCTCCGCGACACGCTGGTGCCGATCAACACCCGCTGGAAGGTCGCCGAGGTCCTCGACGCGGCCTGGGACTACGCGGCGCGGACCAAGCGTCGGGTCTCCATCGAGTACGCGCTGATCAAGGACATCAACGACCAGGAGTGGCGTGCCGACCTGCTCGGCAAGCTGATCAAAAACAAGCTGGTGCACGTCAACCTGATCCCGCTCAACCCGACCCCGGGTTCGAAGTGGACCGCCTCCCGTCCGGAGGACGAACGAGCCTTCGTCCGTCGCCTGGAGTATCACGGCGTGCCGGTGACGGTCCGCGACACCCGTGGCCGCGAGATCGACGGCGCCTGCGGCCAACTCGCCGCCGCCGAGTAGCCTCCTTACCGCACGACCGTCTTACCGTACGGCTGCGCCCGCTGAGGCGCAGCCTGCGGCCACCTCGCCGCCGAGTAGTTTTACTTACCGTACGGCTGCGCCCTCCGAGGCGCCGACCGCCGCCCCGGCGCACCCACCCGGGGTGGCGCTCCCTGGCCGCTCCACCCTCCCGCCGCATCGCCAACCGGCGGCCCGGTGTGGCCCATCCGGATTTCACGCCGTTGCCTTGACGTTCTCTGGTGGTCACACCCACATCGACCGGCATCCCGCAAAGTGGCGACCATCCTGCTGTGCTACCGGCGGCCATCCTGTCAGCGATCCAGCGACCAATCCGTCAGCAAACCAGCGACCAAACTGTCAGCAACCCAGCGGCCATCCTGTCATCAAACCTCGGGCTGTGACATGCTTGTCCCATGGTCAGCGGCTCACAGACTCCTCTCGGCAGGGTCATTCCACGGCGTGCGGAAAGGCTCGTCGAGGAGGCCCTGGCCGACACCCGCGTCACCCTCGTCACGGGGGCACGCCAGTGCGGCAAGAGCACGCTGGTCCGGCTCCTCGCCAAGGGGCGCACCGGAGAATGGCGCAACCTCGACACCCCCGCCGCACGCCAGGCCGCGCTCACCGATCCCGCCGGTTTCGTGGACTTTCCCGAGCTCATGGTCATCGACGAGATCCAGCGAGCCCTCGAGCTGCTGCTCGCCATCAAGGAACAGGTGGACACCGATCCGAGGCCGGGCCGATACCTGCTGACCGGATCGGCGCGCGTGCTCGGGCTCCGGGGGCTTCCCGACGCGCTACCCGGCCGGATGGAGACTATCGAGCTGTGGCCCTTCTCGCAGGGCGAGATCGACGGCACGGCCGACGGGTTCGTGGACGCGGTCTTCGCCGGGCCTGACGACCTTCACCACACCTCCGAGGTCAGCCGCGCCGAGTACGCGGAACGTCTGGTCCGGGGCGGGTTCCCCGAGGCGGTCTCGCGGCCCAACGTCCACAGACGGGAACGATTCTTCGACTCGTACGTCGCGGATCTCATCGCGCGTGACGTGAGCCAGCTGGCGGAGATCGAGCGAACGGCGGAGATGCGGGCCCTGGTCCGGCTACTGGCCGCCCGGTCAGGCCAGTTGCTGGTTCCCGGGTCTCTGAGCAACGGGATCGGGCTCTCCGCGAACACGGTCCAGCGCTACCTTGGCCTGCTGGAAGAGGTCTTCCTGATCAAGCGCATTCCCGCCTGGTCACGCAACCTCGGCAGCCGCGCGATCGGGACGCCCAAGATGGCGTTCGTCGATTCCGGGATCGCGGCGAACCTCCTGGGAGCCGACTCCAGGAGCCTCGTGCGTCCCGAGGGCGCCTTCGGCCCGCTCCTGGAGGGCTTCGTCCTCATGGAGCTGGCCCGCCAGCTCACCTGGTCCGACGAACGCGTGGAGCTGTTCCACTACCGGACCAAGGACAAGGTCGAGGTCGACGCCGTCCTGGAGAATCGCCAGGGCCGCGTGGTCGGGATAGAGGTGAAGGCGTCCTCGACGGTGCGACCGGACGACTTCAAGGGCCTGCGACACCTCGCGGCCCGCCTCGGCGACGACTTCGCGGTGGGAATCGTCCTCTACACGGGGACACAGACACTCCCCTTCGGCGACCGCATGCGCGCCATGCCGGTAAGCGCCCTCTGGGAGGTCACCGCTCCACGCGGGTGACCTTACGACGGCCGCTTGGGCTTCGGGAAGATCGAACGACCTTCATCCCATTTTCGTGATCATGGATTTTGCAGCGAACCACTGGGATATTCTGCACAACCGAAGGTTCACTGCAATTTCCCCGGGGTCGGTCACAGATATAGGTGCGCTGAGCTGCGACTTTACCTTGGGGTCCTCATCACCCTTTAGAGGGTTTGCAACGCGTCGGCGCCAGCCGGGCGGCGCGAGGCGGCCCGTCCTCATCACCCTTTAGAGGGTTTGCAACGTCAGCGGCTCCGGGCCGACGCTGAGCGCCTCAGGGCCGCCGTCCTCATCACCCTTTAGAGGGTTTGCAACGCCATACCCAGGGCGGCCGAGGCCGCCGACGAGACGGTCCTCATCAGCCTTCCGAGGGTTCGCAACAAATGGACGCGTGCCTTGACGACGTCGGTGAACTTCGCGCCCTCATCGCCCTTTCGAGGGGTCGCAACCGGTCAACGGGACGCGTCGCCAGGGCTGCTTTTCCAGTTGTGCCTCCTCTTCCAGGTTGCGGGCGAGTTCCTCCACGGTCGCTCCACAGCGGACGTTGCACAGGCCGTGCTCAAGCCCGTACGCCGACAGGTTGGTACGCCGTACGGCGTACCAACCGTCTCCGGTGCTTTTGGAGATGGTCCAGGTCTGCCCATAGCGGGTTATCAGTTCTCTCGACATCTGTGTCCTCCCGCCAGGGTCGGTGTGGGCATCGGCGTCACGGCACGCACGCGGTTACGGCGAGGTCGGCCCACACCACGCGTCCGGCGGCGACCTCGTAGGACCCCCACTTCAGGGCCATCTCCTCGATCAGTTCCAGGCCGCGTCCTCCGTCGCTGTCGGCCCCCACCCGCCGGACCTGCGGAGCGCTGTCCGACGCGCCCTCATCGACGACGGCCAGCCGCAGCACCGGACCTTTCGCCCGGAGTTTCACCGTGACCAGGCCGCCTTGGCGCCTGCCGGAGTTGGAGTGGCGCACCGAGTTGGTCACCAGCTCGCTCACCACCAGCAGCACCATGTACTCGTCACTCTCATCGTTCGTGAGCTCCCGTAGCCGCAAAGCCGCCTTGACGAACGCTCGCGCCAACGGGACCGATACCAGGGCTCCGGGAAGGATGACCGCCCCCATGAACCGCGACGTCATCGGCTCACCGCCTCCCGGACGAACTGCGCGGCTTCCTCGCTCAAGGCTCGCACTCGCTGGTCAACACCCTGGCCCCAGGTGAAAACCCAAACCCCTTGCTCCTTCGTCGCCCTGATCTCCACAGCACTGCTCGCCGGGCCCAGCACCAGTGCTGGTTCTTCGTCTTTGGGGAGTTCGACCGATGAGGTCACGTGCAGGACGCGCAGATCCCATGCCAATCGCACCAGATGAATGAACTGTTGCTCCGTAGATGGCGCTGTCACTGATCCCTGCCTTTCGTCGGTTCGGTAGGTCCGAGCGAGGAGACGTAGCGAGGTACTCGATCTTTTGCTGCTGCAACCGTCTCGTCTGGAGCGCGGGTGACGAGGGCTTGATCCGTGGCTGTCTGTATAAGTTCGGGTGCCCGTTCGGGCAAGGAGTGGCAGACTGGCCACACAACATGATGCATACGATACGGTGTGTACGCAACATGTTGCGTGTGCATCGGCCATAATAATTCCACTACGCTTTGCTTCATGACTCAACGGCGGCAGGCTCCAACCACCCGCCTGCGACGGCTCGCGATGGAGCTACGTCAGCTCAGGGAGCGCTCGGGCTTGTCCCGTGAACAGGTGGCCAGCACCACCGAGATCAACCGCGCCACCCTTTACCGCATCGAGATGGCGCAGGCGAAACCGCAGCTGCGAACACTCCGGGCGCTGCTTGATGTGTACGGTGTGCCGGAGAAACACCGGAATGCCCTGGTCGCGATCTTGAAGCTGGCAGGGGAAGAGAACTGGCTGAAGGCCGCCTCGGAAGATCTGCCCGATCAGTACGCTACCTACATCGGGTTCGAGCAGGAGGCAACGGGGGTTCTCAACTACGAATTGGCGTTCATCCCCGGCCTACTCCAAACCGAAGCATATGCACGCACAGTGATTCCTGGAGGCGATCCTGGGTTGTCGGCGGCGGAGGTTGAAAACCGCGTGGCGGCCCGCATGGCTCGCCAGGTCAACCGTCATCCGTCGCTGACCATTGAGGCGATCATTGATGAGGCGATGCTGCGCCGTCATGTCGGCAGCCCCGAAATCATGTGCGAGCAACTACAGCATTTGCTTAACAAGAGCGAACAGCCCCACATAGCGTTGCGGGTGATCCCATGCGCAGTCGGTGTTCACCCAGGGATGCACGGATCGTTCGTTGTCCTCCAGTTTGGACACGACGTTCATGATGTCGTCTACATCGAGGTGAGCACGACAGACCTGTTTCTGGACAGCGAGAATGACGTAAAGCGCTATAACCTGATGTTTGAGCACCTCCGAGCGATAGCGGCCAGCCCGGACGAGAGCCGTGAGCTCATAGCTCGCGCGCTCACAGACGTAAAGTGAGAGGGGGGTTGGGGGATGAACAGGGGCCCTGATCTTTCCCGCGCCGAGTGGCGGACCAGTAGCCTGAGCGGCTCAAACGGCCAATGTGTTCAGGTTGCCTTCCTCGGCAAGCATGTGGCCGTACGCGACAGCAAGAACCCTCAGGGACCCGCGTTGGCCTTTGGGACGCGTGAGTGGAGTGTCTTCGTCTCCGGCGTCAAGGGCGGCCGGTTCGACCTGGTCTGACCGTACGGTTTGGAGGCATCCCTGCTGGGTTACCCCAGGTGAGGCAGGCGGCGCTCGACCACCTCTGGTGATCGGGCGCTTTTTGCTGTCCGGGCCAAGCGTCGGGAGAACCGTGCCGTCGAAGGACCAGAACTGCGACTCTGTGATGAGCCGCAACCCCAACAAGTGCCGCCCTACGAACAGGTAGGGACCGAACGTGAGCAGCCAGCACCGCGACCCCGACTCCGGACGCGCATTAGGAAGGCGATAGGGCGTGCTCCTCACCCGGCTGAGCACCCGCCGCCTTCCTACAGGTTGGCCCGCCACCTTGCCGCCCGTCCGACACCTCTCCGAACACGGCCTGGAGTTCACCGCCCCGGTGTCATTCCTGGTCGGGGAGAACGGCTCCGGGAAGTCCACCGTCATGGAAGCGATCGCCGACGTCTGCGGCATCAACTCCGAAGGCGGCAAGGCGGGCACCCGATACGCCAGCACAGGACCCGCCACCCCCTCGGGGATGTCATGGACGCCGACCTCACCGCTACCGGCCTCCGTCTTCTTCACGGCCCCCGTACCAAGCGCCGGGCGTTCTTTCTCCGCGCCGAAACTCTCTTCAACCTCGGACGGAATGTCTCCGGCCGGTACGGGTTCTGGGAAGAGGACCTCACCGAGCAATCCCACGGGGAAGGGTTCTTCACCGTCCTGGAACGCATGGTGGCCGGGCCGGGGCTCTATCTCATGGACGAGCCCGAGGCGGCTCTCTCGTTTCACTCATGCGTGCGCCTGGTCGGCCTCATGGCCCGCGTCGCGGACGAGGGTGGGCAGATCATTTGCTCCACTCACTCGCCGATCCTCACCAGCCTCCCCGGCGCACAGATCATCGAGCTCGGCGACCACGGCACCCGCGTCACGGAGTGGGAGAAGCTCCAGCTGGTCGATCACTGGCGACGCTTCCTCGCCAAGCCGGACTTCTACCTGCGGTATGCCTTGGACACGGCCGCCGACGCTGACTGATCAAAGGGGTCGTTCCCGTGCTCACACCGGGCACGTGCAGGGGTGATAACGGCCGGTGGACCGGTCGGCCGTCGCTCGCGCCGACGAGCGGCCCGTCGGGTTCGGAGCGTTCGTGAGAGGACCCGAGGCGGATCCGGCGGGTCCTGTTTCGCCGGTCGTGCGTCCGCGTGGCGGTGTCGTCGTCCACGTCGATGACGAGGCACAAACCTCACCGGGTCGGATGCCCATTTAGAGGAAATGCTGTCATTTTCTCCGGTTTCTGCCGTCGAATATGTGGTGATCCGCTAGCGTCGCCCGTTACGACAGAAGATCGACTAGAGACTGGAGCATTGTGCGAAGAAGAACCTCTTGGTTCGCTGTCCTGCTGGCGATGGTGACGGTTTTACCGGTCGGGGTGGCCAGCGCGGAGACCGAGGTCCCGAAGGCGCAGGCCATCGCCTGGGCGCCCTGTGAGGAGGAGCCTGCCGCCGAGTGCGGCACGCTGAGTGTGCCCATCGACTGGTCGAAGCCGGGCGGGGCGAAGGTCGACATCGCCGTCGCGCGGCGGAAGGCCACGGATCCGGCCGCGCGGGTCGGTTCGCTGGTGATCAATCCCGGTGGTCCGGGTGGGTCGGGCGTGGAGGCCGTGTACGGCGCCCCCGGGTCCTACACCGAGGAACTGCAGCGGCGGTTCGACATCGTCGGGTTCGACCCTCGGGGCGTGGGGCGCAGCAACCCGGTGATCTGCTCGGCGTCGGTGTACAACCGGATGCCGCACACCGTCATGAAGAGCCAGGCCGACTTCGACGCCTGGAACGCGTTCACCAAGCAGCTGCACGCCGACTGCCGCGCTCGTACCGGCCCGCTGTACGACCACGTCGACTCCGTCGACGTCGCCCGTGACCTGGACGCGCTGCGCGCCGCCCTGGGTGAGGAGAAGCTCACCTACTATGGGATCTCGTACGGCACGCTGATCGGCCAGATGTACGCCGAGCTGTTCCCCGGCCGCGTCCGGGCCCTCGGGCTCGACAGCAACATGGACCACAGCCTCGGCGTCGCGGGCTTCCTGGCCACCGAGGCGATCGCCGTCGAGGACGCGTTCGACGAGTTCGTCGGCTGGTGCGAGCAGGACACCAGCTGCGTCCTGTATGGGCGTGACGTCCGTGCGATCTGGAAGGACCTGCGGGAGAAGGCGCGGCGCGGTGAGCTGAAGTACCCGAGCACGGGCCAGACGATGACCGAGTTGCAGGTCATCTACAACGCCGCGCTGGGCACCGAGGGACCGGCCTGGCACCTGCTGAGCGAGGTGATCAACTGGTTGAACGGCGGGCCGCAGCCGGAGTGGGTGCCCCCGCTGTCCGGCCGGCAGCCCGTGGAGGGTGACGTCGCGTATCTGCCGACCGCGGTTCTCTGCCAGGACTACAACCTCCAGGTGCGTAACTACGCGGAGTACGCCGCACTCATGCGTGCCTCCAACCTGCTCGCACCCGACACGGGGTACCACCCGTACCCGATCGACGATCTGCCGATCTGCATGAACTACCCGACCACCAACGCGCCGCACGCACTGCGATACACGGGCGACGCCCCGCTGCTGCTCGGGAACTCCCTGCACGATCCGGCCACCCCGTGGATATGGTCCGCCAACGCGGCCCGTCAGCTCGGGTCCAAGGCAGTGTTGCTCACATACGAGGGCTGGGGGCACCGCATCTACGGCAAGGACAAGTGCCAGACGGACATCTTCGACGAGTACCTGATCTCGCTGAAGGTGCCGCCGCGCGGCACGCGCTGCGCTGTGGGCACGCCCGAGGAGAGCGTGCTCAAGCAGCGGACGCCGTCGCGGACGTGGCCGACCGGCCCGAACCACTGGGCGGCCGGCCCGGTCGCCTTCTGACCCCGGAAGCGGTCCTCCACCCGGGACGCCGATCCGGGTGAGAGCCGAGTGGGTGGGTGTCGTCGGACCACGGCGAGTCCGGTGGTTCGACGACACCCGTTCAGGGGTTCAGGCGGCGGATGCGTGCGTACAGGACGAGGCTCGCGGCGGACCAGAAGAGGGTGGCGGCGGAGATGGGGAGGAGGACGGTGTCGAGCAGGCCGTCGTTGGCGGCGCGCATCCAGGGCATGATCGGCACCGAGAGGCGGCCCACCGGGGTGAGGCTGATCAGCAGCAGGGCGAGGTAGCCGCCGAAGAGGGCGAGCATCGAGACGGCGGGGGAGGCGAGGATCGGGCGGCTGGTCAGGGCGCCCAGGGCCGTTCCCGCGCTCACGCCGAGCACGTGCAGCGCGATGCCGAGCGCCAGGTCGGCGAGTGTGGGCATGGCGGCGAAGCCGATGACCAGCGGAAGTGCGATCGCGATCGTCGCCATGCCGAGGTTGACGAGCAGCGCGGCGAGCAGTCCGGCCCCGATCTCGCGGCCGGGCCGTCCGGCGGCCGTCATGGAGATGAGGCGCTGGGTCGGGGGCTCGGTGTCGAGCAGCCCCCGGGCGGCCCAGGCGAAGACGAGGATGAGCAACCCGGCCGAGTCGGCGTACGCGGACAGTTCCTTGCCGGGCGGGGTCAGCGTCGAGTAGAAGACGACCAGCATCGCGAAGAGCCCGATCATCGGCTGGAGCAGCCGGTGCGACCGGGCGTAGGCGGCGAGCTTGAAGCGTACGAGGTGGATCATGAGGACCGCCTGGTGAGGTAGCCGTCGGCGCGGAGCTTCTGCTCGACCTCGTCGGCGTCGTCCGCGTTCACGATCACCTCGATGACCACCTGCGGGGACGGTTCTTCCGGCGACCTCTCCGGGGAGGGCTCCTTCGAGGCGTCCCGGGGAACGCGGGGGAGTGCCTCAGAGGTGTCTCGTGGGGAAAGACGGAGGCCGGGGGTGACGTCGCCGTCCGCGACGAGCCAGTGGTCGGCGCCGGGGAAGTCCCGGAGTTGCTTCTGGTGGTCGCTGACCACGACCGTGCCGCCGCGCGCGGCGATCTCTCCGATGATGACGGGGAGTTCGACGCGGGTCTGCTCGTCGAGCCCGGCGAAGGGTTCGTCCAGGATGAGCAGGTCCGGTGGGGCCAGCAGCGACTGGATGAGCCCCACTTTCTGCGCGCTGCCCTTGGACAGGTCGCCGAGCGGCTGCTCCAGCAGGTGGGTGGCGTTCAGCCGTTCCGCCAGTTCCCCGGCGGAGGTGGAGGGGATGCCCCGGACCCTGGCCATGTGGGCGAGGTAGACGGCGACGGTGAACGGCTGGTCCACCGGGAACACGTCGGGGGCGTAGCCGACGACGCCGGGCCGATTGGAGATCGAGCCCCGGGACGGGGGGACGAAGCCCGCGAGCAGCCGCAGCAGCGTCGATTTTCCCGCGCCGTTGCGGCCGGTGACCTCGATGACGGAACCGGGACGGAGCGTGAGCTCGACATCCCGCAGGACCCAGGGGCCGCGCCGCGAGTATCGGAAGGACACCGTGGAGAGCCGCATAAGCCGCAACCCTACCGTGATCATCCGCTTTCCGGCCCGCGTCCTTCCGGAACGCGAACGGAGACCCCGCGCGAACGCGAGGTCTCCGTCGTCATCGAATCTGTGCGGTGTTATGTGTTGTCCGTGTCCACGGCATCAGCTGCCGTAGACGTCGAAGTCCCACAGGGAGTAGCCGTAGGCGGGCAGTGAGCGCTGGGTGCCGTAGACCCGTACGTAGCGGCCGTTGCCGCTGACGGTGAGGTCGTCGACTCCGCCATCGGAAGTGGTGGTGGAGTAGATGTTGGTCCAGGTGCTGTTGTTGGTGGAGGTCTGGACCTGGTACGCCCTGCCGTAGGCGGCCTCCCAGTTCAGCCGGACCCGGTTGATGGTGCGGTTGGCGCCCAGGTCGACGGTGATCCACTGCGGGTCGCTGTAGAGGCTGCTCCAGCGGGTGGCGGGGTCGCCGTCCACGGCGTAGGAGCCGACCCGGCCGTTGCCCTCTTCGACGCTGCTGGTCGTGACCGGCTTGCCGATGGACAGCAGTGACGGGTTCGAGGTGGCCGGGGTGCCGTAGACGTTGAGGTCCCACAGCGAGTAGCCGTAGGCGGGCAGGGCGCGCTGGGTGCCGTAGACCCGCACGTAACGCCCGGTCCCGCTGACGTTGAGGTCGTCCACACCGCCGTCGGAAGTGGTGGTGGAGTAGACGTTCGTCCAGGTGCTGTTGTTGGTGGAGGTCTGGACCTGGTACGCCCTGCCGAAGGACGCCTCCCAGTTCAGCCGCACCCGGCTGAGGTTGTAGTTCGCGCCCAGGTCGACGGTGATCCACTGCGGGTCGGCGTAGAGGCTGCTCCAGCGGGTGGCGGAGTTGCCGTCCACCGCGTTCGCCCCGACGTGGGTGCTGCCGCTCTCGACGCTGGAGGTGGTGACCGGCTTGCCCTGCGCGATGTCGCCACCGGGGTTGGGGTTGCCGGGCGGGGTGCTGGCGCCCACCCCGGTGAAGGTGTAGCTGTCCAGGTCGAACAGGGCGTTGGTGCCGGTGTTGGTCCCGGTGAAGACGAGGTACAGGTCGTGGGTGCCGTCGTCGGGCTTGGTGACTGGGCCGGTCACCTCGGCGTAGTTGTCCCAGCCGCCGGTGCCGCCGACCGTGAGACGGGCGACCTCGGGGCCGGTGGGCGAGTCGAAACGGAACGACAGGACGCCGCCCGCGTTGGCCGAGGAGACACGTGCCTTCACCCCGGTGATGCCCTTGAGGCTGACGGCGTGGTGCTTGACCCACTCGCCGCTCTGGATGTCACCGAGCCGCTTGGCGCCTTCGGCCGCGGCCTGGTCGACGACCTTGGGACCGTTGAGCTGCGCGTAGTGCTCGGCCTGCCACTGCTTGGGCCAGAGCGTGATCTCCTTCTCGCCGGTGAGCGGGACGGAGCCGGTCGCGCCGCGGTCGGTGTAGCTGCTGCGGATCACGAAGAACTGCACGGCGTCGAGCCCGGCGTGGATCGGGCCGGTGTTCACGGTGAAGCCGCAGCCGGTGCCCTGGCCCTCCTCGTGGGCGTGCTCCTGGTGGCCGAGCGCGGCGCGGATGACGACGTTGGCGCAGGGGGGCGTGCCGTCCTGGGCGTCGCTCGCGGTCGCGGTCGAGATCAGGTCGTCACCCCAGCTGTACATGCCTCCGGCGGGCAGGCCGTTCAGCGTCACCGTGGGCCGGTTGTTGCCCACCACGATGGGGATCACGACGGTTCCGGTGCGGTTGCTCGGATCCCTGACAGTGAGCCGGGCTCGCTTGTCGCCGTTGGTCGTGTAGGTGTACGAGGGGTTGGCGGCGGTGGAGTCGACGGTGCCGTTGTCGTCGAAGTCCCAGGCGTAGGTGAGGGCGTCACCGTCGGGGTCGGAGGTTCCGGCGCTGGAGAAGGTGACCGCGAGCGGGGCGAGCCCGTTGTCCCGGTTCACGGTGGCCTGGGCGATCGGCGACCGGCCGCCCTGCACGTGGTTGATCTTGTAGAGTCCGGCGTCGGCGGCGCCGGAGAAGTAGCCGCTGCCGTACTCCAGCAGGTAGAGCGAGCCGTCGGGGCCGAACTCCATGTCGATGGGGTGTACGAGGTTCATGCCCGCGAGCACCGGCTCGATGATGGTCGGCGTCCCCGTGGTCGGGTTGCCGTTGTTGAACTGGACCTCCTTGATCCAGTTACGGCAGTACTCGGAGATGAGCAGCTTGTTGTCGTAGTAGGCGGGCCACTTCACGTCCGAGACGAGGTTCGGGTCGTAGTGGTAGACCTCGGAGTGGTTGGGAGAGCCGCAGCCGCCTGGGTTGTCCAGGGCGGGCCACTCCTTGCTGCCGCCGTGCTGCTCCCAGACCAGCGCCGGCTTGGTGGGGGGAAGCTGCTGCAGACCGGTGTTGCGCGGCGAGTTGTTCACCGGGCCGGTCGTGCCGCCGCAGGGGAACCAGCCTCGGGGGGCGTTCGCCGCGAAGTCCCAGTCGTTGTAGGCGACGTTGGGGCCGCCGCAGTAGGGCCAGCCGTAGTTGCCGGGGCCGGTGGCGCGGTTGAACTCGTCGTAGGCGGCGGGGCCGCGGTTGGCGAGGGTCGCGTTCGCGTCGGGGCCGACCTCACCCCAGTGCAGGGTGTTGTTCGACTTCTTGTCGACCCAGATCCGGTACGGGTTGCGGGTGCCCATGATGTAGATCTCGGGTCTGGTCTGCGCGGTGCCCTGCGGGAAGAGGTTGCCCGAGGGGATCGTGTAGGTGCCGTTGTTCTCCGGGTGGATCCGGTTGATCTTGCCGCGCAGGTCGTTGGTGTTGCCGGAGGTGCGCTGCGCGTCGTACTGCGGGTTGCGGCTGGTGCGCTCGTCGATCGGGGCCATGCCCGCCGAGTCGCCGCCGGAGTTGGTGTTGTCGCCGACGGCGAAGTACAGGTTGTTGTTGCTGTCCCAGCTCATCGAGCCGGCCGAGTGGCAGCACAGCTCCCGCTCGGTGGGCCACTCGATGATCATGTCCTCGCTGCCCGGGTCGAGGACGTTCGTGCTGGTGTTGAAGGTGAACCGGGAGATCCGGTTCACCAGCGGCGTCACCTTGGGCGAGTAGAAGAGGTACACCCAGCGGTTGGTGGCGAACTGCGGGTGCAGGGTGATGCCGATGAGCCCGTCCTCGAAGCGCGCGTCCAGCTGGACGGTGAGCGCGACGGTCGTGGCCTTGGTCGCGGGGTTGTACAGGCGGACCTGGCCGCCGCCGGAGGTGGTGCCCCGGTTGATGTAGAGGACCTTGCCGTCGGGCAGGACGGAGAGTTCGATGGGCTCGCCCATCGACAGCCCGCCGTCCAGCTTGACCTTCTCGAAGGCGCTGGTCGGCGGGGGAGCGAAGGCGGCGGCGGTCTTGAGCGACGCGGTGGAGGCGGTGGAGGCGGTCGACGCCGCTGCGGTGGTGCCGGTGGCTCCCGCCGCAGCGGTGGCGAGAGCGAGAACAAGAACGCCTAAGGCCGTGCGAAGGCGCGTGAAACCTAACACGAAGGTCTCCTGGGGGGGTGAAAAGGCAGGTGCGTGTGAGGAGTGGTCTGTCAGGTGCCGTAGACGTCGAAGTCCCACAGCGAGTAGCCGTAGGCGGGCAGGGCGCGCTGGGTGCCGTAGACGCGGACGTAGCGGCCGGTCCCGGTGACGGTGAGGTCGTCCACACCTCCATCAGAGGTGGTGGTGGAGTGGATGTTGGTCCAGGTGGTGTTGTTCGTGGAGGTCTGGACCTGGTAGGCCCTGCCGTAAGCGGCCTCCCAGTTCAGCCGGACCCGGCTGATCGAGCGGGTGGCGCCCAGGTCGACCGTGATCCACTGCGGGTCGGCGTAGGCGCTGCCCCAGCGGGTGCCGGGGTTGCCGTCCACCGCGTTCGCCGCCACGTGCGCGCTGCCGGTCTCCACGCTGGAGGCCGTGACCGGCTTGCCGGTGGACAGCAGCGTGGGCGTGGGCGTCGAGGTGGCCGGGGTGCCGTAGACGTTGAGGTCCCACAGGGAGTAGCCGTAGGCGGGCAGTGAGCGCTGGGTGCCGTAGACCCGCACGTAGCGACCGGTCCCGGTGAGGGTGAGGTCGTCCACACCGCCGTCGGAGGTGGTGGTGGAGTAGACGTTCGTCCAGGTGCTGTTGTTGGTGGAGGTCTGGATCTGGTACGCCCTGCCGTAGGCGGCCTCCCAGTTCAGCCGCACCCGGTTGAGGTTGTAGTTGGCGCCCAGGTCGACGCTGATCCACTGCGGGTCGGCGTAGGCGCTGCCCCAGCGGGTGGCGGGGTTGCCGTCCACCGCGTTCGCCGCGACGTGCGCGCTGCCGGTCTCCACGCTGGAGGCCGTGACCGGCTTGCCCTGCGCGATGTCGCTGGTCGGCGGGTTGGTCGGGCCGTCCTGCTTGATGCGGATGTTGCGGTAGCTGATGTCCAGGCCGTCACCGTCGTTCTGGACGCCGATGTAGCCGTTGGCGATGTTCCGGGTGCTCGTGTAGTCGTTGATCTTGACGCCGTTGAGGTAGATCTCGACGCGCTGCCCGTGCACCGCGATCTCGTAGGTGTTCCAGGAGCCGGGCGGGTTGAGCGCCGCGGCGCGGGCGGCGGTGTCGGGCGCCTTGAAGCTGTAGACGCTGCCCGTGGTGCGGGTGGGGTCGGCGTCGGTGGCGTCGATCTGGATCTCGTGTCCCAGGTTGACCGGCTGCCACGGGTCGTTGCCCGGGTCGGGGAAGCCGATGAAGACGCCGCCGTTGTCGTCGCCGGGCATCATCCAGTCGAGCTTGAGCGAGTAGTTGGAGAAGGTCGAGACGGGGTACCAGAGCAGGCCCATGCCGCCGACGGAGGACAGCGTGCCGTTGGAGAGGGTGAAGCTGCCCGCGCCCGCCTGGCGCCACCGGGAGAAGCTGGCCTGGGTGCCGTCGAACAGCGACGTGTAGCCGGTCTCGGGACGGCAGTCGGCGGCCTTGGCCTTCGCGGCGACCTGGATGCCGCCGAGCAGCATCTTCGTGAAGTTGGCGTCGGTGAAGGACTCGTCGGTGTGACCGAGGCCGGTGTACCAGGCCCGGCCGCCCTGGTAGTCCTGGCACCAGGTGATCGGGTGGTCGGCGCCCATGCCGCCGCCGCTGTAGGACGACTCGTCCAGGTTGGCCAGCACCTTGGCGGCGGTGCGCGGGTTGGTGCGGTAGTTGTACCACTCGTCGGTGCGGGTCCAGGTGGGCGCGAGGTGCGAGGTGGACGGGTTCCCCCGGTCCTCGACGCGGATCGTCGCCTGCTGGGTGGCGGGGTGGGAGGCGAAGTACGCCCCGACCAGGCCGCCGTACCAGGGCCAGTCGTACTCGGTGTCGGCCGCGGCGTGGATGCCGACGTATCCGCCGCCGCCCGCGATGTACGACTGGAACGCGGTCTGCTGCGCGGCGTTGAGCACGTCGCCGGTGGTCGACAGCCAGATGACCGCCTGGTACTGGGCGAGGTTGGCGGTGGTGAAGGCCCCCGCGTCCTCGGTGGCGGTGACGGTGAAGCCGTTGGCCGCGCCGAGCTGCTGGATCGCGGTGATTCCGACGGGGATGGAGGAATGCCGGAAACCGGCGGTCTTGGAGAAGATGAGGACCTTGGTCAGGGGGGCCGCCGACGCGGTACCGGGTATCAGCGCGATGGCTCCGGTAATCATGACGGCCAGCGCGAGGAGAACTCGCGAGATCCGGCGCATACGCCTACTCCTAGGGGGTAGAGGAGCGCGCCGCCGCACCTGGTGACAACCTTTCGGCGGAGATGTCGAGACATACGCCGCCGTACGACAAAAGATTCGCATGAACTGGCGAAAGCGTCAATGCGTCGGGGATGTTACGCGCGAGCCGCTCTTGATGATCTTGATACATCGGATGTATTTATTTGCGGCGGCCTGTAATTTCCGGAGGAGATGGACAAAATAAGGCCTGGTCAGCGACTCACTATGAGCACGGGGCAAATTTTTCCTGTCCAAACGGGATATTTCCTATCTTGACGCGCGCAGACGTCCGATGTTAACTACGGCTGACAGATCCGACCTACCGAGTGTGAAGCAGGCCCGGCCTGTGACCACAGGTGTCCCGGTGACGGATCTGCCCCCACGGGGAAGTTAGGGAGCCGCCGCCGGTCGCCGATTGCCGGCGGCGGCTCCCTAACTCCCCGGCGTACTCCCCCTGCATCACGTCACCCATCCACCGCTCCGTCACGCCGAAGCGACCCGCCCTCCCCAGGCGGAGGCGCCGCCACGCGGGTGGATGAGTCGCGCGCTCGGTCAAGGCGGGGCGGCGTGGCCGCCGGCCCCGGTGGCGATTAAGGAAGAACATGGCGAGAAAACCAGTACGTCT
Source organism: Streptosporangium oxazolinicum (assembly GCF_039537505.1). Lineage (NCBI taxonomy): Bacteria > Bacillati > Actinomycetota > Actinomycetes > Streptosporangiales > Streptosporangiaceae > Streptosporangium > Streptosporangium oxazolinicum. The sequence continues at coordinate 387,511 of NZ_BAABAQ010000006.1, forward strand.
CTTACTCACGTGGTTCCTCGTGACATGTCTGGCCTCGGTCGGCATGGCCGTGCCGGCGTGGGCGGCACCGGGTGACACGGCCTTCGACCAGGCGACCGGGGCGCTGAAGGTCGACTACGGGTCGTACCTGTCGAAGCACGACATCGTCTACAACCGCCCCAACACCAACCCGATCCAGGGACTGACCGTCGGCAACGGCCGCACCGGGGCCATGGCCTGGAGCCAGAACGGCCTGACGATGCAGGTCTCCGGCGTGGACCTGTCGCAGCAGTCGACCTACGCGGCGGGCCTGGCGAACCTCAGGACCACCCCCGCGATGGACACCGGGTACACGACCTTCCAGCAGCGGCTCTCGCTGTACGACGGGACGCTGACCACCAAGTACGACTCCAACCGGACCGTGACCGTGATGGGGTCGCCGAACTCCGAGGTCATGGGCATCCACGTCGAGGACACCCGGGGCGGCGTCTCCAACGTGGCGTTCGACCTCAGCATGTGGGACCCGGCCACCGTCCAGAACATCGCGGACGTGCCCGACCTGAACACCTGGCGGACGATCTCCACCTTCTCCGACGCCAACGTGGCCGGTTTCAGCCGGGGCCAGACCGACGCCAACGGCTTCGGCTACAGCATGGCCGCCACCGTCGAGGGCGCGAACTTCACCACCCAGGTCGTGAACGGCAGGAACGTGCGGCTGAACATCACGCCCACCTCCAGCTACACCATCTGGTTCACCGCCGCGAGCCGGATCAACTCCCCCAACCGCGACTCGGTCGCCCAGGCCCGCAGCCAGCTCGCCTCGGTCAAGAGCACCGGCTACACCAACACGTTCAACAACTACCGCAACTGGTGGCACTCGTTCTGGGCCAAGTCGTTCGTCCAGTACTCCAACTCCAACCGTGACGCGGACTACCTGGAGAACGTCTACTACCTCAGCACGTACATGATCGCCGCGGGCAGCTACGGCAACTACCCGCTGCACTTCATCAACGGTGTCTTCCGCGCCACGCAGGACAACTCCAAGTGGAGCAACGCCTACTGGTACTGGAACCAGCGAGACGTCTACAACTCGTTCTTCGCCTCCAACCACACCGAACTGATGAACAACTTCAACCGGCTCTACAGCCGTAACTACAACGCGCTGAAGTCGTACACGCAGACGCGGTACGGGATCGACGCGCTGTGGGTGCCCGAGACCATGGGCTGGGACGGCAACGCGCGCGGCACGATCAACAGTGACTTCACCAAGAACATCCTGACGACCGGCTACCAGGCCGCGTACAACATGTACCTGCAGTACCGCTACACCAACGACACGAACTACCTGCGGGACGTGGCGTACCCGTACATGCGGGAGACCGCGAAGCTCTACAAGGGCCTGCTGTCCTTCGACGGGCCGACCGGCAAGTACTACATGGCCAACTCCAACTCGCACGAGACGTACTGGAACGTCCGCAACGCGATCACCGACCTGGCCGCGGTGCGCAGCATCTTCCCGCTCACGATCCAGGTCAGCCAGCAGCTCGGCCTCGACGCCGGACTGCGCGGCGACTGGCAGAACATCCTGAACAACCTGACCCCCTACGTCGTCGCCAACGGCGCCTACCAGCCGCACCAGCCGCCGATCTCGCAGACGAGGAACAACGAGAACGTCTCCTCGGAGCTGATCTGGCCGTACAACATCACCGGCATCGGCTACCCCGACTACCAGACCGCGCTGAACACCTGGAACCAGCGGCCGTTCCCCTACGGCAACGTGTGGTCCAACGACGCGGTCCAGGCGGCCCGTCTCGGCCTCGGTGACCAGGCGTACCAGGGCATGAAGACGATGCTGCAGAAGTACCAGAACTACCCCAACGGCATGACCACCAACACCAACGGCGTCTTCGAGTATCTCGGCGTGCACCTGTCGGCGCTGAACGAGTCGCTCATGCAGAGCTACAACGACAAGATCCGGGTGTTCCCCGCGGTGCCGGGCGACTCCTCCTTCGTCGGCAAGTTCACCCTCCTGGCCAAGGACGGCTTCCTCGTCAGCTCCGAGCGCGAGGCCGGGGAGATCAAGTACATCGGGCTCAGGAGCCTGCACGGCAAGCAGGCCACGGTGGTCAACCCCTGGGGCACCCAGCAGATCCGGGTGCGCCGCGCCTCCGACAACGCCATCCTGACCACCGTCTCCACCGGCGAGGTCTCCTTCGCCACCGCCGCCAACACGGTGTACGTCGTGGAGCGGACCGCCAAGCCGCTGAGCGGCTACGCCTCGACGACGCTGACCGGCTCCGCCAACCAGGGCGTCAAGGCCCTGAGCGGCACCGCCTCCACCCTGGGCCTGCCGGGTGGCACCAGCAACGGGACGATCAGCCTGCGCTCCAAGGCGAACGGCCTGTACGTCACCGCCTCGACCAGCTCGCCGCTGATCGCGAACGGGACGTCCGTCGGGACGGCGCAGCAGTTCGACAGGGTCAACCAGAGCGGCGGCACCATCGCGCTGCGGGCGAGGGTCAACAACCAGTTCGTGGCCGCGGAGGGCGCCGGTGCCCAGCCGTTGATCGCCAACCGTCCCTCAGTCGGGCCGTGGGAGACCTTCCAGCTCATTACGAACCCGGACGGTTCGGTCAGTCTCAGGGCCCAGGTCAACGGCAAGCTCGTGTGTGCCGAGGGCGGTGGCGCCCAGCCGCTGATCGCGAACCGCGATTCGGTCGGTCCCTGGGAGAGCTTCGACCTGGTAAATAACTAAATAAGAGGATTTTTCGGAAACCGAGTTCGGTGGGTCACCCGACCCGCCGGGCTCGGTTTCCGCCTTTCCCGCCGACCACCGGATCTGTCACCCCCGAGGTTCGACGTCTCGCTTTTACCCGGTGATCCCCTTCAGAATGGACGTCCGGGTAAAGGCCGATCGGGGAGACGCGAAAGGACGCGGGTGTGAACCGCTTTCCACGGGTTCTCGGGGTTCGGATGGGATATGACACGGACCAGGTGGATCGGCTGATCCGCCGGATCGAGGGCACCCTCGGCAGGGGCACCCCGGAGGGGGAGCCGGTCACCGCGGACGAGATCCGCGGCGCCCGTTTCCGCACCAGGCTCGGCGGCTACCACGAGATCGCCGTCGACTTCGCGCTGGAGGCCTTCATCGTGGCGATCGAGACCCGGCCCACCGGGACGGACGGGCGCCCGGCCGTCCCCGCCCGCCGTGCCGCGCCCGGAGAGCCGGAGCGGGGGGAGCCCGGGGAGGGGGAGGGGCGGGAGGATCACGCCGCCCGGGTCGAGCGGGTCGCCTTCCGGCCCGGACGCCTCGGCATGGGCTACGACGAGGACGAGGTGGACGTCTTCCTCGACCGGATCGTGGCCACCCTGCGCGGCACCACCGACGCGCCCCTCACCCCCGGCGACGTGCGCGAGGCCAGGTTCACCACGGTGATGCTGCGGCCGGGGTACGCGATCGGCGAGGTCGACGAGTTCCTCGACGAGATGGCGGGCGTCCTGGAGACCGGCCCCGGCCGATGACGATGCCCGTGCTCGCGCCCCACGGCATGTCGCGACCTGTCACGACCTGTCACGGGCTCTCGCGGGGTCGGGGCATGACGGGGCGAGAGGTGCGCGCGGAACCGTCAGCGGGTACCCCAGGAGTAAGTCTGCTTGTGAAGCTTGAGATAGACGAAGGTCTCGGTGGCGCGGACGGTCGGGATGGCCCGGATCTTGCCGAGGATCTCCAGAAGGTGCTGGTCGCTCTCGCAGACGACCTCGACCATGATGTCGAGCGACCCCGCGGTGAGCACGACGTAGTCGATCTCCCTGATGGCCGACAGCTCGTCGGCCACCGTCTCCAGGTCGCCCTCGCACTTGATGCCGATCATGGCCTGGCGGGGGAAACCCAGGGTCAGCGGGTCGGTCACCGCGACGATCTGCATCACTCCCGCGTCGAGCAGCCGCTGGACCCGCTGGCGTACGGCGGCCTCGGAGAGTCCCACGGCCTTGCCGATCGCGGCGTACGGCTTGCGCCCGTCCGTCTGCAGTTGCTCGATGATCTGCTTGGAGATCTCGTCGAGGACGACGGGGCCGGGCCTGGCGTCGTTTTCGCGGCGAACCTTGGGCGGCGTCGTCATGGGCGCTCCCTGGCGTCATGTTGCGGGGCTGTTGCCGTCGTGTTGCGGCTCGGATGCGACATGCTGTCAGTTCCGAGGCTTCTGTCAAGCGATTTCGTAGCAATTTGGTATCTTAACAACGAAATCCCTTGTCGTAGGGCTCTCGCTCTGTAAGAGTCGCGACAACTCAGCCCCGATTCATAGGAGGCCGACGGTGACCACCCCGGTTGAGACCAACGAACTCCCCCGCCTGCGGAACTACATCGGCGGCGAACTCGTGGAGACCAGGAGCGACCGGTTCTCCGACGTCATCGATCCGTGCACCGGCGAGATCTACCTTAAGGCCCCCGTCTCGGGCCCCGAGGACGTCGACGCGGCCTACGCCGCCGCCGCTGCCGCGTTCGAGTCGTGGAGCCAGGCCACCCCGGGCGAGCGCGCCAACCTTCTCCTCAAGGTGGCCGACGCGATCGACGCGCGGGCCGGTGAGCTGAACGACGCGGAGTGCCGCAACACCGGCAAGCCGCGCGCCCGGATGGCCGAGGACGAGACCCCGATCGCGGCCGACCACTTCCGCTTCTTCGCGGGGGCCGCGCGCACGCTGGAGGGGCCGACCTCGGGCGAGTTCCTCGCCGAGCACACCTCCGTCATCCGGCACGAGCCGATCGGCGTGGTGGGCCAGGTCACCCCCTGGAACTACCCGATGATGATGGCGGTCTGGAAGATCGCCCCGGCGCTCGCGGCGGGCAACACCGTCGTGCTCAAGCCCTCGGACACCACCCCCGTCTCCACGGTCAAGCTGGCCGAGATCCTCGGCGAGGTCCTGCCGAAGGGCGTCTTCAACGTCGTCGTCGGCGACCGGGAGACCGGCGCGCTGGTCGTCGGCCACCCGTCCGCCTCGATGGTCGCGATCACCGGTTCGGTCGGCGCGGGAGTGGCCGTGGCCAGGAGCGCGGCCGAGGACCTCAAGCGGGTCCACCTGGAGCTGGGTGGCAAGGCGCCCGTCGTCGTGTTCGACGACGTCAGGGACCTCAAGGCCGCTGCGGAGTCCATCGCCACCGCGGGCCTGTACAACGCGGGCCAGGACTGCACCGCGGCCTGCCGCGTGCTGGTCCACGAGGACGTCCACGACGAGTTCGTGGCCGCGCTCACCGAGGCGGCGGCGAGCACCGTGACCGGTGACCTCTCCGACGAGGAGGCCCTGTACGGCCCGCTCAACAACGCCGACCAGCTGGCCCGCGTCACCGGCTTCCTCGACCGGGTCCCCGGCCACGCCAAGGTCCTGACCGGCGGGAACCGGATCGGCGACCGGGGTTACTTCTTCGCCCCCACCGTCGTCGACGGCCTCAAGCAGGACGACGAGATGGTGCAGGACGAGGTGTTCGGGCCGGTCATCACCGTCCAGACCTTCTCCGACGAGGCCGACGCGGTCGCCAAGGCCAACGGCGTCAGGTACGGCCTGTCGGGCTCGGTGTGGACCTCCGACCACGGCCGGGCGATGCGGGTGTCGAACCGCCTCGACTTCGGCGTGGTGTGGGTCAACACCCACATCCCGTTCGTCTCGGAGATGCCACACGGAGGCTTCAAGCACTCCGGCTACGGCAAGGACCTGTCCGTTTTCGGGCTGCACGACTACCTGCGCGTCAAGCACGTCATGCACTACATCGGCGAATAGCCACGAAGAAGAGGGATAAGCCTGGAATGACGGAAATCCAGGCGGGCACGGAGACGGCCGACGCCGTCTCCCGCTCGCCCCACCTGCCCGCGATCGAACTCGACGGGGTCGTCAAGGAGTACGTCTCCCACGGCGAGGTCGTCCAGGCGGTCAAAGGTGTCACCCTGTCGATCGCCGAGGGGGAGTTCTTCTCCCTCCTCGGCCCCTCGGGCTGTGGCAAGACCACCACCATGCGCATGATCGCCGGGTTCGAGGATCCCTCGCGCGGCACCGTACGGCTGCACGGCCAGGACGTCACCGACGTCCCGCCCAACAGGCGCGACGTCAACATGGTCTTCCAGTCGTACGCCCTCTTCCCGCACATGAACGTCTGGGAGAACGTCGCGTTCGGCCTGCGGCGCAAGAAGGTCGCCGAGGCCGAGATCAAGCGCAGGGTCGGCGAGATCCTGGAGATCGTCGACCTCACCGGGCGGGAGAAACGCCGTCCCAGGGAGATGTCCGGAGGCCAGCAGCAGCGGGTCGCCCTCGCCCGCGCCCTGGTCAACAAGCCCCGCGCCCTCCTGCTGGACGAGCCCCTCGGCGCCCTCGACCTCAAGCTCCGCCAGGCCATGCAGATCGAGCTCAAGCGCATCCAGCGAGAGGTCGGCATCACCTTCGTGTACGTCACTCATGACCAGAGCGAGGCGCTCACGATGAGTGACCGCATCGCCGTCATGAACGACGGCACGGTCGAGCAGCTCGGCTCCCCCCGAGAGATCTACGAGCGGCCCGCGACCGCTTTCGTGGCCGGGTTCATCGGCACGTCCAACCTGCTCAGCGGCACCGTCGACCATTTCCGGTCCGGCTTCGCGGTGCTTAAGCTGGGTGACGACGACCACGTCCTGGCCGAGGGCGGATCGTTCCGTGCCGGGGAGCCGATCGCGATCACGGTACGCCCGGAGAAGATCAGGATTACCACGGAGAAGCCCGCCGGAGACCTCAGCGTCGTGCGAGGCACGGTCTCGGAGGTGGCCTATCTGGGGCTGTACACCAGCTACACGGTCTGCCTGGCCCACGGCGCAGAGGTGACCGTCTTCCAGCAGAACGCACTCGACAGCACGAGCACGGCGGAGCGTGACGACACCGTCTGGCTGTCGTGGCTGCCGCACCACTCGTACGCGATCGGAAGTTGAGCTCGAAATGGACCCCCGCACGAACCCCGCCTTTCTGCGAGGCATGACGCAGAGCCGTTCCGTCACCCGTCGTGACGCCCTCCGTCTCGGCGGTCTGTCGGCCGCCGCTCTCGCCCTCGCGGCCTGCGGCGTGCAGGGCAAGAAGGTGGCGGCGGTCCCCCCGAGGGACGCCGTCGCCGAGTACTGGGGCTCCAAGAAGAAGAACGGCACGCTGCGCTTCGCCAACTGGCCGCTCTACATCGACAAGGACGGCAAGCGGTACCCCTCGCTGGAGCTGTTCACCGCCGACACCGGCATCCAGGTGGCCTACCAGGAGGCCATCCAGGACAACAGCACGTTCTTCGGCAAGGTCCAGCCGCTGCTCGCCGCCAGCAACGACATCGGCTACGACCTGATGGTCCTGACCAACGGCCTTCAGCTGAGCAAGGCCATCGCGCTGGGCTACCTCGTCCCCCTCGACCACTCCAAGCTGCCGAACTTCGCGGCCAACGCCAGCTCCGCGGTGAAGAACCCCACCTGGGACCCCAACAACGCCCACACGATCCCGTGGACGGTCGGTGTGACCGGCATCGCCTACAACCCCAAGTACGTGGACGAGGTCAAGAGCATCGCCGACCTCTGGAACCCCAAGTACAAGGGCAAGGTCGGCATGATGCTCGACACCCAGGAGGTCGCCAACTTCGGCATGTTCGCCCTGGGCATCGACCCCGACAAGTCCACCGAGGCCGACTGGAAGAAGGCCGGGGAGAAGCTCAAGGAGCAGCGCGACGCGGGTCTCGTGCGCAAGTACTACGAGAACGACTACGTCGACGCCCTCGCCAGGGGCGACATCTGGATCACCATGGCCTGGTCGGGCGACATCTTCCAGCAGGTCGCCGAGGGCAAGGACCTGAGGTTCGTGGTGCCCGGCGAGGGCGGCACGATCTGGACCGACAACCTGTGCATCCCCAAGACCGCGCAGAACCCGGTCGACGCGCTCACCCTGATGGACTACGTCTACCAGCCCAAGATCGCCACGATGCTGGTCGAGTACATCAACTTCATCACGCCGGTCTCCTCCGCCAAGGACCTCGTTCTCGCCGACGCCGCCAAGGCCGAGGGCGACGAGAAGAAGGCGCTGGAGCAGATCGCCGAGAGTCCGCTGATCTTCCCCTCGGAGGCGGACATGGCCAAGCTGCGGTCGTACAAGACGCTCACCTCCGCGGAGGAGAAGATCTTCGAGGACATCTTCCAGCCCGTCACGCAGGGCTAGGCGGATGAGAGAGCGACTCGGACGGGAAGGGGCCGTCGGCCGGTGAAACGCCTCGCCCCCTACCTGCTCATCCTGCCCGGCGGACTCTGGCTCGCGATCTTCCTGGTGGTGCCGATGGTCTTCATGGCCTCGGTGTCCACCCAGGAGGGCAACGTGGTCGACGGATTCGCCCAGACGTTCAACTTCGCGGTGTACGGCGACGCCCTGGTGCAGTACCAGACGCAGTTCCTGCGCTCGGCCGGGTACGGCCTGGCCGCGACCCTGATCTCCATCGCGCTGGCCTACCCGGTGGCCTACTGGATCGCCTTCAAGGGCGGTGACCGCAAGTCCACCTACCTGCTGCTGGTGCTGCTGCCGTTCTTCGTCTCGTTCGTGCTGCGCACGGTGTCGTGGAGGTTCCTGCTCGCCGACGACGGCATGCTGCTGGGGCCGCTGAAGTCGGCCGGGCTGCTGCCCGAGGACTTCCACGTGCTGCAGACGACGTTCGCGGTGATCGGCGGGCTGGTCTACAACTACCTGCCGTTCATGATCCTGCCGATCTACGTCGCGCTGGAGCGGGTGGACCCCAAGGTGGTCGAGGCCGCCCAGGACCTCTACGCGGCCAGGCGTGAGGCGTTCACCAAGATCGTGCTGCCGCTCTCGCTGCCCGGCGTGTTCGCCGGGGTGCTGATGACGTTCGTCCCGATGACCGCCGACTACGTCAACGCGGGCATCCTCGGCGGCCCGGAGAACACGATGATCGGCAACATCATCCAGACCGAGTATCTGGTCAACAACGACTACCCGACCGCCGCCGCGCTGTCGTTCACGCTGATGGCGGCGATGCTGGTCGGCATCTTCGCCTACGCCAAGGCGCTCGGCACCGAGAACGTGCTGGAGGCGGCGGCCCGATGAGCAGCGGCACCATCGACGTCACGGAGGCCACGGTGGCGGACGCGCCCGCGGGGAAGGCGCCGCGGCGCCGCGGGCGGCTGGGCGACCGGCTGCTCTTCGGCTACGTCTGGCTGATCCTCGCCTGGCTGTTCCTGCCGATCGTCGTCATGATCGTGTTCGGCTTCAACGACACCCAGAGCAAGTCGAACGTGACCTGGCAGGGCTTCACCCTCCAGTGGTGGGGACGCCTGGACGAGTACCCCCAGCTGGTCGAGGCGGTGATCAACTCCCTCAAGATCGCCGTGCTCTCCACGGTGATCACGACGGTGCTCGGCACGCTCATGGGCCTGGCCCTGGGCCGCTACCGGTTCCGAGGGCAGGGCGCCACCAACCTGGTGATGTTCGCCGCGATCGCCTCGCCCGAGCTCGTCATGGGCGCCTCACTGCTGTCGCTGTTCGTCAGCCTGGGCGTGCGGACCGGCTTCGAGACCGTGGTCGTCGCGCACGTGCTGTTCTCGCTCTCCTTCGTGGCGATCACCGTGCGGGCCCGGGTGATCGGGCTCGACCGGTCGATCGAGGAGGCGGCGCGCGACCTCGGCGCGTCCACGTGGATCACGTTCTGGCGGATCACCTTCCCGATGATCCTGCCCGGCGTCGTCTCGGGCGCGCTGCTGGCCTTCGCCCTGTCCATCGACGACTTCGTGATCACCCAGTTCACCAGCGGCGCCGTCCAGACGTTCCCGCTGTGGATCTGGGGCGCGACCCGTATCGGGGTGCCGCCTCAGGTCAACGTCATCGGAACGCTTATATTCGCGGTAGGCGTCGCCATCGCCGTGGTCAACACGGTCACCGCGCGCCGCCGCACCTAGCCGTCGCCGAGCCCCGTGCCCTCACCGGGTGGCACGGGGCTTCGGTGTATCCGGATTTTCGGATCCCCGAATTTCCGGATTTACGGTGATAACGGCTCCGGCGGACAATAATCCCGGCGGAGACGGATTCCCGGCACGGACAGATTCCCGGCAGAGAACAGGGAGGCGAGATCGGACTCAGGCGGGGGGAACCCGCGCGTGATCTCCACGACCACGCGATACACACAAAGACAACCTGACTCACGTAGGGAAGTGAGATTTGTGGATCCGCTGAAGGCTCTTGCTGACGCGGAGCGCAAGCCGTACTGGCTCGACAGTCCGGCGAAACCCGAGCCGCTCGCGCGGCTCTTCGGCGAGACCTCCGCCGACCTGGCGGTGGTCGGCGGTGGCTTCTCGGGGCTCTGGACCGCCCTGATGGCGAAGGAACGCGACCCGTCGCTCGACGTCGTCCTCCTCGAGGGGCGCAGGATCGGCTGGGCGGCGTCCGGCCGCAACGGCGGCTTCGCGATGGCCACGCTGACCCACGGCATCGCCAACGGGCTGGAGCGCTGGCCCGAGGAGATCTCCACGCTCGAACGCCTCGGCGTCGACAACCTCGACGAGATCGGCGAGGCGGTCGCCGCGTACGACATCGACTGCGGCTACGAGCGCACCGGCGAGCTGCACGTGGCCACCGAGCCGTGGCAGCTGGAGGAGATGAACCGCAACGTCGGCGTCGCCCGCGACCTGGGCGCCCGCTTCGACGTCCTCGACGGGGAACAGATGCGGGCGGAGGTGAACTCGCCCACGTACATCGGGGGCCACTGGGAGCGCGACGGCTGCGCCATGCTCGACCCCGCCCGGCTGGCCTGGGGGCTCCGGCAGGCCTGCCTCTCGCTGGGCGTGCGCATCTACGAGCGCACGCCGGTACGCACGATGAGGGACACCCCGACGAGCCTGGACCTGATCACCCCGCACGGCAGCGTCAGGGCGCGCAGGGTCGCGCTCGGCACCGGCGTGTTCCAGCCACTGCTGCGGCGGCTGAAGCACTTCCTGGTGCCGGTCTACGACTACGCGCTGATGACCGAGCCGCTCTCCGACGAGCAGCTTGCCTCGGTGGGCTGGCACAACCGGCAGGGGGTCGGGGACGCGGCCAACCAGTTCCACTACTACCGGCTGACCGAGGACAACCGGATCCTCTGGGGCGGTTACGACGCGGTCTACTACAACGGCGGCATGATCAAGCCCGAGTACGAGCAGCGCGACGAGACCTTCGTCAAGCTGGCGGAACACTTCTCCACCACGTTCCCCCAGCTGGCCGGGCTGCGCTTCACCCACAGGTGGGGCGGCGTCATCGACACCTGCAGCCGGTTCAGCGCCTTCTACGGCCAGTCGCACGGCGGGCGCGTCGCCTACGCGGCCGGATACACCGGCATGGGCGTCGGCGCGACCCGGTTCGGGGCGAACGTCATGCTCGACCTGCTCGCCGGAGAGCGGACCGAGCGGACCGAGCTCCGGATGGTCAAGGAGAAGCCCGTCCCGTTCCCGCCCGAGCCGGTCCGCTCGGCCGGGATCCAGATGACCCGCTGGTCGATCGCCCAGGCCGACCTGCACCAGGGCCGCCGCAACCTCTGGCTGCGCACCCTGGACCGGATGGGTCTCGGATTCGACTCTTAGGGTCCGGGGTTTTCCGGGGTCTCGAACGGTCCTGAAAGGCCCCAAGAGGGTCCAGGAGGTCCCGGGTAGTCTCTAAGGCCGGTTCCCCGTCCGCTCCCGGCTCAGGCCGGATGAGCGGGCGGGGGACGGTCGTGTGGACGGCAGGGGCGGCTCCGGGGGAGCCGCTGGCTTCCGCCGCGCCCGCCGTACAGACTTGGAGCATGTCCGAAAAGGTGAAGTTCACCGCCGGAGGGATCACCCTCTTCGGCGACCTGCGGATCCCGGCGGCGCCGGGCCCGCACCCCGCCCTGGTCCTCACGGGCCCGTTCACCGGCACCCGCGACCAGGTCACCGGCCGGTACGCCGCCCGGCTGGCCGAGGCGGGATACGCGACGCTCGCCTTCGACCACCGCAACTGGGGGGAGTCGGGCGGGGAGCCGCGCAACCACGAGGACGCCCAGGGCAAGCTGGAGGACCTGCGGGCCGCGGTCTCGCTGCTGCGCTCGCGCTCCGAGGTGGACGGCGGCAGGATCGGCGCGGTCGGGATCTGCCTCGGCGGGGGCTACGCGCTCAGATTCGCCGCGTTCGACCCCCGGGTGAAGGCGTTCGCGGGTGTCGCGGGGGCCTACAACAACCCCTACGGCATGCGCGCCGGGATGTCACCGTCGGGGTACCAGGAGGCGCTGGCCTCGTTCACGGAGGTGCTGGAGCGCCAGGACGGGGGTGGTGAGGTGGAGTACCTGCCCGCGGTGGCAGAGGAGGGGGAGGCCGCGATGCCCGGCGACGAGCCGTTCGCCTACTACGGCACCTCCAGGGGCGCCTCGGAGCACTGGCGCAACGAGGTCACCCGGGCCTCCCTCCGCGAGTTGATCACCCTGGACAACATGACGGGCGCCGACTTCCTGTCGCCCAAGCCCGGCCTGATCGTGCACGGCGTGGTCGACCGCTTCTGCTCCCCCGAGGGCGCCGAGGAGGCGTACCGGCGGATGGACGAGCCCAAGAGGCTCGTCTGGCTGGACGCCAGGCTGCACATCGACCTCTACGACGCCGAACCGCACGTCACGCGGGCCGTCGAGGCCGTCACCGCGTTCTTCGGCGAGCACCTCTGAACGCGATGTACGTCCTCGGGCTGGACGTCGGCGGGACCTCCTCGCGGGCCCTCCTGCTCGACGCCTCGGGGCGGCGGGCCGGATACGGCAGGGCACCGGGCGGCAATCCCGCGGCCCACGGCAACGCCGTCGCCGTGGCCAACATCGGCCTGGCGCTGGAGCTCGCCCTGCGCGGGACCGATCCGGGCCTGGTGGCCGGGGCGGTCGTCGGGCTGGCGGGCGGCGGGGCGCTGGACCACCTGGTCTTCGACCCCATGTGGGCCGCCACCGGTATGCGCGTCCCGCCCCGGCTCACCGGCGACCTGGGCATCGCCTTCGCCGCCGGTACGGCGGAACCGCGCGGCACCGCGCTCATCGCCGGGACCGGGGCGATCGCCGCCAGGATCGAGGACGGCGAGCCGGTGATGATCGCCGACGGGCTCGGCTGGCTGCTGGGCGACCAGGGCTCCGGGTTCTGGCTGGGCAGGGAGGCGGCCGGCGCCGCCGCCCACGCTCTCAGCCGGGGCGACGCGGGCGGCGGGCTCACCCGCCTCGTCGTGGCCGCCCTGCTGGAGGACGAGATCCCCGGGACGGGCGCGGGGGTCGGCGAGATGGGGGGCGGTGGCGCGGGCACGGTGGAGGAGACGCGGGCACTGGCGATCAGGCTGGTGGTCCGCGCGCAGTCGCGTCCCCCGCTGGAACTCGCCCGGCTCGCCCCGCTCGTCAGCCGGGCGGCGGCCGAGGGCGATCCGGCCGCCCTGGAGATCGTCTCCACCGCGGCCCGGCTGCTCTGCGAGACGGTGGCCGAGGTCCGTCAGACGGGCGAGACGACCCCGATCGTGCTGGCCGGGAGCGTGCTGACCAGCGAGGGGCCGGTCGCCTCCGCCGTACGGGAGAGGCTGGGGCCCTCGGCGGTCCTGGCGGGCGACGGCGCGGGGGCGGCGGCGTGGCTGGCCGGACGGGAGGCGTTCGGCTGGGACCCGGCGACCGCCGCCCGGCTCCACGCCCGCGTCGTCTCCGGCGACTGACCGGGCCTCCCGCTCCGGCGGCGCGGCTCGTCTCCGGAGCGGGCCGGGAGGCCCGCGCGAGCCCACGCCCACGGTTCGTCTCCGGCGTCCGGCCCGGCTTGGTTCCGTTTTCCGGGCCGGGCTGTCCGCGCGGTCCGGTCCTGGTACATACATCGATGTACGTCCCGGATGGGTCTGCGAGACGATGTCCGCGGGCCCGCCGGACGGGATCGTGGAGGCGTGAAAAGCCGTCGTATAGAAGTGCTCGACCTGCTCAGGGGCATCGCCATCGTCGGCACCCTGGGCACGAACATCTGGATCTTCACCGACCCCGGAGGTCCCGCCGACGTCATCGGGGCGTTGGGTCAGCCGGGGACCCTGGAGACCTTCGTCCGCTTCCTCACCAACGGTAAGTTCCTCGCGCTGCTCACCCTGCTCTTCGGGGTCGGGCTCGAACTCCAGTACCGCTCGGCCGCGCGCCGTGGCGTGCCGTGGCCCGGCTGGTACCTGTGGCGGGCCGGGCTGCTGTTCGTCGAGGGCCTGATCCACTACCTGCTGATCTTCGAGTTCGACGTGCTCATGGGTTACGCGCTGACCTCGATCATCGTGGCGTACCTGATCGGCAGGAGCGACCGCGCGGTCACGGCGTGGATGGTCGCCGTCGGGTCGGTGTTCACCGCGCTGATCGGCCTGCTCACCCTCGGCATGCTCTCCGGCCAGGCGAGCGTGGACGGCGGGGCGGAGCCGTCCACGATCTTCGCCGACGGCACCTACCCGCAGCAGGTCGCCGCCCGGGTCGAGATGATCGTCCTCTACCGGATTGAGCTCGTCCTCATCGTCCCGATGGGCATCGTGCTGTTCCTGCTCGGCTCCCGGCTGATGCGCGCCGGGGTGTTCGAGGACTCGGCGCGGGGGGCCACGCTGCGCCGGAGGCTCATGGTCGCCGGACTCGCCGTGGCCCTGCCGCTGAACCTGGTCACCGCCTTCGCCGGTCCCGGCTGGTTCCTGGTGGACCGCTACCTGCTGCCCCCGCTGGTGGCGCTGGGCCTGCTCGGTCTCGTCGCGACCCTCGCGCGGCGGGCGACCGGCGCCCCCGGCCCGCTGAGGCGAGGACTGACCAACGTCGGCCGTACCGCCCTGAGCTCCTACATCTTCCAGAACCTGGTCGCGTCGGCGCTCTGCTACGGCTGGGGGCTCGGCCTGGCCGCGACGCTCGACGACCTGCGGCCGTGGTGGGTCGTGGCGGCCTGGGCGGGCATCTGCGCGCTCTTCATGACGCTGTCCACCCTGTGGCTGCGGCGCTTCGAGCGGGGTCCCGTCGAGACGCTCTGGCAGTGGGCGTACCTGGCGCCACAGGGGCGCTCGAAGGACCCTGATAAAATGGCGGAAGTTTCCACCGAACGTTAGGGCACGGTTTGTCGCGAAGGGTCGCCGGTACGGTCGCGGCCCTTCTGCTGGCCTTGATCGCCCTCGTGTACGCCCCGCTTCCGGGGCCCGCCGATCATCCCGCCGTCGCCGGGGCCGCCATCACGCTGGCCAGCGGGGTCGGCTTCGCTCCCGCGACACCCCACCCACCGGCCTGCGACCTGTGCCCGCCGGGCCCCGGTCTCGCGCCGCCCGGCTCCCCGGCGAGAGTCGCGCCCCTGCCCGCCCGGCCGGTCCCGGCCACGCGCACCCTGTACGACGACAGCTCTCCCAGAGCACCCCCGTCAAGCGATCGGTAGAGATTCCCGCCCGAAATCGTTTGACGGAGGTTTTCCCATGTTCCACGAATGTGTGTTCGCCATGCCCGCGATCGTCCTCAGGGGAGGTCCGCATGGCACTGGGTGACGCTCTTGTCGCGCTCGGCGGCTCCTTCCTCGCCGCCGGGATCATCGCCAGGCTCGGCTCCCGGATAGGGCTGCCGACCATTCCGCTGTTCATGCTGGCGGGCATCATCTTCGGCCCGCACACGCCCGGCCTCGCCCTCGTGGAGAACCCGGCGGACCTGAAGGTCATCGCCGCGCTCGGCCTGATCTTCCTGCTGTTCTACCTCGGCCTGGAGTTCTCGCTCGACGACCTGGTGGCGGGAGGCAGGCGCCTGGTGTTCGCCGGGGTCGGCTACATCGTGCTCAACGTCGGGGGCGGCCTGGCCTTCGGCTTCGCCGTCGGCTGGGGGACCAGGGAGGCCATGGTCCTGGCCGGGGTGATCGGCATCTCCTCCTCGGCGATCGTGACCAAGCTCCTGGTCGACCTGGGGCGCCTCGGCAACCCCGAGAGCCGCCTCATCCTCGGGATCATCGTCGTCGAGGACGTCTTCCTCGCGCTCTATCTCGCCGTACTGCAGCCGGTCCTCAGCGGCGCCGACAGCCTCGCCGCCGCCGCGATCTCCTTCGGCAAGGCGTTCGCCTTCCTGATCGCGCTGACCGCGCTGGCGCGGTGGGGTACGCGGCTGGTCGACAAGCTGGTCATCACCAGGGACGAGGAACTGCTGGTGGTGATGTTCACCGGCCTGGCGATCCTCACCGCCGGGGTCGCCGAGGAACTGGGCGTCTCCGACGCCATCGGTGCCTTCATGATCGGCCTCATCCTGAGCTCCAGCAGGGCGGCCCCGCGCATCCGGCAGCTCGTCCACCCGCTCAGGGACGCCTTCGCCGCGCTGTTCTTCTTCGCCTTCGGCCTGTCCATCGAGCCGGGCGACATGCTGTCGGTGGCCTGGCCCATCACGATCGCGGTGCTGGTCACGGTGCTGTTCAACGTCGCGGCCGGGGTGCTGGCGGCGAGGCTCAACGCGTTCGGCCGGGTGGAGGCGGTCAACATCTCGCTGACCGTGCTCTCGCGCGGCGAGTTCGCCCTGGTCCTGGCGACCATGGCGCTGGCCGCCGGGCTGGACGGCAGGCTCGCCCCGTTCATCGCCGGGTACGTGCTCATCCTCGCCCTGCTGGGCCCGCTGGTCGCGAGCCACTCCGAGCAGATCGCCCGGATGCTTCCCGGCGGGAGGTACGGGGGCGAGCCGGCGGACCCGGTGAAGTCGGGAAAGCGGGAATCGATCTCCTAGGCCCGCACGCTCCCAGGCCCGCACGCTCCCAGGCCCGCACGCTCCCAGGCCCGCCCGCGACGGCCTTCGCCGAGGGGGACCCTCGCTAGGAGGCCGCCGAAGCTCTCGCTCCGGTGGCCTCCCGGGCCGGAGCCCGTCCGGCGCGGCGTCGCCGGATCACCAGCGCTCCCGCCGCCACCACGACGAGCGCGCCCGCCCCGGCGAGCCACGGCCACGGGACGGCCGTGCCCGCGCCGGACGGCGAGAAGGCGCCCCACAAGATCACTTGACGGTCCCCGGCGGTGGCGAGCGTCTCGCCGTCCGGGCTGAACGCCATCGACCACACCGAAGCGGTGTGGCCGGTGAGCGGGTCGCCGATCGGCCGCCAGGTCCGGGTGTCCCACAGCCGGACGACGGAACCGGTGCCCACGGCCAGGGTGTCGCCGTCCGGGGCGAACGCGAGAGTGTGGATCTCGCCCGGATGGCCGGTGAGCGGGGCACCGATCGGACGGCGGGTCGCCGTGTCCCACACGATCACGGTCCTGTCGCCGCTGCCGGTGGCGAGGGTCCTGCCGTCGGGGCTGAAGGCGACCGACAGCACCGATCCGGTGTGGCCGGTGAGCGGGGCGCCGACCGGCTGCCAGGTCGCCGTGTCCCACACGATCGCCGCCATGTCGTCGCCGACGGTGACGAGGGTCCTGCCGTCGGGGCTGAAGGCGACCGCCTGAACCCAGTCGGTCTGGACGAGGGGGTCGCCGATCGGCTGCCAGGTCGCCGTGTCCCACACGATCACAGTCCTGTCGCTGCTGCCGGTGGCGAGGGTCCTGCCGTCGGGGCTGAAGGCGACCGCCTCCACCCAGTTGGTGTGGCCGGTGAGGGGGTCGCCGATCGGCTGGCGGGTCCGCGTGTCCCACAGGACCACTGTGTGGTCGCCGGGCTCGGTCCCCTCGCCGTTGCTGCCGGCACTGGCCAGGAGCCCGCCGTCCGGGCTGAACGCCATCGCCTGCACCGCCCTGGTGTGGCCGGTGAGCGGGTCGCCGATCGGCTGGCGGGTCCGCGCGTTCCACATGGTCACCGCGCCTTCGCTGTCGCCGCCGGCCAGCGTCTCGCCGTCCGGGCTGAACGCCACCGCGTTCACCGTTTCGGCGTTACCCCTGAGCTGGGCGACGGCGGTCACGTCCGCCGGGGTCGTCGCGGGCCGGAGCAGGTAGGCCACGATGGCGGCGGTGGCCAGGAGCGCCGCGGCCACGGCGACCACCGGGCGGAGCCGGTGTCTGGGGGCGCGCGCCGGGGTTTCCGGGGTCGCTGAGGACGCGAGCGTGGGCGAGGCGGCGGGCGGCGAGGCCGAGGAAGACACGGCGGTGAACGGCAGGGTGGCGGGCCGTGCCTCCTGGTGCGCGGTGGCGTACGGCTCGTACGGCTCGGTCGGCGGGGGAGGAGCCGGTGTGGGGAGGGCGGGGCGGTCGGCGATCCGGGTGTCGCCGTCGTCCGGATCCGGCCCGGCGGGGGGTTCACCGGGCGCCGTGGCGATCTCGGCGAGCGCTTCGGCGGCCTGGGGGCCGGTGAGGCGGAGGGCGGGGTCCTTGCGCAGCAGCCCCTCCAGGAGGGGGGCCAGGGGACCGGCGTGTACGGGCGGGGCGGGCGGCCGGGTGACGATCGAGACGTAGATCGATCCGTGCGTCGTGCCGCTGAACGGCCGGCGGCCCTCGACGGCGGCGTACAGGGTGGCGCCCAGCGACCACAGGTCCGACGCCGCGGTGGCGGGGTGGCCGGTGATCTGCTCGGGGGAGATGAAGGCCGGGGTGCCCAGGGTGACGCCGGCGGCGGTGAGGGTGACGTCCCCCTCGACGGTGGCGATCCCGAAGTCGGTGAGCACGACCCGCTCACCTTCGAGCAGGACGTTGGCGGGTTTGATGTCGCGGTGGGTGATCCCGGCGGCGTGCGCGACCGTCAGCGCCGCCAGAATCTGCCCGCCGATCGCCGCCACCCGCTGGGGCGGCAGGCGCCCCCGGGTTCTCAGCACCTCGTCCAGCGAGGGCCCGTCGACGATCTCCGTCACGATCCACGGGCGGCCGTCGGCTTCGACGACGTGGTCGTGGACGGTGATGATCGCCGGATGTTTCAGCTGCGCCGCGGCCCTGGCCTCACGCTGCATCCGCCGGTACAGCGTCTCGCGCGCGGGAACGTCCAGGTGATCGGGAAGGATGAGCTCTTTGATCGCCACCTGGCGGTGCAGGCTCTCGTCCCGTGCCCGCCACACCGTGCCCATCCCGCCGCGGCCCAGCACGTCCATCAGCCGATATCGCCCGGCGACCAGCCTGCCCGCGTCATTCGCCACGACAAAACCTTAACGACGAAACAGCGCGATAAGCCGTGAAGGGGAACTGATTGTGACCGTGATGATGCCGAGCGTCCGTCTCACGATAGGGGCGATGGCCATCGTATGAATTTTCCGGAAAGCCCGGGGTGACGTCCCGGAGTTCCTATCGACGACGTCAACGGCGGATGACAGGAATGGTTGACAGGCCGCGAAACCAGCACTTCGGTGATCGGCGTATCCCCGGTGGGATTCAACCGTCCACGGTGGTGGGGCGTCCGATGATGGGGCGCAGCACGTCCAGCACCGTCGCGTCCTCGATGGTGGAGGGGGCGGGCTCGTCGGAGCCCTCCGCGATGCCGCGCATGGTCTTGCGCAGGATCTTCCCCGACCGGGTCTTCGGCAGGGCCGGGACCACGTCCACCTGCCGGAAGGCCGCCACGGCGCCCACCTGCTCGCGGACGGCCAGGACCAGCTCCGCGCGCAGGGTCTCCGGGTCGATCTCCACCCCGCTCTTCAGTACCACGAAGCCGCGCGGCACCTGCCCCTTCAGCTCGTCGGCGACCCCGATGACCGCGCACTCGGCCACCGCCGGGTGCGCGGCCAGCGCCGCCTCCATGGACCCGGTCGACAGCCGGTGCCCGGCCACGTTGATCACGTCGTCGGTGCGGCCCATCACGAACAGGTAGCCGTCCTCGTCGAGGTGGCCGCCGTCGCCGGTCAGGTAGTAGCCGGGGAAGGCCGACAGGTAGGACTTCACGTAGCGCTCGTCGTCCTGCCAGAGCGTGGGGAGCGTGCCGGGCGGGAGCGGGAGGCGGATGCAGATCGCCCCCTCCTCGCCGGGGGCGCACTCGTCGCCCGAGGCGCGCAGCACGCGCACGTCGTACCCGGGGACGGGCACGGTGGGGGAGCCCGGTTTGACCGGCATGGGCTCCAGCCCGAGCGGGTTGGCGGCGACGGGCCAGCCGGTCTCGGTCTGCCACCAGTGGTCGACGACCGGCACGCCCAGCCTGCTCGCCGCCCAGTGGTAGGTGTCGGGGTCCAGGCGTTCCCCGGCGAGGAACAGCGTCCGCAGCGACGAGATGTCGTACCCGCCGAGCAGGGCCGCCTCGGGGTCGGCCCTCCTGATGGCGCGGAACGCGGCCGGCGCGGTGAACAGCGCGTTCACCCGGTGCTCGGAGATCACCCGCCAGAACGCGCCCGCGTCGGGGGTGCCGACCGGCTTGCCCTCGTACAGCACGGTCGTGGCGCCGCGCAGCAGCGGCCCGTACACGATGTAGGAGTGCCCGACGACCCAGCCGACGTCGGAGGCCGCCCAGAACACCTCGCCCGGCGCGATGTCGTAGACGTTGGCCATGCTCCACAGCAGCGCCACCGCGTGCCCGCCGTTGTCGCGGACGACGCCCTTCGGCAGGCCGGTGGTGCCGCTGGTGTAGAGGATGTAGAGCGGGTCGGTCGCCCGCACCGGCACGCATTCGGCGGGGTCGGCCTTCGCGCTCGCCCAGTCGACGTCCCGTCCCTCCACCAGCTCGGCGGGGGCCTGCTCGCGCTGGAGGATCACGCAGTGCGCGGGCGCGTGCGAGGCCAGGCCGAGCGCGGCGTCCAGCATCGGCTTGTACGGCACCACGCGGGTGGGCTCGATCCCGCAGGAGGCCGACACGACCACCTTGGGACGCGCGTCGTCGATCCTGGCCGCCAGCTCCCTGGGCGCGAACCCGCCGAACACCACCGAGTGCACCGCCCCCAGCCGCGCGCACGCCAGCATCGCGATCACCGCCTCGGGCACCATCGGCAGGTAGACCACCACCCGGTCGCCCTGCTCCACCCCGAGTGACCGCAGCACCCCGGCGAACCTCGCGACCTCGTCGCGCAGCTCGGCGTACGTGTAGCGCCTGGCGGTGCCGGTCACCGGGCTGTCGTGGATCAGCGCGACCCGGTCGCCGTGCCCGGCCTCGACGTGCCGGTCCAGCGCGTTGTGGCAGGTGTTCAGCTCCCCGTCGGGAAACCACCGGTAGAAGGGCGGCGCCCCGGCGTCCAGCACCTCGCGCGGCGGCCTGCTCCAGGTGACGGCCTCGGCGGCCTCGGCCCAGAAGTCCTCGGGGTCGGCGATGCTGCGGGCGAAGGCGTCAGCGTACGACATCAGGCCATCATGCTCTTCCCCGCCCGCCCGGTCGAGGCCCCTCTCCGGCCTTCGCGGTCGAAGATGCCGGCGTCCATGTCAGAGTCCTTGGGTGACACGGCCGAGGCGCAGCGCCGAGGCGAGGAAGAACAGGCCGCCGAGCGTGGCGTAGCCGGCGATGCCGACCAGCGACGCGCCTTCCTGGGCGGCTTGCAGGACGAACGACGTCCCGGCGACCACGGAGATAGCTCCACTGATGATCATCGGCCAGTGACCGTTCAGGTCGCGGCGGATCACACCCACGGCAAGCTGGATGAGACCGGACACGATGGCCCAGGCACCCCACACGCGCAGCACCGCCGGGATGCCGGACGAGGCGGCGAAGGCCAGGCCGACGGCGGTGATCCAGCTGATCGCGACGTTCACGTACAGGCTCAGCGCCGGGCCCGTCGCTTTCGACGAGCGGGCGTCGACGACAGCGGCGACCCCGTCGAACAGGGGGTAGAGCACCAGCAGAGTGACGCCGATCGGCCCGAGGGGCGACGCGGTCGCGATCAGCAGACCGGCCCAGACGAGCGCGAATCCGAATCGGACGAAGTACAGCCGTCGCAGGGAGGTGGCGACGGCGGCGGGGGAGGCGGTAACGGTGCTCACGGGAAATCCTTCGGTACAGGCGTGATACGGAGCGGGCCCCAGCGCGACAGCCGACATGGCGTCGGACGTGAACATGGGACGAGACAGTGAACATCTCTTTGGGAGATAGAACGTTCGGTCTTGTCGTAAGAGTGGCAGGATGCTGTCAGACCTGTCAAGACCGAACGTTCTATCTGCTATGCTTTCGGCGATGGTGCAGAACATTCGAGGTCAGGTGTCCGAAGCGCGATCACGGCTGCTCGGAACCGCCACCCGGCTCTTCTACGCGGAAGGGCTCCATTCCGTGGGGATCGACCGGATCGTCGCGGAGGCGAAGGTGACCCGCGCGACGTTGTACCGGCATTTCCCCAGCAAAGACGAACTCGTCGTCGCGTATCTGCAGGGAGCCGACCAGGCGATCCGCGATCGGGTCGGCGAAGCCCTCGGCAGCGGCGGACCGGCGGCCGACATCGTACGAACCATCGCCAGGTCGATCGCCGAGGACATCGGGTCACCCGGGTTTCGCGGATGCGCCTTCCTCAACGCCGTGGCGGAGTATCCAGACCCCGAGCATCCCGTGCACAAAGCCGTCCTCGCGCACCGCCGGTGGTTCCTGCGCACCATCATCGACGTGCTCGCGCACACCGGAGAGACGCCGCCCGAGCCCGCGGGCCGGCATTTCGTCATGCTGCGAGACGGCGCGATGGCGGCGGGCTGCCTGTCCGACCCGGCGGCGGTCCGCGAGACGTTCCTCCAGGGAGTCGAGGGGATCCTGCGGTTCCGCGCCGACTCCACGGCCCCTCGACCCAGGATGGAAACCGCCTGATCATCCAGCGGATCGATCGAGCGGCCGCGCGTGGTCTGGTTCGCTGGCTGCTCCGGAACACCGGCCGAGGAGCGGAAGACCGCAGACGGTCCCCGGGTCATCGAGGATGAATAACGATGGAGCGACCACGGCGCTTTTCCCATGTGAACGATCAAGGGTGGTGAAAGCCCGAGGCCGGTCTGGCGAGGGGCGTGGACGCTCATAAGGATTTCTCATCACCCCGATATCCGCCGCGCCGGTTTGTCGGTGGGGTGATCTAACGTCCCGGCCATGACTTCAGCGACGCAGGCGTACACATACGCCGCGCCCTCCTCCCTCGTCGACGGTCGTCTCGGATTGGCGACCTCCGGCGGCAGGGCCCTGTCCGGCCCGGCCGTGGCCCCCCGGTTCTTCAGCGGCGTGGTGACCCAGGCGGCCCCCGCCGCCGCGGCCCTGCTCGGCGTCGCCGACGTGGCGCTGGCCCGCTACCACCAGCCGCAGGCGCGGCCCGGCTGGGTGCGCGACCCGGTGGTGACGTGCAACGGAGACCGGTTGCGCTTCGAGTCGTTCTCGGCCTGTGGCGGCGTGTACGCCCGGCTTGATCTGCTGAACGGCGCGCTCGACGGTGAGGTGTTCGACCGGGGCACCACCAACGTCGACGTGAACGCGCCGCTCCGGGAGGCGCTGGCGCGCATCGGCGCGCGCGACCCGCTGCACCTGGGGGTCGGGCTCGACGAGCTGGTCGTGACCACGATGGACGGCGCGGTGGTGGAGAAGAAGGTGCCGCTGCCCGAGCGCTGGCTCCGCGGCTTCGCCGAGGTGCAGGTCATCGCCTCGGGCATGGACCAGCGCGGTGAGCTGGCCGGTATGGCGGCGGTGCGGTTCGTGCGCGGGCTGCCCAGGAAGGGCACGGTGTGGGTGGTGCAGGCGGGGCGGGAGCTGAAGGTCTCCGACCGTCAGGTTTCGGGCTCGGTCCAGCTCGCCGGTCCCAACCGGCTCGGCACCCTCCTGCCGCTGCTGCGCTTCGCGAAGTCCTTGCGGGTGTACGGCCCGGCCGACGCCGCCTCCAGCGCCTGGGAGCTGGAGCTCCCCGGGATGCGCTACACCCTCACCCTCTCGCCCGAGCGCTGGCGCGGCTTCTCCGGTGAGGGCGCGGTGCTCGACGACCTGGCCACCGACGAGGCCGAGGACGACGCCGACGTGGTGGGCATGCTGCTCAACTTCGAGCCCGAGGTCGAGATCGGCCTGCTGGCCGACCGCGCGGGCATGACCGCCGACCGGGTGCGGGCCGCGCTGACGCGGCTCGGCGTCGCCGGCCGGGTCGGCTACGACCTGTCGGAGGCCGCCCACTTCCACCGCGAGCTGCCCTACGACAAGGACAACGTGATTCTGCTCAACCCGCGGCTGGCCAAGGCGCGCAAGCTCGTCGACGCGGGTGCCGTGCACTTCGAGGGCGAGCTGGCCATCGTCCACACCTCGGGCGGCGCGCGCCGGGTCTCGCTGGCCGACGGATCCTGCACCTGCGAGTGGTGGTGGGACCATCGCGGCTCCCGAGGGCCGTGCAAACACGTGCTGGCCGCCCGGATCGTCGCCCGCGCCGCCGTGGAGATCTCCCGGTGACCCTCTGGACGGAGATCTGTGAGCTGGTCACCCGCAACCAGGTCACCCGCCTGGCCGACCGGCTCGTCACGCTCACCGAGGAGGAGCGCGCCGAGCTGGGCGGGCGGCTGCCCGGCCTCGTCAAGGAGCTGCGCCGTGTCCACACCGAGCGGGTGCGCGCCCAGCGTCCCGACGACGACGACTTCGAGGAGATGGTCTCCTGGGAGGTCGGCGACCTGCTCGACAGGCTGGCCGGCGCGCTGCTGCTGACCGGTGTCGGCGTCATCACCGGCCCGGCGGCCGCGGTGACGTGGATGACCGGCCGCGACGTCAACCGCCGCTGGGCCGAGGACCCCGACGTCGCCCAGGTGTGCCGGGTGGCGGCCACCCGTCCCCCGGAGTGGCGGCGTGATGTCGCGGTCCGGCTGGCCCAGCGGGTGCGCCGTCCCGCCGACCGCGTCGCGCCGCTCGCCGTGGCGCTGCTGCGTGAGTCCGGCGCCGTGCCGCCCGACCACGACCCGCTGGTGGCCGCCTGGCTGGCCGCGCCGAGCGTGGCCGCCGACCCGCTCACCCCCGTGCTGCTGCCTCGTGTCTTCGACGCCGACGGCGCGGGCCGCGCCCTCCGTGACGAGCGGCTGGAGCCCCGGCCCACCCGCTGGCTGGCCACCGCCGCCCGCGAGCTGCCCAGGCAGCGGGTCCTCGACGGTTGCGTGAGCCGCTTCCTGCGCGGCGGAGAGGTGCAGGACCTGCGGTTCTTCGTCCGGCTGCACATGCTCCTCGACCCCACGCCCGCCGAGTCCGCGCCCCGCCTGCGCGACTACCTGCGGTTGTTGCCGTCGGCTCCGGGCACGGTCGCCGAGTTGGCCGCCGGGCAGGTGCGCGGGGCGATGCCGCTCGACCACGCCGACCTGGTCGAGGCGGTCGACGCGCTCACCTTCCGGGACGAGGCCAAGCTCGCCGCCACGGGCCTGCGCTGGCTCGACCAGGCGATCCGGGCCACCCCCGAGGCGGCCGCCGATTTCGTGACCGCGCTGACCACGGCGTACGCGCACAAGTCCTTCGACGTACGCAACCGCGCGGCCGAGCTGACCCTGAGACACGCCGACCTGTTCGCCGGCCACACCGGGGCGATCCTCGACGCGATCCCCCTGCTCCCCGCCGACGTGGGCGCGAGGCTCGCCGCCCGGTTCGGCGGGGAGAGGCCCGTCGAGGAGCTGATCGAGGCCAAGGAGTTCCCGCCGCTGCCCGAGGTGCCCGCACCGGAGCGGTTCCCCAAGCCGTCGATCTTCCCGAACTACCACGAGCGGTGGATCGGCTGGGAACGCTGGATGGCGGCGTTCGTCGCCGGGGTCGCGGAGAACCGGACGAACCTGCGCCGCAGGCTGAGGCCGCACATCGAGCAGCAGACGCGATACCAGCGGGACAGGAATGAGATCACCGACCCCGACGAGTGGCAGGCCGTGCTCGCCGAGGAGCTCGTCGTGCCCGGCACCCTGCCGGAGATCCCCCCTGTCGGCCCGGAGAAGTTCTGGGACGACCCGAGTCGCTCGTTCTCGGTCCGCACGGTCACCCGTGGCGAGGAGATCGAGCTGGAGCCGCCGAAACGGCGGATCACGGTGGTCGGCGGCTGGCGCCCCGGCCGCTACCTCGACGACGACACCCCGCTCCGCGCCATCTTCATCACCTGGACCAGCGACGACGGCCCGGCCGGTGCCGTGGCCGTCGAGGCCGGCGAGCCGATCCCCTTCGCCAACGGCCGGGTCTACCTGTACGGACAGCCCTCCGACGACGACCAGGCACCGGACACGGGCCCCGACAAGTCCCAGGAGTACGAGGACTTCGACGACGCCGTCCCGGATCACCGCGAGAGCCGTCCGGTGGAGCCCGGAGTCCTCTACGACGACTCGGTGGAGGCCATGCCGGAGTACGACCTGCGTCGCGTCTACGAGCGCATGGCCGACCTGGGAGTGAGCCCCGACCGGATCACGGCGATGCGGAAGGGCCTGCCGGTGCCCCCGCCCGGCCCGGACGAGCCGCTCGTGGCGGTCACCGTCGGCTTCGTCCCACCCCGGTTGCGTTCCTTCCAGCCTGAGCCGCTTCCTCCCCTGGAGGCGCGGCGGCGGCACCGGCTCCCGCACCCGAACCGTCTCTCGCCGCCGTCCGACTTCCTCGCCACCCGCTACGCGGAGCTGTACGAGGCCCTGCGCGCCGGTACGCTGCCGCCGGTGCTGCTGGCCACGCCGACGTGGATGACCGGCCACCTCGATCCCGACGTGCTGGCCGACCGGCTGGAGACGTGCGCCGCCGCGGGCGTGGAACCGCTGCGGGCCGATCTGACGCAGGCGCTGCTGCGACTACCCCGGGGCGGCCACCCGGCCGCCGCCGACCGGGCCGCGAAGATCGATTCCGCGGCGGCGCGCACGGCGGCCGAATGGCTGGCCGGGCAGGGCATGCCCGACCCGGAGTGCGGTCTCCGGTGGACCCACATGGTGGACGCGTCCATGGTCGAGTTCGGCGACGGCGAACCCGCGCACTTCACCGAGGTCCGCCTGACGCCGGTGCTCCAGGCCACGCCCACCGGCGACGAGCTCATCGACGAGGTGCTGCTGCGGCAGCCGTTCGACTGGTCGGACGAGGACCTGGGCAGCGGGATCGGCGGGTGGCCGGCCATGCTGCCCTCGCACCGCGAGGTGGTGGCCGTGAACATGCTGCCGTTCGTGCTCCGTAGCCGCTGGTACGCGAGCGTGACCCCGGCGGAGCTGTCCCGCCTCGCCGCCTGCGACGGCCCCGTGAGCGAGGCGACGGCGGTGATCATCGCTTTCCTGCTGGGGAGCGGCGTGTCCGGGACGATCCCGGTGGTCCTGCGGATGGCGGCCAGGGGCGACCTGCCCGCCGAGGCGATCGGCCGCCAGCTCGCGCTGGTGCTGCGCCGCACCTGGCTGGAGACCCGTCCCGCCATCGCGGCCCTGACCGAGCTGGCCGACGCCGGCGGCCACCACGAGGTGTGGCGCATCCTGCGCGCTCTGCTGCCCGGGATGTTGCCGGGCGAGGGGCAGCGCATCACCGTGACCCACACCGAACTCGTCGCCTTCGCCGCCGACGTGGCCCGCTGGACCGGCGCGCGCGGGGAGATCCCGGTCGTCGCCGAGTTCGCGCGCGACCGCCGGACGATCCGCTTCGTCCACGAGTGCAGGCGCCTTCACACCCAGCTCACCGGACCCACGTCATAACGAACCGCGCCGGGGCGCCTCGGAGTCTCCGGCGGTCCCGGCGCGGTTCACGCCGTACCGGCTGGAGAGTCAGGTGATTCCGCTCGGTTCGGCGGGGGCGGTGTAGCGGGCCTCGATGAGCTCGCGTACCCGCCCCCTGGCGTCGTCGACGGAATCACCGGGATCCTGCTCGACCTCGGCCACCTCGGCCGCCAGTTCCTCGTCCTTGATGCTGTCCGCCATCCACCGCGAATAGTCGCCCTGGCGCAGGTGGTGGTTCCACGTCTCCTCATCGACGCCGTCGGCGATGCGGCAGAACGCCATCAGGTTGCCGGCCCGCAGGTTCAGCGCCTTCTCGGGACCGCGGAAGTAGAAGCTGGCGTCCTCCCCGAGCTCGCCGGCCGCGTACTTGCGGCGGTGCCTCTGGCGCTCCTCCTCGGGCGGGGCCAGCCGCACCCTGACCGGCTCGCCGTCCAGCTCCCAGAACAGCAGCTCCCCGGTCGGCAGGTCGGGAAGGTCCTTGCCGGGAGCGTCGCGGCCGGTGGCGGCGGCGAACGCGCCCAGGACGCCCCCCGGCTCGTCCCCGACCGCGACGACCGTGTTGAGGGTCTTGACGACCGCCTCGCTGACCGCCTCGGGATGCACGGTGACCAGCAGGAGCCCGCCTATCTCGCGCAGCATCTCCACCGACTGCAGCCTGAACCCGTCGGGCATCATGTGGTGGGCCTCGTCGACCACCAGCCAGTGCGGGTGCCCGGAACCGGCCGGCAGCGCCGACAGGCGGGGCAGGAAGTCCTGGAAGAAACCCGGCCGGTCGTCGAGGGGCACCCCCAGCAGGTTGACCACGACGCTCTGCCCGACGTCCTGCAACACCTGGAGGATCTCCTCCTGGGTGGGCGCGCGCCGGACGTCGCCGAGCACGGCCGCGCCCTCGATCCCGTCGGTGTAGTCGCCCTCGGGGTCGATCAGGCAGAACTGGTAACCGGCCCTGGTGATCCGCTCCAGCAACGCGGCCGTGACGGTGGACTTGCCGCTGTGCGAGGGCCCGGCGACCAGCATGCGCATGCCGTACGGCGGGAACCGCACCTCTCCGGCGTCGTCGGTGCCCAGGAGCAGGCGGTGGCGCGTCACGTCCACGTCGGACAGGTCGTCCTCCATGAGCCGGTCGATCAACTCGACGACCCCGGCACCGCGCTCGCGCTCGGTCACCAGGTCACACCGTTCCTTGACGGCGGGGAGCGCGTTGGCGACCGCGACCGCGCACTCGCACGCGGCCAGGAACGCGTGGTCGTTCTCGGCGTCGCCCACGCCTACCGTGCTGTGCGCCGACATCTCCAACTCGGCGAGGGCGGCGGCGAGGCCGGTGGCCTTGTTGACGCCCGAGGGCAGGACCATCACCGCGCCCTTGTTGAAGATGACCTGCATCTCCAGGCCGAGCTCGCGGATGGCGTTGAGAACGGTCTCGGCGTGGGGTTCCGAGGTGGCCACGATCACCGAGCCGACGCTGAGCGGCTCCACGTCCAGCTCGCGCAGGCGTTCGACGAGGGCCTCGGGCGGCGCCTCCGCGAGGATCGAGCTCTCCTGTTCGTCGGGACGGTACAGCACGGCCCCGTTCTCGGCGACGACCAGGTCGAACAGGTCCAGCCGCGCGAAGTCGCGGGTGAGGGATTCGATTTCCCTGCCGGTCACCATGACCAGCCGCCTCCCCGAGCGTGCGAGGCGTTCGAGCGCGTCCAGGGTGTCGTCGTCGACGCGGCCCTCGGTAGCCAGCGTCCCGTCGTAGTCACAGGCCAGAACGTGATAGCGCATGCCGGGCCACTTACCCCACCGCGGGGAGGGAAACGGGATGCGGGGTGAACTTCTCCTGGCAGGAAGACGCTCCGACGGCGGAGGGGGACCGCCGAGCGTGACGAGACGACGGCCACCCGGAAGACCGGACGCCCGGCCGAGGCTCCTCTTCGGCCTTCGCGCACGGAGAACGGCCCCCGATTTTTAATCCATTGGATTTGTCCGATATGGCGCGCTATTGAAATGTGGCGAACACCGATCATCGGCCTCGCCCCGCTTCACGTCTATGGAAAATGTCTCGTCTTCCACTTGTGCGGCGGAGCCTGGGGATACTCTGCGCAGGGTGGATGCCACGGCCGGTCCCCGGATGCGGGTGCTGCGCATATTCCGGCCGCAGGGCAAAGACGTCCGAACTCCCGACCCCGGAGCATGCCGTGCCGCACGATGAGCCCACCGTGTCATCGCTCTCACCAGGAACGAGAGTGAGCGACGAGCAGCTTGACCACACCCTGCAGGAGCTGGCGGCGGTGGTCCGTCAGGCACTCGACGACCTGGCCGCGGCCGACCGGCTCCTGGACGACCTCAGCGCCAGGCAAGAGCGAACACCGGTGGACCGCTGCCCGGACATCGACCCGCGGATGGCGCTGATCAGCGAGCAGGTCCTGCTCGTGGAGGAAGCCCGCAATCGTCACGAGGAGATCGCCTGCAGGCTCACCGCATGGTGGGCCGATGTCGCGGTGTGCGCTGTTCTGGGGGTGATCCAGGGAAGGTCTCTCACCCTCGCTCGCGTGGCCGCCGCCAACCCGTACGGGGAGATGGGGGAAGAGGCCCTCGCCTTTCTTCCCCCCATCTCGGATCATGACCGTCAGCTCGCCGAACTCGCCATTCTCATGGACGACAGCTGGGCGCCCGGTCTTGACCCGGTCGGGGGTGTGAGGTTCGCGTCCGAGGTCGGGTTGAGGGCCGCGTTCTCTCCGTCCGGAGAGAGGAGGGTCGTCGAGGACGGGTTCCCGGAGGGCAGGCGTCGACGTTTGTGGGGCCAGGTATGGATCCGGCATCAGATACCGCTGTTGCCGTCGAGTGCCCACATCGTGCGATCGCTGGAGGCGGCGGTCGCGCCTCCTGCCTCGATCAACGCCATCCGCGAGGCATCCGAAGCCGTGGAGGTGGCGCTGGCCGCCGAAATACGTGCGTGGGCCCTCGAAGAGGGAGAAGAGGGAGAAGGGCCGGTGATGCCCGAGGATGAGGAAAGCGCGTCCCAAAGGCGCGCCGAGATCGATGCGCTGTGGCGGCAAGCACGCGAGCTCCTGCCGTCGGTCGCCTCGTACTCCCAGGTCCTCACCGATCACCTGGGCACGATCCGGGACGCGCGACACCGCTGAGCGGGTTTTTGATCCGCGGGTTCGCGGGTTCGCGGATTCGGGAGTTCGTTCGGGGTTCGAGCCTCGGGGGCACGGTGGTCCTCCGGCCCCCGGGGGTCAGCCGGAGACGTTCCGGCGGCGGATAAGGACGATCATGACCGCGACGGCGGCCAGTGCGGCGGCGACGATGACGCCGATCTGGAGGGGCAGGTCGTCCGACGAGCTCTCCTGGGCGCGTTCGGCCAGTGCCGTGCTGGACACCGGAGCGGCCGCCGCGGGGAGCTTGATGTCCTGTGCCTTCACGGTCGCCGACTTGCTGGCCTCGGCGGGCTTGGTGGCGGTCACGGTGACCTTCCACTCACCCGCGGGGAGCGGCTCGGCCGCGTTGTAGAGGTTCTGGCCCTCGGGGGCCGACTTCAGCGGGATCGGGCCGAAGGTACGGCCGTCGGGGGCCTTCGCGAGCAGGGTCGCCGCGACGATGTCGGTGACCGGGCGGCCGTCCTTCTTCCAGGTGAACAGCACGTTGACGTTGCGGGCGCCGTCTCCGGCGACCTCCAGGGCGAGGGGGGAGTCGAGCGCGGCGGAGGCGGCCGGGGCGCCGAGCAGCAGCCCGAGCCCGGCCAGCAGGATGGTCGCGGCGTATCTCAGGGCCTTGTTCACGGGTCGTGGTTCCCTTCCGGGTTCGGCGACGGGTTCGGTGACGGGTTTGGCGGTGGGTCCGGCGACGGCGGTCCGGTGGCCGTCCGCCGTCGCCGGAGTACAAACCGGAGTACGAACCGGGGTGCTCCGTGCCGTGGGGCACCCCGGCTACGGATCCATCGGGGGTGCCGGACTCAGGGAAGGAGTCCGGCACCCCCCGGGTCGACTTACACGGGCGTGCCGCCGTTGGCGACGATCAGGGCGTTGGCGTCACGCAGGAACGTGGCCTTCACCGCCGCGTTGGAGACGGTCTTCGGGTCGTTGACCGCCTCGATGAAGCGCTCGAGCTTCTTGACGATCTTCTTCTTGTCGCGCTCGCGCTCCTTGTCCTCGGACACCATGACCTTGGAGATCTTGTCCTGGAGCTTCGCGGCACCGGTGGCCGTCAGCTGCCCGGCCGCCTCGAAGCGCTCGATCAGGGCGGAGATGTCGTCGGTCGAGGTGACCGTCTTGAACGCGACCGACTGCTCGTACGTGCCGCCGGACTCGGTCGTGACGGTGACGGTGAGCGTGTGCTCGCCCAGGGCCAGCTTGTGGAGCTGCAGAACGGTCCCGGACGTGAACGGCTGGCCGTCCAGCGTGCCGGTCACGGTCTTGACCCCGGCTCCGGCGACCTCCCAGGCGATGGTGAGGTCCTGGCTGTCGCCGTACTCGGTACCGTCCGCGACACCGGAGATGAGGATGGTGGGCTCGGTGCCCCCCTCCTCGATCTTGATGGTCGCGGCCTTGGTCTCCTCGACGTTGCCGGCCTTGTCGGTGGCGCGGTAGCGCAGCTCGTGGTCGCCGACACCGGTGACGTTGACCGTCGTGGTGTAGGGCGTCCAGTCGCCGCCGTCGAGGGCGTACTCGATCTTCTCCACACCGGACGTCGCGTCCGCCGCGGCGAGGGTCACCGGCACGGTGCCCTGCCCGACCGGGAGGAAGTCCGCGGTCGTGGTGGGCGCGGTCGCGTCGACCTTGACGGCGAGCGTCTTGGTCGCCTCGACGTTGCCCGCCTTGTCGACGGAACGGTACGCCAGGGTGTGGTTGCCGTCACCGGTGATGACCACCGGCTCCGCCGCCAGGTACGTGGTCCAGGCGCCGTTGTCGAGCTGGAACTCGGTCTTGTCGACGCCGCTGCCCTGCGCCTCGTCGGCACCGGCCAGCGTGACCAGGATCAGGCTGTTGAACCACCCGTTCGCCGGCTGGGCCGGGTCGGGGGTGGCCGTGGTCACCGGAGCGGTCGAGTCGCCCGTACCGCCGCCACCGTTGAGGCGGAAGTAGTCGAACTTGACCGTCTTGGACGCCTGCTGCGCGGTGCCGATGGTGTACACACCGATCTTGCCGTTGCCGACGGCGGTGTTCGTCACCGCCTGCGCGAACTCGGTCCACGTGGTGCCGTCGGCGGAGTAGGAACCCTTGAAGCTGGTGCCCTCCTTCTTCAGGCGCAGGTGCCAGACGCCCTGGGTGAGCGAGCCGATCTGCGGCTGCGGGTCCAGGACGGTTCCGGCGACCTCGCTGCGCAGCTCGATCCGCCGCGCCACCGCGGAACCCGCGGTGTTGTCGACGACGTAGTCGAGCTTCACGTAGTCGTCGTCACCGGCGTAGACGATCAGGCCGCCCTGCTGGTACTGCTCGTTGAGCGCCGACCCGTCGACCTTCGTCTCCAGCGTCCAGTCGCCACTCGGCGCCGTCTGCAGGATGAAGTTCTTCGGGTTGGTGTTGCCGGTCCCGAAGATGTCGCCGGCCTGGGTGTCGATCTCCAGGTTGCCACCGGTCACCCGGGTGGCCGAGCTGTCACCGCGGACGATCGCGTTCCAGCGGCAGGTGTCGAGGGACGAGCCGTTGAACTCGTCACTCGGCGCCGGCTGACCCGCGGTGTCGTCGGGGCTGATGTGGAACCAGTCGAAGGAGGCGTCGACGATCGGGCGGTTGCCCGTGCTCGCCAGGGCGAACATGCCGATCCTCGGGTTGGTGATCCCGGCGAGCGCCTTGGTCTGCGGCATCGCCGTGAAGGTGGTCCCGTCCGCCGAGTAGTGGGCGGTGAGGTTGGTGCCGTCGCTCATGAACCGCACGTACACCGTGTCGGGGTAGGCGTCCCCGAGGTTGGCCGTGTTGCTCTGCGCCACCTCGTTGGGCGTGCCGTTCTCCTCCCGGATGAACTGGAAGATGCGGGCGGCGTGGTCGTTGGTTCCCCGCGCCTGGAGCACCATCTTGGCGTAGTTGTTGTCGTCGCCGTACACGATCAGACCCGCCTGCTGGTACATGTCGCGGGCGTTCAGCGTGAACTTGGTGGTGGCCGTCCAGGCCCCCTCCGGCGTCGGCTGGAGCACGAGGTTGGTCGTGGTTCCGGGGGCGGTGCCGTAGATCTCGGTGAGCGACGTCGGCAGGACGAGCTTGCCGTCCGCGACCTTGAGGTTCTGGTCCTCACGGACGACCGACCAGCGGTCCCGGTCGAGCGCGGTGCCCAGGAAGTCGTCGGAACGACCGGTCAGGCACGCGGTGCTCGACGGGTCCACCTTGATGGAGACCGTCTTGCTCGTCGAGGCACCCTTGGCGTCGGTCACGGTCACCGTGGCGGTGTACGTGCCGGGCGCGGTGTAGGTGTGGCTCGCGTTGGCGGTGGTCGGCTCCGGCGAGCCGTTCACGCCGAAGTTCCACTTGTACGTGAGCGGGGTGTTGTTGTCGGGGTCGGTGGCGGTCGAGGTGAAGTCGACCTTCAGCGGGGCGACGCCCGTGGTCGGGGTCGCCGCCACGGTCACCGTCGGGCGCTGGTTGTCGGTGGCGCCCTGGCCGATGAAGTCGACCCAGTTGAAGTTGAGCAGGTAGGCGTCGTTGGCCGCGCTCGCCGGCTTGCGCACGATGAAGAACAGCGGGCCGGTCGTCGCCGGGACGTTGGTCAGGTCGACCGTGACGTCCTTGTACGTCTGCCAGCCGCCGGTCGGCGTGATGTCGACCGAGCCCACCAGGGTCCCGGTGTCGGCGTTGCCCGTCTTGATCTGCACGGTGCCGCCGGCGCCGCCCGAGGATACCCGGAACCGGACCTGGGAGATGCCGCCCAGGTTGATCGGGGTGTAGCCCCAGTAGTCGCCGTCGTTGGTGAAGCCGATGTTCTGGGCGCCGCCCTGCGGGTCGGTGCTCGTCTCGGTCTGGACGCCGGCGGCGTCGGTGCCGGTGCCGTTCGCGACCCGGCCGGTGGACGAGAAGTGCTCGGCCTGCTTGCGCTTGGGCTGGAGGATGACCTCGGCCCGCCCGGTCAGCGACTGGGCGCCACCCGAGCCCCCCTTGTCGGCGTAGGTCGCCTCAAGGATGTAGAACAGGTTGTCGTCGATGCCGTGGCCGCTGTCGGACAGCGTCTGGATGGTGCCCTCGCAGCCCTCGTGCTGGTCGAGCGGGTGACCGTGGCTGTCGTGACCCAGGTACGCCTGGATCTTGACGTCGTCACAGTCGACCGTGCCGTCCTCGGCGTCGGTAACGACGATCTTGTAGTTCACCTGGTCGCCGAACTCGAAGAACGCGCCGTTCGGCGGCAGCTCGAAGGTCACCTTCGGACGGGTGTTGCCCGCGGTGATCGGCAGGTTCGCCGTGCCGGTGAGGCCGTCGGGGTTGCTGACGGTCAGGACCGCGCTGTACTGCCCGGCCTCGGTGTAGGTGTGCGAGGGGTTGGCGGCGGTCGAGTCGGTGGTGCCGTCGCCGTCGAAGTCCCACGCGTAGGTGATCGGCTTGCCGTCCGGGTCGCTCGATCCCTGGCTGGAGAACTGCACGGTCAGCGGAGCCGGGCCGTCGGTCTTGTCCGCGGAGATGCGGGCGATCGGCGGGCGGGTGCCCTTGACGTACTCGATGCGGTAGATCCCGGAGTCGGCGTTGTCGCCGCCGAAGCCGGAGCCCCACTCGATCAGGTACAGCGCGCCGTCCGGACCGAACTTGATGTCCATGGGGCGCTTGAAGCTCATCGCCCCCAGGATCTGGTTGATCTTGATCTGGGCGTTGCCGGCCTCGTTGAGCTGGAACGAGAACATCTTGTTCGTGTTCCACTCACCGAAGATCGCCTTGCCGTCCCAGTAGGCCGGCCACTTGACGGGCGACTCCAGGTCGGCGTCGTAGCGGTAGACCGGGCCCGCCATCGGCGCGCCGCCGTTGAGCTCGGGGAAGGAGTTCGGGTTGGTGGCGCCGGTGTACGGGATCGCCGCGGCGATCGCCGGGGGCAGGTTGGTCAGGCCGGTGTTGTTGGGGGAGTCGTTCACCGGCGCGGCGCAGTTGTACGCCGCCCCCGACGTCTTGGTGGCGAAGTTGTAGTCGATGTACGGCGTGTTGTCGCCCACGCAGTACGGCCAGCCGTAGTTGCCCGGCTTGCTGACCAGGTTCCACTCGACGGTGCCCCGCGGGCCACGGGTGGCGCTCGCGGCACCGGCGTCGGGTCCGTAGTCGGCCACCATCGGGAAGCCGGTCTTCGGGTCCAGGCCCATGCGGAACGGGTTACGGAAGCCCATGGCGTAGATCTCGGGCTTGGTCTTGTCCGTGCCCGGCGGGAACAGGTTCCCGGCCGGAACGGTGTAGGTGCCGTCGTCCTGCGGGGTGATGCGCAGCAGCTTGCCGCTCAGGTCGTTGGTGCTGCCCGAGGTGCGCTGCGCGTCCCACGAGGACCGGCCCGCCTGCTCGTCGGTCGGCGTGAAGCCGTCCGAGGCGAACGGGTTGGTGTTGTCACCGGTGGCCAGCCACAGGTCGCCGGTCTTGTGGTCCATCATCATGCCGCCACCGTGGTGGCAGCACTCGGCCCGCTGCACCGGCACGTTGAGGATGACCTTCTCGCTGGAGAAGTCGAGCGCGTCGCCGTTGACCGTGAACCGGCTCAGCCGGTCGACGTTCTGGCCCGTCGGCGAGTAGAAGAGGTACAGCCAGTTGTTGGTGGCGAAGTTCCGGTCCAGCGCCAGGCCGAGCAGACCGCTCTCGTTGGCGGTGAACACGTTGATGCGACCGGCGGTCACGGTCGAGCCGGTGGTCTTGATGATCTTGACGTCACCCAGGCGGTCGATGTAGAAGACCCGGCCGTCCTTGGCGATGTCGGTCATCATCGGGTTCGCCGTGTTGTCGTCGAGGGTGACCTTCTCGAAGCTGCCGCTCTGCGAGGCCGAGCAGTCGGCCTTCTCGGCGCCCGCCGCGGTCTTGATCCCGCCGAGGAGCATCTTGGTGAAGTTCGGCTCGGCGAAGCTCTCCTTGGTGTGGCCGAGGCCGGTGTACCAGGAGCGTCCGCCGTCGTAGTCCTGACACCAGGAGATCGGGTGGTCGATGCCCTGCGTGGAGCCGGTGTAGGACTTCTGGTTCATCGACTGCAACACGTGCACGTTGTTGCGCGGGTTGGCCTGGAAGTCGTACCACTCGTCGACGCGGGTCCACGAGGTCGGCAGGTGCGAGGTCGACGGGTGGGCGAGGTCCTCGGTGAGAACCGTCGCCTGCTGGGTGGCCGGGTGCGACTTGAAGTACGCGCCGACGAGCTTGCCGTACCACTCCCAGTTGTAGCCGCTGTCGGAGGCCGCGTGGATGCCGGCGAAGCCGCCGCCGCCCTGGATGTAACGCTCGAAGGCGGCCTTCTGGTCCGGCGTGGTCACCGGGTCGCCGGTCGTGGACATGAAGATGACGGCCTGGTACTGCGCCAGGTTGGCGTCGGTGAACTGGGCGCTGTCCTCGGTCGTGTCGACCGCGAAGTTGTTCTCCTGGCCGAGCTTCTGGACCGCGGCGATTCCCTCGGGAATCGAGTCGTGCCGGAAGCCGCTGGTCTTGGAGAAGACCAGCACCTTGAAGGCGGGATCGGCGGCGTTCGCCGAGGCCTTGGACGCGGTCGCGGCGTTCGCGGGCGACGCCATGAGTGTGAAGACGGGAACCAGGGGCATGACGAGGGCCAGGGCCACCGTCGCCGCCGTCCGGCGTAGGGAGGAGGTTTCGGTTATTGGCAGGATCTTGGAGAACCTGGCCCACGTTCGAGAACGTGGTGACATGGGGTGATTCCTTCCCTGACTGGGGGGTGTCAGGCAAAGCGCGCGCCGCCGCACTGGTGCCACTTGTTACATGAGGTTGGGTACTGCGACTGGAGGGTGCCGCCTCCAGGCTCGGGGGCCTGTCAGATAGCTGACAGGCGGGGTAATGAATCCATGATCATGGTCGGGTGGTCGATGAGCCGGTTGACCACCATGCTCGCGGCGCCCCGTGAGGCGGCGCCGAAACCGAGGTTGGAGGCGACGAACCGGCACTGGCTGGCGGAGCGGGCCACGACCAGGCGTTCCAGCTCCGCCTGAGCGTGGGGCAGCAGCCATTCGGCGAGTGTGGCGAAGTAACCGCCGACGACGATCACCCGCGGGTTGAACAGGTTGGCCAGGATCGAGCCGCCGAGCCCGAGCCACCGCCCCACCTGCGCGACCGCGTTCATCATCTGACGGTCACCCTCGGCCAATCCTCTGGCGATCTCCGTCGCGCGCTCCTCGGGGTCGGATACCGGCAGGTCGGCCGGCTGGTACGCCTGATCGGGCATGGCCAGCCGCACCAGCGCGGCCAGTCCCACCTTGGTCTCCCAGCAGCCGTGCCGCCCGCAGCCGCAGCGGGCGCCGGCCGGGTCGACCGGCAGGTGCCCGACCTCGCCGGAGAAGCCGTCCGCGCCGCGGAGCAGCCTGCCGTCGACGAAGATGCCGCCGCCCACGCCGACCTCGCCGGTCAGGTAGACGAGGTGGGGGGTGCCAGCCGCGACGCCGGAGGTGTGCTCGGCCACGGCCGCGAGGTTGGCGTCGTTGTCCACCGACACTGGAACGCTCCACGGGCCGAGCGCCGCCGACAGCCGCTCCGCCAGCGGCAGGTCGCGCCAGCCCAGGTTGGGCGCGAACGTGACGACGCCACGCGCCACGTCGACCAGACCGGGGAGTGCCACCCCGACACCGGCCGGGACGGCCTCGGCCCGCTCCATCGTCTCGACGGCCTCCAGGGCCATCTGGCTGAGCACGCGCAGTGCGCGGTCCGGGCCACCGGCTATCGTGTCGAAGCCGACCCGGCGCTCCACCAGGACCCGGCCGCTGAGGTCGGACCCGTGGACCGAGATGTAGTCAACGTTGATCTCCAGACCCAGCGCGCCGACATGGGCGCCGTGCAGGGCCAGGGGGCGCCGGGGGCGACCGATCGCGCCGACGTGCTCCGTGTCGACCTCCCGGACGAGTCGCCGGTCGAGCAGCTCGGACACCAGGTTGGAGACCGTGGCCCGGTGCAGGCCGGTCACCTCCGCGATGTCGGCGCGAGACTGGGAGGCGTGGTCGCGCAGGTGGCGCAGGACCAGCGAGAGGTTCGTCTGGCGCACCATGGGAGAGCTGGTCGGCAAGGCGGTGCCGGCCGCGTACGCGGTGTTGTATTCCTGGGTCACGCGAGCCACCGCCTTTCGTTTGTCTCGGCAATCAACTAATGAGGTTTGTAACATGCACGTGTCCGGTGTGCACCTTGTTGCGAGGTAACGAGTTGACATCTTCGAATATGCGCAGGTAGAAGGCGCGTGCCTTCTGTCATTGGAACGTTACATTCGCACTTTTCATCTTTTCCGAGCCGGAGACCCTTCCGCGGCGCCGCCGAGAGCGCTACGTCGGCGCACAAGACGGCCGAGCCGACAGGAGCGTGTCGACCGCACGGGTTCCGGCGCCTCGCCGAGGAGCCGGCAAAGCGACGAGCCGATGGAATCCATCGGCTCGTCGTCGAAGGGAGCGGCTTCCGTGTTCACCGCCGGACGGGGCTCGGGCCACCGGCGGATCCCACGGCGGCGGGTACGGCCGGTGAGCCGTACCCGCCGAGGTCAGAGCGCGTCGTCGTCGGTGACGACGAGGCGGGCGAAACCACCCCCGATCGTGGCGTTCGTCGGCACGGACGCGACCACCTGGTACGACTGCGCGGCCGTCGCCGGGATGGTGTCGCCCGCGATCGGCACCTGGAAGGTGGCCGACCTCGCCCCGACGGGGATGACGACCTGCTGGGCCAGCGCCGTGATGACCGGTGCGGTGCCGCCGGGGATCGACTGGACGTTGACCGTCACCGGCCTCTTGCTCCGCCCCGACAGCGTCAGCGTCATGGTGGCGGTGCCGGGGCCGTCACCCTCGGGGACGGTGAGCCCCTGGAGCGAGACCTGCGGCAGCTCGTCCAGTTCGGCCTTGCCCACGCGGACATCGGAGAACGCGAGGTCGCCCAGGTACACGCCGCCGGTCGGGCTCGCGCCGGTGACACGGACCTCCCGCACGTCACGCAGGTCCACCTCGTCGAGGGACGACATCGGGACGCGTACCGTCCGCAGCCACGTCTTGGGGAGCGGCGAGGTCGTGCCGGGGAACGGCGTGAGGGCGTCGCTCACGTTGGAGACCGGCACGGTGCCGGTCGTGCCGCGACCGTCGACGACGGTGACCGCCAGGTCGACGTTCCCCGTCGCGTTCTCGTCGAGGGCGGCGCGGAAGGTCAGCGCGTCGTAGCCGTTGACGTTCCGCGACCCCTCGGGCAGCGGGACGCTCACCGCACCGGTGGTGTCGGTCCAGGCGAACCGCAGGACCGGCGTGGCGGTGACGTTCCCGGCGTACGTCGCGGGTGTCCAGGACGGCGCCTGCGAGGTGGTCAGCCGGGTGGCGCAGGTGGGCACGCCGCTCTGCGGCGAGCGGTCCAGCATGCCGGCGCAGATCACGCCGGTCGCCGCCCCGGAGACCGTGAAGGGCGACGACGGGGAGGTGAAGGGAGCCACGTCGAGGCGCTTGTCGGCCTCGGCCTGCGCGACCGTGTGGACGACCGCGCGCCCGGCGGACGCCGGAACGGCGCC
This sequence comes from Streptosporangium oxazolinicum, assembly GCF_039537505.1. Lineage (NCBI taxonomy): Bacteria > Bacillati > Actinomycetota > Actinomycetes > Streptosporangiales > Streptosporangiaceae > Streptosporangium > Streptosporangium oxazolinicum. Next base: position 427,501 of record NZ_BAABAQ010000006.1, read on the forward strand.
GCTGCCGTCGAACAGCGGGAGCAGTTCGTGCTCCCCGCCCTGGACGAGACGGAAGAACCCGGCGATGTACGCCGTGCCCACCGCGTACTGCTCGGCCGGGGTCAACCGGCCGGGGGCGGCGGTGCTGCCGCACACCGGGTCGTTCCGGTTGCTCCAGTCGTCGGACGCCGGTGCGACGGCCACGCCCGGTGTCCACTCGGTGTTGAAGAAGTTGTGGTTCGTTCCCATGATCATGAGCGAGGAGCGGGACGCCTCGTCCTTCTCGAAGGCGTACAGGGAGTCGTCGTAGAAGTGCTGGCCCTGCTGGTTGGAGACGTCTCCGTCGCAGTACGGCAGGAAGACGGACATCGGGATGTTGGGCAGGGTCGCGCGGGCGAAGTCGGTGGGCGCGAGCGGGAGGACCGCCCTGATCCCGTACGGCGTGGGACGCCCGGCGTTGAGCAGCGCCGCCTTGACGACACCCTCACCCCCGCGTGAGTGCCCCATCAGGCCGATGTCGCCCATGTCGAGACGGTCCTCGAAGAGCTCGACGAGCCTGCCGTCGCCCGTCCCCTTCGTCGCGTCGGCGAGCAGGTCGAGGTGGCGCATGACGACCTCGCCGCGCGCGAGCGCGCCCCGGTCCTCGCTGAACGGGTTGTCGGCGGCGTTGACACCGTTGGCGCTGACCGACACGACGGCGTACCCGTGGCTGGCGAGCACGTCGGCGGGGCCGTCGTACCCGGTGAAGCTGAGGATCGGCTGCTGTCCGGCCGGGCACGGCCAGGTGCTGTTCGACGTCTGGCGCGTGACGGGGTTGTAGCACGCCGAGTGGCGGCCGTGCTGGAAGACGACCAGGGGAAGCCTGCCGGTGGCCTCCTTCGGCAGGTACACCTTCGCGCGGATCTCGGCCTGCCTGCCGCCGAGGCCCGCCAGGGTGATGGCGGTGTCGCCGAGGTCGTACTCGTCGTGGACGACGGTGTAGCGCCCGGGGGTCGCCGGGTCGATCGGGAGAGGAGGTGGGCTCGGCCGCTTCTGCTGGTTCTGCTGGTGAGGCGCCGGTTTGGGGGCGATCCTCGCGGTGGGGGCGGCCTCCGAGGGGACCTCCCCGTTCCAGGCCACGTCGACGGACGCCGCCGAGGCGGCCTTGGGGTCGGACGTGGTGATCGTCAGGGTCGTGCCGTCCGGCGACTCTACGGCGGGGCCGAGCGAGGTGCCGTCGACGGCGAGTTCCGGGATGGCGTCCCGCACCGGGAGCGGCTCGGCGAGCCGGAGGGTGATCTTGTAGCCACTCTCCACGGTCTCGACCGACCAGGCGCCGTCCTCGCCGGTTCCGGATACGGGTGGGTCGGCATGGGCGGGTCCGGCGAGGAGCATCGTGGAGGCGAGTACGGCGGTCACGGCTCCGGCGAGCGTCCGTATCCTGGCCTGCGCGTGCAAGCGCATGTTTTTCCCTTCGAGCGCAATGCCCCAGCGGTGCTTACGTCCGCTATTGGTGGGGTTTTTGCATGTACGACCTGAATCAGATCGCGCATGATCGCCTGCGAGGGTTACGAGGTTTTTGCGAGTCTGTAAATGACATTTAGTGATGACCGCTGGCAAACCGTCCGCCGGGGCTGCGGTGTCCACGGCCCCGGGCGCGGCTTCGCGCGGCCCCTGCTCGTCAACGGGGTGGGGGGAGCGGCTGCGGCGGCGGGGGTCTCGATGTCATGGCCGAGGAACTCGGCGACGGTGACGACGTCCTCGCCTCACGCGGCCGTGGCCTCGGTGGTACCGGCACTCAGGATGTCGGCGACGTGATGCCGTGGCCTGCCGCGGTCCTGGTGAATCGGCGGGCGAGGTGTGCGAAGGCGTCGGTGAGCTCGCCGGGGCCGACGACGTCGATGTCGGCGTCGTAGCGGGCGACGGCGGCGGCGAGGCCGGTCCAGGACCAGGATCCGAGGGTGAGCCGGCAGCGGTGGGGGCCGATCTCCTCGACGAGTCCGTCGCGGGTGTAGAGGGCCACGGTGGCGGCGGGCAGGTCGAGGATCACCGTGCCCTGGCAGGGCCAGTCGCCCGGGGCGTCGCCGGAGCCGCCGCGGAACGTGCCGGTGACGAAGGTGGCGACGTCTCCTCCGGGCAGGACGCGGGGGGTGAACCGGGGCCCGTTGGGGGTGCGCGGGGTGATCCGGTCGGCGCGGAAGGTGCGCCAGTCGTCGCGGTCGAGGTCCCAGGCGATGAGGTACCAGCGTCCGTCCCAGGTGACGACATGGTGGGGTTCGACGCGGCGCGGGGGTTTGTCGGTGGCCTCGCCGCCGTAGTCGAAGCGCAGGATCTCGCGGGCGTGGACGGCGGCGCTGATGCTCAGGAGCGCGTCGCCGTCGACCGGGGCGGCCGGCCGGGTGACGGGTCGTTCGACGGCGGTGACACGCAGCGCGTCGATGCGGTGCCGGAGCCGGGAGGGCATGACCTGCCGGATGGTGTTCAGCGCCCGTTCGGCGGGTTCGGCGAGGCCGTTGCCGGGGGTGGTGGCGACGATCCGCAGGGCGACGGTGAGGGCGACGGCCTGTTCGTCGTCGAACAGCAGCGGGGGTAGTTCGGTGCCGGCGCCGAGCCGGTAGCCGCCGTCAGGGCCTTTGACGGCGGCGATGGGGTAGCCGAGCTCGCGGAGCCGCTCGACGTCGCGGCGCACGGTGCGCAGGCTGATGCCCAGGCGATCGGCCAGCACCGTGCCGGACCAGTCCCGGCGGGTCTGCAGCAGGGACAGCAGGGCCAGCAGCCGGGCGGAGGTTTTCGGCATGAACCTGATTCTGCCCGCAGTAGGTGCCACATCCTGTCACCTATCCCTGCGAATCTTCGTATCGAGGCGGCCGGTCACCCGGTTCGGCCGTCCGAAGCTCTCTCAAACGCGCCTTATCACCCCTTACCAGGCCCGTCGCGCCTGGAAGATCAACAAGGAGTCACCGGCATGGCCATCTCCACCACCACCCACCTGAACTTCCACGGCGACGCCCGCGCGGCGCTGGAGTTCTACCAGACCGTGTTCGGCGGCCACCTCACCACCGTCACCTACGGCGACTTCGGCATGCCGAAGGACCTGCCCGACGCCGACAAGATCGTCTTCGGCCAGGTCGCGGCCGACAACGGCTTCGGCGTCATGGCCTACGACGTGCCCGGCCGGGCACCGGCCGCCGCCGCGCCCGCCACCACCACCCGCGAGCACGGCATGACACTGACCGGCGAGCGGTTCTTCGTGTCCGTCCGTGGCGAAACCGCCGAGGAAGTCGGCGCGCTGTGGGAGAAGCTCGCCGACGGCGCCGACCTCATCGAGGAATACGGCCCCTCGCGGTGGGCCCCGGGCTTCGGGATGCTGACCGACCGCTTCGGCGTCACCTGGATCCTCGACGTCGCCGCCCCGTACGCCGACTGATCACCACCGCACTCATCCGGTCCGAAACGGCCTTCCCCGGCCGTCTCGGACCGCCTTTGGAAGGAACAGATCATGCGCACCCGCCCCCTCGGCCGTACCGGCATCCAGGTCAGCCCCTACTGCCTGGGCACCATGATGTTCGGCCCGTTCGGCAACCCCGACCCCGACGACTGCGTCAGGATCGTCCATCGGGCCCTTGAGGCCGGTATCAATTTCATCGACACCGCCGACGTCTACGGCGGTGACGGCGAGACCGAACGGATCGTGGGCAGGGCGCTGCGCGGCCGACGCGACGACGTGGTGCTCGCCACCAAGTTCAACGGCCCCATGGGCACCGATCCCAACCGGCGCGGCAACTCCCGCCGCTGGATCGTCACCGCGGTCGAGAACTCGCTGCGGCGTCTCGGCGTCGACCACATCGACCTCTACCAGGTCCATCACCCCGAGCCCGGCACCGACATCGAGGAAACCCTCGCCGCCCTGACCGACCTCATGCGGGCGGGTAAGGTACGTGCGATCGGCCACTCCAGCCTGCCGGCCGCGGAGATCGTCGAGGCCCAGTGGGTTTGCGAACGGCGCGGGCTGGCCCGCTTCCGCACCGAACAGCCGCCGTACTCGATCCTGAACCGCGGTATCGAGCGCGACGTCCTGCCGGTGTGCGAGCGTTACGGGCTGGGCACGCTGGTCTGGAGCCCGCTGGCCTCGGGCCTGCTCACCGGCCGCTACCGCGAGGGCGTCGACGAACAGGTCTCCAGCGCCCGCATGCACTGGGTGCCGAAACACATGACCGACAAGCGCAACCACGACGCCGTCGAAGGACTCGTCCCGATCGCCGAGCGGGCCGGTCTGTCGCTCACCCATCTGGCCCTCGCCTTCGTTATCAGCCATCCCGCGGTCACCTCGGCGATCATCGGCCCCCGCACCATGGCGCAGCTCGACGACCTGCTCGCCGGTGCCGGCACCACCCTCGACGACGACACCCTCGACCAGATCGACAAGGTGGTCCCGCCCGGGGTGAACCCGGGCACGCTCGACATCGCCTACGTACCACCCGCACTCGCGCGAGCCGACCTGCGCCGCCGCCGCACCGGCGACCGCGCCGCCGCCTGACGTACCTGTCCGCGCACCACACCGCTCAACCGCGGGCGACACGGGGCGCCTCGTTTTTCGTGAGGCTTCCCCGCGCGAGGCGGACGCCGCGTTTCCCTCCCCGCAGCGGGGAGAATATCGGGGTGATATCAGCACTTGATCGCCTTTCGTGACGTTTTAACCTAATTTGAGTTAATTCTTCTATTTCGCGAGGTATCAGCCCCAGAAGCCTTAATTGGGGGCAGGCGATGGCACTCGCGAAGGTGGTCACCCGGGACTGGGCCCGGCGGCGGACCGCGAAACGGGAACGGTTGGAGGCGGTCCGCTCCTTCACCTCGGGCACCTCGGGCCGGGTGCTGGACGCCGGGCGGACGGGCGACGCCCTGCAGGCGCTGCTGCGTCCGGGCGACCGGGTGGCGCTGGAGGGCGACAACCAGAAACAGGCGGACTTCCTCGCCGAGGCGCTGGCCGACTGTGATCCGGACGTGGTTCACGACCTCCACATGCTGATCTCCTCGATCAGCCTGCGTGAACATCTGGACGTCTTCGAGCGCGGGGTGGCCCACCGCCTCGACTTCTCCTACGCCGGCCCGCAGAGCGTGCGCATGGCGCAGTTGCTCGCCGACGGCAAGGTCGAGGTCGGGGCGATCCACACCTATGTCGAGCTGTACGCGCGGATGTTCGTCGACCTCACCCCGGACGTCGCGCTGCTCTGCGCCGAGCAGGCCGACCGCGAGGGAAACCTGTACACCGGCCCCGACACCGAGGACACCCCGACCATCGCCGAGGCGACGGCGTTCCACGACGGGGTGGTCCTGGTCCAGGTCAACGAGCTGGTGGACGAGGTCACCCGGGTGGACATCCCCGGCGACTGGGTGGACCTGGTGGTGCGGAGCCCGCGGCCGTTCGCGCTGGAGCCGCTGTTCACCCGGGATCCCCGCCAGATCGGCCCGGTGGAGGTCCTGATGGCCATGCTGGCGCTGCGCGGGATCTACGAGCGGCACGGCGTGACCACGCTGAACCACGGGATCGGCTTCGACACCGCGGCGATCGAGCTCATCCTGCCCACGTACGGCGAGGAGCTGGGCCTGCGCGGGAAGATCTGCAAGCACTGGACGCTCAACCCGCACCCGACGCTCATTCCCGCCATCGAGAGCGGCTGGGTCGAGTCGGTGCACTGCTTCGGCGGGGAACCCGGCACCGAGCGCTACGTCGCCGCCCGCCCGGACGTGTTCTTCACCGGCAGGGACGGATCGCTGCGGTCGAACCGGGTGCTGTGCCAGCTCGCGGGCCAGTACGCCGTGGACATGTTCATCGGGTCGTCGCTGCAGATCGACGCCTGTGCCAACTCCTCGACGGTCACCGAGAGCCGGCTGACCGGTTTCGGCGGAGCTCCCAACATGGGGCACGATCCGCACGGCCGCAGGCACGCCTCCCCCGCCTGGCTGAGCCTGCTGACCGGCGAGGCCTCCGCGCCCCGGGGACGCAAGCTCGTCGTGCAGATCACCCAGACCTTCCGCTCCGGCGGCGTCCCGGCGTTCGTGGAGTCGCTGGACGCCGTCCAGGTGGGCAAGGACGCCGGGATGCCCATCCCGCCGATCATGATCTACGGCGACGACGTCAGCCACGTGGTGACCGAGGAGGGGGTGGCCTACCTCTACAAGGCCGCCGGCCTGGCCGAGCGGCGCGAGGCGGTGGCCGCGATCGCGGGCGCCACCCCGGTCGGCCGCGACATCGACGAGCGACGCGTGCAGGAGCTGCGCCGCGACGGTCTGGTGGCGCTGCCCGAAGACCTCAAGGTCGACGTCCGCAAGGCGGACCGCTCCCTGCTGGCGGCCCGCAGCATCGAGGATCTCGTCGCCTGGTCCGGTGGCCTGTATGATCCGCCCGCCCGGTTCCGGACCTGGTGACCGGCCGATGACCGTCATCGGTGGCGCGCCCGCGGCGAGGGCGACCGGAACGACCGGAACGACCCGGACGACGGGGACGACCGGGACGCCCCGGACCGAGGGAACGACCGGGGCGCCGGGACCGTCCGCGGCCCTGCTCGCCGGCCTGGCCGTCCGGGCGCTCGGCCAGGAGGCGCGGCTGAGCCCCAAGCCCGGCCTGGCCGACCGCCGTGGCCGCGGCGCGCACGACGACATGGACCTGCCGCTGCTCCTGGCCTCCGCCCGGGCGCTGCGTCCCACGTTCCGCTCCATCGCGGAGACGGCGGAGCGGACGGCCGCCGGGATCGGGCTCCGGGAGGAGCTGGGCCGGCTCGGCCGCGCGGGCGAGGCGGCCATGCTGCGGGTCACACGAGGGGTGAACACCCATCGCGGGGCGCTGTGGGCCCTCGGGCTGCTGGTCGCCGGCGCCGTCGGCGCCACCGGCGAGCGGGAGGCCGTCGGCCGGGCGGCCCGGCTGGCCGCCCTTCCCGACCGGCACCTCCCGGCGGGAGCGCCCTCCCACGGCGAGCGGGCCCGGCGGCGACACGGGGTGCGCGGTGCCCGCGGCGAGGCCGAGGCCGCCTTCCCCCACGTCGTCGAGGTCGCCCTGCCGCGGCTGCGCCGGGCCAGGGCGGCCGGGCTGGCCGAGGAGGTGGCCCGGCTGGACGCGTTGCTGGCGGTGATGAGCCTCCTGGACGACACCTGCGTCCTGCACCGCGGCGGCCCCGAGGGCCTGCGCGTCGTACGGTCCGGTGCCGAACGCGTCCTGGCAGAGGGAGGCGCGGGTACGGCCCACGGCCACGCCGCCCTCGTCGAGCTGGACGAGCGGTGCGTCGCACGGCGGCTGTCGCCGGGCGGGAGCGCCGACCTGCTGGCCGCCGCGCTCTTCCTCGACATGGTGCCGTGGCCGGGGCACGCCGTCCGAGGTACAAGCGTCGCCGAACGGAAGGTACTCACGTGCAAACGCTGAACTACGAGTTTCCCGCCGACCGGCCACCCGCCCGCCGGGCGCACGTCGGGGTGGTCGGGTCGGGGGATCTGGAGGTCCTGATGACCCCGGGGCCGGCCACCGCCGCCCGGGTGCGCGTACGCACCAGCGTCGACGGGTTCGACACGGTGTGGCGAACCGTGCTGGAGCGCTTCTTCGCCCGCCACGGTGTCGCCGGGAGTTTCGAGCTCAACGACTTCGGGGCGACACCCGGCGTGGTCACCCTGCGCCTGCGGCAGGCCGTCGAGGAGGGCAGGACATGACCGCGCAGCACACCCGGACGGACTGGGACGCGCTGCTCGCCCGCACAAGCTTCATCGAACTGGGCGCTCGGGCACGCGCCGGCGCGCTGCTCGACACCGGCACCGCCCGCGAGCTGTGCGGCCCCTTCGACCGGATCGAGTCGCCCTGGCTGGAGCCACAGGGCGTCGTCCCGGAGTCCGACGACGGCGTCGTCGTGGTCAAGGGAAGGCTCGGCGGGCACCCCGCGGTCGTGATCGGCATCGAGCAGGCCTTCCAGGGCGGCGGCATCGGCGAGGTCTCCGGCGCGAAGATCGCCGCCACGCTGTCCCTGGCCGCCGCCGACAACCGCGACGGCACCCCGACGGCCGTGATCCTGCTGCTGGAGACCGGGGGTGTACGCCTGCAGGAGGCCAATCTGGGCCTGGCCACGACCGCGGAGGTGTGCTCCGCCCTGCTGGAGCTGCGCGCCCTCCAGCCCGTCGTCGGCGTCATCGCCGGAGCGCTGGGCTGCTTCGGCGGCATGAGCATCGCCGCCGGGCTGTGCACCTCCCTGATCATGACCAGGGAGGGCCGTCTTGGGCTCGACGGTCCCGAGGTGATCGAGTCCGAGGCAGGCGTCGCCGAGTTCGACGCCTCCGACCACGCGCTGATCTGGTCGATCGACGGCGGCACCCAGCGCACAGGAACCGGGCTGGCCGATGTGCTCGTCCTCGACGACGTCACCGCCGTGCGATCCGCCGTGATCGAGACGGTGGGACGCGGCGTGCCCGGCGAGCATCGCTCTCAGCGAATCGGTGAGCTGCGGGCCCGCTTGCAGGCCGTGGACCCGGCCGATCCGCCGGAACCGGCCGGCCTCGCGACCGTCTGGGCGAAGGCCGTTCCGAAGGACACCGTGCCGCCGCAAGCCGTACCGACGGACGCCGGACCACCGGAAGCCCCGCCGCCGGACGCCGTATCGCCGGACCCCTCGCCGACCGGAAGCCGTCCCTCCGCGGGTCGTGCCGCCGAGGGGAGACGAACGATGAGCCGAGGCCGGAACTGGACGCGGGCGCTCGCCGACGGCGACGTGAGCACCGTGAGTGACGCGGTCCCGTCGGTGATCACGGCGGATGCCACGCTGGGCGACGACACCGCCCGCCTGATCGCCGTCGTGCCGGACCCGCGGAGCCCGTACCACCGCGCCCGCGACGGCGAGGTCGGCCTGCGCGAGGGGCTCTCGCTCGCCGAGGCGGTGACCGGCGTCGTCACCGGGGACGCGCACCTGCCCGACGGCCGCCGCCGCCCGATCGTCGCCGTCGTCGACGTTCCCAGCCAGGCGTACGGGCGCGTCGAGGAGCTGCTCGGCATCCACCACGCCCTGGCCGTCGCGGTGGACGCCTACGTCCGCGCCCGCACCGCCGGTCACCCCGTGATCACGTTCATCGTCGGGACGGCGCTGTCCGGCGGATTCCTGGCGCACGGCGCGCAGGCCAACCAGGTCCTGGCGCTCAACGACCCCGGCGTGGTGATTCACGCCATGCACAAGCAGGCCGCCGCGAAGGTGACCCGCCGGACCGTCGACGAGCTCGACGAGCTGGCACGGCGCGTCCCCCCGCTGTCCTATGACGTCACCGACTGGGCGAAGCTCGGCCTGTGCGACGAGCTCCTGGAGGTCGAGAACGCCGGCGACCCGACCGGCGGGGACGTCGGGAGGGCGAAGGACGCGCTCGCCGCCGCCGTCGAACGGGCCCGCCGGGGCCCTCGCGACCTGGGCAACCGCCTCACCTCGCCCGGCGCCCTGCGGACCCGGGCGGCCTCCCGCCGCGTCCGCGACGCGCTCGCCGCCCAATGGCGATGACCGCGCGCCCGCACGACCTGCTGCGGCTCACCGGCGCCGCAGCGCTCGGCGACGCGCTCCCCGCCTGGGCCGCCACGTCGGTCGCCGCCTGCCCCTGGGGCGTCGTACGGCGGGCACCGCACCCGCCCGGCCTCGTCCCGGTCGGCATCCGCGGGCCCGAGCGGTGGCAGCGCCACGCCGCCCTCGTACCCACCCGCGCGGTCACCCGATCCGTGCCGCCCGAAGCGCTGGGAGACCGGCGGCCCCGCCTCCCGCCGCTCGCCGAGACCCTCTCCGCCGTCGCCCTCCGGCTCGCCACCGAGCTGGACGCCGGCGCCACCTGGGGCCCGGTCGGCGGCGTCGGCTTCGAGCTGGCCACCGGGCAGCCGGCCACCCATCCCGGAAGCGACCTGGACCTGCTGATACGGACACCGCGCAGGCTGGAGCGAACCCGGGCCGCGCGGCTGGTGGCCGCCTTCGCCGCCCTGCCGGGCACGGTCGACTGCCGGCTGGAGACACCCGGCGGCGGGATCAGTCTCATCGAATGGGCCCGCGCCGGCGGCCCCGTCATGATCCGCACCGACCACGGCCCGCACCTGGTGAACGACCCGTGGGCCGCCTCGTGAGCGTCGCGTTCCTCTACCCCGGCCAGGGCACCCAGCGGCCCGGGATGCTCCATGACCTGCCCTGGCACCCGGCCGTCACCGCGACCCGCGCCGAGGCCGAGCGGATCCTGCCCGGCTCGTCCCTGCGGGACACCGCGCGGGCGCTGGAGTCCACCGTCACCACGCAGGTCGCGCTCTGCGTCGCCGGGGTCGCCGCGACCCGCGCCCTCGCCGCCGAGGGCGCCGTTCCCGACGCCGTGGCCGGGCACTCCGCGGGGGCGTTCCCCGCCGCCGTCGCCGCCGGGGCACTGACCTTCGCCGAAGCCCTCACGGCCGTGCGCCGCCGCGGCGAGCTGATGCGCGAGGCCCACCCTCGCGGGTACGGCATGGCGGCCGTACTCGGGCTGACCGTGCCCCAGGTCCGGCGCGTGATCGGGTCGATCAGCACCGACGACGATCCGGCCTACCTGGCCGTCGTCGACACCGACCAGCAGGTCGTGGTCTCCGGCGGCACCCGGGCCCTGGAACGCCTCACCGCGGCGGCCGCCCTGGCCGGCGCCCGTCGCGTACAACGCCTGGACATCGGCGTCCCCTCGCACTGCCCGCTGCTCGGCCACGTCGCCGACGCCATGGCCGACCACCTTGCCGCGATCCCCCGGCGTCCCCTCACCGTCGCCTGTGTCGGCGGCGCGGGGCGCCTGCTGCGCGACTCCGGCGCCGTCCTCGACGACCTCGCCCGTGGCGTCGCCGCCACGGTGAGATGGCGCGACGCCGTCGGCCTGCTCGGCGAGCTCGGCACGACCCTGTTCGTCCAGACACCCCCCGGGCACGTCCTCGCCGGGATCGTCCGGGCCGCCTGCCCCCGCGCCCGTGTCATCACCCTCGCCGACACCGATGTCGCCGACGCGGCGCTGCTCACCCGCCGCGCCGGGGGACGTGGATGAGGCCGCCGACGCGGTACGGAGCCGCCGGGCGGCGCCCACCGGACTCCGAAGATCACCCATCGCATCGAGGGAGAGCGCAATGAGCCCCGTACGCACCCGCCGACGGCTCAAGGTGGTCGTCCCCGTGACGGCACTCGCCGTGATCGCCGCGTCCGTAGTGACATCGCCGGTGACCGGCACCCGGGCGGCCACGACGACACGCGCGGCGGCGGCGCTCGCGGGCGACCCGCTGCCCTGCCGGTCACCGGGCCGCGCCAAGCCCACGGTCGTCCTGGTACACGGCGCCTGGGCCGACGCCTCCAGCTGGAACGGTGAGGTGAGCTCCCTGCAACAGGCGGGTTACGTCGTGCGGGCCCTCGCCAACCCGCTGCGCGGCCTCACCACCGACGCCGCGTCCGTCGCCGACTTCCTGAGAACCGTCTCCGGCCCGATCGTGCTCGTCGGGCACTCCTACGGGGGCTCGGTGATCACGAACGCCGCCGCGGGTGTCCCGAACGTCAAGGCCCTGGTGTACGTCGACGCGGCGGCGCCCGACATCGGGGAGACCACCGGCGGGCTCAGCGGCCGCGACTCCGCCCTTTCCAAGGATCCCGCCTCCCTCTACGACAGGGTGTCCTACCCGGGGGCGTCCCGGGGGGTGAAGGACCTGTACCTCAAGCAGGACACCTTCGTCCGCTCGTTCGCCTCGGACCTGCCCCGGGACACCGCCGTTCGCCTGTGGGCCTCCCAGCGCCCCGCCTCGACCATCGCGTTCTCGACGCCCTCGAAGGCGGCGGCGTGGAAGACCATCCCCTCCTGGTACTTCATCAGCACCGGCGACCGGATCATCACCCCGTCCTCGGAACGGTTCATGGCCCGCCGGGCCCGCTCGAAGGTCACCGAGTTCCCCGGCGGCTCCCACCTGACCCTGGTGTCGAACCCGGACGCGGTGACGGAGGTGATCGGATCCGCGATCTGCTCCGTCCGCTAGGAGCTGTTCGGGGTTCGGATCCGGATGGGGCTCGGTGGCGGGCTGGTCGTGGCTGGTAGAACTCGGATGTGGCGCGCTTTGACGTGACGGATGCCGAGTGGGCGTCGATCGAGCCGTATCTGCCGGTGGCGGGCTACCGGGCCGCCGCCACGGCGGGTGCGTGATCAGTCCAACGGGATCCTGTGACGTTTTCGCACCGGATCCGGCCGGCGTGATGTCCCGGAACGCTACGGGCCGTGGTCCACGCCCTACTCCCGGTTCAACGGCTGGGCCGAACCTCAACCACATGATCCGGACTCTGAACGGCTCCTAGCGCGCCCACGGGGGGTTGGCCCCGGCCACCGAGCAGGTGAGCGAGGCGACCCGGGCGGCGAAGGTCGCGGCGTCCACCGCGAGGTCGAGGTCGAGCCGGTCGAGCCGCCCGCCAAGCAGGCCGGAGGCGCGCAGCCGGTGCAGGAGCCCGGCGGTGAAGGAGTCACCGGCGCCGACGGTGTCGACGACCTCCGTGGGCGGTGTGGGGACCGTGGCGCGCTCGCCGCCGACGGAGACGAGCGCCCCCAGCGGGCCGAGAGTCACCACGACCAGGCGCACCCCGGCCTCGTGCCAGCTGTCGCAGACCCCCTCGACCGGCTCGCCGGGGTGGATGTGCTCCAGGTCGTCGTCACTCAGCTTGATCATGTCGGCCAGCGCGCACCACCGGGGCATCCGCTCCCGGTAGACGGCCGGATCGACGAGCGCGGCCCGCACGTTGGGGTCGACCGAGATCGTGGCGCGGGTCGCGGTCGCCGCCAGCGCCTCCTCGACGACCTCCGCGCCCGGCGCGCGGACCAGGGCCAGCGAGCCGGTGTGCAGGCACGAGACGTCACCGATCCGCTCGGCGGTCAGCTCCGCCGCGCTCCACGCCCAGTCGGCGGCGCCGTCGGCGTGGAAGGAGTAGCGGGCCCGCCCCGACGCGTCCAGGGTCGCCACCGCCAGGGTGCTCGGCTCGGCGGCGTCGACGCAGCCGGTCAGGTCGACCCCGGAGGCGCCGAGGTGCGCGCGGAACAGGGCGCCGAAGGAGTCGCCCGACAGCCGTCCCAGGAAGCGGGTGGCGGTGCCGAGGCGGGCCAGGGCCACCGCGGTGTTCGCGGGGCCGCCGCCGGGCAGGACGCGCAGGACGAGTTCGTCCCGCGCGCCGCCCGGGACGAGGGCGGCACCCGCGCCGGAGCCGTCCGCCGGGGAGTCGGCTGTGGGGGAGTCGTCCAGCGTCGAGGCGACGTCCGTGGTGAGGGCGCCGCTCGTGGTGAAGGCGTCGGCGACGCACTCGCCGAGTACGGCGACCTGGGTGGAGGGCATGATCCCCGCCTTTCCGGGAGGTGTCTCCTCGAAGGCATCTTCCTGGAAACGGTTCCCCGGAGGCAGCCTCTTGGCGGCATCTCCTGGGAGACGGCTTCTCAGAGACGGCTTCTCAGAGACGAGGCGGCAGGTGCTCCGGCGACATCGCCGGTAGCGGTCCCACCCATGTGAACCACGAGTGGGCCGTGCGCGAGCGGTGAACGAGCCGCGCGTCCGGTCAGGCGGCGGTGACGACGCCGGAGGCGCCGTCAACGGTGATCTCCTGGCCGGTGACGATGTGCTCGGTCGCCCCGCTCACGCCCACCACGGCCGGGATACCGTACTCGCGGGCCACCACGGCGCCGTGGGAGTTCGCGCCGCCCATCTCCATCACCAGGCCGCCCGCCGTGAGAAAGAGCGGCGTCCAGCCGGGGTCGGTGGAGGGGCAGACCAGGATCTCCCCGGGCTCCAGGTACGCGCCGACCGGGTCGAGGACGACCCTGGCGACGCCGGTGACGGTGCCCGCCGAGGCCGGGGTGCCGGTCAGCGCGCCGTCCACCGGCGTCCGTACGCCGACCGCCTCCGGCTCGGTGCCGTCCGACAGCAGGACGCGGGGGACGTGCCTGCGGCGCAGCTCGCGAGCGGCCTCCTCACGCCGCCGTGAAACAAGGTCCTTCAGCGCGGTCTCCTCGGGCCGGTCCGCGGCGGTGCCTCCGGCGCCCGTTCCGCCGGGGAAGACCGTCGGCCCGGTGCCGGACGCGCGATCACCGGCCCCGGGAGAGGAAGGGGTGACGAGGGCCTCTCGCGCCTCGCGGAAGGTCAGGAAGAAGACGTCGTGGGCGTCGGCCAGCAGCCCGCGCGCCGCCAGCTCTCCGCCGACGGCGAGCAGCTCGGCCCGCATCGCGGCGAGGGCGGTCACCATGACGTACTTGGGCATCTCGCGCAGACCCGCCAGCGCCCGGGTCCTGCCGAGGGTGAAGCGGACGAACCGCCCGCGAAGACCTCCGGCGCGCCCGCCCAAGGTCTTGATCATGAGGGTGGCCTCGGCGGCGCCCCTGGCGAACAGGGCGTCGGGGGCGAGGGCCGGATCCTCCAGCCGCAGGTAGTTGGCGAGGACGCCGATGATGTGGGTCGGGTCCTCCGACCAGCGCGGCAGCCCGAGATCGATCTCGGCGACCGCCCTGACGCCGTAGACGGAGAGGAAGTCCGTCAGGCCCTTCCCCACGACGCCGGGGAGCGATCCGGCGCGGAAGCGTCCGGCCAGCTCGGTGGCGGGGGTGCCCAGCAACAGGGAGGTGGCCTCGCGGTCCTCGCGGACGCGGGTGGCCAGCCGCCACAGCGCCAGGTCCATCTCGGTGGTCACGTTGTGCGGCAGCCCGCGCAGGACCGTCTGCAGCTCGCCGGGCCTGGCCCGGTCGCCCAGCGCCTTGGCCGCCAGGCCGAGCATCGCGAAACCGGCCGCCGCCGCCGGAGCGACGGTCGGCAGCAGCGGGAAGATCCGGTGGCTCAGCACCCGCTCGACGTGGTCGAGCCGCCGACTCGGGGTGGACCCCTCGGGCGCGGCCAGCCCCCTCCGCAGGCGCGCGCCCAGCAGCTCCACGTCCCGGTGCGCCGCCGCGGGGTTGAGCAGGGCCCGTACGGCACGCCGCAGGACGCGGAAGCGCGACACGATCCTGACCGCCCGGCGCAGGGGCGGACGGAGCGAGCGCTGGGTGACGCCGAACCGGGGATCGTCGAGCAGGCCGCGCAACACCTTCGCCGACCTGGCCTCCATCACGTCGAGGACCTTCGGGAAGGCCACGCGGCCCACCCTGCCGCGCATGAGACCGGTGATGTCGAAGAACAGCCGCCCGCCCGACTCCGCGATGACGGGGGCCCCGGCCACCCGGTCGGCCACCGGGATCCCCAGGATCTCGAACACCGACGACGACAGCAGCCTGAAGGCCGACATGCCCATGGGGGTGATCGGCCGGTAGAGGCCCTGGGCGAGGCTGAAGCAGAAGTAGATCCGCGTCCCCTCGGGCTCGAAGCCTCCGGGGCGTGGGTCCCGGGCACCGGTCCTCCCCGCTCCCGTACCACCCGCCACCGGCGACGGCTCCGCGTGGCGGGGAATCGGATAGAGCGTGGTGATGGGACGCGACTGGGTCAGCCAGAGGACGCCGTCGGAGTCGATCGCCCACTCGGTGTCCTGGGGCGTCCCGTAGTGCCGTTCCACCCGGTCGCCGAGCTCGGCCAGCGCCCGCAGCCGCGCGTCGGTGACACAGGCGCCTTCCGCGGACTCTGCGGAGCCCCCGGGGTCCCCGGTGCTCGCGGGCGCCTCGACGTGCTCGACGCCGCCGCCCGCCAGTGACCGTACGGCGAGCCGCTTGTCACCGAGGCGACGCTCGGTGATCTCGCCGGTGGCGGTGTCGACCACGAAGTGGTCGGGGTTGACCGCGCCGGAGACCACGGCCTCGCCGAGTCCCGGGCCGGCGTCGATCACCGCCTCGCGCCGCCGCCCGGTGACCGGGTTGGCGGTGAACATCACCCCGGCCACCTCCGGCTGGACCATCTCCTGGATGACCACCGCCAGGCGCACCGTGCCGTGGTCGATGCCGTTCGCGGCCCGGTAGGCGACGGCCCGGTCGGTCCACAGCGAGGCCCAGCACCGCCGGACCGCGTCCAGCACGGCGTCGGCGCCGATCACGTTGAGGTAGGTGTCCTGCTGCCCGGCGAAGCTGGCGTGCGGCAGGTCCTCGGCGGTCGCGGAGGAGCGGACCGCGACGGGACCGGCCGCGCTCCTGCGTACGGCGTCCGCGATGTCGCCGGGGACCGGCGCGGCGAGCACGAGCGCGCGAGCCTTCGCGGCCAGCGCGTTCAGGGCGGGGACGTCTCCGGCGGCCGTCGTGGCGAGTGCCGCGAGCACGTCCTCCAGCCCGGCTCCCTCGGTGACCCTGCGGTAGGCCTCGGTGGTGACGCACAGACCGGGGGGAACGGGGAGCCCGGCGGTGGTGAGCACACCGAGATTGGCGGCCTTGCCGCCGACCAGGGGCAGTGTCTCCGCCCCGATGTCATCGAATCTCAGGATGAGCGGCTTGGACATGGGGGCGTCTCCTTGCGGCTTCGCCGAGAAGCGTCATGGCCCGGATCACGAGCTCGCGTTCCTCGGCGGTCAGATGGGCCATGACTTCGAGCTGGGCGTCGGCCCGGACGCGTTCGAACGTGCGGAGGAAGTCCGTTCCGGCCGGGGTGAGGGCGATCCGCCGCACCCGCCGGTCGCCGGGATCCTCCCGGCGGTCGGCGAGCCCTCGCCGTACGAGCTGGTCGACCAGGCGGCTGGTGGCCGAGACGGACCGGCCGACCCGCCCGGCGAGTTCGCGGAGCGTCGGGGAGGCCGGGGTGTCGAGGGTGTAGAGCGTGGCGATCTGGGTCATGGAGGGCTCGTCGCCCTCGAACCCGCTCAGCAGATGGAGCAGCAGGCCGGGGATGAGCGCCCGGCGGAGGTCGCCGATGTCGTCGGCCATCCGATCGCGCTCCGCGCCGTCCACGGGGTCCATCGGACAACTCCTTGCGTCACTGCAACCAATGCGTTGCCGCAACGTTAAGCCGGAGAGGCCACTAAGTCAACAAGTGATGAAATTATCGTACGGACCGCTCGCCGGTTTCGCCGGAGGTCCGGTTCGCGGGCGAGCGAGCGGCCCGGGATGGTGGCGGGCACGCGGCCCCCTGTGGGCCGCCGTCCGGCCTGGACGCGGTGATCAGATTCCCGGGAAGCCGCCTGGCCGGGCCTCACCCGCGAGGCACCGTCCTGTGGGTCCGGATCCTTCGGCTCACCCGAGGATCCGGACCCGGGACACGCTAGTTGCCCCAGCCGAGCAGCCAGACCTGGCCGGCGGCGCCGTAGCGGTTCTTCTGCCACGGGTATATCCGGGCGGAGCACACGCCCGTGAGACGGTCGTAGGCCGTGCAGAAACGCCATCTGTCGGTGACGTCCCAGACGTTCCAGCCGATTCCGTAGGCCTGGATGTTCTGGCAGCCCTCGTAGATGTAGGTGGAAAGGCTCGTGCTCCCGGTGCAACCGGCGGAGGTGTAGGTGACCAGGACGCCGTCGCCGCACCAGGTGTGGTAGGCGCTTCCCTGAAGAGCGGGGGATCCGTATGTCGTCGTGAGAGACCAGCAGCCCGTCGCGGAAGCGGAATCGGCGAGACTGACGTTTCCCGTCTGCTTCGCGGGAGAGGGAAGGTCGCTGGTGAACTTTCCCTGGGACGTGTCGACGATGCCGGGAGGCGTTTCCTTCTGGAGGGACATGTCGATGTATTGATCGAGCTTCTTTTCCCGGATCTCGGTGGCCGTCAGGGCGCGCACGGTGGGCTTGGGCGGCGGTGCCACCTCCCCGGGCTGGGGCGCGGGCTCCCATGACCGGGGAGCGGACTCCCATGGCTGGGGCGCGGGCGGGTTGTCCGGAACGCTCGTCGGCGCGGGAGAGAACGCTCCGAGACTCAGGACGGCGGCCACCGCGAAGGCGCAACTGACCGTGACTCGGGCGAATCGTCGTTTCAATGGCATACGGCATGCTCCTTAGAAAAAAAGCGCGCCGTGGGCGGATTTCATGGATATCATCGCCGATGACGCGATCTTGATGGCGTGGAAAATATATACGTCCCCCTTTGTGAGAGGGGTGGAATTCCGTTTCCGGCAGGGTAAACGAAAATTTCCTCGTCCTGTCGCCCAAGGGTGCCGAGTGTCCTCTCCGGCCCGCGAGGCCGATGTCCGGGGCGGTTTCATGATGATTCCCTTATGTGCGCCAAAAGAGGAGAAGAGCTTATTTCTCATGTCGACCAGGTGTATTCCGGAATCGCGCCCCGGCCGCGCCTCCCGCCCCGCCGCCATCCGTCCCGCACCGGACCGCGTCCCGCGTCCCGCGTCCCGCGTCAGACCGGAACACGCCGGTGCGGTGGCGGGGCAGGGAAAAGGAGCGGGGAAAGGGGCGGGGAAAGCCGTCCGGACCGTCTCCTCGCACGGCCCGTCCCTCCCGTTTCTCGCGATCGTTGGAACCCGTACGGAAATCGGAGTAGGAAGGGACCTATGACTACCGAGCAGACGTTCGTCATCGTCGGAGCGGGCCTGGCGGGTGCCAAGGCGGCGGAGTCCCTGCGCGAGGAGGGCTTCGAGGGCGGGATCACCCTGATCGGCGCCGAGACAGAGCTTCCCTACGAGCGGCCCCCGCTCTCGAAGGGCTACCTGCTCGGCAAGGAGGAGAAGCCCAAGCTCTACGTCCACGACGAGGGCTGGTACGCCGCCAACTCCGTCGAACCGCTGCTCGGGCGCCGCGCGACCGACCTCGACCGGGCCGCCCACCACGTGGAACTCGACGACGGGCGGCGCGTCCGGTACGACAAGCTGCTGCTCGTCCCCGGTTCCTCCCCGCGCCGCCTCGACGTACCCGGCGCCGACCTCGAGGGCGTGCACCACCTCCGCGATCTCGGCGACTCGGAGCGGCTGCGCGAGGCCATCCGAGGCGGCGACCGGAGGGTGGTCGTCGTCGGCGCGGGCTGGATCGGGCTGGAGACCGCCGCGGCCGCCAGGGAGTACGGCTGCGAGGTGACCGTCGTCGAACCGAGGGCGGTGCCGCTGCACGCCGCGCTCGGCCCCGAGCTGGGCGCCTTCTTCGCCGACGTACACCGGCACCACGGCGTCGACGTGCGGCTCGGCCGCGAGGTGACCGGGCTCCTCGGCCCCGGGCACGTCAGCGCGGTCGCCACCCACGACGGGGAGGAGATCCCGGCCGACCTCGTGATCGTCGGCATCGGCGTCACCCCCAACACCGAGCTCGCCGAGCGGGCGGGCCTCGCCGTGGACAACGGGATCCTCGTCGACGAGTCCCTCCGCACCGACGACCCCGACGTCTACGCCGCCGGTGACGTGGCCAACGCGTTCAACCCCCTGTACGGCACCCGCGTCCGCGTCGAGCACTGGGCCAACGCCCTCAACGGGGGAGCCGCCGCGGCCAGGTCCATGCTCGGTCAGAAGGTGGTCTACGACAGGCCGCCCTACTTCTTTACCGACCAGTACGACGTCGGCATGGAGTTCTCCGGCTGGTTCGCGCCCGGCGAGTACGACTCCGTGGTCATCCGGGGAGACCTGGAGTCGAGGGCCTTCCACGCCTTCTGGCTCGCCGGCGGGCGCGTCGTGGCGGGCATGCACGTCAACCAATGGGACGAGGGCATCTCCGCGGCGCAGGAGCTGATCCGCAGCGGCGCGACCGTCGCCCCCGACCGGCTCGCCGACCTCTCCGTACCGCTGTCCGACCTCACGAAGAGCTGACCGGCTCCCGCCCCCTCCAGCTGAGCCGGAGCGGCTACCCCGCCCTTCCACGGGTAAAAAGCCCTCGGGGAAGGACGGCGAGACGAAGGCGAGGAGACGGGCATGACCGAGACGACCCCCACCGGCAAAGTGACCATAGAGACACACGGCCGCCGGGAGGCGCTCGCGCTGACCGGGACGATCTGCGCCCTCTACGAGGCGGTGTTCTCGCTGCCCCCGTTCGACGGGACCGCCGCGGAGTTCGCCAACCAGCGCTCCTACTACCCCAGGCTGGTCGACCGGCCTGGGTTCCGGCTGACCACCGCGCGATCCGGGCCGGAGTTCGTCGGGTTCGGGTACGGATACCTGCTGCCGGCCGACACCCGCTGGTGGAGCACGCTGGCGGAACCGGTCGGCGAGGAGTTCGCGGCCGAGACCGGGACCAGGACGTTCGCCGTCATCGACTACGGGGTGCTGCCCGACCGGCGGGGCGCCGGAGCCGGGCACCGGATCCACGACGAGCTGCTCTCCGGGTCCGGTGCCGAGCGGGCCACACTCTCGGTGCAGCCCAAGGCCGTACGGACCAGGGAGATCTACCGGAGATGGGGATGGCGGAAGGTGTCCCACCGGCTGATGGACCCGCCGATCCCCGCCCCCGTCTTCGAGGTCCTGGTGCTGGAGGAGATGCCCGGGGCGCGCTGATCGGCCGCGACGGGCCGGAAGCCGTCAGGCGATGAGCTGAAAGGTGTGCAGCTTCTCGTCCAGGGCGGCGACCTGGCGGGTCCTCGCCCACGGATTCAGCGTCTCGCGGACCTCCACCACCGAGCGGGCCAGCCGGGGCGAGGTGTTCTTGCAGGTGAGGCGGGCGGCCTCGCCAAGCTGCTCGCACGCCTCGTCGATGGAGCGCAGCCGCAGGTGCCCGCGCGCCAGATCCAGGCGGCTGAACGCCATGTTGCGGACGAACGCCGGATCGATCCTGGCCAGGGACCGGGCGGCCATCTCGACCGCGGTCCGGGCGTCGTCCATGTCCAGCAGGCACTTGGTCCTGGTCGACAGATACTGCCCGTCGCCGTAGAAGTAGAGCAGTTTGGCGCCCACGTCGCCCTCGCCCGCGTGCCCCAGCTCGTGGCGGGCCTGGTCGAGGCTGGTCATGCACCGGGCATGGTCCTTGTGACGGTCGCTCCTGGCCGAGCGGCGCAACACCGCCGAGTAGGCGCGGGCCCCCACGTCACACGCGTACGACACCAGCAGCTTGCTGTTGGCGCGCTGCCCCCAGGCCAGCGCGCCCAGTGCGTGCTCGACGCCCTGCCTGGGGTCGCCCCGCCAGGTCGCCAGCTGCGACCAGTTGGCGAGGACGAAGCTGTTCATCGCGTCGTCGTCGGCCTGGTGCGCGGCTAACTTGGCCTGCTCGTAGTAGTGGTTCGCCCCGTTGAAGTCGTTGAGGTTGAACAGCACCCAGGCGGTGAACCGGCAGATGTTGGCCAGCAGGGACAGCAGCCGGTCGCGCACCTCGTCGGTCGACGCGGCCGGGATCAGCGACCGTACCAGGTGCTGCTGGGCGAGCACGGTCCCCAGCACCGACTGGGGGCCGAGGGTGTCCTCCTGGCGCATGCAGTGGTGCAGCACGGCGTCGATGTGGTCGACGGTGGCCTCGTCCACCCGGGACGGTTCGGCGGCGATCAGGGCGAGCCGGTCGAGCTCGTCGTCGTTGAGCCGGGCCAGCAGCGGAGAGGCCGCCGCCGCGGCGGCGGCGGCCCTGATCAGGGCCAGGACGTCGCGTCGTTTCATGGTCGCCGCCCACTGGGCGAGCGCCCGCACCAGGGCGTCGTACTCCTCGTCGCGGGAGCTCCCGAACGGCACGGGCCCCGTGGGCAGGGTGGGCAGGGCCGCCAGCACCCCCCGGATGTCCTCGGGACCGAGGCTGCCCGCCGCCCCGGCCGCCACCAGCGCCCGCCCCCGGGACCGGACGGCCGGTGTGTTGTGCTCGTCGGCATCGCGGTGATCTTCACCGTCGACCAGGTCGGCGGTGCGGCACTGGTAGATGCGTGCCAGCCGGTTGAGCCCGGCGATCGGCGGCTCGTTGCCGGTGGGGCCGGGCCACGCTTCCCACGACCCGAGTTTCCGGGTCGTCAGCGGCTCGTTCGGCCAGTACTCGTTCCATAGATGGCAGACCTTGGCTTGTGTCAGGCGATGCGCCTCACGGAAGCCCTGGCGGGAGTTCAGGCGCCAGCGTCGCTTGAACTCAGCGGCGACCTCGGCCCACGTAAAACCACGTTCGCGAAGCTCAGCGCTGAAGACGTCCATCTGCTGCTTGACGCTGCGCGGTGCACGTGGCATCGGCTCGTCCCCTCCCGGCGGGTTCTCCGGCGGCGATTCTTCGGGCCGAACGTTACTGGTCGATCACGTTCGGTGACCGTCGAGTGCAGAAATCGGCGACCAGATCACCGCTCCTTGCAGCTCCGTCGCTCTACGGGGTGACTTGACGCCTGAGGGTGACGAACAGACTCGGTGGCGTCGCCTGTTTCCAGCACGCTCCGTGCAGCAGGGTTGAGAACAACGCCGGAGCCGTCAGATTCGCGTGGTCTCACCGCTCGGGCGGGGCGCCCCCA
Organism: Streptosporangium oxazolinicum; assembly: GCF_039537505.1. NCBI lineage: Bacteria > Bacillati > Actinomycetota > Actinomycetes > Streptosporangiales > Streptosporangiaceae > Streptosporangium > Streptosporangium oxazolinicum. Next base: position 449,674 of record NZ_BAABAQ010000006.1, read on the forward strand.
ACTCTGCGCCGGGGGCGCGCGACCGAACCTCCGTTGAACTTCCCTGGAGCCATCAATGACCGTGCTCCCCGTCGAACGGCCGGGACCGATGCACTCACCGTTTCATCCTGATCTGGACGCCGCCGACCACCTGTCCACGGACTCCACGGACTCCCTGGACTCCACGGACTCCCTGGGCACTCCGGAATCCCCGGACTTCCCGGGTTTCCTGGACGCGAACGAGCTGTGGCTGGCGGCGCAGCCGGCCTCGGCCTCCCGGGCGCGCGACTTCACACGCGCGCAACTGCGGACGTGGGGTCTGGAGGAGCTGGCCGACCTCTGCGTCCTGGTCGTCTCCGAGATGACCACCAACGCCGTCAAGGCCACCGCCACCCCGTCCATCCCGTACGGCTACGCCCGCCCGCCCGGCCGTGCTCGCGCGCGGACCACCGGCCCGTACCCGATCCTCCTGCGGCTCCGCCTCACCACGGGGGGCCTGTTCGCGGAGGTCTGGGACAGCTGTGACGACTCGCCCGAGGTCGCCGAGGCGGGGGAGGACGACGAGAGCGGCCGGGGCCTGCGGCTCGTCGGCATGTGCACTGACGAGTGGGGTCACTACCCGGCACCGGACGGCGGAAAGGTCGTCTTCGGCCGCTGGACCCTGCCTGCCGCCTGGCACATCCCGGACGCGGTGCCCTCGCGGCCGTACGCCTACTCCCGGACCCACGCGACGCGCGGCTGATCCTTCGCGGCTCCCCACGCCACGGAAACGCCTCGGATGACGACGTGTCTCCTGAGCCGCTGAGGCGTGGGCTTTCCCGCCCTGCTGGATAAGCGCTTTCTCGCCCGGCTCGCGATGGGCAGAATGCCGGGATGGATGAGATCCTGCGCGCCGCGGGCGAAGTGCTGGGCGTCGAGCTGTCCGATCCGGTGGACCTCGGCGGCAGCCCGCGCAGCGTCGTCCTGCGCTGCCGGACGGCTTCGGGCGGCAGCGTCGTCGTGAAGAAGTTCGGTACGGACCCCGAGGACCTGCGCGCCTTCACCTCGGAGACGGCCGGGCTTTCGCTGGGTCTGGCCGGTCCCGAGCTGTTGGGCGTGGACGCCTCGGTCCCGCTGGTGGTGATGGAGGATCTCGGGTCCGCGCCGACCCTGGCGGACGTGCTGCTCGGTGACGATCCGCGAGCCGCCCTGGACGGCCTGTCGGCCTGGGCGCGCGGGCTCGGACGGCTCGCCACCGCGTCGGTGCGCCGACGCGCTGACCTGGCCTCCCTGTCGGCCCGTCACGGCATGAGCGTGCCGTCCTGGGACGAGAATCCGTGGGCCCTCCGGTGCGCGGCCGAACTCCCCTCGGCGCTCGCCGGGGTCGGAGTCGAGGCACCGCCGGAGCTGGCCGGGGAGCTGGAACGGATCGTGACGACGGGCGCGGACGAGTACCTCGCCTTCACCCCCGGCGACACCTGCCCGGACAACAACCTGCTCACCCCGGACGGCCTGCGGCTGATCGACTTCGAGTCGGCCTGCTACCAGCCTGTCTTCATGACGGCCGCGTACTGCCGGATGCCCTTCGCCACCTGCTGGTGCGTCTTCACCCTGCCCGCCGGGCTGGCGGAGAAGATCGAGGAGACCTACCGCGCGGAGGTCGTCGAGGCGTACCCGGAGCTGGTCAGGGACGAGATCTGGCAGCCCGGGATCCGGCGGGCGGTCGCGCTCTGGACGGTGTACATGACGACCGAGCTGATCCCGCGCGTGGCGGAGGACAGGCCGACGCACCGGACCCGGCGTCCCGTCCCGACGCTGCGGCAGCTGCTGAGACACCGCTGGGAGATGGCGAGCACCCTGGAGGAGTTCCCCGCCTTCGCGGAGACGATGCGGCTGCTGCTCCGGGACGTGGCCGACGGCTGGGACGTCCCCCCACTGCCGGGCTATCCCGCCTTCGGCGGCTGAGGACCGACCCGGCGCAGCAGGTAGGTCGTTTCCAGCACCCTGCTGTCGCTGTGACCGTACGTCAGACGTTGTTGGAGTCGTCCCGGTCTCCGAGTCTCCTGCGATGGGACCGGATTCGAAGAGCGGGATAAACACACCCGGCGGGGTGTGCCGTCCACGACTGAGGTGCCGCCGCGATGAGCATTGTGGCCGGTGAACGAGTCGCTCTCCGTCTCGCGACGGTGCGGATGTCGTCGCAGAGCAGGCGCATAGGATCACCGGCATGGCACTGCGACCTGTTCAGGTGAACATAAAGGCCCTTGATGCCTCGGCGGTCGGCCGGTTCTGGGCGGAGGCGCTCGGCTGGAGTGCCTACAGCCCCGGCGTGACCACCTACGTCGGACCCGCCGGCGGCCTCGTCTGGCCGGATCCGGTCGCTGTCTGCGTCGACGTCGTTCCCGTCCCGGAACCCAAGACGGGGACGAAGAACCGGGTGCACCTCGATCTCGCCACCACCTCCGCGGCCCATCAGGCGGAGTTGGTCGCGCGCCTCCAGGCCCTTGGTGCGACGCTCGCCGACGTCGGCCAGGGCGACGTCCCGTGGACGGTCCTCGCCGACCCGGAGGGCAACGAGTTCTGTGTGCTGGAGCCCCGGGAGATCCACCGGGACACCGGGCCGATCGCCGCGGTGGTGGTCGACTGCGCGGATCCGCGGGCCATGGCCCGCTTCTGGGGTGAGGCGATGGACTGGGCCCTGCATGAGGTGACCGGCGATCATGCGGTGTTGCGTTCCGCCAAGGGGGTCGGCCCGTACCTGGAGTTCCTCCGCACGCCCGGCGTGAAGACCGTGCCAGACCGCGTCCATCTTGACCTGCTGCCCTACCCCGGTGACGACAAAGCGACGGAGGTGGCCCGGCTGCGGGCCCTCGGCGCCACCGACCTCGACCTCGGCCAGGGCGACGTCCCGTGGACGTGCCTGACCGACCCGGAGGGCCACGAGTTCTGCGTCCTCGCCCCGTCCTGACGCGGAGCCTTAACGACACCCCGACAGGTGAGCCTTGTGTGCTCATGCGCGTTCGCTACGCGGTGAAGCGGCGGCGTAGCGCTCGGAGGGCGACGCGTGCGGAGCGGGTGCGTAGGAGCAGAGCCGTCAAGATGACGAAAGCCGCGCCGACGGAGGCGTAGAACCAGGGGTCGTCCGGTTCCACGACCTGGAGCAGTGCGAGCGCGATTCCGGCCGGGACGGTGATGAGCGTGAACACCACCACCGCGCTGTTGACGTGGCGGGTCTCGTCTTCGCGGGTGAGCCGGTTGGCGTCGCTGATCTCGGTCAGGATCTGCTCGAAGCGTTCACGGAGACCGTGCTGACGCTGGTAGGCGGTCAGCAGCCGGTTCGGGATGCCGTGGCTGGTGAGGTGCTGGGCCCACAGACGGCGCCGGAAGGAGCCGACCTCCCGTTCCAGCTCGGCCATCGCCTCCGGACGGGGGGAGTCGAGCGCGGCCACACCGTGCTCCTCAAGGTGTCTGAGCCCCTGGTTCTGGAGCAGGCCGAGCATGAGGGCGTCCAGATAGATGGAGCGCACGTACAACTCCCCGTACCCGAAGAACCGATCCTCGGCTCCGCCATCGGCTCGAATGCCGATCACGCCCATGCCGTCGCGCAGGACGGCGGCATGCCAGTCGACGGAGAGCCTGATGATCTCGCTGTCGGCCGGTTCGAGATTCTGCGGGTCGGGAGGGTAATCCGCCAGGGTGGTGCGTGAGGCCAGGGTCCACAGCCACTGGTGTGTCGCGGGCCAGCGCCAGTATCTGGGCTGGCGGTAGAGGCGGGGGAGTCCTCTGCCGCCGGGGGTCACGAAGCAGACCGTGAAGGGGCGTCCGGGCTCGATCTTCACCTGGCCCTCGACGAGAGACTGCGGGTCGAAGCCGACGGGCGGCGCGTCCCGGCGACCGGCCAGGCCGCGCAGCAGCGACAGGGGCGCCCCTCGCCTGGGCCGCAGGTGAACGGCGACCAACCCGCAGGCGTCCGGTTCGTCGGATGCCCGCAGTGCCTCGACACCCAGGACCTCGACATCGCCGACGACGCGGTGAACCGGGTCGTGCCAGCGGCGAGGGCGATCGTCCCGCCCGTACAGGACGCGAGTGGCCTTGTCGCTGTAGTACTCGCCACGCGCCTCGGCGGTGGAGCGCATCTGCCGGTGCCGGAGGACCAGAGGCCCGGGTGCCCACTCGGGTGTGGAGGGGAACCTGGCCTCGTAGACGGCGACAACGACCTGTCTCGCCAGCCGGGTCACCGGTAGTAGTCCTCGATGTCCGGAAGGTCGAGCCGGATGACATAGCGCGCCCGCTCCGAATCGTCCGGGTCGACCATGAACCTCACTCGCTCACCGGTCCGGATCGTACGGAACCCTTCGGTCACGATGTCGGAGTACATGAAGGAGTGGTGCGTCTCGGTCTCGATGTCGCGGACCACGTACGTGCCCTGCCGGCCATCGTGCCCGCTGCCCAGTGGCATGCGGTCGACGATGTGACCGAACCGCTGGCCGCTCGCCGTCGCGGTCTCCTCGATGCTCATCCGAGCTCCTCGACGCATCTGAAACCGACCGCGTTGCTGCATCCCCGACGCCGGGACAGGCCCTTGGAGGAGACCTGCAACGCCCGGTACGGGTTGTCGTAGGAACCGCCGCAGATGACCACCTCGTTGAGGTTCTCCAGCACCGTGCCGGTGATCTCCCAGACGTTCCCGGCCATCTCCCGTACCCCGAACGGCGACACGTTGCCCGGGTGCGCGTCGACCGGCCCCGGCATGGCCTGGCTGAGCCGCCCCCGGTCGAGTTCCTCCCGCCACGCCTCGTACGTGATCAGAGGCCGTCCGCTCCACGAGTCGGCACAGTTGACGATGTCCAGGTCGATGTCGTCACCCCAGGGAAAAAGCCGCCCGTCGCCACCCCGCGCGGCGGCCTCCCACTCCAGGGAGGTCGGCAGGCGTTTGCCCTCGAACCGGGCGAAGGCGTGGGCGCTCCAGTAGTTGACGCAGATCGCCGGATGGTTCTCGTACGCCGGATCGGTGAAGTACTCCTGCACCTTGAGGCGTTCCTGCCACGGCTCGTGGGAGAACTCCGGCGGCTTGTCCGGGTGGTCCCACTGCCGCGAACCGTGCTCTCGTACGGCCTCCAGGAAGCGGTTGTAGCGGCCGACCGTGACGGGGAAGCGGTCGAAGCGCACCGGGCGCTCGACGCGCCGGAGCATCAGGTGGTGACTCGGCCCGACGAGGTACGGGCCCGCGGGCAGGACGCAGTCGTCGGCCGGGGCCTGCGGCGCCTGGCGGGAACGCCGGTGCAGGAACTCCCGGACCTGCTCGGTCAGGCGCGGACCCGCCTCGACGGCCGACTCCCGACCGGACGGGTCACGCAGGTGTTCGGCCGCCAGCAGCTCCTGGTAGGCCGAGTGCGCGAACGCGATCCCGGACGAGTCGACGGGCCGGAAGAACTCCTTCAACCGGAAGGCGTCATAGGTCAGCCGCCCGCCCTCGAAGAACGATATGCCCAGCTCGTTGACGAGCTCGACGAACGTGAACGTCGTACGGCCACGCAGGAAGGCTGAGCCGAAGCACGCGACGATCGACGGCAGGGCGTCGGTGAGACCGGCCGAGGACGCCACCCGCGTCATGTGCCGCCAGGCGAGATCGACGAGGTGTGGGCGATCGTCGCCGCCGTCGAGTTCCAGCTCGCGTGCCAGGCGGAGTTCGAGGGGCGTCCCGGCGTCCGTGGCGTCCTGGAGCCGCAGCGCCGAGAAGCGGGGCACGCGCAGCGGGTTCACACCCTGCGCGTGGAGTTGCTGGACGAGCTTCTCCGACACCAGCGCGGTGCCGTCCAGCAGCCGTCGCACCTGCGGGGAGTCCTCAAGGAAGGAGACCCGCGAGCTCGTGACCACCGCCGACTCCGCCGACAGCACCTGGGCGAGCTCGGTGAACAGCTCCAGGAACCCCTCCTGGGTCATCGACGGCACCGCCTCGTCGATGCCGTCCAGCGCACACGCCACCGACCCCGACCGCGCGAAGTAGTGGAAGACGTCGAAGACGTACGAGTTCTCGACGGCCATGTACGGCGCGAGCGTACGGGTGACGAACTCCCGGAACTCCTCATCGCGACCTTTGAGGCTCATGTCGAAGTAGAAGCGGTAGCGGCGCTGGCTCGCCGTCGCCGACCCGGCGACCAGCTGCTTGAGCAGCGTCGACTTGCCGCTTCCCGAACGGCCCACGATGAGCAGGTTCCCTCCGGAGGAGGCGACCTCGTCCAGCAGCTCGTCTGCGGCACCGATCCGGGAGATCCGCTGCTCGCCGGTACGTTCGTCCGTGGTGAGCAGGTCACCGGATATCGTCAGGCCCGCCGGGTCGAGCAGCTTCGGGTAGGCGCCGAAGACGTCCGCCAGATGCCGGTCCAGGTCGACGAAGGCGTCCATGAAGCGGTCGTAGGTGACGATCCGGTAGTCCTCCCCGAGCGGACTCGGGACCGCGGGGACGCCGTCCTCCTCCAGGATCAGAAACCGGGTGAGCTTGGGCAGCTGGGTCTGCAACAGCTCACCGCCGGTGGCCTCCAGCACCGCGGCCACGTCGTCGACGTTCTTGCTGAGCAGCAGCTCGACGTACTCGCTGCGCAACCCCCGTTCGCGGAAGAAGAGCTGGTAGACGGTGTTGCGCGACAGCTCGAAGCGCTTGACCGGCTTGTAGTCGAGGGTCAGGTAGAGCCCGGCGAGAAACTCGGCCTTGAGCGCCACCTCGGGGGAGAGCTTGGGCACGTCCCCGGTCAGGATGCCGCTGCCGGTGCTGCCGAACCAGGCCAGCACGTCCAGCAACCGGCGTACAGCTGTCAGCCCGTCCTCGTCGGCGATCTCGTAGCCGTCGTGGGCCGACCGGTTGCGCAGGCGCTGGATGTCGCGCAGCGAGTCGAGAACACCACTGCTGCGGATGTGCGGCTGAGCCCCCTTGATCAGCTCGCTCAGGGCCTTCCCGCCCGGGTCACCGGGGACGTTGTGGTGCCGCCAGAGCTGCTTGAGGATCCGCTCGGTGATCTTCCCGACCAGCGCGATCGCGTTCTCTGGGTAGCCGTCACCGAGTGACTTGATCGGCCGCTCGAAGTCGAGGCCGAGGTGACGGGCGACGCGGGAGTGGTCGTCCAGCTCGTTGCGGAGCTGGTGGAGACGGCTGTCGAGCTCGACGCTGCTCACGCTTTCACCCCGAATACGAAGGCGAACCGGTCGAGGCACTGTAACTCGGGGCTCGGATACCTGCCCCGGATTTCCTCGATGCCCTTTTCCAACTCTGCATCATCGAAGCTGGAAAGCAGTGACATGTAGCGGTTTCGGACCATTCGCAGATAACGCTCGGTGCTGAAAGTGAGCGGGAACTCGTCGTAGGTGAGCTCGGTGTCGAGTCCGCTGCCACTCATCGCCTCCGCGATGCCGACGGGATCGGGCTGGCGCTCGCGAAACAGCCTCAGCGCCGCGTCGAACAGCGGGTAGTCGATGCTCGTCGGCAACATGACCACGAGCATCCGTCCACCCGGCCGCAGGAGACGGGCCAGCCCGTCGAGGACCCGTGGCGGATCGGCGACATGGTGGATCACCTCCTTGAGCAGGATCGCGTCGTAGCCGTCATGCGGAGGTCGTACGCGCTGCTCCGCGAGTTCCTCGGCCCCGGCGCGCAGCGAGACCAGACGCTCATGGGCGGGAAGCTGGTCGAGCATCGCGGGGGAGGGATCGGCGCAGACCACCACCTCGGCGTGCTCCGCGAGCTCCCGCGCGTACAGGCCGGTTCCGCCCCCGACGTCCAGCACCCGGTGATCCGGGGTGATCCGGAGCCGGTCGAGAATGTTTCCGGTCATCCATTGAATGAATTCCGGACTGTATGCCCAGTTCTCGTCATATTTGTCAGCCAGGCGATCGTAGTGAGCCCGCGTGACATCGCTCCGCACGAGACATTCCCTCCAAGCCGAGACACCAGGGCAAGCCAAGGGTCCATCGGACGGTGAGGTCGGTCAAGGCCGGTCCGAAGGCGGGATTTGGAGGGGTGTGGATTTGATAGAAGTGAATTCAGTAGTGAATTACCGTGCGAGGCCGTGCAGCAGGGCGATCCACATCGCGTCCGCCTCCCGGGCCTGCCAGCGGTCGCTCTCGTCGATCGAGTGATCTCGTCGCGTGCGGCGGATGAACCTCAGCCCGCCCGCCTGGCACAGCTCGTAGAACAGGGCGCCGCAGTCGCAGGTCCACCTGACGACCCGGGCCTGCCCGTCCCCACGTGGAGGGTGCCAGGTCAGCTCCTCGCAGTGGGAGCGGGCGGGGAGGACGTGCGGGCTGAGGCAGCGGGGTGGATAGTCCCAGCTGACCAAAATGTCACCGTCCACCCAGCTGGAACCAGACCACGCGTCCGGCCAGGGTCTCGTACCAACCCCAGGCCGAGGACAGCTCCTGCACCAGCCAGAGCCCGCGCCCTCCACCGCTGTCGGGACTCACGCCCGCGCAGAGGCGAGGCCGCTGCCCGACCGATCCGGCGTCGACGACGTCGATGTGGAGCGTTCCGAGGTGGTTGGCTACGGCGATGATGACCCGGCCGTCGGGGCCTCGGCCGGAGTCGGAGTGGCGGACCGCGTTGGTGACGAGTTCGGTGACGAGCAGCAGCGCGTCGTCGGTGTGCGGGTGGTCGAGCCCCTTCAGCAGGTCGTGGACATAGCGGCGGGCCCGGGGAACGGCCGCGACCTGCGCGGGCACCTCGACCCGGCCGAGCAGCCCCAGCGCCCTCACCGCGTCCCCCGCGTGATCCGCTCGCAGACCTTCCGCGCCCTGGTCCGGGTGCCTCGCTCGCATCCCCGCTCCCAGTCGAACGCCGAGACGTGGCCTTGCTGCTCGGTCACGGGACTCCGGCCTCCGGGCGGCAGGAAGATCTCCATACTCGGCTGCCGTCCGGGCGGGAACCGCACCACGGAGTCGACCCCGAGATCGTTCAACTCCCAGGCCAGCTCTACCAGCCGCCCACCCCACCCTTGAAGCTCATGCACTCTCATCGCCTCGTCATCCCTGTGTCGTTTTGAAGCTGTTCGCTTGGAAATCTCCCGTTGCGTTCCATGACTGAACTGTCACTCTGCGTGCTCAGTTTGCATGACCGTTGCTCGCCTGGCAATAAGGATCGAAATGAACATAGTGCACGTTGATGCATGAAGATCATTTTGACAGAATGCAGTGGATCGATCGCGGAGGGGAGTGGAATGGGTGCTCAGCAAAGCCCATCGGTACGCAGGCGCCGTCTCGCAGCCGAGCTGCAGCGCCTCCGCAAGGAGGCAGGGCTGACCCGGGACCAAGTAGCCGAACACGCAGGATGTGCGCCCGTCACCATCACTCGGATCGAATCGGCTACCAGCGCCGCCACGGTAGCCCTCGTGGCCATGATGCTCGACCTCTACCAGGTCACCACCGAACGCCGGGACGCCCTGATGCAGCTCGCGCGCGACGCACGCAAACGCGGCTGGTGGTACAAGGTCTCCGAGGCGATCCCGGAATGGGTTCAGAGCTACGTGGGTCTGGAAGAGGAGGCGACGATCTTCCAGGAATACCAGTCGGAGTTCGTGCCCGGCCTCCTCCAGACCGCAGGCTACGCGCGGGCCGTCATGAGGTCCGCGCCCGTGCTACCGCCGGACGAGGAGATGGAACGACGTCTCTCGATCCGGATGAAGCGTCAAGAGCGAGTGCTGGAACGGCCGGACCCGCCCACCATGTGGTTCATCCTCAACGAGGCGGTCATCCGCCGCCCGGTCGGAGGAGCGGAAACGATGCGAGACCAGCTCCAACGACTGACCCGTCTCTCGGAGACGAACCACGTCACGATCCAGATCCTGCCGTTCGCCACAGGCGTTCACCCCGCGATGGACGGCGGATTCACGATCTTGAGTTTTCCCAAACCGTCCGATCCGGACACCGTGTACGTTGAATATTGGCAGGGAAGCGTCTACCTGGAGGATCCATCAGAATTAGAGGCATACGCCCTGCTGTTCAACCATCTGCGAGCACGAGCCCTCGGGCCTGATCAGACCCGCGATCTCATCGCACAGGCTCTGCGGGAAACATGAGCGCGTGGAAAGGTGTGTCCATCGTGGATCTTTCCCAGGTGATCTGGCGCAAGTCCAGCCAGAGCAACGCCAACGGCGGCCAGTGCGTCGAGGTCGGCACCTGGCGCAAGAGCACCCTCAGCGGCGGAAACGGTGGTAGCTGCGTCGAAGTCGCGCTCACCGACAATGTTCAAGCCACCCCGGAGCGTCCAGTAGAGCCTGAACACCTCTTTTTGGTTCGCGACTCCAAGGACCCCGACGGTCCGGTGCTGTCTTTCGCTCCCTCCGAGTGGAACGCTTTCCTCGTAAACATCAAGGCGGGCTATCTCGCAGACCTGACTTGACGGTATGGGTGACCGTACTCGTGCTCTCGTAAATGAGACCGGTCGCGAGGATTGGAGTGAAACTAGCCAGTGCTGTGGCTCGTCGGGGTTCGTGGTTCCGCTGCAATGAGGCCGGTCCGGAACTTAAGCAACAACGTATGAGCCGTCTGGGTTAATGGGACCGCAATGAGGTCGCCCTGGAGACCGGCGTGGATCCTGGAAGAGGCCCCCGGACAATTCATATGGTCCGCCACTCCGCAATGAGACCGGTCACGAGGATCGGGTTGAAACGGTCGGCGGCGACGTACTTCTTCGTTAGGTCTCTCTCGTTCTTGTCGGCAGGGAAGGTTGGGGACACCACGACGTTGCCCTCACCGCCGAGCAGATCTTCCCGGTTCTTCCTCGCGTTCGGTGAGGGAGATATGGTCACGGATAATCTCGCCGATCCGGCGGGGTAGCAGGGGGGAGAAGAACCCGTGCCCCATGCCGGGCATGGCGACCAGGCGCGCGTTCGGGATCTGCGCGGCGACCGCCTCGCCGTGTGGCAGTGGGCGCAGGGGGTCCTCGGTACCGTGCACGACCAGCGTCGGCGCGGTGATGGCGGAGAGCGGCGCGAGCCTGTCGTCGGTCATCACCTTCCCGGCCAGATCATGGTTGGCCGCGGCGCGCGGGTCGCCGCCCAGGTCGCTCGCGGCCTCGACGAGCCGTCGTGCGGCCTGCTCGTCGAAGGGCAGGACATCGCCGTTCAGCACGCGCCAGGTCTCCAGGTTGGCCGCGATGTGCTCCTCGCAGGTGGCCGGGGGCGAGGTCGCCAGGTGGACGAGGTGCTGAAGGAACCGCGGCGTGGGCGGCGGCAGGTCGTCGGGGTCGGGCTCCTGTCCGGCGAAGGCTCGGGCGAAAGCGGGCCCCGCGCTGTGGCCCATCGGACCGGTCATGATCGCGGTCAGGGTGCGCACGCGCTCGGGGCGGTGCACGGCCAGCCACTGCCCGATCGCGCCGCCGAGGGATGCTCCCGCGACGTGCGCGGCGGCCACCCCGTGCCCGTCCAGCACGGCTGTCGCGTCGGCGGCCATGTCCGTCAGCGTGTAGGGACGTGTCGCGAAGTCCACACGGTCGGACCGCCCGGTGTCGCGATGGTCGAAGCGGATCACTCGCAGCCCGCCGTCGAGGAGAGTTTTCACTAATTCATCCGGCCAGCCCACTCCCATGGTGGAGGTGCCCATGATGAGCAGCACTGCGGGATCTCGCGGATCGCCGAACCGCTCCGTCCACAGTCGCACGTCGCCGGACACGACAAACTTCTCTTCGTTCGCTTTCACAGGCGTGAATTTATCGATTTCTCTCATCGGGGGCAAATTGCAATTAATGTGCCGTTAGTGGTAATTAGTGGTATAATAGTAATTGCGCATTTGTTTTCCGGTGGACGCGTACGGCCCCGTGTGCTTTCCGGGCGTTGCCGCCACCGCTCCCCGAACGAGAGAACGACTGCTACGGCTCTTCGGTCGGTCTCGGCCCGCACCCGCCTGTGGGCGTCAGTGGCTCGGCTCATTCTCGTACGGCCACCGAGCTGCGTCTTTGCCCCTCGTGCGAGGGGGACTTTCACGCGCGTCGGGTGGAGGTGCGGCTGATCAGGTGCCAGGCGACCTCGGTGTCCCGGTCGGCTGGGGTGAGGTGGTCGAGGGCGGTGCGCGCGCAGCGGGCGCCCTGGTCGCGGAGGGACTGGGCGACGGTGGTGAGCCCGGCCGGGGCGGCGGCGTCGGAGTCGTCCCACCCGCTGAGAGTGAGGCCGCCGGGGACGGTCAGGCCCAGGCGGGTGGCGGCGCGCAGGACGCCGAGGGCCAGCTCGTCGCTCATCGCGGCGATCGCGTCGCAGGCGTACGGGCCGGTGAGCAGTTCGGCCGCGAATGTCTCGGCTTCCCGTGCGCTGTTGGTGGAGCAGACCGCCACCCGGACCTGTGACCAGTCGCCGCCGGTCTCGGCCCACGCGTCGCGGTAGCCGCGCAGGCGCTGGCGGGTGACCCGGAAGGTCGAGGCGTCCGGATCGATCCCGCCAGGCGGCAAGGGGCCGGATCCAGCGGGTAGGGCGTCGTTCAGGGGGGCGCCGGAGGTGACACCGGAGAGCCTCGCGCGGTCGAGGGGGAAGCTCAGCACCCCCGGGCGCCGCGCCCCCGCGAAGACCTCGCGGCCGACGGCCGTGGCGGCGGCGCGGTCGTCGGCGGCGACGAAGGAGAGGCCGTCGCGGCGCGGGCCCCCGTGGACCACGGCGGGCAGGCCGGTGGCGGAGATGGCGTCGATGACGGGGTCGTCGTCGGCGGTCGTCCAGACCACGAAGGCGTCGACGGCGGCCTCGGTGACCCGGTCGACGTCGGAGGGGCTTCCGGTGACGGGGACGAGGGTGAGCGCCATGCCGTGGTCGGCGCAGACCTGGGCGACGCCGGACAGGAAGCGGGTCGCCTGCGGGTCGTCGAAGGCGTAGGTGAGGTGCTCGCCGAGGACGACGCCCAGGTTGCCGGTCCGGCCGCTGCGCAGTGACCGCGCGCCGGGGTGCGGGCCCGGGTAGCCGAGGCGCTCGGCGGCCTCGCGGACCTTGGCCCGCGCCTCGTCGGAGACCCGGCCCGGCTGGCCGTAGGCGTACGAGACGGTCATCACCGACACCCCTGCCGCGCGGGCGACCTCGGCCATGGTCACCCGGCGTCGCGCCGTCCGTCCGCTCATGGTCCGAGAATATCTGTGTATCGATACACAGCTGATTTGTGTATCGTTACACGCATGTCAGGTGGAAAGGGCGGAATCCGAGCGCGTACCGCTTATATGGGGTTCGCCGCGTTCGGTGTTTTCTGGGGTGTGTGGGGTGCCTCGGTGCCCGCGATCCGCGCCCAGGCGGAACTCAGTGACGGGCAGCTGGGTACGGCGCTGCTGTTCATCGGGGCGGGGGCGCTGCCCGCGATGCTCGTCACCGGGAGGGCGGTCGACCGCTGGGGGCTGCGGGTGGCCGCGCTCCTGCTGGTGACGCTCGGCGCGGTGGGGACGCTGGTGGCCGTGGCCGGACGCGACGTCTGGAGCCTGTCGGCGGGGCTGGCGCTGCTCGGCGCCTCCTCGGGCGCGGCCGACGTCGCGATCAACTCGGCGGCGGCCTCGGCGGAGCGGTCGTCCGGCAGGCCGGTCATCACCCGCGCGCACGGCACCTTCTCCGCCATGGTGGTGATCGGCAGCCTTTCCACCGGGCTGCTGCTCGGCGGCCTGGGGGTGCCGGTCGTCGTGCCGTTCCTGCTGGTCGCGGGGGTGGCGGTCGGCGCGGCACTCAGCGTGGTGGCCGACTGGCGAGCCGCCTTGGCCACTCAGGCCACCGATGGAACCACCCCGGTCGCGGCGGGGGCCGCCCCGGTCACCGAGGGAACCGAGGGAGCCGACGGAACCGCCCCGGACGAGGCGAAGGTCCCCTCGACGACCGAGGGGACCGTCCCGGATCCGGTGAGGGCCACCCCGGTCGCCGAGGGACCCGTCCCGTGCCCGGCGGGGGCCGCTCCTGTCACCGGGAAGACCGTTCCGGTCGCGGCGGGGGCCGCCCGGGGCGGTGGGCGGCGGGGGTATCCGGGGTACGCCGTGCGCCTGTTCCCGTTGCTCGTGGTCGGCGGTCTGGGCGCGATGGCCTTCGCGGTGGAGAACGCCCACCAGAGCTGGGGCGCGGTCTACCTGGCGGACGTGGCCGGCGCGGGTCCCGCGCTCGCCTCGGCCGGTCCGGCGGTGTTCGCCGCCGTCGTCGCCCTCACCCGCTTCGCGGCCGGTGCGGTCGGTTCCCGGCACGCCGTGACCGTGCTCGTCTCCGGTGCCGTGACGGCCGCCGCCGGGACCGCGCTGGTGTCCGTCGCGACGACCGTCCCGGTGGTCCTGCTGGGACTGGCCCTGGCCGCGGCCGGTACGGCGGTGCTCTTCCCCATGCTGATGGGCGTCGTCGCGGCACACGTGGGCGAGACGGCGAGGGGAAGGGCGACGTCCGTGGTGACCACCGTGGCCTACCTGGGGTTCCTGGCCGGTCCGGTCTACGTCGGGCGCTGGGCCGAGGCGACCGGCCTGCCGGGGGCGATGGTGGCCGTCGCCGCCCTGGCCGCCGCCCTTGCGGTCCTCACCTGGCCGTCGCTGCGCTCGGCCGTCGGCACCGGCTCCCCGTGGGACTCGCCCCCGGGTGACCCCGACCGACTGGAAGACGTCGCCGGTCGCGCTCGATGACGGCCCGCCGACTTTCGATCTGCCGAAGGGTTGCCTTTCGATCTGCCGAAGATCACAGCCTGCTCTGCCGGGTGAGGAGGCCGCCAGTCGTCATTCCCGGACCTCGCACACCCACCGCCCCTCGAATGTGAGGGAAGAGAGGTTCATGGCACAGGGCGGCTCGTCGGCGCGTTCGAGATGGACGCACACGATGACCGTTCGGCGGCCGCGAGAGCGGTATCAACCCCGGTCGAAGCCCGTTCCCCGGCCCGTGAGCTGGTCTCCGTCACCTGAGGTGCTCGGGTGCGCGGGCGACGGTCGTCCGCCCCGAACACCCGGGGACCGCTCCGAGCGGTCCCCGTGAGAAAGAGGGTCAGGACCCGGCGGCCTCGCGGGCGCGGCGGGCCTCGCGGCGCTCGACGAAGCGGGAGGCGGTGGTCTCCAGCTTGGCGAGGAAGTCGGAGAGCTCCTCGCGGGCCTTCTCACCGTCGGCGCCGAGGTCCTTCATGTTGAACACGTCCCACTGGCGGAGCACCGGCTGCAGCACGTCGTCGATGTGCAGGCGCAGGTCGTAGATTCCGGCGTGGGCGATGGTCATGGCCTTGCGGGTGAAGCCCTCGATGCCGGTTCCCGGCATCTGGAAGGTGGTGACGACGTCGGTCACGGCGCGCATGGTCTGGTCGGGGGCGAGCTTGAAGGCCGCGTTGAGCAGGTTGCGGTAGAAGAGCATGTGCAGGTTCTCGTCGGCGGCGATCCTGGCGAGCAGCCGCTCGCAGTTCGGGTCCTCGGAGGCCCTGCCGGTGTTGCGGTGCGAGATGCGGGTGGCCAGCTCCTGGAAGGAGACGTACGCCACCGAGGCGAGCACGCCCTCGTAGGAGTTGGTGAAGCCCTCGCCCATGTGCACCATCCGGGCCCGCTCCAGCTCGACCGGGTCGACCGCGCGGGTGACCGTCAGGTAGTCGCGGATGGCGGTGCCGTGGCGGCCCTCCTCGGCGGTCCAGCGGTGCACCCAGGTGCCCCAGGCCGCGTCACGGCCCAGGGTCGTGGCGATCTCGTGGTGGTAGCTGGGGAGGTTGTCCTCGGTCAGCAGGTTGACGATGAGGGAGATGCGGGCTTCCTCGGGGATCTTGGTGTCGGTCTCGACCCAGGCGTCCCCGCCGTAGAGGCCGTCGTAGTTTCGCCCCTCCGACCAGGGCACGTACTCGTGCGGGAACCACTCCTTGGCCATCTTGTGGTGCCGGTCCAGCTCCCCCGCGACGACAGGCTCAAGTTCGAGCAGCAGTTCGGTCTCACTGAACTCTCGCATCAGGTTTCTCCCTCGAAGACTACGCAACCGTAACCTACGTTAGCGTAGGTAAGACCGTAGCGGGTACGTGTCGCATGTCTCATTTACTGGCCCGTGGGCGTTTCAGGGGAGCCGCTTCGACGTCAGCCCAGACCGATTGGCTGGCGAGGATGCCGGGTGTCGTCCGGGCCGGGCTGGGCGGGGATCGTCATGCCCCGCGCCCTCACGCCCGGCCGATGGGCCACGCCGTCGCGGTGGCCCGTCCAGAGGGCGGTCATGAGGACCAGCGCGATCTCCGAGAGCACCAGCAGCCGTTCCACCAGGCCGTAGTGGTCGGCGCCGTCGATCAGGCCCGAGGTCGGCGAGCCCGGGTGGGCGGCCAGGAACCAGGCGAGGAACACCACCGACAGGACGGAGACCGCCGCCAGGGGCCCGTTCCCCGACCGGCGGCCGAGCATCCACCCCGCGCAGGGCAGCGCGGTGAAGACCACGGCCGCCGACCAGCGGTGGATCTCCCCGGCGATGGAGACGACGCCGGGCGCGGCGTCGGTGGGGAACGCGGCGGTGAGCAGGAGTCCCAGCGCCGCGGCCACGAACAGCGCGCGCGCCGCCGCGCCGCGCACCGGCTCCACCCGGGCCAGCAGGTACGCGACCCAGAGGCAGCCCATGGCCAGGGCGATCGTGCCGCCCACCATCGCCCAGACGCTGTCGTCACGCAGCGCGTAGTCGCTGATCAGGCCGTTCAACGGATTCACCGTGTCCGCCGCGACCAGGTGCGCGTAGCCCATCGCGGCCAGGGCGAGCAGCGGCCCGGCCACGCCCGGCCAGCGCGACGGCGGGCCCTCGTTCACCGCGCCACCTTCAGGCGGATCGTTTCGGAGTTCACCGCGCCACCTCCCGGCGGATCGCCTCGGGCCTCATCGCGCCACCTCCTGGTAGATCCGCTCGAACCTGGTCAGCGAGGCCTGGTGGTCGTGGGTCAGCGCGATGGCGCGGCTCGCGGCGCCCATCGTGGCGCGCAGCGGGGGAGAGGTGAGCAGGGCGCCCAGGTGCCGGGCCAGCTCCTGGACGTCGCCGGGCTGGAAGAGGTGGCCGTTCTCGCCGGGCCGTACCAGGTGCGGCAGGGCCATCGCGTCCGCGGCGACGACCGGCAGGCCGCTGGACATGGCCTCCAGCGTGGCGATGCTCTGCAGCTCCGCGACGCCCGGCATGGCGAAGACGTCACCGGCTGCGTACACCTGGGGCAGCGTCTCGTCGGGGACGAACCCGAGGAAAAACACCCGGTCCCCTACCCCGATCCGGTCGGCCAGCCTGGCGAGCGCGGCCCGCTGCCCGCCGGTGCCCGCCAGCGCGATCTGCGCGTCGGTGCCGTTGAGCACGTGCGGTAGGGCGCGGATGAGCTCGTCCAGCCGCTTCTCCTCGTCCAGCCGGCCGACGAACACGATCGTGTCCCGGTCGGGCAGGCCGAAGGCCTTGCGGGCCCACGCCTTCGGTTCGGCGCGCGGCTGGAACCTCGCCAGGTCGATGCCGCAGGAGATGGGCTCCACCGGCGGGCCGAAGCCCTTGCCGGTGAGCAGCCCGGCCGCGATCTCGGTGGGCGTGGTGACGCGGTCGGCCCTGGAGAAGACGCGGTTGAAGTCCTTCCAGGCCAGCGCGCCCGCCCTCTCGCGGAGCCGGGCGGGGACGCGCGCGAACTGGAAGAGGTTGTCCGGCATGAAGTGGTTGGTCGCCACGACGGGGACGCCCGCGCGCCGGGAGGCGGAGATGGCCGCGCGGCCGACGACGAAGTGCGCCTGCACGTGGACCACGTCGGGGGCGATCCTGTCGATCAGCCGGTCCAGCCGGGTCGGCACCGTGACCCGCATGGTGGGGTGGACCAGCACCGGCGCCGAGCGCAGCCTGTGCACGGTCACCCCGTCCACGTGCTCCGTCCTGCCCGGCCCCTCGTCCGAGGCGCACACCACGTGGACCTCGTTTCCCCGCTCGGCCAGGCCCTGGGCCAGCCGGTGGGCGAAGTAGGCGGCACCGTTCACGTCCGGCGGGTAGGTGTCGGCCCCGATCAGCACCCGGCGGGGCCGGGTCGCGAGGAGGGCCGGTCCCCGCACGGGGGTCCGCAGGGTGGTGGCCGGCGTGGCTGACATCGCCATCGGTGCTCCGTTCATCGTGCTATCACGTCGTGTGAGGGGGACATCGGGGTGGTACGGGCCAGTGCGACGGTTCCGGCGGCGGTGAGAGCGGCCGCCGCCAGCGCGATGAGCGTGCTCGCCGCGCCCGTCGGCAGGGGTTCGCCGAGCAGGAGGGCGCCGAAGGCGACGGCGGTGAGGGGATCGGCCACCTGGAGGGCGGCGAACGCCACGCCGAAGTGGCCGACGGCGTAGGCGCGCTGGAGCAGCACCAGCGCGAGCAGGGCGGGCATCGGGACGGCGAGCAGGAACCAGAACTCCCAGTTGCCGTCGACCAGGACCCGGGTGAGCGTGGCGGTCGCGCCGTACAGCACGCCCGCCCCCATGGCGAGCAGACAGGCCCGCGCGGCCGGTGAGACCTGCCTGGAGAGGAGCCACAGCACCAGAGCGGCGGTGGCCGCCCCCGCGAGCAGGGTCACCGCCTCCCCGGTGCTGAGATGAGGTTCCCCGCTGTGCTCGGGCACGACCATCACCAGGCCGATCAGCCCGATGGCGATCACCGCCGCCGAGGCCAGCTCGCCGGGCCGAGGTCTGCGGCGTCGCAGGGCGGCGGCGCAGGGCAGGGCGAACAGGAGGCTGGCCACGCCCATCGGCTGCACCAGGGTGAGCGGGCCGTACCTCAGCGCGACGATGTGCAGGGCCGTGCCGCCCGCGATGGACAGACCGCCGAGCAGCCACCGGGGGCGCCTCACCAGATGGCCGAGACCGGCACGGGGTGTACTCGCCGCCTCGAACTGCTGCAGCGCGGCACCGAGTGCGAAGAACAGGGATCCCAGCAACGCCAGGCCGGCCGCCAGCACAGTCATGCGCACTCCTCCCAAGCAGATGAAGACATGGCGAGATGACCGGATCACCTCGTGGAGGCGTCCGTTAAGGGGCTTACGGTGAACAGTCGAAGCGTCCCGTGCGGGGAGGCGCCGGAGCCATAGGGGTTCACCCTGACTTCGCGGGGAAATCCCCGAGATTCGCGTCGGGGCTGTTGACCTGCTGGCTTTTCTTATCGTAGCTTCGCGGGCATGGATCTCGTGGGTGCCTGGCGCCTGGTCGAGTGGCGGATCGTCAGCGCGGAAGGACGGGTCTCGCACCCCTTCGGCACGGACGCGGTGGGCCCGCTCTGCTACACCCCCGACGGTCACATGAGCGCGACCATCGCGCGGGCCGGGCGCGCCCCGCTGCCGGGCCCCACTCCACGGCGGGCGCCCCCGGAGGCGCTGGCCGGGGCGTTCACGTCGTTCTTCGCCTACGCGGGCCGCTACGAGGTCCGCGACGGTCGCGTCGCCCACGACGTCGAGGTGGCGCTCAACCCGGCCCTCGTCGGCACCGTCCAGGTCCGCGAGCTGAACGCCGACGGCGACCGCCCGATCCTGGCCGCCGCCGAGGCCGGCCGGTGGCACACCCTGATCTGGAGGCGGTCATGAACTCGTCGCGCCGCCCGTCGCCCCGCCGTCAGTCGCTGGAGGTGACCAGCTCCGTCTCCACCTCCGGGAGGGTACGGCGGTGGCGGAGGTAGCGGACGACCTCGACCACGGCGGTGACCCCCAGGGCGATACCGAGCCCGAGCAGCAGCCCCTTGATGGGGTCGTTCTCGAAGGCCGCGCCGCCCACGTAGCCGATCAGCCCCGAGTAGACCGCCCAGGACACCGCGGCGAGGGCGTCGAAGAGGGCGAAGGAGCGCCGGGGGTAGGCGACCGCGCCCATGGTCAGGGTGCAGGTGGTCCGGCCGCCGGGAATGTAGCGGGCCACCACGAGGACGAGCCCGCCCCGCTCGGCCAGCGCCCGCTCCGCCCAGGCGAACGCCCTGCGGCTGCGCCTGCCGTTGCGCAGCCGGTCGTTGGTGGTACGGCCGATGGCGTACGAGATGTGGTCGCCCACGAACGCGCCCAGCGCGGCCACCACGATCACCAGGAGCAGGTCGGGCGCCCCGGTGGCGGCGGCGAACACCCCGGCCGTGATGACGGACGTCTCCGCCGGGACCACGGGAAAGAACCCGTCGAGCACCGCCAGCGCGAAGAGCGCCAGGTAGATCCATGGAGATGTCATCACATCGTGCAGGGCGTCAAGGATGGCCTGTGTCACGTCGGGCTCCAGCCGGGGGGGTCGCGGATGTCTCACGCAGCAGGCTGACGGGCCGGTGAGCCCCGGGACATCGGGGAGGACCCCCGGTGTTCTCAGAGCACGCCCCTGAGATCACCGGGGGTCCGTCCCGTCGACCCTAGGAAGCGGACGGAGCCGGTCACATCGATCGAACGGCTTGAGCCACCCCCCTCTTCGGTCGGGGGGTCCCTCCTCCTCAGGGGGGAGTCCCCAGAGGGGAGACGCGACTCAGTTGAGCTGCCAGATGGCGAGGTTCAGCGAGGCCGCGTACGTCACCCAGAGCAGATAGGGCACCAGCAGCCAGGCGGCCGGGCGGCTGATCCGCCGGAACAGGACGATGGTGAGCACGATCGCGAGCCAGAGGACGACGATCTCCGCGAACGCCAGGCCGTACTGCCCGGCACCGAAGAACAGCGGCGTCCAGGCCGCGTTGAGGACCAGCTGGACCGCGTAGACGCCGAGCGCCGGGGTCAGGCCGCGCGCCGACCAGGCGAGCCAGCCGGACAGGGCGATCATGACGTACAGGACCGTCCAGGCGGGGCCGAACAGCCACTGCGGCGGCGCCCAGGCCGGTCGCTCCAGCGACAGGTACTCGCCGCCGGCGTCGACGGCCGCCAGCGACCCCACCACCGCCACCAGCACGAGCGCGACGGCGAACACCGGTAACCCGGCCCAGCGTTTCGGTTGTTGCGCTATGACCATGAGGACCTCCTGCCCCCTTCTTCGTCCGTCTACCGCGCGGCGGTTTCCCGTACGGGGGAGCGGTCGTCCTAGGCGGACGGGGTGGTGACGGGGTCGTAGTGCAGGCGGCGCAGCATCCGGCGGAAGGCGTACAGCGAGAAGGCCACCGCCAGGCCGCTGATCGCGGCCACGGCGGCGGTGCGGACCAGCAGGTAGGTGCCGATCGACTCGTGCAGCAGGAGCCAGATGCTCACCGCGGAGTTGGCCAGCAGCACGAAGGCCCACAGCAGGGTGATGCGGGCGAAGAACCGGCGGACCCGCTCGTGTCTCAGCACCGCCGAGGGCAGGTGGATGTAGTCGAGGGTCAGCTTCTGCACCAGCGGGCGGTTGAGCCGCACCGAGGCGAGGAAGACCATGCTGATGCAGATCGTCCCGAGCTCCGGCTGGAGGAAGTAGATCACCGCGCTCCCGGTCCAGAAGCCCAGCAGCGCCCGCACGGTGATCGCGATGACGGCGAGGATCATCGTCCCGGGCACCGGGATCCGCCGGACCAGCCGCCACCCCACCCCCGCGTACACCCAGGTGACCGCCGCGACCAGCGCTCCCTTCAGACCGAGGAGGGCCAGCGCGGCGTAGAAGACGGCGAGGGGGGCGACGACGCCCTCCAGCAGCTTGGGCGCCGCCTGCCTGGCGAGAGCGGCGAGGCGGGGGAGGACGATGGGCTGGTGGCTCATGACGCTCCACGGGCTGGTGCGGTGGCAGACGCTGGGCGTTCTCGCCTACCCCGGCATGACACGGGCATGTCAGGCCGTCGCAGGGGGTTGCTGGAGAGGGTTGCTTCCGGTGTTCACCGGCCACTCACCGTACCTGACCCCGGCCCGTGCTCCCGTGAAAACAACTCAATGACACTGCAATAACGAATGAGAACGGTGAGGATCATTACGATTCACGAAAAGGATCACTTTGCCGGTAACGGTTAAGAAACGGGAGCTTTCCTGATCGGGTCCGGTCCGCGACGATGAGAGACATGGCAGTGCTGCGCACGCACGCGTCCCGCCGTTCCACCGAGGGTGTCGAGAATGTGGCGGCCCAGCTCGTCCGCTGGCCGGACCTGGCGCTGAAGCGCACCAGGAAAGGGCTGGGATTCCGGGCCGGTGGCCGGGAGATCGTCAGGATGTCCGGTGACCACACCGCGGAGTTGCTCCTCACCAAACCCGTGATCGACCGATGGGCGCGGGTGCTCACCGACTGCCACCGGGTCACCCCCGGCGCCGACGCCGGGTGGGTGGCCATGTCCATCGAGGGCCGGGCCGACGCCGAGCTGTTCCTCTCCCTGGTCAGCGTCGCGATCAAGGCCAACCAGGGCTCGCGGTAGCCGGGCCGGGCGGGGCCCGGGGGAGGCGCCGTCGAAGGTCCCGGTGGTCGGCGTGACCGCGGTCCACGGTGGCCATCGTAGCCGAGGGGCGTGTCGGCCGGCGTCGGCCAAGAGGTGACCGGCGTCAGCCGAGGGTCGCGGTGGCCAGCCTCGCCCCGAAGCCGATGAACAGCGCGCCCACGCCCGTCCGCAGCCCGGCCGACAGCCCGCGCCGAGACCGGAACTGGCCGGCCAGGAACGTGCCGCCGAAGATCAGCACCGACAGGTAGAGCGCGCTGAACAGCTGGCAGATCGCGCCCAGGATCAGGAACGACAGCGCGGGAGTGCCGTAGGCCGGGTCCACGAACTGGATGAAGAACGAGATGAAGAACAGGATCGCCTTCGGATTCATCAGGCTGACGATCAGGGCCTTGCGGAAGGGGCTCTCCGCGGCCCGTTCCCGATCGGATGTCGCCTCCGCGGCCTCGCCCCCGGCGTCGGGAGAGCGCCTGGAGCGCCAGGCCGACCGGAGCATCTGGAACCCGATCCACGCGAGGTAGGCCGCACCGGCGTACTTGACGACGTTGAACAGGATCGGCGTCGACCTCAGCAGGGAGGCGACCCCCGCCGCCGCCAGCACCATCAGGAGGGTGTCGCCGACGAAGACCCCCATCGCCCCCCGGTAGCCCTGCCGCACCCCGCGCTGGGCGGCGGTGCTGAGCACGTACAGCGAGTTCGGGCCGGGTAGCAGGATGATGAAGAAGGCACCGGCCACGTAGGTCCAGATGTCGGTGATGCCAAAGAACACGGCGTTACTCCAGGGGGCGTTACGGATGCGCAATTACCGTACCGCTTAACGGCACTTATCACCTTTTCGGGCTTTCCGAACATCATGGTCGGGTCACCCGGTCGTCACGGACCATGCCCATCAAGCGCGACGGACCCCGCCCCTCGACGTCACCTCGGCCACGTCCCCGCGCTAGGACCTGTTTTGTGGATCCTCGTTACGGCGAGGATCCACAAAACAGGTCCTAGCCGTCCGACACGGCCGAGCCGTACACCATGGTGTCGACGATGACCTCGACGGCGGGCCGGGTGACACTGCCGGGAGGCGCGCTGACCAGGGCGAACAGGGCGCCGCCGTAGAGCGCGATGAGCGCGGGGACCCTCTCGCGTGCGATCCTCAGCCCCAGCTGGTCGTGATGCCCGGCGGTGAAACGCACCGCGACCTCCTGCAGCCCCGCCAGCGCCGAGGCCAGCACCGGGCGGCGCGCCGCCTCCAGTTGCAGCTCGAAGATCGCGAGGTAGCGGTGGCGCAGCGTGGTCGCCGCCGTGAGCAACGACTCGGTCAGCATCTCCACCAGGTCGGCGTCGCCCTCGGGTCGCCGTTCGGCCGCCCGGTCCATGTCGGCCAGGTGGAGCTCGACCACCCGTTCGGCGGTGGCCACCAGCAGCGCCTCGCGGCTGCGGAAGTAGTTGGACGCCGTACCGGTCGGCAGCCCCGCCTCTCTCTCCACCGCGCGATGGGTCACCCCGTGCACCCCCGAGGCCGCCAGCAGATCGATGGCGGCGTCCGTCAGGGCCCGGCGGCGGGCTGGATTGGTGGGCGGCACCCCGCCATGCTACCAATGACCGTAGTAGTACGATCGTAGTGAATGGAGGGGTGTCATGCGTGTCGTCGTGGTCGGTGCCGGACTGGGCGGGGTGACGGCCGCGGTGGGCCTGCGCCGCCAGGGACATCAGGTGACCCTCTACGAGCGAGGCGCCGAGCTCCGCGAGGCGGGCACCGGTGTGGTGATCATGCCCAACGGGCTCCGGGCGCTGGAGGAGCTCGGCTACGACCTGAGGGGGCGGTCCACCCCCGCCCGCGACGCCGGGTTGCGCGACTGGCGCGGGCGGCCGCTGCTGGTCACCGACGCCGTACGGGCACAGCGCGAGGTCGGGTCGATGATCGTGGCCGACCGGGCGGAGCTGCACCGCGCCCTGCGCGCCCCGCTGCCCGCCGAGGCGGTGCGGACCGCGACACCGGTGGAGCGGCTGGAGCCCGGCGTGGACGGGGTGGCGGTGTTCAGCGATGGCGAGCGCGTCGACGAGGCGGACGCGGTGATCGTGGCCGACGGGATCGGCAGCGGGCTGCGCGGGCAGCTGTTCCCCGGTCACGGCGGGGCGCGCAGGATCGGCCGCATGGACCTGCGCGGCACCCTGTCCCGCCCCGAGGGGCTGGACGTGCGGGAACTGCTGGCAGGAATCCTGCTGGACCGGCGCACCGGAGCGATGTTCGGGCTGTTCCCCATCGGCGCGGACGAGCTCTACTGGTTCACCGACTCCGTGCTGCCGGACCCCGTCCCGGGACCGGAGGAGGCGCGCGAGCGGATGCTGGCGCTGATGGCCGACTGGCACCCGGCCGTCCCCGCGCTGCTGGCGGCCACCGCGGCCGACGACATCCACGTCGACCCCATCGCCTGCCTGGCCGAGCCGCTGCCGACGTTCGCGATCGGCGGGATCGCGCTGCTCGGCGACGCCGCGCACGCCATGACGCCCGACCTCGGGCAGGGCGCCAGCCAGGCCTTCGAGGACGCCGCCGCGCTCGCCCGCCACCTGTCGGGGGCCGGGCCCGCCGAGGTGGCCGAGCGGCTGTCGCGCTACGACGCGCAGCGCCGCCCGCGCGCCAACCGGCTGATGCGGGCCGCGGAGCGGCAGTCGCGGCTGACCTCCCAGACCGGGGCCGCCGCCTGGGCGCGCGACATTCTGCTGCGCGCGATCCCGGCCCGCCTGGCCACCCGGCGGCTCGCGGCCATCTGGCACGCCTAGGGTCGTTCCTCCGCGCGTCCGGGGGCGGCCGGTGGAGCGCGCCCGGACGAGGCGTCGCCGGTCGACGTTTTTGGGCCTTGTGGCAGAAGTCTGTCAAGGCTACGATCGCGACAACTCTTAGGAAACTTTCCTAAAAGAAATGCCGACTGGGGGTGCCCGTGGCCCGTGCGTCCCCTCCGATCGATTGTCAGCTGCGAAAACTCGACGGCGGCGGCCGTCGCTGCTGAAGGTCCGACCGTCCGGACGCCTCACCCCCCAGGTTCCACGTCCATGGGAGCGATCATGCGGCGCACCTTTTCCTTACTCGTCCTGACTGCGGCTGCAAGCCCTCACCGCGGCCTGCCCACGCCCGGCACCACCGCCGTCCCCGCCGTCTCCGGCGCCACGGCCGTCCCCGCCGTCGCGGTGCCCGCCGCGCTCGCCGTCGGCGCCGCCGTCGCCCGTCCCGAGCCTGGCGTGACGGAGGCACGGGCGCCGGAGACCCGGTGACGACTCGCTGAACCCGGCGGTCCCGGAGTCCCGCGCCGATCAACGGAACGGTTCCGCCCCTGGCGAGACCGTGCCCACCCCGCCGTACGGCTCGCGCCCACGTTCGCGCCCGCGCACCCCCCGCGTGGCGCGGGCCGTACGGTCACCCCCCACGGAATGCATGAGGTTAACGTGAAATTACGCGCCATCGCTCGTTCTCTCGTCGCTCTGGCGGCCCTCGTCACGGCGATGATGGTCGCGACCCCCGCCTTCGCGGCGCCCCCCACCGCGGTCTTCACCAAGGTCTCCAACTGGGGCAGTGGTTTCGAGGGTAAGTACACGATCACCAATGGTGGTACGACGACCATCAACGGGTGGTCGGTGGCCTTCGACCTGCCGTCGGGGGCGAACATCGGGTCCTTCTGGGACGCGTCGATGAGCCGGAGCGGGCAGCGTTTCACCTTCACCAACGTCGGCTGGAACGGCACCCTGGCTCCGGGTGCGACCGCGAGTTTCGGTTTCAACGGCAGTCCGGGTAGCGCGACCCCGTCCAACTGCACGCTCAACGGCGCGGCCTGCGGCGGCGGCACCACTCCCACCACCCCGGGGACACCGGGGAATCCGACCGTCACCGGGACGACCAACTCCTCGATCTCCCTGTCGTGGGGGGCCTCCGGCGGCACGGTCACCGGTTACCGGGTCTACGAGGGCAGCACGCAGCGGGCCCAGGTCACCGGCACGAGCGCGACCATCGGTTCGCTGGGCACCTGCACCTCGCACACCTACACCGTGAAGGCGTACAACGCCCAGGGTGAGTCGGCCGCCAGCGGCGCGGTGAGCGCCACCACCACCGGCTGCACCGGCGGCGCCCCCGGCAAGCCGGGCACGGTGTCCGCGACGGGCGGCGCGAACAGTGTGGCGCTGTCGTGGGGCGCGTCGTCGGGGACGGTGACGGGCTACCGGGTGTACGAGGGCTCGACGGTGAGGGCGACCGTGACCGGGACGAGCACGACGGTGTCGGGGCTGGGAGTGTGTGAGACGCGCACCTACACGGTGGCGGCGTACAACTCCGCGGGCGAGGGCCCGAGGAGCGACCCGGCCACCGCCACCACGAACGGCTGCACCAGCGGTGGTCAGCTGCCCAAGCACTTCCTCACCGGCTACTGGCACAACTTCGACAACCCGGCCGTCGAGCTGCGGCTGTCGGCGGTGCCCAACGAGTACGACCTGGTCGCGGTCTCCTTCGGCGAGGCCACCGCCACCCCCGGTGAGGTCGTCTTCGCCGTGGACCCGGGCCTGTCCGCCTCCCTCGGCGGCTACACCGACGCCCAGTTCAGGGCCGACGTGCAGACCCTCCACTCCCGGGGCAAGAAGGTCATCCTCTCGGTCGGCGGCGAGGCGGGCCGCGTGCAGGTGGCCAGCGCCGCCGCCGCGACCAAGTTCGCCGACACCGTCTACGCCCTGATGCAGAGCTACGGCTTCGACGGCGTCGACATCGACCTGGAGAACGGGCTCAACTCCACCTACATGGGCCAGGCGCTCCGCTCGCTGCGCGCCAAGGCGGGAGCGAACCTGATCATCACGATGGCGCCGCAGACCATCGACATGCAGTCCACCGGCGGCGAGTACTTCAAGCTGGCGCTGGCCATCAAGGACATCCTCACCGTCGTCCACACCCAGTTCTACAACTCCGGCTCCATGCTCGGCTGCGACCAGAACGCCGCCTACTCGCAGGGCTCGGTCAACTTCATGACCGCGCTGGCCTGCATCCAGCTGGAGAACGGCCTGCGTCCCGACCAGGTGGCGCTCGGCCTGCCCGCCGGACCCGGCGCGGCGGGCGGCGGGATCGTCGCCCCCGCCCTGGTGAACCAGGCCCTGACCTGCCTGGCCACCAGGACCAACTGCGGCAGCTTCGTGCCGCCGCGCGCCTATCCCGGGATCCGTGGCGCGATGACCTGGTCCATCAACTGGGACGCCAGCAACAACTGGAACTTCTCCAGGACCGTCAAGCCGCACCTCGCGACCCTGCCCTAGCCCCCGCCGCCTCCCGACCCCCGGACCTGCCCGGCACCGCGTCACCCACGACCCGGCCGGGCAGGCCCCGGACCCCGAGCCCCGAACCTCGCCCCCCACCTCGCACCCCCCAACCGAGGAAGAGCCATGAGATTTCGACGAACGCTGACCGCGGTCCTGGCCGCGCTCGGCATGTCAGTCGGCCTGTCAACGGTCGCGACCCCCGCGTTCGCGGCGCCCCCCACCGCGGTGTTCACCAAGGTCTCCAACTGGGGCAGTGGTTTCGAGGGTAAGTACACGATCACCAATGGTGGTACGACGACCATCAACGGCTGGTCGGTGGCCTTCGACCTGCCCTCGGGGGCGAACATCGGGTCCTTCTGGGACGCGTCGATGAGCCGGAGCGGGCAGCGTTTCACCTTCACCAATGTCGGCTGGAACGGGACCCTGGCCCCTGGGGCGACCGCGAGTTTCGGTTTCAACGGCAGTCCGGGCAGCGCGACCCCGTCCAACTGCACGCTCAACGGCGCGGCCTGCGGCGGCGGAAGCACCCCGGGTACGCCGGGCGCACCCGGCACCCCCTCGGTCACCGGGACGAACAACTCCTCGATCTCCCTGTCGTGGGGGGCCTCCGGCGGCACGGTCACCGGTTACCGGGTCTATGAGGGGGCCACGCAGCGGGCTCAGGTGACCGGCACGAGCGCGACCATCGGTTCGCTGGGCACCTGCACCTCGCACACCTACACCGTGAAGGCGTACAACGCCCAGGGTGAGTCGGCCGCCAGCGGCGCGGTGAGCGCCACCACCACCGGCTGCACCAACCCGCAGCCGGGCGGCAAGATGCCCGGAGCCCCGTACCTCTACATGGGCTGGGGCAGCCCGCCCAACCCCGCGGCCGTGATGAACGCCACCGGCGTGAAGTCCTTCACCATGGCGTTCATCCTGTCCAGCGGCGGCTGCAACCCCGCCTGGGACGGCAACCGGCCGCTGACCGGCGGCGCCGACCAGACCGCGATCAACCAGATCAAGGCCGCGGGCGGCAGCGTGCAGATCTCCTTCGGCGGCTGGTCCGGCAACAAGCTCGGCCCGAACTGCTCCACCCCGGCCGCCTTCGCCGGAGCCGTGCAGCAGGTCATCAACGCCGTCGGCCCCGCGGTCGTCGACTTCGACATCGAGAACACCGACGAGTTCGAGAACTACACCGTCCAGGACCGCATCCTCAACGGCCTGAAGATCGTCAAGCAGAACAACCCGAACGTCAAGATCGCCGTCACCTTCGGCACCTCGACCACCGGGCCGACGGCTCCCGGCATCCGCCTGATCAACCAGGCCAAGGCGCTGGCCGTGCCGATCGACAACTACACGATCATGCCGTTCGACTTCGGCAGCTCCAACATCTACAACGACACCGTCAACGCCTCCGAGGGCCTGAAGAACGCGCTCAAGGCCGCGAACGGCTGGACCGACGCGCAGGCGTACGCCCGGATGGGCATCTCCGGCATGAACGGCCTGTCCGACCAGCAGGAGCTCACCACGGTGGCGGCCTGGACCCAGATCCGCGACTGGGCCAAGGCCAGGGGCCTGACCCGCTTCGCCTACTGGGCGGTCAACCGCGACCGGCCCTGCCCGGGGGGCGGCGTGACCTCCACCTGCAGCGGAATCGCCCAGAGCGACTGGGACTTCACCCGCGTCACCGCCGGCTTCTGACCCAAGCGGGCCTGAACAGCACGAACCAGCACAAAAAGGCGTGACCCGCACCCCGCCCGGGGTGCGGGCCGTGCCCCACGACCCTCCTAAGATCTTTGCGGGGTACACCGGATGCACCTCAGGAAACTTGCCGCGGCCGCCGTGCTGGCGCTCGGCGGGACGACGCTGGCCGCGACCCCGGCCCACGCGGCCAACATCGCGACGAACCCGGGCTTCGAGAACGGGCTGAGCGGGTGGACCTGCTCCGCCTCCTCGGGCGCCACGACCGTCTCCTCGCCCGTACACGGCGGGACCAGGGCCCTGCAGGCCACGCCCCAGGGCTCGGACCAGGCCCGCTGCCAGCAGACGGTGAGCGTCAGGCCGTCCTCGTCCTACTCGCTGTCGGCCTGGGTGCGCGGCGGCTACGTCTTCCTGGGGGTGAGCGGCACCGGCACCACCGACACCAGCACGTGGGCCTCGTCCCCGTCGGCCTACACCCAGCTGACGCGCGCCTTCACGACCGGCGCCTCGACCACCACCGTGACGATCTACACCAGCGGCTGGTACGGCCAGGGCGCCTACCAGGCCGACGACGTCGTCCTCGACGGCCCGCCCGGCACCGGTGTTCCCGGCGACACGACCCCGCCGACCGTACCGGGCAACCTCACCGTGGGCGGCCCGACCGCCACCTCGCTCACCCTCGGCTGGTCGGCCTCCACCGACAACTCCGGAAGCGTGGCCCGATACGAGGTCTCCCGCGACAACGGCGCGCCGGTCGCCACGGGCTCCGGCACCGGCCACACCGCGACCGGGCTGAACCCCGACACCGCCTACGGCTTCCGCGTCCGGGCCTGCGACGCCGCGGGCAACTGCTCCGCCTACACCGCCTCCGTGAGCGGCCGTACGAGCCGCGACACCGGCCCGCCCCCCGGCGGCGAGATCCGGTACGCCCCCTACATCGACATCACGATGCCCACGCCCTCCCTGGTGAGCGCGGCGGCGGCGACCGGGGTGAGGAACTACACCCTCGCCTTCGCCCTCGGCGACAGCAGCGGCTGCAACCCGGCCTGGGGCGGCACCATCCCGATCAACGACTCCCGGATCGTGAACGACGTCAGGGCGCTCCAGGCCCAGGGCGGCCAGGTCATCGTGGCGACCGGCGGCGCGATGGGACCGTACCTGGAGCACGTCTGCGGCACCTCCGCCGCGCTGGTCACCGCCTACAAGAAGGTCCTCGACACGGTCGGCACCAACCACCTCGACGTCGACGTCGAGGCGACCATCGACGCGGCCAAGGTCAACACCGCCCTCAAGCAGCTCCAGACCGAGCGCGGCACCGTGATCAGCTACACCCTGCGCATCCAGGGCCAGGACTACGGCGTCGACCCCTTCTCGCTGTCGATCCTCCAGGACGCCGCCGCCAGGGGCCTCAACGTCATCGTCAACCCGATGCTGATGAACTTCGGCTACACCGGCAACTGGGGCGACGCCATGATCGCCGCCGCGCAGGCGACCCTCGCCCAGATGCGGACCGTCTGGCCCGCCAAGACCGACGCCCAGCTCAGGAAACTGCTGGGCCTCACCCCGATGATCGGCAGGAACGACACCGGGATGACCACCACCCAGGCCGACGCCCGCAAGCTGCTCGCCTGGGCCAACACCAACCACGTCGGCTTCGTCGGCTTCTGGTCCAGCGCCCGCGACAACGGCGGCTGCCCGACCGGCCAGGTCTCACCGACCTGCAGCGGCATCTCCCAGTCGGCCTGGGAGTTCACCACCATCTTCAAGGGGTTCACCGGATGAGGTTCAGGAAACTCGCGGCGATCGCCGTACTGGCGCTCGGCGGGACGATGCTCGCCGCGTCGCCCGCCCACGCCGCCAACATCGCGGCCAACCCCGGCTTCGAGAGCGGACTGACCGGCTGGACCTGCACGGCGTCCTCCGGGGCCACGGCGGTGTCCTCGCCCGTACACGGAGGCACCAGGGCCCTGCAGGCCACCCCGGCCGGGAACGACACCGCCCGCTGCCAGCAGACGGTGAGCGTCAGGCCGTCTTCGGCCTACACCCTGTCGGCCTGGGTCAGAGGAGGCTACGTCTTCCTCGGCGCGACCGGCACCGGCGGGACCGACCCCAGCACGTGGACGTCCTCGCCGTCGTCCTACGCCCAGCTGTCGACCTCGTTCACCACCGGCGCCTCGACCACCTCGGTGACCATCTACGTCAACGGCTGGTACGGCCAGGGCGTCTACCAGGCCGACGACGTCGTCCTCGACGGAGCGCCGGGGCAGGGGCAGCCCCCCGCGGCGCCCACCGGGCTCACCGGCACCGGCAACGCCACCACCGCCTCGCTGAGCTGGAGCGCCTCCTCGGGCGCGACCGGTTACAACGTCTACCGCAACGGCACCAGGGTCGGCACCGCCACCGGGACCACCTTCTCCGAGACCCCCGGCACGGGCACCCACTCGTACCAGGTGAGCGCGACCAACGCCTCGGGCGAGTCGGCGCGGTCGGGCGCGGTCTCGGTGACGGTCGGCACCGGCCAGCCGCCGATCCCGGCCGTGCCGTCGGGGCTGGCCGCCACCGTCAGCGGCACGAGCGTCTCGCTGAGGTGGAACGCCTCCTCGGGCGCGACCGGCTACAACGTCTACCGCAACGGCACCAGGATCGGCACGCCTGCCGGAACCACCTACACCGACACTCCCGGGGCGGGGACGCACAGCTACCAGGTGAGCGCCGCCAACGCCGCGGGCGAGTCGGCGCGGTCCGGCGCGGTCTCCGCGACCGTCACCGGC
Source organism: Streptosporangium oxazolinicum (assembly GCF_039537505.1). Taxonomy (NCBI): domain Bacteria; kingdom Bacillati; phylum Actinomycetota; class Actinomycetes; order Streptosporangiales; family Streptosporangiaceae; genus Streptosporangium; species Streptosporangium oxazolinicum. The sequence continues at coordinate 481,568 of NZ_BAABAQ010000006.1, forward strand.
ACGCCACCCCCGGGCAACCTCCCGAAGCGGGTGCTGGTCGGTTACCTGCACGCCTCCTTCGCCAACGGCTCCGGCTACATCCGGATGGCGGACGTGCCCAACGAGTGGAACGTGATCAACCTGTCGTTCGGCGAGCCCACCTCGGTGACCTCCGGAGACATCCGCTTCACCCAGTGCCCGGTCGCCGAGTGCCCCAACGTCGAGTCCGAGGCCGAGTTCATCGCCGGGATCCGGGCCAAGCAGGCGCTCGGCAAGAAGGTGCTGATCTCGATCGGCGGCCAGAACGGCCAGGTCCAGCTGAGCACCGTCGCCGCGCGCGACAAGTTCGTCCAGTCGGTCGGCGCCATCATCGACAAGTACGGCCTCGACGGGCTGGACATCGACTTCGAGGGCCACTCCCTCTATCTCGACAACGGCGACACCAACCTGTCCGCCCCCACCACCCCGGTCATCGTCAACCTGATCTCCGCGCTCAAGACCCTCAAGGCCAGGTACGGCGCCAGGTTCGTGCTGACGATGGCCCCCGAGACGTTCTTCGTCCAGCTGGGCTACCAGTTCTACGGCCCCGGCCCCAACGGCTCCACCGACCGGCGGGCCGCCTCGTACCTCCCCGTCATCCACGCGATGCGCAACGACCTCACCCTGCTGCACGTCCAGGACTACAACTCCGGACCGATCATGGGGCTGGACAACCAGTACCACACCATGGGCGGCCACGACTTCCACGTCGCCATGACCGACATGCTGCTCGCGGGCTTCCCCATCGCGGGCAACCCGAACAACGTCTTCCCCGCCCTGCGCCAGGACCAGGTCGCGATCGGCCTGCCCGCCGCCCCGTTCGCGGGTAACGGTTTCACCACGGTCGCCGAGGTCCAGAAGGCCTTCGACTGCCTGGCCAAGGGGACCAACTGCGGGACGTACCGGCCGAGAGGCGTCTACCCGAACCTCCGCGGCCTGATGACCTGGTCGATCAACTGGGACAGGTACAACGCCTTCGAGTTCTCCCGCAACCACCGGGCCTATCTCGACGGCCTGGGCTGAAAGCCCCTCGCCGCCGGGGGAGACGGACTTCCGGCGGCGAGGTTCCCCCTTCCCGCGTCCATGGGTCTCCAGGACACGCGCGCCCCGTGTCCATGGGTTTTCCGGGCACGCGCGCCCGCCTCCCGAGACGGCCACCCGTCGTGACGGCCCGGATCCCGAAAGCCGGGAAAACTGGCAGAGTGGTCTCGGTTTGGAGATCCGGGTGGCTGGTTGGTCGCCAGGTCCGGCAGGCTAGGGGCCGTCATGGACTACGCAATTCTCACGGGGTTCGTCCTCGTTCTCGGTGTCGTGCTCGCCCTGGTCGCGCAGTGGAAGGGCTGGAGACCCTCACTGCTGGTCGTGCTGGGGGTCGGAATCGCCTTCCGGGTGCTCATCATGACCACCTCGGCGGTGGACACCTGGCAACCGGTCGACTTCATCAACAGCTTCAAGCCCGCCGGTGAGGCGGTCCTGAATCGCGAGGACCCCGTCCTGGGCAGTTCGGGAGGCTGGCACTTCCTGCCGACCATCCCCTACGTCTACGGCCTCCTGCTCTGGCTGGGCATCCCCTGGGAGATCGGCGGGCGCCTGGTCACCGTGGTCGCGGACATCGCGCTGATCCCGCTGGTCGGCAAGCTCGCCGGGGGGCCCAAGGCGTCGCTGCGCGCCTTCCAGTACGCCTGCAACCCGCTCGCCATCCTCGTCGCCTCCGTCCACGGCCAGGTCGAGCCGGTCGCCCTGGTCTTCGGCGTCGCCGCCTTCGTCGTCGCCCGAGGTCCCGGCGACCCCCACCGGCCGGGCATGACCACCAACCCGGTCGCGCTGGCACGGCAGAGCGTCGCCCTGCACGGCCTCGCCGGTGCCGTACGGCACGCCTTCGGTCCCGAGGGGGTGCTGCGCGGGGCGCTCACCCCGCGCGAGGGCGACCGGCAGTCCCTGCGCCGGGCCCTGTTCGCGGGACTGCTGATGGGACTGGCGCTGTGCGCCAAGAGCTGGCCGATCTGGCTCATCCCCGGCATGCTCCTGCTGCTGCCCACCTTCCGCGCCCGCGCCGTGGCGTTCGTGGCCACCGGCATCGCGCCGGTCTTCTTCCTGGTCACCCTGCCGATCTTCGCCGGGACCTCGCTGAGCCAGATCCCCGAGGTGATCCGGGTGATCCAGGACGTCCGCCCGATCGTCGGCCAGTGGGGCTGGACCGCCATCGGCATGCACGGCATCAACGACCTGCACCAGGGATTCGCCACGTTCGGCACCCGCCTGATCTACGTCACCATGCTGGTGACGGCCTTCCTGTGGCGGCGCGCCGACCCGATCGACCTCACCACGGCGCTGCTGCTCGCCTTCATGGTCACCACCCCCAGGCTCGGCGCGCAGTATCTCCTGTGGTTCATGCCGTTCCTGATCGCCCGTCCCACCCGCTTCGCGTGGCCCGCGATCATCGGCGTCTCCCTCTGGGCGGGGTACGGCTACCTCTACATGACCCAGTTCGACTCCGCCACCTGGCGAAGTCTCCACGTCTACTGGTCGCAGGCCTCCGTCGTGCTGCTGCCGATCCTGGCGCTCGCCATGCCCTGGGGACGCCGGGTCTCCCGCCCGCCCGCCGCGCCCTCCGAGGAGCAGCCGCCCTCGGCGCCCGTCCCCGCGTCCGCCTGAACCCCCGAGTCCTTCCTCGCATTCGCTTTCACCGGAACGTGCCCGCTCCCGGGCCCGCCCGACCCGTCACCGCCGCGTAACGGGGTACCGGCGGGGCCCGGGAGCTGCTGCTACATTCCGGTTCTGTGACGAGCACCGTGGAAATCCTGCGCTACACCGCCTTCACCCACGATCCCGAGGGAGGAAACCCCGCCGGGATCGTCCTCGACGCGGCCGGGCTCTCCGACGCGGAGATGCTGGCCGTCGCCGCCGAGGTCGGCTACTCCGAGACGGCTTTCGTGACCGCCCGCGACGACGAGCGGCGCGCCTTCCGGGTCCGGTATTTCGCCCCCTCGACGGAGGTGGCGTTCTGCGGGCACGCCACGATCGCCACCTCGGTGGCGCTGGCCGAACGCCTCGGAACCGGGCGTCTGGCCTTCGACACCAACGCGGGCGAGATCGTCGTCGACACCGAGGTCGTCGACGACACGCTCAGCGCCACGATTACCAGCGTTCCCACGCGTTCCCGGCCCGTCGCGGAGGACGCGCTGCGGGAGGCCCTCGCCGCCCTCGGCTGGTCCCGTGACGAGCTCGATCCGGCCTTCCCTCCGCACGTCGCGTTCGGCGGCGTCGAGCACCTCATGATCGCCGCCGCCTCGCGCGAACGCCTGGCCGACCTCGACTACGACTACGAGGGGCTGAAGGCGGTGATGACCCGCGAGGGCTGGACGACGGTGAACCTGTTCTGGCGGGAGAGTGACGAGCGGTTCCACGCCCGCGACCCGTTCCCGGTCGGGGGCGTCGTGGAGGACCCCGCCACCGGGGCCGCCGCCGCCGCTTTCGGCGGCTACCTGAGGGTCCTCGGCACCGGTTCCTCGGAGTTCACGGTCATCCAGGGGGTGGACATGGGACGGCCCAGCACGCTGAGGGTCTCGATCGCCTCCCCGGACGGCCGAAGCCGGGTGAGCGGCGGAGCGGTCGCGCTGGAGACCACCTGATCCCCGGCCGGAGGGACCGCTCGGCCCCTACCTGGAGTTCGGGTGCGGTGGCCCGCGCGGAGCCGGTCAGGCGGTCCCGCCGCCGGACCGATCGAGCAGCCGGCCCAGGGGCACCCCCGCCAGCCGCCGTACCTCGTTCGCCATGTGGGCCTGGTCGGCGTACCCGCTGAGCGCGGCGACCTCGGCCGCCGTGACGCCGCGCCTGGCCAGCCGCAGTGCCCGCTGGAACCTGACCACCCGCTGCAGCGTCTTCGGGCCGTACCCGAAGGCCCGCAGGGACCGGCGCAGGAGCTGCCGCTCGCCGACCCCCAGATCCCAGGCCACCTCCCTCACGCTCCGCCCCGCCCGCAGTGCTTCGGCGATCGCGGGCGCGGCCGGGTCGGGTCCGGGCGCCGCGCGCAGCCGTACGGCCAGAGCCCGCTGTACGGTCTCGGAGAGCGGCCCCGGCGGCCGGACCCCGGCCGTCCCGGTGGGCGGCTCCGGCGGGAGCAGCGCGGTGAGCGGTTCCAGGCCGGACAGTTCCGCGAGGGGTTCGAGGTCGGACAGCGGCACCCGCAGATCGCGCAGGCTGTCGAGCGGCACGCCGAACAGCTCGCCCGCCGCGCCGGGCCTGAACCGGATCCCGACGTAGCGGTCACCCGGCGCCATCCGGACGGGTTTCGGGCCCGTGTCGGGCCCCGCGACCTGTGCCCCCCTCGGGCCCCAGACCAGATCCACACAGCCGTCGGGCACGACCAGCTGCGTCGTGGCGGAGGTCGACTCGTTGACCCACAGGCAGGCCACCCGCCCGGCGATGCGGGGGCCCGGTGCCCACTCGCGATACATGACCTCAGGGTACGGGCGACGAGGTCCTGCCCCGGGCTCCGGCCGTTTTCCTCTCCGTCTCGGGGTGCCCGTCGTCGGGAACGTCCCCGGAGACGAGGGCGGCGGCCCAGCCGCCGTCGGGATCGCTGTCGATGAGCAGCGCGCGGGTCAGCAGGCTGAGCGGGATGGCGAGCAACGCGCCCAGCGGGCCGAGAAGGAACGTCCACAGGATGAGAGAGAGGAAGGTCACGGTGGTGGACAGGCCGACGGCGTCACCGAGGAACTTCGGCTGGATCAGCGACTGCACGACGAAATTGATGAGTATGTAGGCCGCGATCACGAAGAGCATGGTCTTGGGCCCGCCCTCCAGGAGGCCGAGCAGGGCGGGCGGGATCAGCCCCAGGACGAAGCCGACGTTGGGGATGTAGTTCGTGATCAGCGCGAGCACCCCCCAGAGGAGGGGGAGCGGTACGCCGAGCACCCAGAGCGCGGCCACGTCCAGCGCCGAGCAGATCAGCCCGAACCCCGTCGAGACCAGGAGGTAACGGCGGGTCTTGTGGGCGAAGTTGCCGAGCGCCTCGATGAGCAGGGGCCTGCGCGCCGCCCCCATGGCGAGGACCCTGGAGAAGGACTGCGCGTCCAGGCACATGGCCAGCAGCAGGACGATGACGAGGACCAGGCCGGAGAACGCGCCCAGCAGTCCCGAGACAAATCCCTGCGCGAGCGCGAAGATCTTGCCGGGGTCGAAGGAGTTGATCGCCTCGTTCATCTGCTGGGTGCCGATGCCGAGCCTGGCCGCCTGCCGCTGCGCCTCGGCGACGAGCTGGTTGAACTGCGCGTCGTAGGTGGGGGCGAGTGCCGCCATCTGCGCGACCGCGACGGTCAGGATCGCCACCATGCCCAGGAGCACCAGCAGCACGATCGTGAGAGGGACCGCCACCAGCGTCCACCCGGGGGCACCGCGCTTGCGAAGCCATGTTCTGACCGGGGAGACCGCCAGGACCAGGACGAGGGCGAGAAGCACCGGCCCGACGATCGACCCGATCTCCCTGACTCCTGCCAGGGTGACCACGGCCCCCGCGGCACAGAGGAGCACGACGAGCGCCCTGGGCAACACTCTTTGGTCCGTCATAGCGGACCCCTACCCAGTGGGTGAGAAACACGTCATGGCAGGGGGTGCTTCGATTTGACGGACCTCGGCGCCGTACATAGAGTTCACAGGCCCGAGGGGGTTGGTGGAGATCACCGGAGCCTCGGGACCCTCCTTCTGATCTTCTCCCTTCATCGGGACGCGTCCGGACGATTGGACAGCGGCCGGATGTTGGAGTAAGTTAGAGGGGTTGCCCTGGAAACGGGGCGTCGCAATCCTAGCGGGTTCGACGGGATCGAGTCGAGCGTCGGAGAGTCCGACAGTTTGACACGAAAACGACGCTCTCGATAAGATAGTGAATACGAACTGGAACGCCCCGGAGTTCTACCCGGCTGGTTGGCCGGGTCTGGGTGATGGTGTACGCGTCCGTTTCTTGAGAACTCAACAGTGTGTTAAAAGCCAGTGCATGAAGCACAACCCCGTCCTACCACCCTATCGGGGTGGGGGATGGATTCCTTTGGTTGATGA
>NZ_BAABAQ010000007.1:0-423672 GCF_039537505.1 Streptosporangium oxazolinicum
GTGGGAGGACGCCGGGATGGACCGCCTGGACGGCGCCCCCGACGCCCTGGCCGTCATCCGCAAGCTCAACGCCATCACCCCGCCCTCCACCGCCTTCGACGCCGCCTTCTCCTCAGACTGAAACCCCAGACGGAAACCCCGGACTGGAACCCCTAGACGGAAACCCCCGAACTGGAACCTCCGGCCGGAAACCCGGACCGAAGCCCGTACCGGAACCCCCGGCGCGAACCGCTGACCGGACTCCTCGGACCGGAACCCGGACAGGAGCCCGGACGGAAATCCCCGGCCGAACTCCTCGGACCGAACTTCCCGACGGGACTCCCTGCCTGAATTCCGCAGGCTGAGCTGGTTCGACGAAAACATATAGCGCCGAGACATATATCCGTAATATCCGCATAACGTACGATTCCTTGCACAAGCGGGTCGGACCACCCGGTCCGGCCCGCCGCGGGGTCGTCTCCTCCGTTTTAACGACCACGTAATACCCGCCGTGACATCCCCTCCGACCGGACGGCCGCAATGGTGATGTCATCGGCGCCGTCCGGTCCCGGCCGGGCGGATGAAAACCGTCATCCCCCAGGAGTCGACTCACCACAGGAGGCCAGATGCGTACGGGAGTGTGGCTGATAGGAGCACGAGGGTCCGTCGCCGTCACGAGCATCATCGGAGCGCTGGCGATGCGCGCCGGTCTCGCACAGCCGACGGGCTGCGTGACGGAACTCCCCGAGTTCCGCGGCGCCGGGCTGCCAGGTCTGGGAGACCTGGTGTTCGGCGGGCACGACATCGTGCCGACCCCGCTGGAGAAGAAGGCGGCCGCGCTGGCCGGAGCCGGGATCGTACCGGCCCGGCTGCTCGAGCCCCTGCGCGACGAGCTCGCCCGGGTCGAGGAGAACCTGAGGCAGGTGCCGCTCGCCGAGAACCAGGCCGCGACCGCGGAGCTGATCGGCGCCGACATCACCGAGTTCCGGCTGCGGCACGGCCTGGAACGGGTCGTCGTCATCAACGTCTCGACCACCGAGCCGGCCCCCGAGCCCCATCCGGCCCACGCCGACCTGGAGCTGCTGGAGGCCGAGCTGGCGACCTCGCGGGACCTGCTGCCGCCCAGCGCCCTGACGGCGTACGCCGCCTTCCGCGCGGGCTGTCCCTACGTGGACTTCACCCCGTCGACGGGCGCCCGGCTGCCCGCCCTGGATCGGCTCGCCGACCTGCAGGGGCTGCCGTACGGTGGCCACGACGGCAAGACCGGCGAGACGCTCGTCAAGTCGGTGCTCGCCCCGATGTTCGCCCAGCGCAACCTCCGGGTCCGCACCTGGTCGGGGATGAACCTGCTCGGCGGGGGAGACGGCGCCAACCTCGCCGATCCCGCCGCCAACGCCGCCAAGGCCGCGAGCAAGCAGCGGGTGCTGGGCGAGACGCTCGGCTACACCCCGCAGGGTGAGACCCGCATCGAGTACGTCGAGGACATCGGCGACTTCAAGACCGCCTGGGACCTCGTCACCTTCGAGGGTTTCCTGGGCACGCCCATGCGCATGGAGTTCACCTGGCACGGCTGCGACTCCGCCCTCGCCGCGCCCCTCGTCCTGGACCTGGCGAGGCTCACGTCGGCGGCGCACCGCTCCGGCCGCACCGGGCCGCTGGGCGAGCTCGCCTTCTTCTTCAAGGACCCGCTCGGGGCGGTGCCGCACGCGCTGGCCGACCAGTGGCGGGTGCTCCGCGAGTTCGCCGGCACCCTCGGCGGAGAGGAGCCGGTCTGATGCCGTCGCTGCGCGACCTCGCCGAGCTCGTGCGCGCCCCCGCCGCCCTGTCCGTACCCGGTGACGTCGTCGCCGGGGCCGCCGCCGGGCAGGTGCTCGGCGGCAGGACCCTCGGCCTGGCCTGCTCCTCGGTCTGCCTGTACTGGGCGGGGATGGCCGCCAACGACTGGGCCGACCGCCACCTGGACGCGGTGGAACGCCCGGAGCGGCCGATCCCGTCCGGCCGGGTGTCGCCGGACGCCGCGCTCAAGGTGGCCGCGGGTCTCACCGTCGCCGGTCTGGCGGCCGCCGGGCTCTCCGGCGGCCGACGGGCCCTGGCGGTCGCCGTCCCGCTCGCCGCCGCCGTCTGGTCGTACGACCTGGTGGCCAAGAACACGGCGGCCGGGCCGCTGGCGATGGCGCTGTGCCGCGGCCTCGACGTGCTGCTGGGCGCGGCCCCGGGGCGGAGCGTCGCGGACGCGCTGCCCTCGGCCCTCACCGTCGCCGCCCACACCTACCTGCTCACCGCGCTGTCGCGCGCCGAGGTGTCCGGCTCCGACCGCGGCCTCCCCGTGGCGACCCTGGCGGGCACCGTCGCGCTCGCCGTGGCCACCGCGCTGGGCCGAGGCGACGCCTCGCGCGAGCCGCGGACCGAGCGCGCGGCGCAGGTGGTGCGGGCCGTGCAGGCGGGGCTCACCGGCTGGTACGCCGCCAGGTTCGGCCTGTCCCAGGCCCAGGCGGTCGCCGAGCCGTCGGCCTCCCGGCTGCGGGCCGCCGTCGGCACCGGCATCGTCGCGCTGCCCGCCCTGCAGGGCGCGCTCGTCGCCCGCAGCGGCGCCATCCGCGAGGGCGTCGCGGTCGCGGCGGCCGTCCCGCTCGCTCGGGCCCTCGCCAAGAAGGTGTCCCCCACGTGAGCCCCGGCGGCACCGACACGAGCACGGGCGCCGGGCCGAGGTTCGGCTACGGTACCAACGGGTTCGCCAACCACCGGCTCGCCGACGCGCTCCGGGTCATCGCGGACCTCGGCTACCAGGGGGTCGCCCTCACGCTCGACCACGACCACCTGGACCCGTACGAGGAGGGCCTGGCGCGCAGGGTCGCGGCCGTGGCCGACCTGCTGCGCGACCTCGGTCTTGGCGTGGTCGTCGAGACCGGCGCCCGTTACCTGCTGGACCCGTGGCGCAAGCACGCCCCCACGCTGCTGCACGACGAGCGCGAGGCGCGCCTGGACTTCCTGAGCCGGGCGGTCGCCGTCGGCGCCGACCTGGGAGCCGAGGCGGTGTCGTTCTGGGCGGGCGTGCGCCCGGAGACGGTCGGCGAGGCCACGGCCTGGGCCAGGCTCGTCGACGGCTGCGCCCGGATCGCCGAGGAGGCCGGCACCGCCGGCGTGCCGCTGGGCTTCGAGCCCGAGCCCGGCATGCTCGTCGAGACGATCGCCGGATGGCGCAAACTCCACGCCGAACTCGGCGAACCACCCGCGTTCGGCATCACACTGGACATCGGCCACTGCCGCTGCCTCGAACCCGACCCGGTCCCCGACTGCGTCACCGCCGTCGCCGACCACCTCGTCAACGTGCAGATCGACGACATGCGCCGCGGGGTGCACGAGCACCTGGAGTTCGGGGAAGGGGAGATCGACTTCCCTCCCGTGCTGCGCGCCCTGGCCGAGTGCGGCTACCGGGGCCTGGTCGCGGTCGAGCTGCCCCGCCACTCGCACGCCGCGCCGCAGGTGGCCGCCCGATCCCTGGACTTCCTGCGCGCAGCCGCCGCCGAAGGGACGAACGCATGACACCGGAACCGAGCACCCGCACGGACAGCCTGTTCGCGGCCCTCGACCAGGAGTGGCTCGCCACCGCCCGGGAGGGCGTCGCCGCCAAACCCGAGAGCGTCGCGCGGCACTTCGCCTCCGCGGGACGGCGCGCCGGGCGGGCACCGCTGCCGGACGTCCCCGGCTGGACCGCCGACGAGGCGGCCAGGGCGGTCCTGCTCGCCGCGCTGCCGCCGGACGCGGTGGCCGGGCAGGTCGCGGACCTCTACCGGTACGGCGACGCCGACGAGAAGCGCGCCGTCCTCAAGGCCCTGCCGCTGCTGCCCGTCGGCGCGGAGGCGGTGCCGCTCCTGCACGACGCGATCCGCACCAACGACACCCGCCTCGTGGCCGCCGCCCTCGGCCCGTACGCCCGCCACCTCGACCAGACCATGTGGCGGCAGGCGGTGCTCAAGTGCGTGTTCATGGGCGTGCCGCTCGCCGCCGTGGACCGGCTGGAGGAGCGGGCCGACGCCGAGCTGGCCGGGATGCTCGCCGCGTTCGCCGAGGAACGCGCGGCGGCCGGACGGCACACCCCCGACGACGCGATCGCACTGCTCGACCGTCTGACCAGCGAGAAGGAGGCCTGATGCGGATCTTCGACCCGCACATCCACATGACGTCGCGCACCACCGACGACTACGCCAGGATGGCCGCCGCCGGGGTGCTCGCCATTGTGGAGCCCGCCTTTTGGCTGGGGCAGCCCCGGACCAACCCCGGCTCGTTCACCGACTACTTCGACTCGCTGGTCGGCTGGGAGCCGTACCGCGCGGGGCAGTTCGGCATCCTGCACCACGCCACCATCGCGCTGAACCCCAAGGAGGCCGGAGACCCGCGCTGCCGGCCGGTGCTCGACCTGCTCCCGCGCTACCTGGAGAAGGACCGCGTCGTCGCGGTCGGCGAGATCGGCTACGACTCGATGACCCCCGACGAGGACGACGCCTTCGAACGGCAGCTCGCGATGGCCGTCGACCACGAGCTGCCCGCGCTCGTGCACACCCCGCACCGCGACAAGGCCAGGGGCACCCAGCGCACCCTCGACGTCGTCGCCTCGTCCGGCATCGCGCCCGGACTGGTCGCCGTCGACCACCTCAACGAGGTCACCGCGAAGATCGTGCACGACTCGGGCTGCTGGATGGGCTTCTCCATCTACCCCGAGACCAAGATGTCGCCGCCCCGCATGGTGGAGATCCTGCGTGAGCACGGCCTGGAGCGGGTGCTGGTCAACTCCGCCGCCGACTGGGGCGTGTCCGACCCGCTGCTCACCCTGGAGACCGGCAGGGCGATGCTGGAGGCCGGGTTCAGCGAGGACGACGTCGACCGGGTGCTGTGGCGCAACCCCGTGGAGTTCTACGCCCAGTCGGGCCGCCTCGACCTGTCGGGCGTCGGCGCCGGGGCGGCGGAACCCACCTTCGAGGGCAGCTCCATCAAACGCGGAGGGTCTTGATGCGGCTACGCCACCCCGGCGGCCGGACGCTGCACCTGAGCTACTGCACCAACGTGCACCCGGCCGAGGACCTCGGCGGCATCGTCGAGCAGCTCGACACGTACGCGGTGCCGATCCGCGCCCGCCTCGGCACCGAGGTGCTCGGGCTCGGGCTCTGGCTGGCCGCGCCCGTCGCCGCCGCGCTCGCCGCCGACCCCGCGCTGCTGGCCGGGCTGCGCCGCGAGCTGGACGCGCGGGAGCTGGAGGTCGTGACGCTCAACGGCTTCCCCTACCGCTCGTTCCAGGACCCGGTGGTCAAGCACGCCGTCTACCACCCCGACTGGACGACGCCCGAACGGCTCACCTACACCCTCGACCTGGCACGGATCCTCGCCGTCCTGCTGCCGGACGACGCCGCCAGGGGATCGATCTCCACGCTCCCGCTCGCCTGGCGCGACCCCTGGGACGAGGACATGTCCCACCGCGCCACGCGCGGGCTCGACGAGCTCGCCACCGGGCTCGCCGCCGTCGAGTCCGCCACCGGCCGCGTCATCCGGGTGGCGTTCGAACCCGAGCCCGGCTGCGTGGTGGAGACCACCGACCAGGCCGTGCGCGCCCTGTCCGGCGTCGACACCGACCGGCTCGGCGTCTGCCTGGACCTCGCCCACCTGGCGTGCGCCTGGGAGCGGCCCGCCGACGCGCTGCGCCGGTACGCCGAGGCGGGCCTGCCCATCGTCAAGGTCCAGGTCTCCGCGGCCCTGGAGAGCGACGACCCGGAGAGCCTGCGCGAGTACGTCGAACCGCGTTTCCTGCACCAGACCCGCAACGCGGCCGGAGACGACGCCGACGACCTCGACGAGGCGTTCGAGCGGAAGCTGCCCGGACCGTGGCGGGTCCACTACCACGTACCGCTGCACGTCGCACCGGAGGCACCGCTCGCCACCACCGTACCGGTGCTGCGCGAGGCCCTCGCGGAGCTGGTCGGCGGACCCGAGCCGCTCTGCGACCATTTCGACGTGGAAACCTACACCTGGGGCGTGCTGCCACCCGCGCTGCGCCCGCAGACCCCCGACCGGCTCGCCGCGGGCATCGCCGACGAGCTGGACTTCGCCCGCGCCGAGATGCGCGACCTTGGAGTGAAAGCATGACATCGTTGCTGGTCCTCGACGTGGTGGGCCTGACCCCGAGGCTGCTGGCGCACATGCCGAGGCTGCGCGCCGTCGCCGACGGCGGCTTCCAGGCCGAACTCGGCACCGTGCTGCCCGCCGTCACCTGCTCGGCCCAGTCGACCTTCCTCACCGGTGTCGCCCCTGCCGAGCACGGTGTCGTCGGCAACGGCTGGTACTTCCGCGAGCTCGGCGAGGTCTTCCTGTGGCGCCAGCACAACGCGCTGGTCGGCGGGGACAAGCTGTGGCACGCCGCCCGGCGCGAGCGGCCCGGTTTCACCGTGGCCAACGTGTGCTGGTGGTACGCGATGGGCGCCGACGTCGACTGGACGGTCACCCCCCGGCCCATCTACCGTGCCGACGGGCGCAAGGACCCCGACTGCTACACCTACCCGCCGGAGCTGCACGACGAGCTCACCGGAAAGCTGGGCACCTTCCCCCTGTTCACCTACTGGGGCCCGGGGGCGGGCATCGCCTCGTCCACCTGGATCTGCCGCGCCACCGAGCAGATCATGAAGGACCACAACCCCGACCTCACCCTGGCGTACGTGCCGCACCTGGACTACGACCTGCAGAGGTTCGGCCCGTCCGACCCGCGCTCGGCCGCCGCCGCCTCCGAGCTCGACACCGTGCTCGCCCCCCTGCTGGACGCCGCCGCCGCGCGCGGGACCACCGTGGTGGCCCTGTCGGAGTACGGCATCACCGACGTCTCCCGCCCGGTCGACGTCAACCGGCTGCTGCGGACCGAGGGGCTGCTGAAGGTCTACACCCAGGACGGCATGGAGTATCTCGACCCCTGGACCTCCCGCGCGTTCGCCGTCGCCGACCACCAGGTGGCCCACGTCTACGTCGCCGACCCCGCCGACATCCCGGCCGTCGCCAAGCTCTGCGCGGGGCTGCCCGGGGTCGCCGAGGTGCTCGATGAGGAGGGCAAAGCCAGGAACGGGCTCGCGCACCCCCGCGCCGGGGAACTGGTCCTCGTCTCCGAGCCCGACGCCTGGTTCACCTACTACTACTGGCTCGACGACGCCCGGCGTCCCGACTTCGCCAACCTGGTCGAGATCCACCGCAAGCCCGGCTACGACCCCGCCGAGCTGTTCTTCGACCCCGCGGACCCCGGCGCCGCCAAGCGCAGGGCCGGGGTGGCGCTGCTGCGCAAGAAGACCGGCATGCGCTACACGATGAACGTCGTCGGTCTCGACGCGGGCGCCCGCGCCATCCGGGGCTCGCACGGCCGGCTGCCCGACAACCCCCTCGACGGCCCGGTGCTGCTCTGCTCGGACCCGTCCGTGGCCAGCGACCGGATCGCCGCCACCGAGGTCAAGGATCTGCTGCTCCGGCTCTCCCTGAGCTGAGCCGCCCTTAAACGGCGCCGCCCGTCTGTGCCTTTCACCCCCCGACCGGGCGGGCGGCGCTCTCCACCTCGTTTTTCCGGTTTACCGGGCCCATGCCTCGCGGCCGGTGGTCACCGCGGCGCCGGTGCGCAGTGACTCCCCGATCGCCAGGCCGACCAGGTGGTCCTGGCAGCCGTCGGCCAGGGAGTAGGGTTCCGGGGCCTCACCCCGGCACCAGGACGTCATCCGGCACAGGAGCGAGACGACGGCCAGGTCGTCCTCGGAGAAGTGCGCGCCCCGGTGGTCGTTGCGGTAGACCACGCGCCCGTCGAAGCTGATGTGGTCCAGCTCGCGGCCCTCCAGGTTCAGGTCGATCCCGGTCTGGCGCCGGGTGAGCCGCGACTCCACCGGGGTCCTCGGGTCGGCCAGGCGCACCACGTGGTCGTCCACGATCTCGCCCAGTGATCCCCGGACGACGATCCGGCGGGCGCGCAGCGGGTTCCACCACTGGTTGTCGGTGAAGTCGTAGAGTCCCATCCCCTCGGCGAACTCCAGGGTGGCGATCGTGGTGGCCGCCTCCTTCGGCGTGGAGTCGCCCGTCCAGCCGTCCCTGGACAGCGGGTCGGCAAGCGGGGCGGTGAACGACCTGGCCGACACCGTGGTCTCGCCGAACCCGGCCCCGAGCAAATGCCGGATCAGGGAGACGGCGTGGTACAGGTGCGTCGAGGAGATCTGCACGGAGGTCACCTGCCCGATGACCCCCTCGCGGACGAGCGCCAGCCTCGCCGCGTGACCCGGCATGTACGAGTACTGCTCGGCGACCTGCACCAGACCGCTGGACCCGACGGCCGACCACAGGTCGCGCAATCCGTCCAGGTCGGCCGCCGGGGGCGTCTCCGCCAGCACCGGCATGCCGAGTCCCACCAGCTCCTTCGTCACCTCGGGGGTGACCGGCCACGGCACCGAGGGAATGACGAACTCGGGCCGTCCGGCCGCGAGCATCTCCCCGACGGAGCGGAACGTCGGCACCCCCCAGGCGGCCTCGACCTCGGCGCCGCGCTCACGCGACCTGGTCACCACGCCGGACACCGACAACCGCTCCGGCAGCAGCCTGGCCAGGCGCAGGAAGAACTCCGAGCGCCACCCGCTGCCGACCAGGCCGAAGCGGCCCGCTGACTGTGAACTCATCACACTTCCTTGGAAAAAGGGGGTGTCCACGTCGTGACCTGGCCGGGCGAGTCGTCAGGCCCCGCGCGTCACGACGCGGATGTCGAACAGGAGACTACTCGGCGCGGTCCGGCGCGCCGTTCCGGGTTCGGGGGCTGGGGAGCGGCCGTCAGCCCGCGGGGTGGCGGTCGCGGCGGGTGCGGAGTTTGTAGCGGTTGCCGCAGCGGTCCATCGAGCACCAGCGCCGCGCCCCGGGGCGGGAGGTGTCGAGGAAGAGCATGGGGCAGCGCTCACCCCCGCACGTCCTGATCCGGTCGAGGGCCGGTCCGCCGAACACCTCGATGGCGTCGCGGGCCACGGCGGAGAGAAACTGCGCCCCGGTGACGGGGGAGGCCCAGGTGCGCTCCAGGGCGGGGCCGATGACCGGGACGGGCGGCGGCGCGGCGGCGGCCTCGTTCAGCGTGGCGAGGTCGGCCCCGGAGAGGGCGCGCGAGCCCGAGGCGGCGGTCTCGGCGAGCCGCTGGAGGGCGGCGCGCACGCGCAGGGTGGCGGCGAGGTCGTCGGCGGAGACCTGGACGAGGTCGCCGAGACCCGCCCTGGAGTGCGGGATCCACGCGGTGAGGTCGGCGGGTGTGTGGAGCCGTTCCCACTTCGAGAGCTCTCCCTCGCCTCCGGTGACGAGAAGCTCCAGGCACAGCGTGCCGGCGTCGAACCTGAAGCGCTGCCCGCCGAGCGGGGCGAGCTCCATGGCGTTTGCCAGGGTCATGGATCAAGTGTAACACTGACACCGGTTAAACCGGTGTCAAGCGAGAGGGAGTACGGCGATGAGCCCCGAGCGTGAGCAGACCGAGCGTGAGCCGATCGAGCGTGAGCCGATCGAGCGTGAGCTGATCGAGCTGTCCGAGCGGGCCTGGGAGGCCAACAGGAACGGCGACGCGCGGTTCTACGACCGCTTCCTCACCGAGGCGCCGCTGAGCGTGTCGCCGTGGGGGATCGTGGACGACCGGGAGGCGATCCTGGAGGGGTTCGCCGAGAACCGCAATCCGTACACGCGCACCGACCTGAGCGACCACCGGGTGATCGTGCTGGGCGACGGCGGCGCGGTCCACACCGCCACCGTGGAGATCGACGTGCTCGTCAACGGCACGGACAAGCAGACCATGAGGGTCTTCGCCACCACCGCGCTGACCCGCCGCGACGGTGAATGGAGGGCCGCCCTGTTCCAGATCACCCCCGCGCCCGCCGGGGACGGACCTCCACGTCGTCGCTGACCACTCGGCGAGGCGGCCGGTTCCGGCGAGTGTTGGACGGCGATTTTGTCGGTGGGCTGTCATAGCGTCGGTAGCCACGACCGTGGCGGGCATGTCGCGAGTGGAGTCGGCTTCGCTCCCGGTCACGATCGGGAGCGTGGCCACGCGCCGGCACGAATCGGCGGCGAGGCCGGAAAGGGACGCCGATGAGTGGTGTACGCGTACTGGTTGGCACGCGCAAGGGCGCGTTCATCCTGACCTCGGACGGCGGGCGCGAGCGGTGGGACATCAGCGGCCCCCACTTCGGGGGCTGGGAGATCTACCACCTCACGGGATCCCCCGCCGACCCGTCCCGGCTCTACATGTCGCAGTCCGGCGGCTGGTTCGGGCAGCTGATCCAGCGTTCCGACGACGGCGGCGCGACCTGGGAACCGGTCGGCAACCAGTTCCGGTACGAGGGCGTCCCCGGCACTCACCAGTGGTACGACGGCACGCCGCACCCGTGGGAGTTCACCCGGGTCTGGCATCTCGAGCCGTCGCCCACCGACCCGGACACGGTCTACGCCGGGGTCGAGGACGCGGCCCTGTTCCGCTCGGCGGACGGCGGGCAGACCTGGCAGGAGCTGTCCGGGCTGCGCGAGCATCGCTCGGGTCCTTCCTGGCAGCCGGGGGCCGGGGGGATGTGCCTGCACACGATCGTTCCGGATCCGCGCGATCCCGGGCGTATCGTCGTGGCGATCTCGGCCGCGGGTGTGTTCAGGACGGACGACGTCGGCAAGAGCTGGCAACCGATGAATCGCGGTCTGCGCTCCGAGGGCATTCCCGACCCGGACGCCGAGGTCGGCCACTGCGTCCACCACATCGCCACGCACCCGTCGCGTCCGGAGGTGCTCTTCATGCAGAAACACTGGGACGTCATGCGCAGTGACGACGCCGGGGAGTCGTGGTACGAGATCAGCGGTGACCTGCCCAGCGACTTCGGTTTCCCCATCGCCGTGCACGCGCACGAGCCGGACACCGTCTACGTCGTTCCGATCAAGAGCGACTCGGAGCACTACCCGCCCGAGGGAAGGCTGCGCGTCTACCGCAGCCGGACGGGCGGGAACGAGTGGGAGCCGCTCACCAGGGGGCTGCCGCAGAGCCACTGCTACGTCAACGTGCTGCGCGACGCGATGGCCGTCGACTCGCTGGACTCGTGCGGCGTCTACTTCGGTACGACCGGCGGCCAGGTGTACGTATCGGCCGACGCCGGCGACAACTGGGCGCCCATCGCCCGGGACCTTCCGGCCGTGCTGTCCGTCGAAGTCCAGACACTGCCATGATCCGCGTCGTGCTCCCGGCGCATCTGCGGAACCTCGCGCGTGTCGAGAGCGAGGTGACGCTCCACATCCAGGGGCAGGCCACGCAACGCTCGGTTCTCGACGCGCTCGAAACCCGCTATCCGGTGTTGCGCGGGACGATCCGTGATCACGTCACGCAGCGGCGCCGGCCGTTCGTGCGGTTCTTCGCCTGCGAGCGGGATCTGTCCCACGAACCACCCGACACCCCGTTGCCCGAGCCGGTCGCGACGGGGGCCGAGCCGTTCATGGTCGTGGGGGCGATGGCGGGCGGGTAGGCACAGATGCCGCCCGCGTGGAGGACCCGTGAAGGCCCCGTGAAGGGTTTCGCCACCCCGCCCGCCGTCGCGGTCATTCCGCGCGCCGGTGTGCCCGTCTCACCTCGCGGTCGATCGCCCAGGCGTCCGCCACCGGACCCACGTGCCCGAGCTTGTCGGGGTTGATCACCGAGCGGATCGTCTGGATCCGCCCGTCGAGCACGTCGAGCGCCAGGATGTGGAGCACCCTGCCGTCCCGGTCGCGGAAGATGGCGCCCGGCTCGCCGTTGACCTCGTGCTGCTCGAACGTCACGTCGACCCTGGCTATCCGGGGGAAGAGGAAGGCGAGCAGCCGGGCCACGTTCTCGGCGCCGACGACGGCCCTGGCCAGCTGCGGGGCCTTGCCGCCGCCGTCACCGACCATCGACACGTCGGTGGCGAGCAGGTCCCGCAGGCCGACGACGTCGCCGTCGCGGAGGGCGTCGAAGAACCGCGACGCCAGTTCCTCCCGCTCCTCGCGGGCCGCTTCGAAGCGCGGTCGCCCGGCCTCCATGTGCCGCCGCGCCCGCACCAGCAACTGCCGGCACGCCGCCTCCGACCGCCCCACCGCCGAGGCGACCTCGTCGAAGCCGAAACCGAACACCTCCCGCAGCACGAACACCGCCCGCTCCAGCGGGCTGAGCCGTTCCAGCAGCAGCAACGCCGCCATCGACACCGAGTCGGCCAGCTCCACCGACCGCGCCGGATCCTGGTACGGGTCGCTCAGCAGCGGTTCGGGAAACCACGGGCCCACGTACTCCTCCCGCCGCATCCGCGCGGAGCGCAGCACGTCGATCGAGATCCGCGTCACCGCGGCCGACAGAAGGGCCTTGGCCGACGTGGGCCGGGTCTCCAGGCCGTCGTAGCGCAGCCACGTCTCCTGCACCGCGTCCTCGGCCTCACCCACACTGCCCAGGATCCGATAGGCGATCGAGAACAGCAGTGGCCGCAGCTCCTCGAACTCCTCGACCTTGCTCACGCCGAATCCCCTCCTCGTGGACCCCTCTCACCCGGCCGTACTCGTCGGCGCGAGCATCCCGCGATGATCATCCGGGCCACCGGCACGCCAGGGTGACGCCCTTGGGCCCGGGGTCGGCGGCCGGGCCCCCGAGCCGGTCGCCGGCGCCGTTCAGTGGAACTGCCCTGCCACGTAGTCGCCGGCCGGCTGCCGGGTGATGATGTTCAGCCGGTTCACCGTGTTCATGAAGGAGATCAGGAGCACCAGGGCGGTGAGCTGCCCCTCGTCGTAGTGTTTGGCGGCGTCCGCCCACACCTCGTCGCCGACCCCACCGGCCCCGTCCGCGACCCGGGTCCCCTCCTCCGCCAGTCTCAGCGCGGCACGTTCGGCCTCGGTGAAGACCGTGGCCTCCCGCCACGCCGCGACCAGGTGCAGCCGCACCGGGGTCTCGCCGGCGGCGGTGGCCTCCTTGGTGTGCATGTCGAGGCAGACGGCGCAGCCGTTGATCTGACTCACCCGGAGCGCCACCAGCTCCTGCGTGGTGGCCGGCAGCGGCAGGTCCTTGAGCGCCTTGCCCACCGTCATGAAGTGCTTGAGGACCTTGCCGACGGCCGGGTCGGCGAAGTAGTTCAGTCGCGCGTCCATGGTGTTCTCCTCCGTGCTCGTTGACGGCTACACCCTCTGAGACGAGGTAGCCCGGCCCCCTGTGACACGGACGGATGTGACCTGCGTCTCCCGTCGGCCGTCCCCGGACATCTTCATGGTCACGTTTCCGGATACGCGAGGGGTGCGGCGACCGGTGTTTCCGGTCTGCGGGCCGCTCCTTAAACGCTCCTCAAAGGCCCTCCGGGGCTCGCGTAGGGGAGGCGTCAAGCCTCGGGGCCGGGGCGTATGGAACCCGTCAAGACCCGCAAGAAGGGCGAAAAACAGGGGTTTCCTGATTTATGTCCCACCCGTCGGGTGGTGGCGGACAAACCCCGGATTCGAGGAGTGGGGATGGCAGACGTCATCTTCGTCGCCCTGACGGTCGCGGTTTTCGTGATCCTCGGGCTGGTCGTCAGGGCGGTGGAACGGTTGTGAGTGCCGTCAACGCCGCCGGTCTGGTCGTGGTCGCCGCTCTGGTGATCTTCATGGTCGCGGCCCTGCTCTTCCCGGAGCGCTTCTGATGACGGAGCGCACGCGATGATGTCCTCGACCACGGCCGGGATCCTGTTCATCGGGTCCCTCGTCGCCGCCCTCGCGCTGGTCCACCGGCCGCTGGGCGACTACATGTACCGCGTCTACACCGGGACGAGACACCTCGCCGCCGAGCGCGTGATCTACCGGCTCGTCGGCGTCCGGCCGGACACCGAGCAGCGGTGGGGCGTCTACGCCCGCGCGCTGCTGGCGTTCTCGGCGATCTCCATCCTGTTCCTCTACGGCCTGCAGCGGCTGCAGGACAGGCTGTTCCTGTCGCTGGGCCTCGCCCCGGTGCCCGACCACGTCGCCTGGAACACCGCCGTCAGCTTCGTCACCAACACCAACTGGCAGGCGTACTCGGGTGAGTCGACCATGGGCTACCTGGTGCAGATGTCCGGCCTGGCGGTGCAGAACTTTGTGTCCGCCTCGGTGGGCATGGCCGTGGCGATCGCGCTGGTCCGCGGCTTCGCCCGCAGGAGGAGCGAGGAGATCGGCAACTTCTGGGTGGACCTGGTCCGCGGCACCGTACGCGTCCTGCTGCCGCTCGCCCTCGTCGGCGCGGTCGTGCTGCTGGCGGGCGGCCTGGTCCAGAACCTCACCTCCCCGCACGAGGTGACCACCCTGACCGGCGGCACCCAGGCGATCACCGGCGGCCCGGTGGCGAGCCAGGAGATCATCAAGGAGTTGGGCACCAACGGCGGCGGGTTCTACAACACGAACTCGGCCCACCCGTTCGAGAACGCCACCGCCTGGACCAACTGGTTCGAGATCTTCGCGATCTTCCTGATCCCGTTCGCGTTGCCCCGCACGTTCGGCCGCATGGTCGGCGACACCCGGCAGGGCTACGCGATCGTCGCGATCATGGGGACCCTGGCGCTGGCGAGCGTCGCGCTGCTGACCGGGCTGGAGGTCGCCCACGGCGGCACGGTCCCGCAGGCGGTGGGCGCGGCGATGGAGGGCAAGGAGGTGCGCTTCGGCGTGCCCAACTCCGGCACCTTCGCCGCCGCCACCACGCTCACCTCCACCGGGGCGGTCAACTCCTTCCACGACTCGTTCACCGCGCTCGGCGGCATGCTCACGATGTTCAACATGATGCTCGGCGAGGTCGCCCCCGGCGGCGCGGGCGCGGGCCTGTACGGCATGCTCGTCCTCGCCGTGATCACGGTCTTCGTGGCCGGGCTCATGGTCGGCCGCACCCCCGAGTACCTGGGCAAGCGGATCGGCTCCCGCGAGATCAAGTTCGCCGCGATGTACTTCCTGGTCACGCCGCTGCTCGTGCTGACCGGCACGGCGCTGGCGATGGGCTCGGCCCAACAGCGGGCGAGCATGCTCAACGGCGGCCCGCACGGCTTCTCCGAGGTGCTGTACGCCTTCACCAGCGCGTCCAACAACAACGGCTCCGCGTTCGGCGGTCTCACCGTCAACACGCCGTGGTACGACGTGGCCCTCGGCCTGTGCATGGCCTTCGGCCGCTTCCTGCCGATCGTCTTCGTCCTCGCCCTGGCCGGATCCCTGGCCGGGCAGGCGCCGGTGCCCGGGTCCGCGGGCACGCTGCCCACGCACCGCCCGCAGTTCGTCGGCATGGTCGTCGGTGTGACGGTGATCATCGTCGCGCTGACCTTCCTGCCCGCCCTGGCGCTCGGCCCGCTCGCGGAAGGAATCCAGTGATGTCCCCCCAGCCGCGTACCCCCGCCCCCGGGGACGGAAAGGTGGGCGGCGGCCTCCTCGATCCCCGGCAGCTGGTCACCTCGCTGCCCGAGGCGGTCAGGAAGCTCAACCCGGCCACGCTCTGGCGCAACCCGGTGATGCTGATCGTCGAGATCGGCGCGGCCTTCACCACGGTGCTCGCCGTACTCGAACCATCCTTTTTCGCCTGGGCCACCGTGGTGTGGCTCTGGCTGACGGTGATCTTCGCCAACCTGGCCGAGGCCGTCGCCGAGGGGCGCGGCAAGGCCCAGGCCGCGACCCTGCGCGCCGCCAAGCGCGACACCACGGCGCGGCGGCTGCGCGGACGCGACTCCACCGAGTGGGACGTCGTCGGAGCCTCCGAACTGCTGCGGGACGATTTCGTCGTCGTGGAGGCCGGGGAGATCATCCCCGGAGACGGCGACGTGGTCGACGGCATCGCCTCGGTGGACGAGTCGGCCATCACCGGCGAGTCCGCCCCGGTCATCCGCGAGTCGGGCGGCGACAGGTCGGCGGTGACCGGCGGCACGAAGGTGCTGAGCGACCGGATCGTCGTCCAGATCACCCAGCGGCCCGGCGAGAGCTTCATCGACCGGATGATCGCCCTGGTCGAGGGCGCCGCCCGGCAGAAGACGCCCAACGAGATCGCCCTCAACATCCTGCTGGCCGCCCTGACGATCATCTTCCTGGTCGCCGTCGCGACCATGCAGCCGCTGGCGATCTACGCCAAGGCCCAGAACCCCGGGGTGCCGGACTCGCTCGCCCTGACCGGGGACGGCGTCACCGGCGTCGTACTGGTCGCGCTGCTGGTCTGCCTCATCCCGACCACCATCGGGGCACTGCTGTCGGCGATCGGCATCGCGGGGATGGACCGGCTGGTCCAGCGCAACGTCCTCGCGATGAGCGGCCGGGCGGTCGAGGCCGCCGGGGACGTCAACACCCTGCTGCTGGACAAGACCGGCACCATCACGCTGGGCAACCGGCAGGCGTCGGAGTTCCTCACCGCCCCCGGCGTCTCCGCCGACGAGCTGGCGACGGCCGCGCAGCTGGCCAGTCTCGCCGACGAGACCCCCGAGGGCCGCTCCATCGTGGTCTACGCCAAGCAGGCGTACGGCCTCAGGGAGCGCGGGCCCGGAGAGCTCGCCCACGCCGAGTGGATCGGGTTCACCGCGCAGACCCGGATGAGCGGCGTCGACCTCGACGGCCGCCGGGTCCGCAAGGGCGCCGCCACCGCCGTCATGAAGTGGGTCCGCGAGCACGGCGGCCACCCCACCGACGAGGTCGGCGGCATCGTGGACGCCGTCTCCGGCTCCGGCGGCACCCCGCTGGTCGTCGGGGAGGTGGTCGAGGGCAAGGCGCGCGTCCTGGGGGTCGTCCACCTCAAGGACGTCGTCAAGCAGGGCATGCGCGAGCGCTTCGACGAGATGCGCAGGATGGGCATCCGCACCGTCATGATCACGGGCGACAACCCGCTGACGGCGAGGGCCATCGCCGACGAGGCGGGGGTGGACGACTTCCTCGCCGAGGCCACGCCCGAGGACAAGCTCGACCTGATCAGGTCGGAGCAGGAGGGCGGCAGGCTGGTCGCGATGACCGGCGACGGCACCAACGACGCGCCCGCGCTCGCGCAGGCCGACGTCGGGGTGGCGATGAACACCGGCACCTCGGCCGCCAAGGAGGCCGGAAACATGGTCGACCTCGACTCCAACCCGACCAAGCTCATCGAGATCGTCGAGATCGGCAAGCAACTGCTCATCACCCGCGGCGCGCTGACGACCTTCTCGATCGCCAACGACGTCGCCAAGTACTTCGCGATCATCCCCGCGATGTTCGCGGCGGTCTACCCGGGCCTGGACGCGCTGAACGTGATGCGTCTGTCCAGCCCGCAGTCGGCGATCCTGTCCGCGGTCGTCTTCAACGCGCTCGTCATCGTGGCGCTGATCCCGCTCGCCCTGCGCGGTGTGCGCTACCGCCCCTCCAGCGCCTCCACGCTGCTCAGCCGCAACCTCTACGTCTACGGCCTGGGCGGCATCGTCGTGCCCTTCGCCGGCATCAAGCTGATAGACCTGCTCATCCAGTTCCTTCCGGGGATGTCGTAATGGAACGCCTGCCCAGCTGGGTCCGCCAGCACCTCGCCGCGCTCCGCGCGCTGCTCGTCCTCACCCTGGTCACCGGGGTCGTCTACCCGCTGGTGGTCACCGGCATCGCCCAGACCGTGTTCGCCACCGGGGCGAACGGCTCCCTCGTCCAGAAGGACGGCAGGGACGTGGGAAGCGCGATCGTCGGTCAGAGCTTCACCGACGCCGACGGCAGGCCGGTCGGCCGCTACTTCCAGAGCAGGCCGTCGGTGGCCGGTGACGGCTACGACATGCTCGCCACCGCCGCGAGCAACCTCGGGCCCGAGGACGTCGTGGACGTCCCGGGGGCCAGGCAGAGCCTGCTCACCCAGGTCTGCGCCCGCTCCAGGGCCGTCGGGGAGCTGGAGGGGGTGAGCGGCGCCCGGCCGTACTGCACGCCCGACGGCGTCGGCGCCGTGCTGAAGGTCTTCCCCTCCGTCGGCGCCCCCACCCGGGTCGTCAGCGTCAACCAGGTCTGCCCTGCCCGGCCCTTCGTCGCCACCTTCGAGGGGGTCGCGGTGGAGTGCGCCCGGCCCGGCGAGGACTACGCGGCCGGGCGCACCGTCCCGGTCCGCGGCACGGCCAGGGCCGTGGTGCCCGCCGACGCGGTCACCGCCAGCGGCTCCGGCCTCGACCCGGACATCTCCGTCGCGTACGCCGAGCTCCAGGCGGCCCGGGTGGCCAGGGAGCGCGGCGTCCCCGTGGAGAGGGTGAGACGGCTGATCGCGGCGAACACCACCGGCCGCCCCCTCGGCTTCATGGGCGAACCGGCGGTGAACGTCCTCGAACTCAACCTGGCCCTCGACCGGTGAACAGGGGGCGGGGGCGGCTGCGCGTCTACCTCGGGGCCGCCCCGGGCGTCGGCAAGACGTACATGATGCTCTGCGAGGGCCGCCGCCGCCTCGCGAGGGGCACCGACGTCGTCGTGGGCCTCGTCGAGACCCACGGCCGCCCCCGCACCGCGGAGCTGCTCGACGGCCTGGAGGTCGTCCCACGCAGGAGCACGGCCTACCGGGGGAGCGCGTTCACCGAGCTGGACGTGGACGCCGTCATCGCCAGGAGGCCCAGGGTCGCCCTGGTCGACGAACTGGCCCACACCAACGTGCCGGGCTCGCGCAACGCCAAACGCTGGCAGGACATCGAGGAGATCCTCGACGCGGGCGTCGACGTCATCTCCACCGTCAACATCCAGCACCTGGAGTCGCTCAACGACGTGGTCGAGGAGATCACCGGGGTGGTCCAGCGCGAGACGGTACCCGACGAGGTGGTGCGCCGCGCCGACCAGGTGGAGCTGGTGGACATGGCCCCGGAGGCGCTGCGGCGGCGGATGGCGCACGGCAACGTGTACGCGCCGGAGAAGGTCGACGCGGCGCTGTCGAACTACTTCAGGGTCGGCAACCTGACCGCGCTGCGCGAGCTGGCGCTGCTGTGGGTGGCGGGCAAGGTCGACGACCAGCTCGACCGCTACCGCGCCGAGCACGGCATCGCGGGCACCTGGGAGGCGCGCGAGCGCGTCGTCGTCGCGCTGACCGGCGGCCCGGAGGGCGACACGCTGGTACGGCGGGCCGCCAGGATCGCGGACAGGAGCAAGGGGGCCGACCTGCTGGCCGTGCACGTCACCCGCGCCGACGGCCTGACCGGGGCCGACCCGGCGAGCACGGCCCGTCAGCGCACGCTGGTGGAGGACCTGGGCGGCACCTACCACCAGGTCGTCGGCGACGACGTGCCGGGCGCCCTGCTGGACTTCGCGCGCGGCGTCAACGCCACCCAGCTGGTGCTGGGGGCGTCGCGGCGCGGCCGGTTCGCCCAGATCCTCTCCCGGGGGGTCGGGGTGACCACGACCGCGCGGTCCGGGCCCATCGATGTCCACATGATCACCCACGACGGTGTGAAGCGGGGGCGCGACCGTGCCCCGTCGCGGGCCGCGCTGACCCGCACCCGCCGGGTGGCGGGCTGGCTTCTCGCGACCCTCGGGCTGCCGCTCCTGACGCTGGCGCTGCACCCCTTCCGTGGCGACGTGAACCTGCCGAGCGACATCCTGCTCTTCCTGCTCATGGTGGTCGTGGTCGCCCTGGCGGGCGGCATGTGGCCGGGCGTCACCGCCGCCGTGCTCGGCTTCCTGCTGCTCAACTACTTCTTCACGGCGCCGGTCGACCGCTTCACCATCGCCGACCCGGAGAACCTGTTCGCGCTGAGCGTCTACGTGCTGGTGGCCGTGATGGTGAGCGCGGTCGTGGACGTCGCCGCCCGCCGTACCCGGGAGGCGGCCCGCGCCCGCGCCGACGCCGAGGTCCTCTCCACCCTGGCCGGGCACGTGCTCCGTGGCGAGCACGCGCTCGCCTCGCTGCTCGCCCGCCTGCGGGAGACCTTCGGGCTGGCCTCGGTCACCCTGCTGGAACGCGCCGGAGACCCGGGTCCCGACGACCAGTCCGACCCCGAGGCGTGGCGGATCGTGGCCACCGCCGGTGACGCGCCCTGCACCTGCCCGGGGGGCGCGGACACCGACGTGGTCATCGACGAGCGGCTCGTCCTGGCCATCCGGGGCAGGCTGCTGGAGGCGTCCGACCGGCGGGTGCTGGAGGCGTTCGCCGCCGAGGCGGCGGTGGCGCTGCGGCAGGACCGGCTCGCGGCGGAGGCGGAGCGGGCCAGGCCGCTGGCCGAGGCCGACAGGATGCGCACCGCGCTGCTCGCCGCGGTCAGTCACGACCTGCGCACCCCGCTCGCCTCGGCCAAGGCCGCCGTGGAGAGCCTGCGCAACACCGGCATCGACTGGTCGCCACGGGACAGGGAGGAATTGCTCGCCACCGCGGACGAGTCCCTGGCCAAGCTGGACCGGCTGGTCGCCAACCTGCTCGACATGAGCCGCCTGCAGGCGGGAGTGCTCGGGCTGACGCTGGAGCCGACCGCGCTCGGGGACGTCGTGCCGCGCGCCGTCGACGACCTCGGCCACCTGTCCCGGCGGATCGAGACGGACCTCTCCGCCGAGCTGCCCGAGGTCGTCGCCGACCAGGCGCTGCTGGAACGGATCCTGGTCAACCTCATGTCCAACGCCGTCCGCTACAGCCCCGGGGGCCGGAAGGTCCTCGTCACGGCCAGCGAGTACGGCGACCACGTGGAGATCCGTGTCGTCGACCGAGGTACGGGCATCCCGCCCGACGCCTACGACCGGGTCTTCATGCCCTTCCAGCGGCTCGGCGACCGCGACAACCACACCGGCGTCGGCCTGGGCCTCGCGCTCTCCCGGGGGCTCGCCGAGGCGATGGCCGGAACCCTGCTACCGGACGAGACACCAGGGGGTGGCCTCACCATGATCCTGACACTTCCCGTTTCCTCCCGCCCTCGGGCGCGTCCGGCGGGGGAACGACCATGATCCTGACATTTCCTGGTTTCTCCCGCTCGCGCCCCGCGCTGGAACGACCGTGACCCGCGTCCTCGTCGTCGACGACGAGCCCCAGCTCCTGCGCGCCCTGCGCATCAACCTCGCCGCGCGCCACTACGACGTGGCCGTGGCCCCCGACGGCGGCGGGGCCCTGCGGCAGGCCGCCGACTGGCACCCCGACCTGGTCGTGCTCGACCTCGGCCTGCCCGACCTCGACGGGATCGACGTCATCCACGGCCTGCGCGGCTGGACCACCGTCCCGATCATCGTGCTCTCCGGCCGTACGGGAGGATCCGACAAGATCGACGCGCTGGACGCCGGAGCCGACGACTACGTCACCAAGCCGTTCGGCATCGACGAACTCCTCGCCCGCATCCGGGCCGTCTCCCGGCGCACCGCGCTGCACGACGCGGAACTCGCCCGGATCCGCATCGGCGACCGGATCGTGGACCTGGTCGACAAGACCGTCTCCGACGGCGTGCGGCTCACGCCCACCGAGTGGCACCTGCTGGAGATCCTGATCCGCAACCCCGGCAAGCTCATCACCCAGCGGCAACTGCTGACGGAGGTCTGGGGTTCCAAGTACCTCAAGGAGACCCACTACCTGCGCCAGTACATGGCCCAGATGCGCAAGAAGCTGGAACGGGACCCGGCCTGCCCGGTCCACCTGCTCACCGAGCCCGGCATGGGATACCGCTTCCAGCCCTGAAGGGGTGGGCTCGTGTTCGATCCCCGCGGGTCTCCTTTTAGGGCGTCGCGCCCCCGGCCCCTCCGCCGTGCCGCGAATCTCCGCCGCGTGGACCGCCGTACGGTCCACGCGGCTTGCGGGCCTCCGCTGTGCGAACCGTGGTACCGCGCGTCGCGGTACCACGGCGCCGCTACAGAGGGTCCGAGCTGCTCGCCGGGGACTGCCTCGCCCAGGCGAGCTGCTCGTTCCCGCGCAGGTCCTCCTCGGCGGTCTGCTCCACCCTCGCCATGGCCCAGCGCAGGATCGGCGGTGCCATGAGCGAGGTCACGATCGCCACCAGCACGATGATCGTGTACACCTCGACGCTGAGGATGCCCAGCCGCAGGCCCACCATGGCCACGACCACCTCGATCACGCCCCGCGCGTTGAGCCCCGCGCCCAGCGCGAGCGCCTCCCACCGGTTGAGCTTGCTGGCACGCGCTCCCGCGTACGCCCCGACGAACTTGCCGATGATCGCGACGGCCAGGATGCCGAGCCCGGCGAGCAGGATCATCGGGTCGGTCAGGGACGTCAGGTCCATGCGCAGCCCGGCGGTGGCGAAGAAGATCGGCGCGAAGCCGGAGAGCACCACCGTGCGCAGCGGGGCGAGCCGCGCAGGGTCGACGCCGCCCGCGGAGCCGATCAGGATGCCGCACACGAAGGCGCCGAAGATGGCCTCCAGCCCCATCGCGTGCGTGGCGGCGGCGGAGAGCAGAAGCAGTACGGCCGCGGTCGCGACGGACGAGCCGGGGTCCTCGCCCCGGGAGGTGAGCCGGAACGCGTGCCGTACCAGCGGGCGGCCCAGGGTGAGCGCGAAGACCACGACCGCCAGCAGGCAGGCGAGCGAGATCAGCACGTTCCCGGCGCGCAGGCCGGTGGTGGCCATGGCCGACACGATCGACAGCATGAACCAGCCGAACGCGTCGTCGATCATTCCCGCGGCGAGCGTGAGCTGCCCGACGTTGCGGTGGAGCAGCCCCATGTCCATGAGGGTCTTGGCGATGACCGGGATGGCGCTGACGCACATCGCGACGCCGAGGAAGAGCGCGAAGACCAGAGGCTCCGTTCCGGCGGGAATGAGCGTGGCCGGGAGCAGGAAGCCGGCGCCGACGCCGAACGCGAGCGGCACCAGCAGCCCACCGGCGCTGACACCGGCGGCCGTGGCGCCCCGGCGCCGGATCAGCCCCATGTCCATGTGGATGCCGGTGATGCCGACGAGCAGCAGCACGCCGATCTGCCCCACCGCGTCGAGCAGGTGGAACTGGGCGCTTTCCTGCGGGAACAGCCAGGTGGACAGCCCCGGCGCGACGTGCGCGAGGAACGACGGGCCCAGGAGCACGCCGACGAACAGCTCGCCGACGACGGCGGGCATGCCGAGCCGCCGGGCGAGGCGGCCGAAGACGAGGGCGAGCAGCAGGAGCAGCCCGACCTGGAGTAAGAAGATCAGCAGTTGGTGTGCGGCGATCGGCGCCACCGGCGCCGCGAGCGGGACGAGCACGACAGACCCCTCCGGTCTCTCACAAGGCACCGCCCTGTCTCCCCGGTCAGGACCGTACGACGTAGAGCCTGACAAAACGAAGTTCAGTCATCAATCCTTGAAGAGTTACCCAAAATATGCTTTGTCACGTGTGTCGCTTGTTTTATGGCGGACATCACATGGCCAATCGTGTTTCACCTGTGGAAACGGGCGGAGGTGCGGAAAACCGAAAAGGGCACGGCCTCGTGCTCAGGTTCCTCGCCGGGCCGTGGAGTGGACCGGTGCCGAATGCCCTGCCCCCATTTCCTCCATTTCCGCTTTTTTCGCCGAGTGGCCCTCGGGACGCGCCCAGCAGGTGACCGCGGGGGCGGGTCCGCCGGGGGCGTCGCCCTGGAAAATCATCTTCAGGATGCCGGGGAACTCGCCGGTACGGTCCAGGCCGAGGTCGTGCACCAGCACCGTCGCGGGCCGCGTCCGGGCGACGGTGTCGGCCAGCCCGACGAGCCCGGTGGGGGAACCGGCGGACGGCGGCGACGTCAGGGCCAGGAACCAGGCGCCCACGTCGATGGCGAACCGCGCGAGCCGTGCCCCGTCCACGGTGCGTGTCACGCCGTCGCCCGCCGGGGAGCCGGGGAACACCAGCTCGCCACGGTCACCGGTGAGCCGGCCCGCGCCCACGAAGTGGATCACGTCCGCGGGCCTTCCCGCCAGTGCCGCCCCGATCCAGTTGAGCCACGGGTCACCGGGACGTGGGGCCAGGGCCACCGGAGGGTCGTGGACCACGATGCCGGGACGGGCCGCCGCGAGCCCGCGTACCCGCCCCGCGCACTCCCGGCCGGTGAACACATGCACGCTCGCCCGGTGGCCGGTGCCGTCGTGCCACTGCTCGGCGAGGTCCGCCAGGTCGGGCGCGAACAGGGGGCCACCGGCGCAGAGCACCACCCTCGGCCGGTCGCCGGGCACCGGCGGGCGCGGCGTGAGATACGGCGTGCGCAGGACGGTCCTGGCCAGCGACACCGACAGCAGCCGTTCCCAGGGAAGCAGGTGCAGGTGGCCGCGCGGCTGCCGGACGTCGAGCCAGAGCCGGGGGTTCCCGTCGCTCCCGCCCGCCTCCAGCGCCTCGCCGACCGCGCGCAGGACCTCGCCCGGCACGGTGAACCCGTCCTCGGGGAGCTCACCGGCCGCTGTCCCCTCGTCCGGTACGCCGAACAGCCGGGCGGGCCAGGACGCGCTCCACCGCCGTCCCGGGTCGCGGTGCGGCACCTCCAGGGTCACCCGGTGCCCGCCCGCGGACCTCTTCTCCAGTCGCACGCGCAGCGTGGGCGCCTCCTCCATGACCACTTCCTTACCGGGGAGAGGGATGCTGGTTCTCCACCGGGACGGGACGCGCCTCAGAGGGGTTCGTACCTTGTCGTGAACGGCTCCTTCGCCCGGTACGGCGATGATGGGCCGCGCGGGGCATGGGATGCCTGAGTAGCCCCCTACTCAACCGTCATCGGGGGCCAAGCAGGGTGCCGACCAGGGCGCGGCCGTATCCGGGCGCGAGGGAGTCGCTGATGAACAGGACCCGGTACATCATCGGCGCGAGCACGTGGTCCAGCACCGCGTCCAGCGCGGGCACGTCCTCGCCGCGCCCGGCGGCGCGGGTGAGGATGGCCTCGATCTGACCGCTGGTGTACGCGCAGCACTGCCCGGTGCTCCTGCCGTCGCCGTCGCCGGCGACCACGTCGCGGGCGACCGCGCGGCCGGTGGGGGAGGACATCTCCTCCAGCCACTCCTCGGCCCACGCCGCGAGGTCGTCCCGCAGGTTCCCGAGGTCGGCCGGGGGACCGTCGGGCCGCATGTGCTGCAGGGCGACGTCGGCCAGCAGCTCCTGCAGGTCACCCCACCTGCGGTAGACGGTCGAGGGGGTCACGCCCGCGCGGGCGGCCACCAGGGGCACGGTCAGGTCGGCGCGGTCGCGCTCGGTCAGGAGGTGCCGGACCGCGTCGTGGACGGCCTGCTGCACCCGCGCGCTCCGGCCCCCGGTGCGAACCGCCTGCCTCGTACCCATGGGCCGATCTTAACGCAAAATATTTGCTTCAGTGGTTCCGGGTGTGTACGTTGCTAACGCAAAACCTTTGCTTTAAAGCCCTGGAGTCCCCATGCCCTCCACGTCCTCCGTATCCCCCGCGTCCTCTGTGTCCGCTGTCTCTCCCGCGTCCCCCGCCCGGCGGGCCCGCCTGGGGACCGGCGCGGCCTCGGTGCTCCTGGCGCTGACCCTGACGACGTTCATGGCCGCCGCCAGCGCGCCCACCCCGCTGTACGCGGTGTACCAGGGGTACTGGGGATTCTCCTCCAGCGTCCTGACCGCGATCTTCGCCGTCTACGCCGTCAGCCTGCTGATGGCCCTGCTCACCGTCGGTTCCCTGTCGGACCACGTCGGGCGCCGCCCGGTGATCCTCGGGGCGATCGCGCTCGAAACGGTCGCGATGGCGATCTTCGCCTCCGCCGACGGGGTGCCCGCCCTGGTGGTCGCGCGCGTCCTGCAGGGCTTCGCCACCGGGGCCGCGAGCGGGGCGCTGGGAGCGGGTCTGCTGGACGCCGACCGGACACGCGGCCCGCTGATCAACAGCGTGGCCCCCGCCCTGGGCCTGGCGGCGGGCGGCCTGGGATCGAGCCTGTTCGTGCAGTACCTGCCCGCGCCGACGCGGACGGTGTTCGTCGTCCTCATCGTCGCGTTCGTGCTGCAGGGCGTCGCGATCCTCCTCCTGCCCGAGTCCGCCGGTCGCCGGGCGGGCGCGCTGGCCTCGCTGCGCCCGCACGTCAGCGTGCCCGCCGGGGCACGCAGGGTCCTGCTGATGGTCACCCCGATCACCGTGGCCGGGTGGGCGCTCGGCGGGTTCTACCTGTCCCTGGGGCCGTCCCTGGCCCGCGGCGTCACCGGCTCGACGTCGATCCTGGTGGGCGGGCTGCTGGTCTTCGCGCTGACCTTCAGCGGAACCGTCGCGATCCTCGCCATGCGGGCGGTTCCCGCCCTGCGCACCATGCGCGTCGCCTCCGTGCTCCTGGCCCTCGGGGTGATCGTGACGCTGCTCGGCGTGAACACCGGCTCGGGAGTGCTGTTCTTCACGGGTACGGTTGTCGCCGGGCTGGGCTTCGGCACGGGTTTCCAGGGCGCCGCGCGCACCCTGCTCCCGGCCGCGGCCCCGCACGAGCGGGCCGGGCTGATGGCCGCCTTCTACATCGTCAGCTACCTCGCCATGAGCATCCCCGCCACCGCCGCCGGGATCGCCGCGGGCCATCTGTCCCTCACCGAGCTCACCACGTACTACGGGATCGTCCTCGTCGTCCTCGCCCTGGCGGCTCTGGCCGGGACGTTCCTCGTCCGCGACCGTCTCCCCGAGACGGCGCGCCCGGCGTGACCGCTCCCCGGCGGGGGCCGGGCGGGGCCGCCGTGGAAGGCTGTCCACCATGACTGTTCTGAACATCCCCACGGTGAAGCTGGTCAACGGCGCGGACATCCCGCAGATCGGCCTGGGCACCTGGCCCATGTCGGACGAGGAGGCGGAGGTCGCGGTGGCCGACGCCGTCGAGATGGGCTACCGGCTGGTGGACACCGCCTACGCGTACCGCAACGAGGTCGGGGTGGGGCGCGGGCTGCGGGCGAGCGGAGTGCCGAGGGAGGAGCTGTTCGTCACCACCAAGCTGAACGGCGAGTGGCACGGATACGACGCCGCGCAGGAGGCGTACCAGGCCAGCCTGGACCGGCTCGGCCTCGACTACGCCGACCTCTACCTGATCCACTGGCCGCTGCCGCGCAAGGACCGCTACGTGGAGGCGTGGAAGGGCATGGTCAAGCTGCTGCGGGACGGCCGGGTGCGGGCGATCGGCGTGTCGAACTTCAAACCGGCCCACCTCGACCGGCTGCTGGCCGAGACCGGCGTGGTGCCCGACGTGAACCAGATCCAGCTCAACCCGTTCTTCACCCGTGACGAGCTCCGCGCCTACGACGCCAAGCACGAGATCGCCACCCAGTCCTGGGGCCCCCTCGGGCAGGGAGGCGACCTGCTGGAACAGCCGGTCGTCACGGCCGCCGCCGAGCGACACGGCAGGACCCCCGCCCAGATCGTGCTGCGCTGGCACATCGAGCTCGGCCTGATCACCGTGCCGAAGTCGTCCAGCCCCGAGCGGATGCGGGCCAACGCCGACGTCTTCGGCTTCACCCTCACCCCCGAGGAGGTCGCGGAGCTGTCCTCCCTCGACCGGGGCGAGGCCGCCGCGACCGACTCCGACTCGGTCGGCCACTGACCTTTTTCACGACTCAGGAGACCCGGGTGCGAACGAGGACAGGAGGCGGCTGATCCAGGTGCCGCGCGAGACCTCTGACGCGGGGGCGTCCGCGCGTACGGAGGGATGGGTGGGGTTCTCGCGGGCATACCTGACCGCGAGAATAATTCACAGTTAACCTATAGAGATAGTAGATTTAATCGAGACCAGCCCACATGGGGCCACCGGCCAGAGGTAGAGGCGCACCGTCGGGGGGACTTTCGGATGCACATCACGGCCCGGAGCGACTACGCCATAAGAGCGATGCTGGTCATCGCGCTGAGCGATCCCGCCCCGGTCAAGTCGGAGACGATGGCCCAGGCGCAGGAGATCCCGGCGAGTTTTCTGCGTGGCATCCTGACCGATCTGCGCCGCGCCGACCTCGTCTTCGCCCAGCGGGGGCACGAGGGCGGCTTCACGCTCACCCGGCCGCCCGTCGACATCTCGGTCGGAGACGTCCTGCGCGCCGTCGCGGGCGAGCTGACCTCGGTGCGGGGGCTGCCGACCGGCGACGTGGCGTACTTCGGGGAGGCGGTGCGGTTGCGTACCGTGTGGCTGAACATCGAAACCTCCATCAGCGCCATCGTCGACACCGTCAGCCTGGCCGCCCTCCTGTCGCCGGTGGCCGAGGCGGGCAGGCGACGCAGGGCCTGACCCCGCATGTGGGATGAAGATTCCCATACCTTGAGACGCCTTGCTCGAAACGTGACTTGACGTCGCCTTGGCATTCAATCACCATAATTCCTATCAACAGAGTAGGAAAAACAGGAAGGGGGGCGTTGTGCGTGCGCTCATCCTCTTAGGCCTGGTCGGCTTCGCGGCACAGCTCGTCGACGGCAGCCTCGGCATGGCCTACGGTGTCACCTCGACGACGCTGCTCCTGGCCATCGGCACCAACCCCGCTGCCGCCTCGGCCACCGTTCACCTCGCCGAGATCGGCACCACCCTCGCCTCCGGCGTCTCCCACTGGCGTTTCAACAACATCGACTGGAAAGTCGTCGCCAAGATCGGTATCCCCGGCGCCGTCGGCGCGTTCGCGGGAGCGACCTTCCTGTCCGGCCTCTCCACCGAGGTCGCGGCCCCGGTCATGTCGACCATCCTGCTCGTGCTGGGCCTCTACGTCCTGATCCGCTTCACGGCCTTCGGCCTCCCGCGCGGCAACCTGGGCAAGCCGCTGCGCAAGCGCTTCCTCACCCCCCTCGGTCTGGTCGGCGGATTCGTCGACGCCACCGGTGGCGGTGGCTGGGGCCCGGTCGGCACCCCGGCGATCCTCGCCAGCGGACGTCTGGCGCCGCGCAAGGTGATCGGTTCCATCGACGCCAGCGAGTTCCTGGTCGCCGTCGCCGCCAGCATCGGCTTCTTCGTCGGCATCGGCTCCGAGA
Source organism: Streptosporangium oxazolinicum (assembly GCF_039537505.1). Classification (NCBI taxonomy): domain Bacteria; kingdom Bacillati; phylum Actinomycetota; class Actinomycetes; order Streptosporangiales; family Streptosporangiaceae; genus Streptosporangium; species Streptosporangium oxazolinicum. Next base: position 28,730 of record NZ_BAABAQ010000007.1, read on the forward strand.
ACATCAACTTCTCCTGGGTCGCCGTCCTGCTGATCGGAGGCGTCATCGCCGCCCCCATCGCCGCCTGGCTGGTCCGCCACATCCCGCCGCGCATCCTGGGCTCCGCCGTCGGCGGTGTCATCGTCCTGACCAACGTCCGGACCCTGCTGCGCAGCGACTGGATCGACGCCTCCAGCGGTGTCCAGACCTTCGCCTACATCACCATCGCCGTCATCTGGGCCGCGGCCATCGCCTACTCTGTCCGCGAGTACCGCCGTGACCGCGACAACGAGACGGTCGAGGCGATCGAGGAAGAGGAGAGGCGCCGCGCCGCGGAGCAGGAGACCGCCGGCACCGCCAGCTGATCCCGGCGGCGTCCTCCGGCGCGCCGTACGCGCGAAGGCCCCCTCGCCTCGGTGAGGGGGCCTTCGCGCCGTGTGCGGCAGGGGCACCGCCTCCGTCCGTCACGCGCGGGCGATGCCGTTCGGTGACCCGGAACGGCCCACGGGTCCGAAGTGCTCCGACACGCGCTCGGCGGGGTAGGCGCCGTGCTCGGTCACGATCCGCGTCACCAGGTGCGGCGGCGTGGCGTCGAAGGCGGGGTAGTGGCCGGTCACGCCCTCGCCCGCGGTGCGCCTCCCCAGGACGTGCAGGACCTCGTCGCCGTCGCGCCGCTCGATGACGACGTCGTCGATCCCCGGAGCCCGCGGATCGGGTGCCGGGATCACCACGTAGTACGGGACGTCGAAGGCGCGGGCGGCCAGCGCCACCCCGAGCGTGCCGACCTTGTTCACCACGTGCCCGTCCATCGTCACCCGGTCCGCCGCGGTCAGTGCCACGTCGGCGAGCCCGTCGGACAGCACCGAGGCGACCATGCCGTCGGTGATGAGGGTGGGCCGGTAGCCCATCTCCACCAGCGTCGGCGCGGTCAGCCGTGCCCCCTGAAGGTAGGGCCGGGTCTCGGTGCAGACGAACTCCAGCCGCTTGCCCGCCTCCTGCGCGGCCTCGACGGTGGCTATCAGGTAGGTGTCCGCCCAGCAGTGGGTGAGGACGCGGTCGCCGTCGTCGAGCAGTGCCGCCGCGTGCCTGCCCATGGCCGCGCTGCTCGCCAGGTAGGCCGCGTCGTGCTCGGCCGCCGCCCGGGTCACGGCCTCCACCAGTTCGTCCCCGTACGCCTCGGGCAGCGGCCCGTCCACCGTGGCGGCCAGGACGGCCTCGACGGCGTCGCGGATGTGGTTGTTCGTGGGCCGGGTCGCGATGAGCCGGTCGCCCGCCTTGCGCAGCCGCGCCGCCGCCAGGCCCGGCGGCTCGCCCCGCGCCTCACGGGCTGCCAGTGTCATCCCGGTGGTCGCCGCGAACGAGGGGCCGGTGCTCTGCGTGACCATCCGCTCGATGGCCACCGCGACGTCCTCGCTGGTGGCACAGCGCACCCAGCGGTGCTCGAAGGGATAGACACGGCGGTCGAGTATCTCCACGGCGTCCTCGGTGATCCGGACGGAGTCCGCGAGGACAGGGCGCCTTCCGGGCGTGCTCATGAGACCTCCAGCGGGGGATCGGGCGGTCTGCCGCCGCTCTGCTCGCACACCGGGCGCCGTTCGGCGTCACCGCCATCACCGCGACCCGGTTGCGCCTCGCGCTTATGCCCCTTTTGAGGGGCCTCGTACCCACGGATGGCGGGTCGTTCCCGGGCGGTTCGCCGTTCGAGTGAACGACGACCAGGAGTGGACTCCGCGTGGACCCAGAGTGGACGCCGAGTCGACTCAGGCGAGCTTCTTGCCGATCTCGGTGATCTGGGCGCGCTGCTCGCTGACCATCTTCTCCGCCAGCTGGGTGGTGGGCCGGTGCCTGCCCAGCGCGATCGCGACCTTGGCCATCTGGACACCGCTGTTGAGGTGCTTGCCCAGCACGCTCAGCCACAGCTTGTCGAAGGAGGCGCCCGACCGTCCCTCCAGGGAGGAGAGCTGGGTGGCGGACAGCATGCCGGGCATGTTGTGCGCGGCGTGGTCGCCCTCCGCCGGTACCTCGACCTTCCACGACCGCAGCCAGCCGGACATCAGGTCGATGTCGGCGGACTCCTTCTTCTTGATCTTCGCGGCCAGGTCGCGCACGTACGGGTTCTCGCTCCGGCCCGCCACCAGGTCGGCGAGCTGGATCGTCTGGCGGTGGTGCGGAATCATCTCCTGGGAGAAACGGACGTCCGCGTCGGCCCGATCACCGGCCAGTCCCACCGCCTGGACGGGGGTTCCGGCGGTCACGGCCGCTGACGAGCACCCGGCGGTCAGTATGGCGGAGACCAGCAAGGTGGCGGTCAGGGACCGTCGTTTGCGCGACCGCCGGGTGCTCATCGAAATCACTGCCCCTTTCCTGCGGGTGGGAAGGACCATTCGTGCCGTTCCGTCCTGAGATACGCGGGCACCGTTCGCGGGGTTCAGGGTCCGTCGTAAATCGCGCGCCGGATTCCGGACGCCGGGGTGGGTCAGCCGGGGACGTCGCGGTGGTCGGAGATGCTGTCGAGCCAGGCGCGGTGCAGGTCGGCGTAGCGGCCCGCCCGCCCGGCGAGCTCACCGGGCGGGCCGTCCTCCACGATCCTGCCGCCGTCCATCACCAGCACCCGGTCGGCGATCTCGACGGTCGACAGGCGGTGCGCGATGATCAGAGCCGTCCGCTCCGCCAGGATCGTCCGCATCGCCCGCTGCACCAGCCGCTCGCTGGAGACGTCCAGGCTGGACGTCGCCTCGTCGAGGATCAGCACCGCCGGGTCGGCCAGGAACGCCCTGGCGAACGCCACCAGCTGCCGCTGCCCGGCCGACAACCGGCCGCCGTGCTTGCCGACCTGGGTGTCGTACCCCTCGGGAAGCGCGGAGACGAACGCGTCGGCACCGATCGAGCGGGCCGCCGCCACGACGTCGGCCATGCTCGCGCCCGGCCGTCCGAACCTGATGTTGTCCGCCACCGACCCGCTGAACAGGAAGTTCTCCTGGGTGACCAGGACCACCGCGGCGTGCCGCGACTCCTCGCCGAGGTCGCGCAGGTCGACCCCGTCCAGCAGCACCCGCCCGGCCACCGGGTCGTAGAACCTGGAGACCAGCTTGGCCAGCGTGGTCTTGCCCGCCCCGGTGGTGCCGACCAGCGCCACGGTCTGCCCGGTGGGGACCACCAGGTCCAGCCGGGGCAGCACCGCGACGCCGTCCAGGTAGGAGAACTCCACGCCCTGGAACTCGATCCTCCCGCGTGGCCGCTCCAGCGTCACCGGGTCGCCGGGTTCGGCCACCACGGGACGCTCCTGCAGCACACCGGAGAGCTTCTCCAACGCGGCTCCGGCGGACTGGAACGTGTTATAAAATTGCGAGATCTCCTGCATCGGCTCGTAGAACTGGCGCAGGTAGAGCAGGAAGGCGGCCAGCACGCCCACCGTGACCTCGCCCTGGATCGCCAGCGTGCCCCCGTAGAGGAGGACGGCCGCGATCGTCACGTTCCCGATCAGCTTGACACCCGGCGAGAAGATCGCGATCAGGTGCATGCTCCGCCGGTTGGCGTCGCGGTAGTCGGTGTTCAGCTGGGAGAAGATCTCCTGGTTGCGCGGCTCCCCGCGGAACGCCTGCACCGCGCGCATGCCGGCCATCGACTCCACGAAGTGCACGATCACCAGGGCCACGGTCTCCCGGGTCCTGCGGTAGACGATGCTCGACTGCCGCCGGAACCAGCCGGTGAACACCACCAGGACCGGCAGCGGCAGCAGCGCGACCACAGCGAGGTGGACGTCCAGGACGAGCAGCAGGACCGCCGTGCCGAACAGTGTCAGTACGGCGGTGACGAGGTCGTCGAAACCCGACTGCAGCATCTCGGAGATGGCGTCGATGTCGGAGGTGAGCCGGGAGACGACCCGGCCGGAGGTGTAGTCCTCGTGGAACGACAGCGACAGCCTCTGGAAGTGGCCGAACACCCGCCGCCGCAGCTCCAGCAGGATGTTCTGGCCGATGCGCCCGGCCATCCTGAGGAAAATCCGCCGGGTCACCAGTTGGATCGCCGCCGCCGCCAGGATCGCCGCGACGACCGTCATCAGCGTTCGTGGTCCCGCGCCCGCCACCATCGGCGGGATGCCCGCGTCGATGCCCACCTTGACCAGGTAGGGGATGGAGAGCGAGGCGACGTTGCAGGTCACGATGATCGCGACGAGCAGGACGATCTCCCCGCGGTACGGGCGCAGCAGATCGCCGAGCAGCCGCCTGGACCTGTCGCGCAGCAGGAACGACACCTGCGCCGACAGCTCGTCCTGGTTCTCCGCCGCGACCCCCCGCCACTCCCGGGACCCGTTCACGGCCTCGGCGCCGGAGGGATCCGTGACGGCGGGGCCTGAAGGTCTGGAGGGTCCGGTGGGTCCGGAAGGTCCGGTGGCGGGTCCGGTGGTTTCGGTGTGTCCGGAAGGCCCGGTGGACGGTTCGGTCACGCTCACAGTCGCGCCTCCTCGATGTCCGGGTCCGCCGACAGCAGCGCGCGGTACTCGGGCACGTTCGCCATGAGCTCGTGGTGCTCGCCGACGTGCGCGATCGTGCCGTCGAGCAGCAGGGCCACCCTGTCGGCGAGGAGCACGGTGGAGGCCCGGTGGGCGACGACGATCCCGGTCGCCTCGCGCAGCACGTGCCGGAGCGCCTCCTCCACCAGGGCCTCGGTCTCGACGTCCAGGGCCGACAGGGTGTCGTCCAGCACGAGGATCCTGGGACGGCTGAGAACCGCGCGCGCCAGCGCGAGCCGCTGGCGCTGGCCACCGGACAGGGACATGCCCTGCTCGCCGATCCGGGTCTCCAGCCCCCACGGCAGCGCGTGGACGAACCCGGCCTGGGCGATCCGCAGCGCCTCCGCGATCTCCTCCTCGCTCGCGTCGTGCCGCCCCAGCGTGAGGTTCTCCCTGACGCTCATCGAGAACAGCGTCGGTTCCTCGAAGGCCGTGGCGACCATCGAGCGCAGCGTGGGCAGCGGCAGGTCGCGGACGTCGACCCCGTCGATCGTGACCCGGCCCGCGCCGACGTCGTGCAGCCGCGGCACCAGGGAGGTCAGCGTGGTCTTGCCGGAACCCGTCGCGCCCACGACCGCCACCGTCTCTCCAGGCCGCACCTCCAGCCAGACGTCGCGGAGCACCGGTCTCCCGTCGCCGGGGAAGGTGAAGCCCGCCCCCTCGAAGCGCAGGTGCCCCCGGGGCCGTTCGATCACGCCGGTACCCCCGACGATCTCCGGTTCGGTGTCGAGCACCTCCATCACCCGGTCCGCCGCGGTCATCGCCTCCTGGCCCATCGTCAGGATGAAACCGAGCGCGGAGACGGGCCAGACCAGCTGCAGCATCAGGGTGGCGAAGGCCACCAGCGTGCCCAGCGTCAGCGTGCCGGAGCCGACCGCCAGGGCGCCGAGCAGCAGCACGAGCGCGAGGGTGATGTTCGGGATCACCTCGAGGAAGGTGAAGAACCTGGCCGACAGACGGACCTTCTCCATCGAGGTCCCGTAGACCTTCAGCGCCTCTTTCTCGAAGATCCCGGAGACGTACGGGCCGCGGCCGAACGCCTTGATCGTACGGATGCCGGCCGCCGACTCCTCGACGACCGTGGCGAGGTCGCCCTGCTCGTCCTGGACCCGGCGGGAGATGGTGATGTACTCGCGCTTGAAGCGCAGGGTGGTGAATACGATCGGTACCGCCGAGACGACGACCAGCAGCCCGAGCGGCCAGTACATGTGCAGCAGCAGCCCGGTCACCGTCGCGATCTGGACGGTGGTCAGGACGAGGAAGAGCAGGCCGAAGCCGAGGAAGCGCCGGATCGTCGACAGGTCGGTCGTCGCCCGGGACAGCAGCTGGCCCGACTGCCAGGAGGCGTGGAACCCCATCGGCAGCCGCTGCAGGTGGCCGTAGAGGTCGTCGCGGATCCTGGTCTCCAGGCCCAGGACGGCGGCGGCCAGCAGCCACCGTCTCAGGAAGACGAGCAGCGCCTCGGTCACGCCCAGCCCCAGGGCGAGCAGCGCGAGGGGAGGCACGGCCCCGGTGTCGCCCCGGGCGACGGGGCCGTCGATGATCTCCCTGCCGATCAGCGGGATGGTGATGCCGATCGCGACCGCGGCGAAGGACAGCACCCAGATGGCGACCAGGCGGGTGACGTACGGGCGGAGGTAGGACTTCAACCGCCACAGGGAGCCCGCCCTGGCACGGCGCGCGGGGAGGGGCCGCGAGGCCGGGGATGTCGGGGGCGTCAGGGGCGTCGGGGGCGTCGGGGGCGCTGTGTCGGCGGCAGGGGTGTCGGCGTTGTTGGCACTGGCTGTGGTGGGTCCGGTGTCAGGGGGCATCGGTGGGCGGCACGCTCCTCATGGTGTTCTGACGGGGTGAGAGCCGTCCGGGGCATGGCAGGCCGGAACGCCATCCCCTCTCAGCCGGTCTCACCCGCGCCACCGCTCCCGGTGGGTGCCCCGTCGGATCACCGCCACCCGCGTGATACGGGCGACCATTCAGTTTCCGCACCCGGGTGCGGCGTCGGCAACTGATTTGACGGTCGGCGTGGTGTGATCTCCAGGCCAGGGTGCCCATTGACCACGGATCCTCTTTCGGAGTAAAGGGTCCGAGTCCCGGGACGGGTGCGGGTGACGGCTTTTCCGGCTCACCGGGACGGGCATTGTCGTAGCGCCGGAATAGGGGGGCTAAAATGCCCGGTGGTGTCGAGCGCGAGGAGGCGGCCCCCCGATGGACCTGAAGACGCTGCACGACGTTTCCAAGCTGAGCGACCCTATCGAGCGGGCGCGGATTCTGAGCCGTCTCATGACCGACGAGCAGGAGCTTGTCGCGGAGGCGGCGAAGATGCGCCGCCAGGCGATCGCCGAGGCCCGTGACTCCGGGATGAGTCTGGAGGACATAGGGACCCGCCTGGGCGTGTCCCCGGGCCGCATCTCCCAGATGAGGAAGGGACCGGCGGCACGCGCCCCCGAGGGGCCCGCGGTCCGCGCGCCGAGGGTCCTGGTGCGGCGGACGCTGCCGACCGACCCCGCCGTGCGGGCCTCCGCGTCCCTGTTCCTCGCCGAGGCGGAGAGGCAGGGCGTCACGCCGGGCCGCAGAATGCTCTACGTGGGCCCGGAACCGGCCGGTGAACAGGTGGCCGCCTGCCTGCGCGTCGAACCGGGCGCCGAGGTGATCGCCCGCCGGAAGATGATGACGGCCGACGGCATCCCGGTGCGCGTCGCCACCAGTTACTTCCGGGCGGACCTGTTCGGGGGGACCCGCCTCGCCGAGCCCGGGTTCGTCGAACCGTCACTCCAGTCGGCGCTGATCGCCCTCGGCCACACCTTCGGTCACGCCGAGGAGAACCTGACGGCCCGCCCGCCGACGTCCTTCGAGTACGAGACCCTGGAGCTCGAACCGGGGGAGTGGGTCGTCCAGGTCCTGCGCGCGGGTTACTCCGACGACGACACGCCCGTTCACGTCCTGGAGACCATCTGCGCCGCGAACCGGCACATCTTCCCGATCGGCCAGGTCTCCGGGCACGACGAATTCTGACTCTGAAAAGGGCCGGAAAAAAGGGGAGGACGTGGGGGACGCGGTGGTTGTAGGGTCTGGGGCATGACCTGGCGACATTGATTCTGAACGATCGGTCGGTCCGGCGCGAGCTGCCGTGGACCTCCGGAGATGCCGAGCATCCCGAGTCCGCACAGTCTCCGCGAGAAGGACCTCATGACCACTTCTTTTCACCGTACGCCTGAAAGGCGTGCGAAGCGCTTGGCCGCGACGTTCTACGTCTACAACCTCTTTGATGAGTTCGTCCTCTTCTACCCGTTCTACGCGTTGTTGTTCGTCGACACGGGTCTGTCGACCGCCGAGATCTCCTCGCTCCTGGTGGTCTGGTCGGTCACCTCCATCGTGCTGGAGGTTCCCTCGGGGGTGTGGGCCGACGCCGTCTCGCGGCGCGCGCTGCTCGCCCTGGCGCCGCTGCTCGCCGCCGTCGGCTTCGCCCTGTGGGGCATGGCCCCCTCCTACTGGGTGTTCGCCGTGGGCTTCGTGCTGTGGGGCGCCGCGGGAGCGCTGCAGTCGGGCGCGCTGGAGGCGCTGATCTACACCGAGCTCGACCACCTGGGCGAGACCGGCCGCTATGCCGCCATCATGGGCCGCGCCCGCGCGGTCGGCACGGGCGCGGCCGTGCTGTCCATGGCCGTGGCCGCCCCGGTGTTCGCCGTGGGCGGCTACTCGCTGGTCGCAGCGGGCAGCGTCCTGGCGTGCGTGCTCGCCGCGGTGGCCGCGCTCGCCTTTCCCGAGCATCGCGTACGTCCCGGCCGGGAAGGTGAGGCGGCCAATGCCGATGAGGAGGAGACGCCGGAGGGCGGCTACGCCGCGATCCTGCGCGAGGGGCTACGGGCGGCGCGGGCCGACCGGTCGACGCGCCGGGCGCTGCTGCTGGTACCGGCGGTGACGGCCCTGTGGGGTGCGCTGGAGGAGTACACCCCGCTGCTCGCGATCGGCACCGGCGTCGCCGCGCACGTCGTGCCGCTCCTGGTGCTTCTGGTCTCCGTGGGCGTCGCGGCCGGTGGCGTGCTCGCGGCGGCCGGGCGGAGCTTCACGGACCGGGAGTTCGCCGCGCTCCTCGCGTTCGGGGCGCTGACGCTCGGCGCGGGCGCGGTCAGCGGTGTCGCGGCGGGGTTCGTCGCCCTCGCGGTGGCCTTCTGCGTCTTCCAGATGGCGACCGTGCTGGCCGACGTGCGGCTGCAGGAGAGCATCACGGGCCCGGCCCGCGCCACCGTGACCTCGCTGGCCGGGCTGGGCACCGAGGTGGGCGCCATCTTCGTCTACGGCGGTTACGCCGCGGCCTCGGCACTGACCGGTCATGCCGCGATCTTCGCCGTCTCCGCGGTGCCGTACGCCGTCCTCGCCCTGGTCCTGTTCCTCGGCGGGTCCCGCTCGCGGAGGGCCGAGACCGCCAAGGTCCCGCTCGGCGATCCGTGAGGCGTGAGGCGTGAGGTGAGCCGGTCGGGTTGAGCCGGTCGGAGCGGGCCGGTCCTGGCTGATCGGCCCGGACCGGTGCGGGGCGGGCTCCGCACCGGTCGGAGCCCGCGCTTACCGGCCGGTGCGGGTGGCCCCGGTCGGAGCCCGCCTCTTCATCGGCCCGTGGGGGCGGTTCCGGTCGAAGGCTGCCTCTTCGTCGGCTCGTGCGGGCGGTTCCGGCCGGTCAGGCGTGGCGGATCGGGCCGGGGTCAGCGCTTCGTGAAGCGCGGCAGGCCCAGCTCGGAGAAGACCGGGCGGTGGTCGGTATCCGGGAGGTGGTGGACGCCGAAGGTCCTGATCGCCATGCGCGAGTCGGCGAATATGTGGTCGATCGTCACGCCGGGGACGGGCTCCCAGCCCTGCTGCGGCCAGGTGGCCGTCAGGCCGTGCCCGGTGGCGTCGGCCGCGTCGCGGTAGCCGCTGTCGAGCAGGTCGCGCACCAGCCGGTGGTCGAGGGTTGCGTTGAAGTCCCCGGCGAGCACCCGCAACTGCCCGCCCGCCCTGGGCAGCGCCCGCAGTCCCTGCTCCCAGCACGGCACCCTGTCGCCGTACCGGGGCGCGCAGGGGTGGACCGAGACGACCTCGATCTCGTGGCCGCTCGGGTGCTCGATCACCCCGCGTGCCTGCCGGAACCTGCCCAGCTCGATCAGCGGCCTCTCGGCGATGGGATGCTTGGAGTAGATGCCCGAGCCCCACACCCCGTCGACCGCGCGGTCCACGACGTGGGGCATGCGCTCGCGCAACCCGGCTCCCTCCAGGCGTTCGCGCGCGGCCGGGGTGATCTCCTGGAGGGCCAGCACGTCCGGGTCGAGGGAGCGTACGAGTTTCATCAGGACGTCGGTGTCGCCCGCGCCGACGGCGAGGTTCGCGGCGAGCACCCGCAGCCGCCCCCCGTCGGCGGCGGGCCGGTCGCCGTCGCCGAAGTGGCGGGGGAGCACGGCCGTCGCCAGCACCGCGCTCGTGACCAGGGCGAGGGCCGCGGCCGTCCAGCGGCGCAGGCCCAGGGCGAGGAGCAGCGGGATCGCCGAGGCCGCCGCGACGTACGGCGTGAACGCCACCAGGGCGACCCACTGCCAGACGGGGGTCCACCCGCCGGCCCTGAGCACCGCCCAGGCCGCGAAGGGCAGCACCGCCGACCAGACCAGCAGGCTCACCCATCTCGATCCGATCATGCACCCGGAGCGTAGTGGTCTCCTGTGCAGTTTCGATGGAGATTGGCGGTTTTATCCGCGTAGCTGGGAGCGCCGACGATGACGCGGGAGACCGGGGTCAGTCACCCCGGGTGAGGTCGTACGCCTGGGCGATGAGCTCGTAGGAGCGGGTCCGGGCGGCGGAGTCGTGGACCATCGTGGTGATCATCAACTCGTCGGCCTCGGTGCGCTTGCGGAGGTCCTCCAGCCCCTGCCGCGTCCCGGCGGCGTCCCCCAGCACCACCTTGGACAGGTAGTCGTCGAGGAAGTCCCGCTCGATCGGGCTGTACGGGTAGTTCTCGGCCTCCTCGGGCGTGGGGATCGGCTGCGGCGCCCCGCGCCGCAGCCGCAGCATGGACAGCCCGCCGGAGCGGGCCAGGCGCAGCGCCTGCTCGGGGGTGTCGGCGGCGACCGCGGAGACGCCGATCATCGCGTACGGCCGGTCGAGGACGGCGGAGGGCTCGAAGGACGACCGGTACAGCTCCAGGGCCGGGATGGTGTTGTTCCCGCTGAAGTGGTGCGCGAACGCGAACGGCAGGCCGAGCATCCCGGCGAGCTGGGCGCTGAAGCCGCTGGAACCGAGCAGCCAGATCGGCGGGCGGCCCGACTCGGGGGAGCGGGGCACCGCGACGACCCGCTCCAGCGGGTGGCCCGGCGGGAACGTGCCGTCCAGGAAGGCCGTCAGCTCGGCCAGCTGCTCGGGGAAGTCGTCGGCGTCCAGGCCGTGCCGCCCGCGCAGGGCCCTCGCCGTGGCGGGGTCGGTGCCGGGGGCCCGGCCGAGCCCGAGGTCGATGCGGCCCGGGTGCAGGGCGTGCAGGGTGCCGAACTGCTCGGCGACCACCAGCGGGGCGTGGTTGGGCAGCATGACGCCGCCGGACCCCAGCCGGATGCTCCTGGTCGCGGCGGCCAGATGGGCGATCAACACGGCGGGCGAGGAACTGGCCACGGACGGCATGCCGTGGTGCTCGGCCACCCAGATCCGGTGGTAGCCCCACTCCTCCGCGCGCCTGGCCAGCTCGGTGCTCGCCGCCAGGGTCTCGGTGGGTGTCACTCCCGAACCGACGGTCGCCAGCTCCAGGATCGACAGGGGTACCTCGGAGGAGCCGCGGGCCGTCCCGCGGATGTCGTCAACAGCCATGTAGGCGGCAACCAGGCGGAGCAGGGGTTTATTTCTGGTCTACGACCATCTCGATCATCGGCGCCCCGCCCTCGGAGGCGCCGCGACCCTGACCGGCCTCACCTGCGGCGACGTCCACAGCGTCTACGACGCCGGTAACCGGGTGATCGGGATGGACCTGTGGACCTTCTGCCGATATGTCGCCCTCGGCCCGGCGCGACATATCGTTTCGTTCGTCTGCTCCTGCCCGGCCGGTCGGTCAGCAGGTCACGATGACGCGGGTGTGTTCGATGTCCGTCACCTTGTACCACTTCGGGCCCGGGTATTTCAGCCAGGGGTTCACCGCGTCCTTGCCCGGACAGTCGGTGTAGATGAAGAACCCGTCCGCGTCGACGACGCCGACGTCCTTGGAGCTCTTGCCCGGTGGCACCCACACCCAGTTGTCGGGGGTTCCGATCCAGTTGTTGGTGACGCGCAGTGAGGCGTTCGAGCCGAAGTGGTTGTAGATGACGCCACACAGGGTGATGCCGAAATCGGTGCACGTACCGAGCGTGGAGACGTCACCGCTGCCCGAGCCGGTGCCGGGATCGTCGGCGTGCGCCGGTGAGGTGGACAGCGCGGCCGACAGAAGTAACGTGGCGGCGGCGTACTTCAGTTTTCCCACAATGATCTCCTGTTGTGTCAGTGCGATCACGGACGTGACGGGCCCATCCAAGATTGGAAGCTGAGATCTTGGCTATCTGTAAGGTTCCAGGGAGTCGCGGAGGCCGGGCCTCGGCCCCCCGTCCCTGGTGACCGCGCTGACCGATCGAGTTCGCGGTCGTCCAGGTCGGCGAGTTCCTGGCAGGGCCACGCCCGTCCTGAAGCACACACGCCGGGCCGGACGGCGGGCGGTGCGAGGCCACTGCCGTCGACGCCGCGCCGGGGGTCGGCGCGACGTGCTCCTGTTCGGTCGTCTACGGCAGCTGCCAGAACGGGCCTGTGAGGCCGCATTCATCGAGGAGCCCCTGGTTGTGCTCCCGGCTGTGCGGCTGGAACCCGGGGGCCAGACGATCGCCGTACCACGGGCCGGCCAGTCGCCACATGGCCGTCGCCTCGGCGATGTAGCCGGTGCCCGGTGCGTTGTCGGTCGTCCACCGCTCGGCGTGAGCGCGGTCGCAGAACGCGCGGATCATCGTGCAGGTGCCGACCACGTCGTCCCACCACTCCTTGGCGGGCCGGGGAATCCGGACCGCGAGATCCACGGGGGGCGGGAGCTGCGGGCCTGCCTGGAAGCTGATCGGGGCTCCGCACCGCGGACATGCCGTGTCGATGCGGACGTCCAGGTGGAGGGCGGCGCTGATGCCGAAGGAGTCCCACGCGCATCCGCCCCACCAGCGGCGGTCGTCACGCCCGTCCAGCGGTGTCACGACGAACGCCATCGGTGCGGAGGTGAACGGGTGGGCCATCCGCACCGCATCCCCGTCGGGAGTCAGGACCAGGGCGTGCTCCTCCGCCAGGTCGTACAAGATCTTCTGGATCGCGTCGACAGTGCTCCGCGTTCTGCGTGCCAGCTCGGCCACCGACGGTGCGCGCCCCTCCGATGCGAACGTCTCATAGACAAGATCGCGCACTCTCCGCGAAACCGGCGTTCTCAAAGGTGTCCCCTCTCCTGCGTGCTGATCCGGCTCATCTCCGAGCGGCCTCCAGTCTCCAACGAGCTCGTCCTCGTCCGGCACACGCGCCCCGCGGCATCCGGATCCGAGGGGCTGGCCCGTGCCTGGAGCGCCGGTGATGACCAGGCGGCGCCCGATCACCCGGGCCGCCACGCCGGATCCGCCCCGTGACCGCACGGGGCCGTTCGGAGCCGTGATCACGTGGCCGGAAAAGGGTTGGACGGGATGATGTTCGGGCTTGTAGCTTGCGGTTGACCGTGACACCGCGCCAGGAGGTGAGACCCATGAACGCCGCATCGATGTGGGTGCTCCCCCTTCCCGTCACGGCCGGGCGATTGACGTAGGTGTCGCCGGGAGCGCCTCGCCACCAAGGCACTCCCGAAAGGCAACACCCATGCACTCTCAGCAGGTCACCGCCGAGCCGCCGTCGAACGACAGCGTCGAGCGCGACTCCACGGCAGACGACGTCCCCGGAGTTCTCCGGTCACCGGCCTCCGGCGCCGATCGCGCGCCCCTCGTCTTCGATGTGATCATTGCCGGGTGCGGGCCGACCGGTGCGACGCTGGCCGCCGAGCTGCGGCTGCACGATGCGCGGGTGCTCGTTCTGGAGAAGGAAACCGAGCCCGCGTCGTTCACCCGCATCGTCGGTCTGCATATTCGCAGTCTTGAGCTGATGGCGATGCGCGGGCTGCTGGATCGCGTTCTCCAGCACGGAAGACGACGTCCGGCCGGCGGTTTCTTCGCCGCCATCGGTAAACCCGTGCCCAAGGGCCTGGATTCCGCGTACGCCTATCTGCTGGGTATTCCACAGCCGGTCATCGAGCATCTGCTCGAAGAACACGCGATCGAACTGGGGGCGCGGGTCCGGCGCGGTCGCGCGGTCGCCGGTTTCGAGCAGGACGACGAGGGGGTGACCGTCGAGCTGGCCGACGGGGAACGGCTGCGTTCGCGCTATCTCGTCGGCTGTGACGGCGGGCGCAGTACGGTGCGCAAACTGCTCGGTGTCGGCTTCCCCGGCGAGCCCTCACGGGCCGAGACGCTGATGGGCGAGATGGAAGTGGGCGTGCCGCGGGAGGAGGTCGCCGCCAAGGTGACCGAAATCCGCGAGACCCATCAGAGATTCTGGCTCCGGCCCTTCGGTGAAGGGGTCTACAGCGTCGTGGTCCCCGCCGCGGGAGTCGGCGACCGCGCGGAACCGCCCACCCTCGAGGATTTCAAACAACAGTTGCGCACCATCGCCGGAACCGATTTCGGCGTGCACTCCCCGCGCTGGTTGTCCCGATTCGGGGATGCCACCCGGCTGGCCGAACGGTATCGGGTCGGGCGGGTGCTGCTGGCCGGTGACGCGGCACACATCCATCCACCCATCGGCGGACAGGGCCTCAACCTGGGCGTTCAGGACGCGTTCAACCTCGGCTGGAAACTGGCCGCGCAGATCCGCGGCTGGGCCCCGGAAACACTGCTGGACACCTACCAGGCCGAACGTCATCCGGTCGCCGAGGACGTGCTGGACAACACCCGCGCCCAGACGGAGCTGCTGTCCACCGAACCGGGCCCGCAGGCCGTGCGCAGGCTGCTCACCGAACTGATGGACTTCGACGAGGTGAACCGCCATCTGATCGAGAAGATCACCGCGATCGGCATCCGCTACGACTTCGGCGAGGGCCCCGACCTGCTCGGCCGCCGCCTGCCCGACATCGAGGTGAAACAGGGCCACCTCTACGGTCTGCTGCATCGCGGCCGCGGCCTGCTGCTGGACCGCACCGAACGCCTGGCCGTCGGCGGCTGGTCGGACCGGGTCGACCACCTCGCGGACCCCACCGCGGCACTGGATGTTCCGTGCGTCCTGCTACGCCCCGACGGCCACGTCGCCTGGATCGGCGACGATCAGCAGGACCTGGACGACCACCTCTCCCGCTGGTTCGGCACGCCCGCTAACTGATTTCGCCTGAGCAACCGAAACGGCCCGGAACGGCCTGGCGACTGACCATCGGAAGGTTGGAGGCGACATCAGCCGTGGTGACCACGAAGCTGGAGGGAGCGGACGGCCCCTTCCTGCCCAAGGCTCCAAACCGTTCCGGAACCCGGCTTGTCGTCAACGAAGCTGTTACCACGTACACGCGAGCGGTGAACCGCGCCGACTTCGCCGTGAGTGGACGGACTACTTGGGGCCGGTCGCATCGGGGTGTCGTCGCTGACACTCGCGACGGCATCCGCCCCCGCGGTCGGGAGGACCCGCATTCTGAAAAAAGATTCCGGCCGGCATGTAGAGGAACGGTGGACGGCTCCGACTTCTCGGTGAAGGCGCCAGACGGGCGCCGAAACGCAGGAGGCAGTGAGATGAGCAAGGTCACGTGTGACATAGCGATGTCCCTCGACGGCTTCGTGGCGGGACCGAACCAGAGCCTGGAGCACCCGCTCGGTGAGGGCGCGGAGGAGTGTCTGCACCGATGGATGTTCGAGGAGCCCGAGCGGCACACCGCGGTGATCGAGGCTATTACCGCGGCCGGGGCCTTCATCATGGGCCGCAACATGTTCGGCCCCGGCCGCGGCGCCTGGGACCTCGGCTGGAGCGGCTGGTGGGGCGAGGAGCCGCCGTACCACGCGCCGGTCTTCGTCCTCACCCATCACCCGCGTGAGCCGTTGACGATGAAGGGTGGCACGACGTTCTTCTTCGTCACCGACGGGATCGAGGCGGCGATGGCCCAGGCGCGCGAGGTCGCCGGCGACCGCGACGTCGCCGTCGCCGGTGGCGCCGAGACGGTGAACCAGTATCTGGCGGCGGGGCTCATTGACGAACTCCGCCTGCACGTCGCGCCGGTGATTCTCGGCAGAGGCGAGCGGCTGCTCGCCAACATCGGGAACATCACTCTCGAACCCATCGGTGACCCCGCGGGCACCAGTCTCGTCACTCACCTGGCGTACCGGGTGACCTGATAGAAGGGCAACGGACGGGTCGGAGCCCATCGACTGCGGGCGCCTACGCGTCGCCACGTGCCGATACGTTGTGGCGCTGGTACACCTTCCTTAGATGTCTCGGAGCCAACGGGCCGGGAACACGGTGCGCCGGGCGCGATCGACCCGGCCGGGAACGGTGGCCAAGCCACTGTGGCCGGTCACGATATATCTTGACTCGGGATGCAACGCGACATATCGTCTCTCTTCGGCGATGTGTCTCAGCTCTTGGAGGACGATCCCATGAACGAACCGGTGCCTGTCCTGGTTGTCGTCTTCGTCGCCGTCCTCGTCCTGCTGTCGGTCCTGCAACTGGCGCTCGTGTGCGGCGCGCCATGGGGGAGCCTTGCGTGGGGCGGGCGGCACCGGGTCCTCCCGGGACCACTGCGGGTCGGCAGCGGTATCGCGGTGGTGCTCTATGTCGCGTTCGCGGTCGTGGTCCTGGACCGCGCCGGCTGGATCGACGTCGTGGCGGAGCCCGTCGCGGGCGTCGGCACCTGGGCGGTGTTCGGGTTCGCCGCGCTCAGCGTCATCCCCAACGCGATGTCCCGAAGCAAGCCGGAGCGGTACGTCGGAACATCCGCCGCGTTGATGCTCGCGGTGACCAGTCTCGTCGTCGCGCTCAGCGGGGCGTCGACGACGTGACGACGTGACGTCGTCGACGAAGCTGTCACCGGGCACGTGCGATCGTGCTGGAGCGGCCGGGCGTCAATCGCGAGGGCCCGGAACTCCTGTGGCTACGGCGAGGGGCAGGGGCTGGACATCGTGTAGGAACGCAGCTCGGGAACTCGCCATGCGATCGCGGCGACGGCCACGGTGGTCAGTAGACCACCGATGCAAATCACTGTTCGGGGCCCGAGGAACGACGCGGCGGTCCCGTGCAGCACGTTCGCGAGCTGCGGTCCACCGATGAGGACAACGGTGAGTGTTCCCTGGATCCGGCCGCGCATGGCGTCGTCGGTAAGGGCCTGGGAGATGGCGTTGCGGAAGGTGCTGAGCACGAAGTTCACGGCTCCGCCGAGGACGAGTGCTGTCAGCGCGATCCACAGCTGTGCCGCCACGCCGAGTACGACCACGGTGATGCCCCACGCGGCGGCGGCCGCCGCCATGAGAGCGCCATGGCGGCGGGCGCGGGTGAAGGTGCCCGATAGGAGACCGACCGCGAATACCCCGGCTGGGTAGGCGGCGTAGAGCAGTCCCAGTGTCGGACCGCCGCCGGCCGGGCCGCCGTAGGTGTGCTGGGCCAGTTCGGGGAAAAGTGCGACCGGCATGCCGAAGACCATCGCCGAGAGGTCGACCGCCAGCACCGCCACGAGCAGTCGGCTGGCGGCCAGGTACCGGAACCCGGCGAGGATCTGAGCGAGGGCCGGATGATCCCCGCGGTGCGGTTCGGCCGGAACGTTCGATGCTCGGGCCGGCTCCAAGCGGGGCAACGTGGCGACGGCCCACACGACGGCCAGCAGCGCGAGCGCGTCGAACAGGTACAGGGTGCCGAGCCCGACGAGCGGGATCAGAAGGCCGGCGAGCACGGGGCCCGCGATCGACCCGGCGTAGCGGGCCAGCGAGCTGAGGCTGTTGGCCGCCGGGAGCAGTTCGACCGGGACGAGGCGGGGCACCACGGCACCCATCGTCGTCATGATCGATCCGAAGGTCAGTCCCTGGCAGGCCACCAGCACCATCAGGATCGGGACGGATCGGGCGTCCAGTACAGACTGAGCCCACAAGGCCGCGTAGGTCGAGGTCAGGCCGCAGTGCGCGGCCAGAAGTATCGTTCGCCGGTCTCTGACGTCGGCGAGAGCACCTGTCCACAGAGCCGCCACCACCAGCGCGACGAACGACACGACGGCCGAGGCACCCACGGCCGCCGATGACCCGGTCATGGTGAACAACTGCGTCGGGATCGCGACCAGGCTGAACGACCCGCCCACCGCGCACACCACCGACGCCACCCACAACCGCCGGAACGCGTCGACCCCCAGCGGCCGACGATCGACGATGACGCCGCGCCCCGCCTTGAGTTTGGGGGCGCGCGTCATCGGCTGGGAACGTTCCGGACGGCATCTGCGCCGTCCAGCGGTACGACGTCGGCGACGACACAGGCGATGTTGTCGGGAGCACCTGCGGCGTACGCTTGCGCGATCAATTCGTCGAGTACCCGCTGCGGGCCGTCCTCCTCGGTCAGCGCCTTCCGCAGGGACGCGGCCGGGACGACGGCCGACAACCCGTCGGAGCACAAGAGGTAGCGGTCACCGGCGGCGGCCTGGTGAAGTGACAGGTCCGGATGCGTCCCGCCTGTGCCGGTCAGTGCTCGCACCAGCAGCGAGCGCTGCGGGTGTGAGGCCGCTTCATCGGGGGTCAGTCGTCCTTCGTCGATCAGGGACTGGACGAAGGTGTGGTCATGGGTGATCTGGGAGAGCTCACCGTCTCGCAGGCGGTAGGCGCGAGTGTCGCCGATGTGCACCAGCGCCAGCTGGGAGCCGGACCACAGCAGCGCGGTCAGGGTGGTGACGGCCTCGCCATCCGATGATGCTGCGGCGATCGTCCCGATCTCCGCGTCGGCATCGTCGACCGCGTCGGCCAGCGCGCCGAGGAGGTCTTCGGCTGGCATGGCAAGGGCCTCCAGCGGTTTGAGCGCCTCGATGGCGGTCGCGCTCGCGAGGTCTCCGGCCCCGCCACGGACGCCGTCGGCCACCGCGAGCAGGCGGGGGCCCGCATAGGCGGCGTCCTCGTTGCTCGTCCGCACCAGTCCCGACTCCGAGCGGGCGACGTAACGGATCCCGAGCATGGTCGCGGAATCGTCCACAGAGCTGCCTCTTCCCGTCAGGTAGTCGACGAGGAAGGTCGCCAACCGGCCGCGAGCGGCGGTCTCGGCCAGGAACTGCTCCCAGTAGCCGGCGATCTCCTCGGCCGCCGTCTCCGCGGGGAGATCACACACGCGCCGGATACGGGTCAAGGGCATGCCCAGACGCCGTAGCCAGGCGATCAACCGGGCGCGCTCCAACTGCTCCGGATCGTAGAACCGGTATCCCGAATCGCCGTCCACGGCGGCCGGCGGCAGGAGCCCGAGTTCGTCGTAGAGCCGCAGGGCCTTCGGCGACAGCCGAGTTGCCCGAGCGAACGCTCCGATCGTCAGCAGCTCCCGCACCACTCCTCCTCGTCCCGGCCACGACGACCGGTGTCACCGATGCTGGGGCTTCACCCAAGGGGAAGGTCAACACCTCACCACCCTTCCACGCGCCTTCGCGGCACGGTCTACGGGCACCTGTACCGAAGCCAGCGTCGGTGTTCGGCCGATGCGCGCCCGGCTCAGGGGCCCGGCGCGCGCGAACTGCGTGAGGCGATCATGGCGACCCAGGCCATGACGCCCCGGACATCGGCACGCCCGCGCCGGACGGCCCGGCGGCGCCTGCCGTGGCGGGCCGGCGCCATCGGGCTGGGCGCGGCGGCGGCGGCGATGTTCTTCCTCGGCCAGGTCACCCCCACCGCGACGCTCTCTCCCACGGCCACACCCGGCGGCACCGCACTGTCAGGCGTCTCGATCCTGCTGGCCGCCGCCGCCAAGGCCGAAGCCGCCCCCGAAGGGGCCTACCCAACCCTGAGGCGCTGAAGAAGAGGGCCGCTGAGGCGATCCGCAGGGATCGGGACTTCGCCGGTTCGGTGGAGGACGGCCTGCCGAGCACCCTGGCCACCCTTCTGTACGGACTGCCCGCCTCCCCGCATGAGCATGACCGCCGACCACGCCGTCGAATACAGTGTTTTTGCTCCATTGCTCCACTGAACTGCTGGCTGGCGCGCGCTCCCGCCGTGGCGACGTGCGCCCTCGCGGACGGAGAAGGATGAGCACCTCTGTGGACACCCGGCGGCGTTGGCGCGCCCGATTTGCGGTTCTGGCCACCCTGACGGCGACCCTGCTGACCGGAACGCTGCCGGCCGCCGCCGCCGAGCCTCCGTTCGATCCTGACATCGGCCGCAGGCCGTACCAGCCCGGTCCCATGCTGGTGAACCCGGGCGCGGGGGGGAACACCGCCAACTCCTACGGCTTCAACCTGGTCAGGGTAGGGGGCCTGAACAACCCGGCCTACTACGAGCTGCAGGAGAGCTACACCGTGCGGCTCTACTTCAACTATCGCGGCTCCACCGACTCCGCGACGCGCGACAAGGAGCGGCACTGGATCCAGGGGCTCGACGACGTCATGTCCACGATGGTGCTGGAGACCAACAAGTGGGTCGGCGGACGGCTGGAGTACGACAGCTACGACGGCGAGACCTGGCCCGGCAGCCATGGGGACCGGGAGATCGCCATCGTGTTCGCCAACATCCCCGCCACGGGTATCGCCTCGCCGTCCTCCCACCTGGACGACCGGGGGGCGGTCTACGACGGCGGGCTGATCCGCCTCATCGCCTCCGACGTCTGGACCGAACTGGTCGACGGCAGCGAGGACGGCGACCGCTGGTCCCGGTACGCGATGGCGATCCCGGTCATGCACGAGATCGGCCACACGCTCGGCCTGGCCCACTACAACACGCCGTTCCGCGGCGACAACACGCTGATGTCATCCGTACGCGTCGCTGACGACGTCTCCAGCTGGAACGACGTATGGACCCCCGGCGACAAGGCCGGTCTGATGAACATGGCCGGCTGGCGCACCCGGGCGACCCAGTGCGCGAACACCGGCTCATGCCAGCAGATCTGGGCGAAGAACGACCCCCTCGCCTGGCCACCCCAGCCACCGGACCACACCTACGACCGCATTCCCTGAAGCGCGCCGCGCCGGGCGTTCCCCCACCCGCCCGACGTCACACGCGTGACCGGGTCCCGCCGGGGCGTCGGGGGTTTGGGCTTCCTGCTTGGGGTCCCAGTAGCAACGGATATTGCTTCGCCAGTGTCGATGTGGAGCACCCCGGCGAGGTCGGCGGCGTCTTCGGCCCAGCCCGCCGTGCCCACTCACCGGCACACCAGCCATGCGATGCCGCCACATCCGACAGGTCAGGGATATATCCGTTGGATTTTCGGCGATTACTACCGGGACCCCAGTGCGAGGAGGCCGGGACGACCTTCTCCACAGGCCGGCTCCGGGCCCACCCTCGGCGGCCCCGCGCGGGGACAGGTCCGGCCGGATTTTGGCGACAGAGGGCGGAGTCCGGCGTCGATTGTCCTGGGGCGGGTGAGGAAGGGGGCGGGAGGGAGTCCAGGCCGCGGGCCCACAGCTCGTACGCGGAGGGCTCCTGGGCCCAGGGCGTCGGTGCGGCTCAGTCCGGGGGCGGCCATAGGGTGGCCGTCGGCTCGAAGAGGCGGTCCAGGTGGTAGTCGATGATCGCAGTGGCGGCTTCGTGGCTGCGTTGCCGGCCCAGGACGCTGGCGGTCAGGCCGTTGGCGAGGGCCAGAAGTGTGGCGACCTCGGTGCGCGGGTCGCGCTCGGAGGCGAGGTCTCCGGCCTGCTGCGCGGTGGTAAGCCTGGTGGTGAGGAAGTCTTCCAGCGCGTCGGGTCGGATGAGCGCGGTCGCGGCGAGGGCCGGATCGGTGAGGGCGGCGGTGTAGTAGGCGGTCCAGGCGAGTGAGTCCAGTCGGCTCTGCTCGTCGGTGGGCAGGATCGCACCGAGGACGGCTTCGAGGACACTTCGTGCGGACAGCTCGCCCGTGGTGGCGGCGGCCCGCTGCCTGACCCGGCGGTCCAGGCGGGCGGTCAGCTCGGTGAGGCCGGAGTCGAGCAGGGCTTGCTTGTCGGTGAAGTAGTACTGGACGACGCGCAGCGAGACCCCGGCCTCGGCGGCGATCTCACGCATCGACACCGCCCGCAGGCCGCGGGTGCCGGCGATGCGCAGCAGCGCCTCGGTCAGCTGGCGTCGCCGCTGGTCATGGTCCACCTGTTTGGGCATGCCGATTTCCCTAGTCGTGGTCCGTGCCGTGCTTCGGCGTCGCGATCTCGGCTTGGGCTTGGCCGGGGAAGGCGAGGATACGCTCGATGACCAGGTCTGGAGCTTCGACGGGCAGCGCGTGTCCGGTGCCGGGCACGATCTCCACTCGCCACGACGGTGCGATCGTGGCCAGCCGCGCGGCCACCGCCTGCGCGTCGTGCAGCGCGCTGCGGGCACCCAGCAGCACCTGTACGGGCACGGACAGCTCGCGCACCTGTTGGTCGCTGTAGGGCGGTGGGATGGGCAGGCGCCGGCGAAAGGACCGGCTGGCCGTCATCAGTGTCATCAGCACGTCCTCGCGCAGTGTGCCGTTGCCGACGGTGTCGGCGATACGGCGTCGCAGCGCTCGGGGAAGCAGGGCGGCCATCCCGCCGACGATGACCCACCGGTAGAACCGGCCGGTCAACGGCGCGAAGCCGACCGGGTCCACCAGCGTCAGTGCCGCGACTCGGCCGCCCCCGCCGAGCTGCTGTTCCATCGCGGTCCAGCCGCCGTAGGAGGAACCCACCACATGTGCGCGCTCGGCGCCGAGCGCGGCCAAGGCGTCGGTGAGCCAGCCGCCGACCTCGGTGCCGCTCGCGAGTGGTCGCCGCTGAACCGAGCGGCCGGGCTCGCCGAGCGGGTCGACGGCGAAAACCGGGCGCGTGCGTGCCAGCGGCTCGATGTAGCGGTACCAGGCCAGCGCGTTCCCACCGGCACCGGCCAGGAGGATCACCGGATCCCCCTCGGCTGTCCCGGCCCGGTGGATCCGCACGCTGCCCGCACGAGTCTCGACGTCGATGGCGTCCACCGGTACCGGCCACAACTCACCGAGCACTCGGTCATAGGCGGCGACGTATTTGTCACGCGCAGAGTCGCTGGTGAAGGCCGATGGTTGGTCGGGTGTGCGCATGGTGATCCCATCTCCGCTGTTAGGATACGATCGTATCCTAACAGCGGATGGCGCTGACCGTGGCAGGAGTGCCGACTATTCGTCCGGGCCCTGGACCACAGGTCAGGCGGCGGTGTGCCTCTCGGAGCCCGCTTCCAGTTCGCCCCTGGCAGCGGAACGTCGACGCTCTGGCGGTCGCCGCCAGTCGTGAGTTCGGGCACGTATCTGTCAGCCACTGTGGGCGACGACTCGCCAAAACTCCTGCTGTGCGGCCCGCCGAGCCGCCGCGGCCCTCCGCCAACGCGTTCTCCAGGTCCCGGCTCCCGTCATCGCCAAGCCCCCCGGCTATCACCACGTCACCACCACATGAATCGCCGCTGGTGCCGACGGAACCTGGAACCGCTACGCCTTCAACAAACACTCTAAGTGACCACCACCGGGGCCCTTGTCTCGAACACAGACCACTTGATCAACGACTTCTGGCGCTCCAGCGCGCTACGCAACACCTTCAACTGCCTCCGGGAGCGTAAGGCTTACGACGAGCTCTCCGCCCTGCCCGTTTGTCGGTCGATGTCACTCAGCCAGGCGTCCTGAGCGTCGGCCAGCCGCTCTACCAGCGGCATCGGAACGAAGCGGCACGCGAACAGAAGACCGGCATCCGCGCCATCACCGTGGACATGGTGATGCCACGCATCCTCGCCATCCGCTGGGACTGTGAGCTGGAAGAACGTGGTCTGCCGTGGCTGCCCGGTATCGGGGTGCGCTCTGTCGTCCACCGCTATGGGGCCGACGATGGAGACGTCGGTCAAGCCGGTCTCCTCTGCGACCTCTCGCAAGACAGCCTCTTCCAGGCTTTCATCCGGCTGTACCCCTCCCGCCGGCACTTGAGTACCGGCTTCGGGCACGCCGATGTGATCGAAGACGAGGAGCTCCGGGGTGGATCGGTAGCGGATCACGTAGGCGGCGACGCGGATTCGCGGAGACATCCCTTCATTGTTTCAAACAAAGATCTTGAAGGCATGCGTTGGTCAGGATCTTTTGACATGTTAGGCAGATCGGATATTTCAGCACTTTTCGTGATCTTGTTATTTGTTCTTGGTGATCTCTGCTGTGTGATCTGGTCGTTTGTTCCTTCGTACTCTTCGGCCTTCCCCGCTTCGCTTCCTGGTCTGTCGGCCGTGCTTCGTCACGGCTCGTACCGGTCCTCGAACTCCGGGATCTCCGCCGCTTCGGGCTCCTCATTGTCGTCCTCCTGGCCCTCGTCGAGGTCGCCGTCCGCCAGGGCGGTGCGAGGAGCAGATGTCCGATCACTGGTGGCTCCTTTCGATGACGGTCATACGGCGGCGAGCGCCGCGGTGGGGGTGAGCCGTGCCGCACGGATGGAGGGATAGCCGCCCGCGATCACGCCGACGAGGACGGCGCCACCGAGGGCGGCAGCCACCCCATCGACGGGGACGACTACTGGCCAGTGGTTGTACAGGGAGTACAGAGCTGTTCCGGTTATGCCGAGGAGCGTTCCGGCCGCGCCGCCGAGGGCGGAGAGGACCACCGATTCGGTGAGGAACTGGGCGCGAATCTGGGCCCGGCTGGCACCGAGTGCCCGGCGCAGCCCGATCTCGGACCGGCGTTCGAGGACCGAGACCCCGCAGTCACGCGCGCTGGGCTGGTCCACGAACTCCACCACGCCATCGGCATCGGGAAAAACCCCGCGGGCGACGCTCCCAAACAGCTTTGTCAGCCCGTGCACGCCTCACTCCTCTTCGCCGTGACCCGCAAGAGCTTTGCAACCCCACAGCCCCCCGTCTTGGAGGCTGGTCGTCGGCCGGGTCGTGGAGGGGCACACCGATCCCGCCCACCCTCCGCCGCTGTACCACGATGGAGGTCTCGGCGCGCTCGCGCCGCACCCTTCCGACCGAACCAGGAGCGACTGATGCCGATCGTCCTTCCCGAAGATCCGTTCCACCGCCGCCTGCACCACATCGGGCCGGGGGGTCTCACCTCCGAGACCGCCCAGACCGGCGGCATGCGCCGCCGCGCGGCCATCAGCGGCGCCACCGTCGGCTCCAGCCGCCTGTGGATGGGGCAGACCCACGTGGCGCCCGCCACCGTCTCGGCGAACCACCACCACGGCGACTCCGAGACCGCCATCTACGTCGTCAGCGGCAACCCCTCGTTCGTCTTCGCCGACATCGAGGGGGAGGAGCCCGTCGAGGTACGCATCAATGCCAAACCGGGCGACTACATCTTCGTGCCGCCCTTCGTCCCGCACAGGGAGGAGAACCCCGACCCCGACCTGGAGGCGATCGTGGTCATCGCCCGCAGCACCCAGGACGCCATCGTGGTCAACCTGGACGATCTCACCTGGACGGGGCCGGTCCTGACCTCACGGTGACGACGGGCCACGACGGGCCACGGTGGGCCCCAGTAGGCCACAGTGGGTTATGGCGGGCCGCCGTCACCGCGAGGTGATCACGTGCCCGCCGGACGGTCCCGGCCGGTCATCCCGGCCGCCGTTCCTCGCTCATCCGGCCGCCGGACGAGTCTCCGGCGAGCCGTTCGCTCGCCTCACCCGCCGCCGGTGTCCCCGGACGGTTGTCCGTCGGCCGCTCAGCCGCCGGTCACCTCCCCGGCCAGCCGGTTGTCCGCCGTGACCCCGGTGTACACCAGGGCGGGCGGTACGTTGCGCCAGATCGGCCCCAGGGTGGCGACGGTGGCGAACGTGCTGTTCATGAGGCCGCGGAAGTGCCGGAAGCGCTGGAACGGCATCACGGTCAGCGTCGTGATGGTGCTGAAGGAGCCGCCGGGGACGATGGAGGCCGCGATCTCCTCCAGGACGCGCTTCTGCTGGGCCCCCTCGAACAGGGTCCAGGGAAGCGAGGAGACGATCGCGTCGGCCTGGGACAGACCGGCCTCCCGCAGCAGTTTGCCGAGGTCACCGGCGTCACCGGAGATCACTTCCAGCCAGGGCCTGCTGCGCCGCAGGTGGTCCACCATGCCCTCGTTGACCTCCACGGCGAGCTGCCGCCCTCCCGGAGGAAGGCGATCACGGATCGCGTCGCTGATCACGCCGCCGCCGGCGCCCAGTTCGACGACCACGGCTCCGGGGGTTGTGGGAACGATCGAGGCCGCCAGACGCGCGACGGCCTTCGAACTGGGAGCGATCGCCCCCAGCTGATGGGGATTACGCATGATCGCACCGAGGAATGTGAGCGTGTCACTACCGGCAGGACGAGTTTGAGAGAGCATCGACAGCTTATTCCCCCTGTTGAGGGGGTTATGCCAGATTAACGGGCTTTGATGATCGGGCTTCCGCCGCCGTACGGCTGCCGTACAGCCGCCGTACAGGTGCCGGGCCGCCGGACGGGAACGGATATCACGGCGGCGGGCCCGCTCCGCCGCCGGTGACGGGTCGCCACCCGCCCCTGCCCGGGAGCGGCGGGGCGAGGTACCGTCGTCTTATCGGATCCCGGTCATGAGGGGAGCCGCCATGCCAGACGATTCCGATCACGTGCTCGACTCCATCGACGGCGCCGTCGACGAATGGCTCGCCATGAGCGACGACTCGATGCGCTGGACGCCGCCGGAGAAGGCGCGGCCGAAGCCCCAGCTCGGCCTGCCGGTGCCGCCGCTGCCGCAGGTGCTGGAAGACCTCCTCCAGGAGGTCGGCACCCGTCTCGGGCCGCCCGCCCAGGCCGTGGTCGACGTGTTCCGCCCCCTGGGGGAGGGGGTGGTCGACGCGGTCTCCACGTTCCTCGACAGCCCGCCCATGCGGCAACTCCTCGATCCGCCCGGCCCGGCGGGCGACCGCCCGGAGGCGCTCGGGGTCCGCGCGTTTCCCGACACGTTCGGGCCGCCGCCGGAGGACGCGCCCCGGCCGCCGCGCATGATCGAGGCGCGGCCGGAAGAGGCCGGGCCACCCCTGGGCACCTCGGGTCCCTCGGACCCGTCCGGTCACTCGGGCGCCCCCGGTCCCTCGGACCCGTCCGGGGCGTCCCCGGTGCGGGAGCGGCCGGAGGCCGGGCCGTCAGGACACGACGGGCCCCCGGCGGAGCCGCCGCCCGCGTAGGCGCTGGGCGGCCCGGCCCCTGGGTACCCCCTGGTCGCCTCCGGTCGCCGAGCCGGGCGTGACGGCCATCCCGCCCTCCGCCCGAGCCCTCGGACCAAGCCTTTCGGACGGGGTCTCTGAGCAGGGCCGGGGCGTCCGGTCCACCGGTCGTCGGCGGTGCCTCGTCCGAATCCTCCTGAGATCTTTCCGGCGAAAAGGTGAGTCCTTCCGCCGGAGGGGAAGCGGGTCTGTCCCGAGCGCGGGCGACGAGCTCACGGTTTCACTTTCCCCCAAAGTGCCCTGTGAAGTGCGGAACTCCTTTTTTCGGGCAAAGAATGAAAAACCCCATGAACCGGCGTACTTCAGGAGTGATGAAATGGCGGGTCTGGCGGGGCCGATCGCGGTCGGTGTCGAAGAGGAGTTCCACGTCGTCGATGTCGACACCCGGCACCTCGTCCCACGGGCCGGAGTCCTGCTGGAGCAGTTGCCGGCGGAGCGCTTCACCCACGAGCTGCAGCGTTCGGTGGTCGAGGCCAACAGCAGGCCCTTCATGCACCTGGAGGACCTCGGGCACGACCTGACCGCGCTGCGCCGCACGGTGATCCAGGCGGCGGACGGCCTCGGCCTGGGAATCGTGGCGGCGGGCAGCGTGCCGCTGGTGGATCTGGAGGCGCTGAAGATCTCCCCCGATCCCCGCTACGAGCAGATGCTCGCCGACTACCAGCTGCTCACCCGCGAGCAGCTGATCTGCGGGACGCAGTTCCACGCCGACGTCGAGGACCGCGACCTGGCCGTGGCCGTCGCCCACCGCCTCGCCCCCTGGATCCCCCCGCTGCTCGCCCTCAGCTCCAGCTCGCCGTACTGGCTGGGCTCCGACACCGGGTACGCCAGCTACCGCCCGCTGCTGTGGCAGCGCTGGCCCACCGCCGGTCCCGTGCCCAGGTTCGAGTCGGCCGCCGAGTACGACCAGGTGGTGCGGGACCTCGTCGCCTCCGGGGTGATCACCGACCCCGGCATGATCTACTTCGACATCCGGCCCTCGGCGCACCTGCCCACCATCGAGCTGCGGGTCTGCGACGCCTGCCCCCGGGTGGGCGACATCGTGCTGATCGCCGGGCTGTTCAGGGCGCTGGTGGCCAGGGAGCTGGAGGCGGCGCAGAACGGTCCCGAGCGCACGGTCCGGCTGGAGATGGTCCGCGCCGCGTCGTGGCGGGCCTCGCGCTCCGGGCTGGAGGGCGATCTCGTCGACCCGCTCGACGGCACCCCGGCACCGGCCGCCGAGGTGATCCGGCGGATGGTGAACGGCCTGCGCCCGCAGCTGGAGCAGTACGGCGACTGGGATCTCGTCGCCTCCCTGGCCCGGGAGTCGCTGGCCAGGGGGAGCTCCGCGGCCCGCCAGCGCGAGGCCTACGCCCGTAGCGGCCGGCTGGCCGACGTGGTCGACCTCGTCATCGCCGAGACGCGGTCCGAGGAGTGGGAGACCGCCTTCGGCGGGCCGATGCCGAGGATGCACACCAATCTCCTCGACGGCTACCGGGCCCCCGGTGACGAGGCGATCATCGAGGGCACGGTGCGCGAGTCCTACCAGCCGGTGCTGCGGGTCCTCGACCGCCTGGGCGTCGAGGGACTGCGCGACCGGGAGGAGAGGCGCGACGCCTACCAGCGCAGCAACGGCATGACCTTCCAGGTCGAGGGGGGCGACGAGAGCCGGATCTACCCGTTCGACCTGGTCCCCCGGCTGGTCCAGGCCGGGGAGTGGGCCGGGATCCAGCGGGCCCTGCCGCAGCGGGTGCGCGCGCTGGAGGCGTTCCTGCACGACGTCTACGACGGGCGCGAGATCATCCGGGACGGCACCATCCCCGCGTGGGTGGTCGACGAGTCCCCCGGCTACCGCAAGCCGGGCCGCAGGGTGCCGCAGGGCACCGTGCGCTGCGCCGTGGCCGGGCTGGACCTGGTCCGCGACAACGTCGGCCGCTGGGCGGTCCTCGAGGACAACCTGCGGGTGCCCTCGGGCCTCGGGTACTCCGTGACCAACCGGCGGCTGATCAACGAGCTGATGCCGGAACTCGCCCCCGGCGAGGGGATCGCCGACCCGGGGGAGGGCCTGCGGATACTGCGGGAGGCGCTGCTCGCGGCGGGCTCCGGCGACCCGTCGGCCCTCGCCGTGGTCTCGGCGGGCCCCGAGGACTCCGCCTACTACGAGCACAGGATGCTCGCCGAGGAGCTGGGGGTGCCCCTGGCCGTACCGGCCGACCTGTCGTTCAAGAACGGCTACCTGGAGATCGAGGGGCGCAGGATCGAGGTGCTCTACCGCAGGATCGACGAGAGCGTGCTGCTCGACGGCCACCTCGGGCTGGAGATCATGGACGCCGTCGAGCGTTCCGCGCTCGTCCTGGCCAACGCGCCGGGCAACGGCGTCGCCGACGACAAGTGCCTGTACCGGTACGTGCCGCGCCTCATCGAGTACTACCTGGGTGAGCGGCCCCTCATCGACAACGTCACCACCTACCTGTGCCGCGACGCCGAGGACCGCGAGCAGGTGCTCGACCGGCTGGCCGAGCTGGTCGTCAAGCCGGTGGACGGATTCGGCGGGCAGGGCGTGGTCGTCGGCCCCGACGCCTCCGCCGAGGAGCTCGACCAGGTCAGGAAGACGATCCTCGCCGCGCCCGAGGGCTGGGTCGCCCAGGAGACGATCCGGCTCTCGACGCACCCGACCTTCGACGGGCAGCGGCTGAGCCCGCGCGTGGTCGACCTGCGGGCCTTCGTCTGCTTCGGCGAGACGGCGACGGTGCCGCCGACGGCGCTGACCCGCGTCGCCCCGGAGGGCAGCATGATCGTCAACTCCTCCCAGGGGGGTGGTTCCAAGGACACCTGGCTGCAGACGGGGAGTGCCGAGGCGCGGTCCGAGCGGTGAGCTCCGGCGCGAGCCCGGCAGGTGAGACGTGTGCGATGGATGACCGGAGCGGTGAGCCGGTCACCGGGGGGTTTGTATGTGTGGTCTGAGCGGTGAGCTCCGGTTCGACGGCCGCCCGGCGGACGTCGCCGCCGTGGCCCGGATGAACGACGTGATGCGCGACAGGGGGCCCGACGGGGCGGGCCTGTGGTCGCTGGGGCCGGTCGCCCTCGGCCACCGGCGCCTGAGGATCATCGATCTGTCGGACCGGGGCGCCCAGCCGATGGTGGACAGCGACCTGGGCCTGACGGGCGTCTTCAACGGCTGCCTGTACAACTACCGGGAGCTGCGCCGGGAGCTGGAGGGCCTGGGCTACCGCTTCTTCTCCACCTCCGACACCGAGGTGCTGGTGAAGTCCTTCCACCGCTGGGGGACCGGCTGCGTCGACCGCTTCAAGGGCATGTTCGCCTTCGCGGTCGCCGAGCGCGACAGCGGCAGGCTCATCCTCGGCCGCGACCGGCTGGGGATCAAGCCGCTGTACCTCTCCCGGGACGCCGGGCGGCTGCGCTTCGCCTCGTCGCTGCCCGCGCTGCTCGCCGGGGGAGGGGTGGACACCGGCATCGACCGGGTGGCCCTGCACCACTACATGACCTTCCACTCGGTGGTGCCCGCCGAGCGCACCATCCTCGCCGGGGTGCGCAAGCTCCCCCCGGCCACCGTACGCACCGTCGAGCCCGACGGCACCGTCACCGACCACCGCTACTGGGAGCCGCTCCACACCCGGTCGGCCCTGCCCGAGTACGCCGGGCTGACCCCGGACGAGTGGTGCGAGGCCGTGCTCGACCGGCTGCGGACGGCCGTGCGCAGGCGTATGGTCGCGGACGTGCCCGTGGGCGTGCTGCTCTCCGGGGGCCTGGACTCCAGCCTGATCGTCGCGCTGCTGGCCGAGGAGGGGCAGGCGGGCCTGTCGACCTTCAGTATCGGGTTCCCCTCGGCCGGAGGGGAGCGGGGGGACGAGTTCGCCTACTCCGACCTGGTCGCCAGGGAGTTCGGCACCGACCACCACCGCATCCCCGTCGACGACACCCGCATGCTGCCCGCCCTGGAGAACGCGGTGTCGGCCATGAGCGAGCCGATGGTCAGCCACGACTGCGTCGCCTTCCACCTGCTGTCGGAGGAGGTGTCCGGGCACGTCAAGGTCGTCCAGTCCGGCCAGGGCGCCGACGAGGTGTTCGCCGGCTACAGCTGGTACCCACCGCTCGCGGGCGTGTCGCGCGAGGAGGCCGCGGCCACGTACGAGAGGGAGTTCTTCGACCGCTCGCACGGGACGCTGGCCGCGATCCTGTCACCCGAGTACATGCTGGACGAGGACGTCAGCGGCGAGTTCGTCCGGCGCCACCTCGCGCGGCCCGGCGCCGACACCGCGCTCGACGCGGCGCTGCGCCTGGACACGAACGTCATGCTCGTCGACGACCCGGTCAAGCGCGTGGACAACATGACCATGGCCTTCGGGCTGGAGGCGAGGACACCGTTCCTCGACCACGAACTGGTCGAGCTGGCGGCGGCCTGCCCGCCCGAGCTCAAGCTCGCCTCCGGCGGCAAGGGCGTCCTGAAGGACGCCGCCCGCAAGCTGCTGCCCGCCGCGATCGTCGACCGGCCCAAGGGATACTTTCCGGTCCCCGCCATCAGGCACATCCACGGCCCGTTCCTGGAGCTCGTCAGGGACGCGCTCACCGGCCGGGCCGCGAGGTCGCGCGGCCTGTTCGACCAGCCGTACGTCGACAAGCTGCTCGCGGCACCGGACGAACACCGCACTACCCTGGGGGCCAACGCGTTGTGGCAACTCGGACTCCTGGAGCTGTGGTTGCAGGCACAAGGAGTTTGATGACCGAAATTCTCGGCGCCCGTTCCCGCCCCTCGACGGGCACGGGCCTGACCGCCTGGAGCTGCCGGGCGCCCGCGCTGGCACCCGACCTGAGCGCCGTCGCCTACGTCGGCGACCGGGACGGCTCGCCACGCGTCTGGATCCAGCCCCTCGGCAGGGACCTGGAGACGTGGCTGCCGGGGGAGAGCTCGCAGGAGCCGCCGGAGGAGGATCCGGAGGCCCGGCCGGTCGACACGGGATCCGAGCCCGTCGCCGACGTGAGCTGGTCCCCCGACGCCCGGCGGCTCGCCGTCCTCGTCGTGCCGGGAGGCGGGGAGCACACGCAGGTCTGGACGGTCAGGCCCGACGGCGGCGACCTGCGCCCGCTGTCCGCGCCCGAGGGAGGGTCGGCGTCGTTCGTGCGCTGGACCGGTCAGGGGGAGGTCCTCCTCGTCGCGGAGGTCTCCTCGTCGGGCCGTACGGACGCGGTGCTGATCGACGCGGCCTCCGGCAGCCGGGAGGTCATCGCGGGCGGGGCGCTCATGCACCCGGCCGCGGTCAGCCGCGACCACCGGCGGATGCTGCTGCGGCGCGGCCCGCGCGGCGTGCGCCGGATGTACGTGGCCGACCTTCCCGCCCTTCCCGGCGATCCTCCCGCCCCTCCCGCGGGGGTCCGCGTCGACCTCCCTCCCGGTGATCTCGCCGACGTCCCGCCCGGCCTGCCCACGAACCTTCCCGACGAGGCGGCGGGTGACCTGCCGGGTCATGGGGAGCGGCCGCTGCTGGCCGGGCTGACCGGCACCACCGACTACGGCATCCTCTCTCCCGACGGGACGACCGCCTACCTGCTGTCCGACGTCGGCCGCGACCGGGCCGCTCTCGTCGCGGTGGGCGAGGACGGGGCGGGGACCGTGCTGGCCGAGCGCGCCGACGCCGAACTGGACCAGTTCGCGCTGAGCGCCGACGGCCGCCTCGCCGTCCTGGTGTGGAACGACTCCGGCCGCTCGGAGCTGGAGGTGATCGACCCGGCCACCGGCGAGACGCGCCCGCTCCCGCCCCTGCCCGCCGAGGTGGTGTCCTCGATCAGGGTGTCCCTGGACGGCAGCCTCGCCGTCCTGGCGGCCGAGGGGCCCGGCCACCCCTCCCACGTGCTGCTCTGCGACCTGGCGACCGGCGGCTACCGGCGGATCGCCGGATCGGGACGGATCCCCGACGCGGCCGGCGCGGAGCTGGTGCGCTTCCAGGCGGGCGACGGCATGGATCTGACCGGCTGGCTCTACCGGGTCCCGGACGCCCGGGGCCCGGCACCCTTCGTCGTCTACCTGCACGGCGGCCCGGAGAGCCAGGAGAGGCCCACCTTCAACCCGCTGTTCCAGAACCTGCTGGCCGCCGGGATCGGGGTGCTCGCGCCGAACATCCGCGGCTCGTCGGGGTTCGGGCGGGCCTTCCGCAACGCCGACAACCACGCCCTGCGCTTCGACGCGATCAACGACGTCGCCGACTGCGCCCTGGAGCTGACGCGGGCGGGCCTCGCCGACCCGGCCAGGATCGCCTGCATGGGACGCTCGTACGGCGGCTACCTGACGCTGGCCGCCCTCGTCACCCACCCGCGCCTCTTCCGCGCCGGGGTCGACGTCTGCGGCATGGCCGACTTCGAGACCTTCTACGAGCGGACCGAGCCGTGGATCGCCGCGGCGGCCGTCAGCGAGTACGGCCACCCCGTCGCCGACCGCGACCTGCTGCGGGCCCTGTCGCCCCTGCACTCCTTCGACCGGCTGGCCGCCCCGCTGCTCGTCGTGCACGGTGCCCGCGACACCAACGTCCCCCTGTACGAGGCCGAGCAGGTGCTCCAGGCGGCGCGGGCCCGCGAGGTGCCCTGT
This sequence comes from Streptosporangium oxazolinicum, assembly GCF_039537505.1. Lineage (NCBI taxonomy): Bacteria > Bacillati > Actinomycetota > Actinomycetes > Streptosporangiales > Streptosporangiaceae > Streptosporangium > Streptosporangium oxazolinicum. The sequence goes on from NZ_BAABAQ010000007.1 coordinate 62,093, forward strand.
GAGCTCCTGCTGTTCGAGGACGAGGGACACGAGATCCGGCAGATCGCCAACCGGGTGACCTTCGTCAAGAACGTCGTCGAATGGCTCAGCTGGCACCTGGCGGTCCCCGACCCGGCGTGACGTCTCTTCTCGCGGATCACGGCGGGTGTCACCAGGAGACGCCGAGGTCCCGGACGCAGAACGCGCCTCCCACCAGGTGCTGGACCGGGTCGGTGAGGTCGGGCTCGCCGAACTCGGCCAGCAGGCGCGGGGCGTGGAGCTCGGCGTCGTCGCGCGGGGCGTAGCCGAGGGCGCGGGCCGCGTCGAGCGACCACCAGCGGCGGGTGTTCGCCGAGACGCCCCACACGAGGTGGAAGCCCCGGGCGGTGAGGGACGCCTCGACCAGCCGGGCGCAGTCGTCGTGTGACAGCCAGGTCGACAGCGCCCGGACGTCGCGGGGCCGCTCGGAGCACGAGCCCAGCCGGATCGCCACGACGTTCATCGCGAACCGGTCGTGGTAGAGACGGCCGAGCGCCTCCATCGCGGCCTTGCTGAAGCCGTAGTAGGTGTCCGGCCTGGGGGAGAGGTCGTCGGGGGCGTCCGGGCGGGGGTGGAACCCGGCCGCGTGGTGGCTGCCGACGAGCACGACCTGCCGGACGTTCTCCCGGCGGGCCGCCTCCAGGAGCACCTGCGTGCCGTGGACGTTGACGCGCAGGATGTCCGCCCACGGATGCTCGCGGCTCAGGCCGCCCAGGTGGACGACCGCCTCGACGCCGTTCATCGCCTCGGCCATCGCGCTCTCGTCGGTCAGGTCGGCGAGGATCGTCTCCTCGCCGGACCGACCGGCCGCGACCGGGAGGACGTCGGCGAGCCGCAGCACCCGGCCGGGCCGGGCGAGCCGTGGCCGGAGCGCGGTCGCCACCGCGCCGGCCGCGCCGGTGAGGAGGATCCGCACGTCAGAGCGCCTCCTGCCGGAAGAGCTGGACGATCTGGCGGGCCGCCTCGCTGAGCACCGTCACGATCTGCGCGTGGTGTGCCTCGTCGAGCCGTACCAGCGGGACGGACGCGCTGATCGCGTCGGTCACCGGCGAGGCGTAGGGGAGCGGCACCGCGACGCAGCCCAGGCCGGGGGTGTTCTGCTCCCTCTCGTCCGCGTAGCCGCGCGACCGGGCGCTCTCCAGCTCCCGCAGCAGGTCCGGGCGGCTGGTCACGGTGTGCTTGGTCAGCGGCGCGAGGACGTCGGGGATGTGCCGCTCGCCGTCGTCGCGCATGGACAGGACCGCGCGGCCCAGCGCGGTCGCCCAGGCGGGCTGACGGCGGCCCACGCGGGAGGTGAACCGCAGGTGGTGCAGGGATTCGCGGCTGGCGAGGTACACCACGTCGGACCCGTCGAGGCGGGCCAGGTGGACGGTCTCGTTGATGTCGGCGCGGACCTGTTCGAGCACCACCGCCGCCGCCCGGACGACGGGATCGCGGTCGAGGTAGGAGGTGCCGACCAGCAGCGCCCGTACCCCGATGGAGTACGTCATGCCGTGCCGGTCGGTCTCGACCCAGCCTCTGCCGATCAGGGTCCGCAGCAGCATGTAGAGGCTCGACTTCGGATAGCTGAGATCCCGCTGGAGCTCGGTGAGCGTGACCGGCCGGTCCGCTCGGGCCAGTGCTTCGAGCAGCTCGATCGTCCGATCGGCTGATTTGACGGGACGTTTCTCGGCCGGATGCTCACCTGTTGACAACCCACACCCCTCACCGGTTCGGCTTCATACACCTATTGACAGCGTTGTGAGTGATTTTTACAGTTGCGGCACGTTGTTCACAACCTAAACCATGGTTTACATATGTGAATGGAGTGGTAGATGCCCGCCCCCCGACGCATCGTCGCCGGGCTCACCCTGCTCCTGTTCGCCACCACGGCGTGCGGATCAGAGTCGAAGTCCGAGGCCGCCAGCCTGGAGTTGTGGACCAGATCCACGCCGGCCTCCGCGGAGGTCTACAAGAAGGTCATCGCGGCCTACACCGCGAAGACCGGGGTGAAGGTCACCTACGTCCCGATCTACGAGAACTTCGAGAACAAGATCCAGGAAGCCGCCGCCGCCAGGGACCTGCCCGACGTCGTCATCAACGACGTCAGCCTGCTCGGCACCGGCCTCTCCCAGGGCCTGATCACCCCGGTCGACCGGGCCGCCGTCGCGGGCGCCGCCGACACCCTGGACCGGGCCTGGAACCAGGCCAGGGCCGCCGACGGCAAGTACTACGGCATCCCGTTCTCCACCCAGGCCGTGGCCACGTTCATCCGCAAGGACTGGCGGGAGAAACTCGGCAGGGACGTCCCCACGACCTGGGCCGAGCTCGACGCCCTCGCCAGGGCGTTCCAGAACGACGACCCCGACGGCAACGGCAAGGACGACACCTACGGCATGCTCGTCCCCGCCTCCACCGAACGCGGCTACACCGCCTGGTGGGCCTCCTCCTACCTGTGGCAGGGCGGCGGCGACTTCCTCACCGAGTCCGGCGGCAAATTCACCCCCGCCATCGACCAGCCCAAGTCGGTCGAGGCGGTGAAGTGGATGCGGAACCTGTTCTGCGAGGACAAGGTCGTGGTCCCCGGCGCCCTCACCCTCATCACCGACGACGCCCACCCCTTCTTCGAGACCGGCAAGGCGGGCATCTACCTCACCGGCCCCTGGATGATGGGCCGCTTCGACAAGAGCCTCGGCAAGGACAGGTACGAGGTCATCCCCTCCCCGGCCGGTCCCGCCGGGCAGGGCGTCCTGGGCGAGGGCGAGAACATCTACCTCATGGCGGGCTCGAAGCTGGGGCAGCAGCAGAAGCAGCTCGCCGAATTCCTCATCAGCCCCGAGGGCCAGCGGATCGGCATGAACACCGACCAGCCGAACCCGGTGGTCCGCCTCCCGGTCAACACGACCGTCGACGTCGTCGCCGAGCGCAAGGACGAGCGATGGGCGACGATCAAGGAGATCTACCGGGACAACGGGCGGCTGTTCCCGCAGGTGCCGAACTGGACGCCACTGCGCCAACAGGCGTCGGAGACCCTCAACTCGATCTTCGCCAACTGCGGCGCCGACGTCCAGGCCGAACTCACCCGGCTGGCGGGCTCGTTCAGGACCGAGCTGGCCAAGCAGAAGGCCGGCTGATGACGCTGACCACGTCCCGCCCCCGGGCCGCCTCCCGCGGCCCGGGGGCCTCCCCGCGCCGCCGCCGCGGACCCGGTCCCCAGCTCCTGCCCTGGCTGTTCCTCGCCCCCGCGCTGATCATCTTCCTGTACTTCAAGTACATCCCGATGACCAAGGGGGTCTGGCTCAGCTTCTTCAAGGTCCAGCCGTTCCTCGGCGACGAGTGGGTCGGCCTGGACAACTACCGCCAGGTCTTCACCGACGAGAGCTTCCGCACGGCGATCGGCCACACCCTCTACCTGGCCGTGGTGCAGACGGGCGGCGCGATGCTCATCGGGTTCTGCCTGGCCCTGCTGCTGGAAGGCAGGGCGCGCACGCTGTGGTTCGTCCGCTCGGCCGCGTTCCTGCCCGTCGTCTCGGCGATCGCCGTGGTCGGCGAGGTCTGGCGGCTGCTCTACTTCCCCGCCGAGGACGGCATGCTCAACAACGTGTTCGGCTGGTTCGGGATCGGCCCGCAGGGCTTCCTGGACGACCCCGGCTCCGCCCTGTGGTGGGTGAGCGTCGTCGGCGTCTGGAAGCACGCCCCCTACGACATGATGATCATCCTGGCGGGTCTCGCCGGGATCGACCGGCAACTCTACGAGCAGGCCGCCCTCGACGGCGCGGGCCTCCGCCAGCGCATCCGCTTCGTCACCCTGCCCGCGCTGCGGCCGGTCGTCACCATCCTCGTCACCCTCGCGTGCATCCGCGGCCTGCGGATCTTCACCGAGGTGTTCGTGCTGACCGCGGGCGGCCCCGCCGGCTCCACCGACGTCATCATGACCCGCATCTACACCCTCGGCTTCCAGTCCGGCGACATCGGCTTCGCTTCGGCGGCCTCGGTCCTGCTGTTCCTCGGGATTCTCACCCTGACCGTCTGCGTCACCCTCTACCGCAGGCGAAAGGAGATCTGATGTTCGAGACCACGCTCGGCTGGGGCTGGGGGAGGAGGCACCCCGTCGCCACCGGCCTGCGCGTCCTGCTCTACGCGATCGTCCTCGTCGTCTTCTGCGGACCGCTCGTCTCGGTGTTCGCCGGCGCGTTCGACAACGCCGCCGACCCCAGCACGATGTCCCTCTACCCCCACGACCCGACCCTGGAGAACTTCGAGGTCGCCGCCGAGCAGGGGCTGTGGCGGTACTTTTTCAACTCCGTCGTGATCGCGGGCGGCGCGCTGCTGCTGCAGGTGAGCGTCAGCGTGTTCGCCGCCTACGCCCTGGCGCGCAGGAGATTCCGCGGGCAGGCGCTCGTGCTGCTGGCGATCCTGTCGACCATGATGCTCCCCGAGGAGGTCATCGCGATCCCGCTCTCCCTGGTCATCGGCGACCTGCCCGTCCTCGGCCTCGACCTGCGCGGCACCCTGCTCGGCGTGATCCTCCCCCTGGGCGGCTGGGGTTTCTCCATCTTCGTGCTCAGCGAGTTCATGAAGGAGATCCCGCGCCAGCTGGAGGAGGCCGCCCGCTGCGACGGCGCGAGCGAACTGCGGATCTTCGGGCAGATCATCCTGCCGCTGTGCAGGCCGGCCATCGGCGTCGTGGTCATCTTCGGCTTCAACATGATCTGGGACCAGTATCTCCTGCCCCTGATCGTCGCCCGCACCCCCGACGACTACACCCTGACGGTGGCGCTCGCCTCCCTGCGCTCGGACCCGCTCGTCGGGCCCGGCGCGCTGCTCGCCGGAGCCCTCCTCGCCCTGCTGCCCAGTCTGATCGTCTATCTGGCGTTCCAGCGCACGTTCCTCTCGGGACTGGTCGCCGGCGCCGTGAAGGGTTGAGAACCTTGGACCTCGATGGTGTCCTCTTCTTCCCCGTCACCCCGTTCGGCCCCGACGGCGAACCGAACCTTCCGGTACTCGCCGAACACGTGGGGAACGGGGTCGCGGCGGGAGCCGGCGCGGTGTTCGCCGCGTGCGGCACCGGGGAGTTCAACGCCCTGGACCCCGCCGAGTACGGCCGGATCGTCCGGGAGAGCGTGAACGCGACCGGCGGACGGGTCCCCGTGGTGGCCGGGACCGGCGGCGCGCCGCCCCTCGCCCGCGAGTTCGCCGCCCAGGCCGCCGCGCGGGGCGCCGACGGGCTGCTGCTGCTCCCTCCCTACCTGGTCGACGCGCCACCGGCCGGGCTCGTCGCCTACGTCCGGCAGGTGGCGGCCTCCACCGACCTGCCGATCATCGTCTACCAGCGGGGCAACGCCCGGTTCACCCCCGCCGCCGTCGCCGAACTCGCCACCGTCCCCAACGTCGTCGGCTTCAAGGACGGCCTGGGCGACCTCGACCTGCTCCAGCGCATCATCCTGGCGGTCGACCGGCCCGGCTTCACCTTCTTCAACGGCCTGCCCACGGCCGAGATGACCGTCCTGTCCTACCGCGCCCTCGGCGTCGACCTCTACTCCAGCGCCGTGTTCAGCTTCGCCCCCGAGATCGCGCTCGCCTTCCACAAGGCCGTCACCGCCCGCGACGACACGCTCGTCGAAGACCTGCTCCGGGAGTTCTACGGGCCGCTCGTCGAGCTGCGCGACCTCGTCCCGGGCTACGCCGTCTCGCTGGTCAAGGCCGGGGCGCGGCTGCGGGGCCTGGACGCCGGTTCGGTCAGGCCGCCCCTGGTCGACGCCGCGCCCGAGCACGTCGCCCTCCTCGAGAAACTGATCGGCACCGGCCTGCGGATCGTGGGGGCGTGACCATGCTGATCAGCGACATCCGCGTCACGCCCGTCGCGTTCCGGGACCCGCCGCTGCTGAACGCCGCGGGGGTGCACCAGCCCTGGGCGCTGCGCACGATCGTCGAGGTGCGCACCGACGACGGCCTCAGCGGGCTCGGCGAGACCTACGGTGACCTCGCCCACCTCACGAAGGTCCGCGCCGCCGCCCGGCGGCTCGCCGGGATCGACGTCCACCACCACCACGCCCTCTACGCCGCGGTCGCCCAGACCATCGGCGGCGACGTCGTGACCGACAGGCACGGCCTGACCGGGGTCGCGACCAGGGAGAAGACCCTTGACCGGGTGTTCTCCCCGTTCGAGGTCGCCTGCCTGGACATCCGGGGCAAGGCCCTCGGCCGTCCCGTCTGCGACCTGCTCGGCGGACCCGTCCGCGACAGGGTGCCCTACAGCGCCTACCTGTTCTACAAGTGGGCCGCGCACCCCGGCGAGCCCGCCGACGAGTTCGGGGCGGCGCTCGACGCCGACGGCCTGATCGCGCAGGCGCGGATGTTCGTCGAGGAGTACGGCTTCCGGTCGATCAAGCTCAAGGGCGGTGTCTTCCCGCCCGACGTGGAGGTGGACGCCGTCCTCGCGCTGAGGGAGGCGTTCCCGGACGCCGCGCTGAGGATCGACCCGAACGGGGCGTGGTCGGTGCCCACCTCGATCGACGTCGGCCGCAAGCTGGCCGGGACGATCGACTACCTGGAGGACCCGACCCTCGGGCTCGCCGCGATGGCCGAGGTGGCGGCGCGGGTCCCGATGCCGCTCGCCACGAACATGTGCGTCGTCACCTTCGAGCATCTTCCGGCCGCGATCCGGGACGGGGCCGTCGGCGTGCTGCTGTCCGACCACCACTACTGGGGCGGGCTCGTCCGCAGCACCCAGCTGGCCCGGCTCTGCGCCACCTTCGGCCTGCGGCTGTCCATGCACTCCAACTCCCACCTCGGGATCAGCCTCGCCGCGATGACCCACCTCGCCGCGGCCGTGCCGAACCTCGCCCACGCCTGCGACACCCACACGCCCTGGCAGGCCCGGCAGGACGTCGTCAAGCCGGGCGCGCTGCGGTTCGCCGACGGCGCGGTCCCGGTGCCGTCCGGGCCGGGACTGGGGGTGGAACTCGACCGCGACGCCCTGGAGGCGATGCATGAGCAGTACCTCGCCTGCGGGGTCACCGAACGAGACGACACCTCCTACATGCGGACGTTCCAGCCGGACTTCTCCCCGGTACGGCCCCGCTGGTGACCGTGAAAGTGATCTACGCCTACCCCTGGGACGTCGTCGGGGACCCCTCCGCCCCCGAACGCCTCGCCCGGCTCGGCGCGGACACGGTGGCGCTGGCCGCCTCGTACCACTCGGTGCGCGCGGCCACCCCGTTCCACCCCGCCCACCGGCTCGTCGAGGCCCGGCCCGCCCTCTACGTCCCCGTCCGGGCGGGTTCCTGGGGCAGGCTCGTCCCCGCGGCCCCCACCTGGACGGCCCCCGACGCGTTCGTCCAGGCCGCGGACGCGCTGCGCGCGGCGGGATTCGCCGTCCACGCCTGGACCGTCCTTACCCACAACTCCCACCTCGGGACCGCCCATCCGTCTCTGACCGTCCGGAACGCCTTCGGCGACCGCTATCCCTACGCGCTGTGCCCGTCCCATCCCGACGTCGTCGACTACTGCCGGACCCTGGTCCGGGAGATCGCCGAACTCGGCGCCCCCGACGGGTTCGTCCTCGAAGCCTGCGGCCCGCTCGGCGTCCGCCACGCCGGTACGCACGAGAAGACCGACGGCGCCGACTGGACCCCGGCCCAGCTCGACCTGCTGTCCCTGTGCTTCTGCGCGGTCTGCGTCCGGCGCTACCCGGCGGGAACCCGCGAGCGGGTCCGGGCCGGGGTCGACACGGCCGCCCCGTCGGTCGAGGCCGCCCTCGGCGAGCCGGCCCCCGTCGTCCGGGAACTGCGCGCCGACCTTAGCCGGGAACTGCAGCACACGCTGCGGCGGGAGGCGGCCGGCCTGCCGGTCACCCTGCACGCCAACCCCCACCCCTGGGCCGCCGGTGCCTTCAGCCAGGTCTCCGCGGCCCCGGGCGCCGACGTCCTCGTCGCCAACTGCTGGGACGACCCCGCCTCCGGAACCGCCCGCCTCCGGCGGCTTCGCGCCCTGGCCGCCCCCGGCACCCGGGTGGGCGCGTCCGTCCTGGCCCTTCCACCCGCCACCCTGACTCCACAGGCCCTGGCCGCCTACCGCGCGGCCGGGGCCGATGAGATCCACGTCTACCACGCGGGCCTGGCCTCCCGATCCCGTCTGGCCACGATCGCCGACACCCTGCGCTCCCTCGGATCCGGGACCGGCCATGCCGCGTGTCCGAATATCGCGAACGACATGGACACCGGCGCGCCGTGACGTCCACGGCCTCCGGAACGGACCGTGTCACACACGGTGAGCCGGAAACGACGCCCACGGCGACACGAGAGGAGCCGACCATGTGATACCGGAATGACAGGCGCCGGTAGCCGAACGGCCGGGAGACGGTCCGGCCGTCCGGCCATCGGCCGGATTCGACACCCCCGTGGGCGACGCGCACCCCGACGCGCCCGCCGGGCGGACTCGACACCTTCGCGGGCCCGCGCACCCTGACGTGCCCGCCGTACGGGCGTGGCACCCTCGCGGGTGACGCGCGCCTTCGACACGCCCGCCGTACGGCCATCGCCGCAGCTCGGAGCGGGTCGGGTGCCCTGTGGGCGTGAGCCTGCCCGGAACTCTCGCGACCCCTCGGAGACGATCCGATTCCCTCGCCCGCCGTCCGCCGGCGGCCCGACGAAGCACGCCACGCGGAACACGGACCCACGAAAAGATTGCCTCTTGTGTAACGGCGAGCGGCCATTTACGCTCCGCCATAGTTAGGAAACCTTCCTAACGATTGGATGCCCGGGGAACGCCCCGCCCTTCGCGGGGCCTTCGCCCGCACCCCCCATCCCCCCTCCGCCAGGAGCGCCAATGTTACGTAAGGTGCACCCGCTACCCCCCACTCAAGATCGCCCCAGACGCCGCCGCTCGCTGGTGGCGATCGCCGCGACGGTGCTCACGATCGCCGTACCGTCGATCGTCGGCGCGGCCCCCCAGGCCGCGACCGCCGCGACCGCCGCAGCCCCCGCGACCGCGACCGCCCCCGTGGGCGCCGCCGCGATTCCCGACCTGACCGCCGCCAACCGCCGCGCGCCCGTCCCGGGGCTGCCGGACTGGAGCAAGGCGGGCTATCGCGGCGGCGCGGCCCTGCCGGGGACCGCCCAGGCCAGCCCCGACGCCGCCTGCCACATCACCGCCGCCGAACTCGCCGCCCAGTTCGGCGTACGGGCCGACGGCTCCGACGCCACCGGCGGCCTCCAGGCCGCGATCGACCAGATCCGGACCGCCTGCAGCCCGGCGGCGAGTTACACCCGGCTGTCGTCCATCACCCTGCCCGAGGGCCGGATCACCGTCACCAGGCAGCTCGGCCTGGACGCCGACTACCTGGTGCTGAAGGGCGCGGGCATGGGCAGGACTGTCCTCGTCTTCCGCCCGGACGCCAACACCCGCTACGACACGCTCACCCCCGACGGGAGCGACTGGGACGAGGACGGCGCGATACACGGCTCGGGCAAGGGCGGCTGGACCTGGCCCGGCCGAGGCCTGCTCCGCGTGCAGACGCGGGAGGTGGCGAGCAGGTACGCCAGCGAGTACGCCTCCGCGCCCGCCAACCGCAAGGACATCTTCGAGGGCAGCGTCAACCAGCACTGGGCCTCCGGAGTCCCGCTGCGGGAGTCCTCGGCCATCGGAACCAACGTGATCAGGCTGGCCACCGGCGCCGACATGAGCCGGTTCAAGGTCGGCGGCCACCTGTGGGTGGGCGCCGCCAACAGCGTCAAGTTCTACCAGCAGCAGACGGTCACCAACACCGCGCAGTACACGAACCTGCACATGCGGCAGCAGATCTTCCAGATCACCGCGGTCGACAGCGGCGGCGGGAACGTCACGATCGACAAACCTCTGGAGTACGACCTCCCCCTCGACTCCACCTCCGACGGCTCCGCGGCCATCGACGGGACGGTCTACCCCAGCCGGGTCACCCCGCTCAAGGTCGTCCAGGGGGTCGGCATCGAGGACCTGACCATCACCCAGGACATGACCAACATGCCCAAGCTCGGCGGCGGCACCTACAACCTGAACCGGGCCGACGCCGTGCACGACTACGGGAACATGGCCCCCGAGTACGCCATGCACGGCATCGTGCTCAAGTGGGCGGCCAACACCTGGATTCGCCGGGTCGGCACGGAGATGACCGGCTCGCACGCCGTGGTCACCGAGAGCGCGAAGAACATCCAGGTCCAGGAGTCGTCCTTCGACGGCTCGTGGAACAAGGGCAAGGGCGGCAACGGCTACTTCCGAGGCTCACGCGTCTGGGACTCGCTGTACGCCTACAACACCAGCAGGAACCTGCGCCACTTCACGTTCCAGTGGTCGGCCTCGAACAACGTCGTCGTCGGCAACGACTTCGACTCCGACCTCAACGTCCACGGCGGCTGGGAGCGGCGCAACCTGTTCGAGAACAACAAGGTGGCCGTGCCGTTCCAGCACGCCTCGAAGAACTGCCGCACCAACTGCGGCGACGAGGGCGGCGGCACGCCGGACGACTCCTCCTGGTGGCCGATCTGGTGGGCGGCCGGCCCGAAGGCGGCCAAGTGGTCGGGGTCGAGCGGCCCGCAGAACGTCTTCTACAACAACGACCTGACCAAGCAGACCACGCAGGGCGGGGCGTACCAGCCGTACTACGCCGACCGGCAGCGCGTCTACCAGTTCGGCAGCTCCGCGTCGGACCCGTCGAGATTCCAGCACCTCGCGATCAACGGCGCGACCATCCCCGACTGGGCGGGCCGGGAGACGGCGAACTACACCGCGCCTCCCAACGCCGGGGTGAACGCCACGATGACGGACGCCTCCGGCTCGCTCTTCCTCAGGTCGAGCGGCGGCCCCGCCGACACCGTCGCTCCCAGCGTGCCCGGTGGTCTGCGCTCGACGGGGACAACCGCGAACAGTGTGTCGCTGGCGTGGAACGCCTCCACCGACAACGTCGGCGTGAGTGGGTACGAGGTCTACCGGGGCGCGACCCTGGTGGCGACGGTGACCGGCACAAGCCACACCGACACCGGCCTGACCGCGTCCACCTCCTACAGCTACACCGTTCGTGCCCGTGACGCGGCGGGCAACCGCTCGGCGGCCAGCGCCGCCGTCACCGCCCAGACCGGAAGCGGCGGGGGCAACGAGGACCAGCTCATCTCCCGGGGCAAGCCCGCCACGGCGTCCTCCATCGAGGGACCCGGGTTCGAGGCGGGCCTGGCGGTGGACGGGAACACCGCGACCCGGTGGGCGTCGGCCGAGGGCAGTGACCCGCAGTGGATCCGGATCGACCTGGGGGGTTCGTACACGATCTCCCGGGTGCGGCTGGACTGGGAGGCGGCCTACGGCTCGGCGTACCGGATCGAGGTCTCTCCCAACGGCACCGACTGGACGAGCGTCTACTCCACGAGTTCGGGGGACGGCGCGATCGACGACCTGACGGTGTCGGGGAGCGCCCGGTACGTGCGCCTGTACGGCACCGCGCGGGGCACCGCCTGGGGCTACTCGCTGCATGAGTTCGACGTCTACGGCCGTCCCAACGGCGGCAATCCCGGCGACGACACCGTGGCGCCCTCCGTCCCGGGTAACCTGCGCTCGACGGGAACGACCGCGAACAGTGTGTCGCTGGCCTGGAACGCCTCCACCGACAACGTCGGCGTGAGTGGGTACGAGGTCTACCGGGGTGGCACGCTGGTGGCGACGGTGCCCGGGACGAGTCACACCGACACCGGTCTGACCGCGTCGACCTCCTACAGCTACACCGTTCGTGCCCGTGACGCGGCGGGCAACCGCTCGGCGGCCAGCGCCGCCGTCACCGCCCAGACCGGAAGCGGCGGCGGCGGTGGCACCCCGGCCGCGGCCAACGGCCAGCTCCGGGTGTGCGGCAACCGGCTGTGCAACGAGGCCGGCAAGCAGATCCAGCTGCGCGGCATGAGCACCCACGGCATCCAGTGGTACGACCAGTGCCTCAACAACGCCTCGCTCGACGCCCTGGCGACCGACTGGAAGGCCGACATCCTCCGGATCTCCATGTACATCCAGGAGGGCGGCTACGAGACCAACCCCCGGGCGTTCACCGACCGGGTGCACCAGCTGATCGAGATGGCCACCGCGCGCGGCATGTACGCCCTGGTGGACTGGCACATGCTCACCCCCGGTGACCCGAACTACAACCTCAGCCGGGCCAGGACGTTCTTCACCGAGATCGCCCAGCGCCACAACGGCAAGAAGAACGTGCTCTACGAGATCGCGAACGAGCCGAACGGCTCGTCCGTCACCTGGTCGGTCATCCGCAACTACGCCAACCAGCTCGTCCCGGTGATCCGCCAGCACGACCCCGACGCCCCGGTCCTGGTCGGCACCCCCGACTGGTCCTCGCTCGGCGTCTCCGGTCCCGGCGACCAGACCGACACCATCCGCGCCAACCCGGTCAGCGGGACGAACATCATGTACACCTTCCACTTCTACGCGGCCTCGCACGGCACCCCGTACCTGAACGCGCTGTCCCGGGCGGCCGACCTCCTGCCGATCTTCGTGACCGAGTTCGGCACCCAGACCGCCTCCGGCGACGGCGGCAACAACTTCAGCAGGTCCCAGCAGTATCTCGACCTGATGGCACAGAAGAAGATCAGCTGGACGAACTGGAACTACTCCGACGACTCCCGTACCGGCGCGGTCTTCACCCCGGGCACCTGCCCGAACGGCCCGTACGCGGGGACGAGCAGGTTGAAGGAGGCCGGCGTCTGGATCCGCGACCGGATCCGCACCGCCGACGACTTCTGATCCGGAAAGTCCCACGGAACGCGCGAGGGCGCGCCCCCCGGCGGACGCGCCCTCGCGCCAACCACCCGGACATCAGCAGGAAATCCCGACCGCGGTACGCGGTACGACCCGCGCGCTCACAGCGCGCCGGAGGAATCGGAGCATTCGTGAAACGAAGCGCACGTGTGAGGACCCTCGCACTCATGATCGCGCTGGCGGCGTCACTGCCGACGGCCGCGATCGCGTCCAGCTCGTCCCGGACGTCGGCCGACGCGCTGGTGTCCCAGGGCAGGCCCGCGACGGCCTCCTCCATCGAGGCCGCGGGCCTGGAGGCGGGCCTCGCGGTGGACGGCAACACCGCGACCCGGTGGGCGTCGGCCGAGGGCGTCGACCCGCAGTGGATCCGGATCGACCTGGGGAGCTCGCATACGATCTCCCGGGTGCGGCTGGACTGGGAGGCGGCCTACGGCTCGGCGTACCGGATCGAGGTCTCTCCCAACGGCACCGACTGGACCGGCGTCTACTCCACGAGTTCGGGGGACGGCGCGATCGACGACCTGACGGTGTCGGGAACCGGCCGTTACGTGCGCCTGTACGGCACCGCGCGGGGCACCGTCTGGGGATACTCACTGCACGAGTTCGAGGTCTACGGCTCCCCGGCCGGGGGCGGAGGCGACACCGTCGCCCCCAGTGTGCCCGGTGGTCTGCGTTCGACGGGGACGACGTCGAGCAGTGTGTCGCTGGCGTGGAACGCCTCCACCGACAATGTCGGCGTGAGTGGGTACGAGGTCTACCGGGGTGGCACGCTGGTGGCGACGGTGACCGGCACGAGTCACACCGACACCGGTCTGACCGCGTCCACCTCCTACAGCTACACCGTCCGTGCCCGTGACGCGGCGGGCAACCGCTCGGCGGCGAGTGCCGCCGTCACCGCCCAGACCGGAAGCGGCGGCGGAGGCTCGACGGTGGACGTCGCCACCTCCGCGCAGCTGGCCGCCGCGCTGGCCGGCGCCCAGCCGGGCCAGACGATCCGCCTGGCGGCCGGCGAGTATCGCGGCGCCTTCGTCACCCAGCGCGCCGGTACGGCATCCGCGCCGATCACGCTGACCGGGCCGGCCGGCGCAGTCCTGGTCAACGACGGCCCGTCGGGAACGGCCCCCTCCTGCCCCGCTCCCGGCAACGGGTGGGACTCCGGCTACGGCCTGTGGCTGTACGGCGCGCCCTACTGGAAGCTGACCGGCTTCACCGTCAAGGACTCCAAGAAGGGAATCGTCCTGGACAACTCCCACCACGTGACCATCGACCAGGTCTACGTCCACCACACCGAGGACGAGGCCGTGCACTTCCGCAGGTCCTCCTACGACGGCGTCATCCAGAACTCCCGCATCGACAACACCGGCCTGGTGCAGGCCGGATACGGTGAGGGCGTCTACATCGGCTCGGCGAACTCCAACTGGTCCTGCCACGGCAACTCCGGCGGGGTCGACCGCAGCGACCGGGTGAGGGTGCTCAACAACGTCATCGGCCCCAACGTCGCCGCCGAGCACATCGACATCAAGGAGGGCACCTTCGACGGCGTCATCCGGGGCAACACCTTCAACGGCAGGGGGATCTCGGGGCAGAACTCGGCCGACTCCTGGATCGACGCGAAGGGCATCGGCTATCTGATCGAGGGCAACACCGGCACCTTCTCCTCGCCCGGCACCTTCGTCAACGGCTATGAGACCCACAACCCGTCGACCTCCCCGTCGTTCGCCAACGGCTGCGGCAACGTGTGGCGGGCGAACCGCTCCGACCTGGGCGGCGTGGGCGCCTACGCCATCAGGATCACCTCCACCTCCAAGTGCGGCGGCAATGCCAACGTCGTGTACTCCTCCAACACCGTCACCAACGCCCGTTCCGGGCTGACCAACATCCCGGTCACCCCCTGATCCACCCGGACCGCTCACGCGGGCCGAAGGCCGCCTCCGATCGTCGGAGGCGGCCTCTCCCGATCCCGGCGTCGGCAACGGTGTCGGTTCCAGGCTCGACGCTCCATGGAGATGAGGACCATCGAGCCGCCGGCAAGGATCCGTGGGGTCACGTTCGGGAGAGGACGCCGATGACGGATTCGGGATGTCCGGATGCCGGGCCTCAGTCATAGTCGAAAAGTGGCCTACATCGGCCTTTAACGACATATGATCATCCCGATCGCCCCGAGATCGCGAGGAAGGACCCCTGTGACCGACAAGCGGGATGAGCGGAACAGCGGCATCGACACGACACGGCCAAGCATCGCCAGGGCCTACGACGTCGTCCTCAACGGCAAGGACAACTTCGAGGTCGACCGCGCCTTCGTCGCCGAGATCGTGAAGGTCGTCCCCGAGATCTACGACGTGGCGACCTACAACCGGGAGATCCTCGGCCGGGGGGTGCGGTTCCTGGCGGAGCAGGGCGTCACCCAGTTCATCGACCTCGGCTCGGGACTGCCGACGGTGGAGAACACCCACCAGGTCGCCCAGGGCGCGAACCCGGAGTCACGGGTCGTCTACGTCGACAACGACCCGATGGTGCTGGCCCACGGGCGGGCACTGCTCGCCGCGAACGACCGTACGGCCGTCGTTCCCTCCGACCTGCGCGACCCGGCGGCGATCCTCGCCGACCCGGCCGTCAAGCGGCTCATCGACCTCGACCGGCCGGTGGGCGTGATGCTGGTCGGTGTCCTGCACCACCTGCACGACGACGACGACCCCCGGGGGATCGTCGAGGCCTACATGGCGGCGGTCCCCTCGGGCAGCTACCTCTTCATCACCCACTTCTGCGCCTCCACCCAGGAGTCGCGCGACGCCGAGGAGAAGTACCTCGCGCTGCTCGGCACCGGCCGGTTCCGGACGCCGGAGGAGATCACCGCGTTCTTCGACGGCTTCGAGCTGCTCGAACCGGGCCTCGTCCCGCTGCCCCTGTGGCGGCCCGAAGGACCCGTCCCGAGCAAGCTGACCGTGGGCCAGCAGCTCATGTACGGCGGGATCGCCTACAAGCACTGACATCCGGACGGGAAGGCCCGCCCGGCGGGAAGGTTGTCCCGGCGTCGTGACCGGCAGGTCGCCGCGCACCGGAAATCGTCGCGAGCGGGGAGTGCCATCGCGGCCCGGCGGGGATCGAAGATCTCGCTAAGGGCCGTCTTTCACCGCATTTCTTTGTCTTTGCGGACTGGTGCTGATAACAGATCGGTAAGACCGTACTGTCATCGGCCGCATACAGTGTGTGATTTTGCCATGGTGGGGAGGCAGACACGACGCGGGAGGCGAGATGCACGGTGAGCACGATCGGACTCACGGCCACGGCCTCAGGGCGAGACCGCGGGGACGCATGCCGTACAGCGACCCGCCGCCCCGGCAGCCTCCGTCGCCCACCGAGCCGCCCGCCGAGCCACCGCCCACCGAGCCGCCGCACGCCACCGGACTTCCGGGCCCTCCGGGACGTTCGGAGCTCGCCGAAGCCCCGCGTCCCGTAGGGCCTCCGGAGTCCCGGACGCCCGCCGGGCCGACGCTCCCCGCGGAGTGGCCGGGCCCGCGCGAGGGGGCGAGGGCGCCGCGCGGGCCCGCGCGGCACCGGAAGGACGAGGAGACCGACGACGCCGTCATGTGTTCATCGCTCCGCCGCTCTCGGACATACCTCGACAGCAGGCCGTTCTCCATGCCCCCGCCTCCCAGCCCGTGGCGGCGGCCGTGGTCGCGGCTCTCGCGCGACCAGCTCCTGAGGCCCGCGCTGATCGCCGGGTTCCTCGCCGCCGCGGGAGTCGGCGTCTGGTCGTCCGGCTGGTCCCCGTGGGACGGGACGCCCACCGCCGGCACGTCGCCCGCGCCTCCGGAGGAACGCCTCCTCGCCGGGCGCGACACAGTGATCACCCCCTCGCGGGGCCCGGTGGCGGCCGGGGTGGACGCGAAGGCTCCGGCGGAGAAGCGGAGGGCTCCCGAGGGCCGGAAGGGATCGGGAGCGGAGGGGGCCGGAGGGGCCGGGAGGATCCCGGGCCGTCACCCGGCGCGAGTGCTTCCGGCGGAACGCGCCCTCTCCGCCGCCGGAAACACCCGGGACGAGTGGGTCGAGCGGGTGGAACGCGCCAAGCCTGTCAAGAAACCTGTCAAGCCGGTCGATCGGGCCGGTCGGCACCGCGAGGGCGACGGTTCCGCACGGGCCGCCGGACCGGGAGGGACGGAAGCCGCCACACCGGAGACCGGCACCGGGCGGGGGAGCGCAGCCGCCGGACAGGAGAGCGGGCGGGGAGGCGGGAGCGCCCGGCAGGAGAGCGGGCGGAGGAACGGAGGCGCCCGGCGG
Source organism: Streptosporangium oxazolinicum (assembly GCF_039537505.1). Classification (NCBI taxonomy): domain Bacteria; kingdom Bacillati; phylum Actinomycetota; class Actinomycetes; order Streptosporangiales; family Streptosporangiaceae; genus Streptosporangium; species Streptosporangium oxazolinicum. Next base: position 79,151 of record NZ_BAABAQ010000007.1, read on the forward strand.
GGGGCGGGAGACAGCGGGGACGCCGGGAGCGCCGGGACGGCGGGACGGTCGCGCTCCGGGGCGCAGGAGGGCAGGTCGCAGCCCCGGACGGGCAGGACGGGCGCACCGGCCACCAGGTCGCCGTCCCCCTCGGCCTCCCGGAGCAGGCCACCGGCCACCGGGGGAGGCGGGAGCTCCGGCATCAGCGCCGCCTACGCCTGCCGTCACCTTTCCTCGGGAGACTGGCGCCACGCCTACTGCGTGCGGGTCTGGAACGACTACAAGGACAGGAACGGCCTGCCCTAGCCCCGTACCCCGCCCCGAGAGGCGGGGGACGCGTTGGGCGCGCCTGGCGGCCGTGCCGAGTGGCCGGGAGCGGCCCGTGGGCCGCGTGTCAGTAGTTCCCGGCGCGGCGCATGGCGCGGGGGCGGCCGTCGGGGTCGCAGAGGAGCCGGTAGAACGGGGTGGCCCAGGCGGCGGTCCACGGGGACATCCGCGGCACCTCGTACGTGCGGAGCCGTCCGGGCGGGCGGGGACCCCGGCGGCCCCCGGCGTACCAGCGTTCGAGCTCCGCCGCCGAGGAGGCGAAGGCGTCGAAGAAGGAGGCGGGGTCGAGCAGGTCCGCGTCGGAGCCCCCGTGCCGGTCGAGGTGCTCGCGGGCGAGGGTGAGCCGCAGGTCCCTGGGCAGGCGGCGGGCGCCGTCGCCGAGCCCCGCGGGGTCGAGGGGTTCGCGGCCGTCGGGGGTCTCGTCGAGCACCGCGCAGGTCAGCTCGGAGTCGTAGGTCCAGGAGCGCCGGTTGAAGTTGTCGGAGCCGATGGTCGACCACACGTCGTCGATGACGCAGACCTTGGCGTGGACGTACACCGGGGTGCCCTCCCGGTTCTCGACCCCGTAGACCGCGACCCGGTCGCCGCCCGCGCGCTTCAGCACGTCCAGCGCCTGGTTGCGGCCCAGGATCTGCGGGACACCGCTGATCAGGCCGTCCTGGTCGGGGTGGAGCGGCAGGACACTGATCATCCTCAGTTCCGGGTTGGCCTTCAGCGCCTCGGCGAAGGACTCGGCGACCTGGGGTGACCACAGGTACTGGTCCTCGATGTAGATCAGGCTGCGGGCGCGGCGCAGGGCCTTGAGGTAGCCGCGGGCGACGCTGCGCTCCCCGTCCGGCGCGAAGGAGTAGCGGGTCCTGCGGTGGGCGTAGGTCCGCAGGAGCTGTACGGCGTGCGGGCCGCAGGCGGGCGGGTCGGGCGGCTGCGGGGGCAGTGGGTCCGGCCGGGTGTCCTCGCGGCGGACCAGGTCGGCGACGCGGTGCACGGGGTTGCGGGTCAGCGGCTGGGGGTCCTCCCAGCGCTCCCTGAAGACGGTCTCGACGTCGCCGACGGCCGGTCCCTGGATGGCGGCCTGCACGTCGTGCCAGGGCGGCCGGTCGCCGTACACCTTGGCCATGGGCGCGGCCTGCGCGTCGCCCTCGTGGGAGGAGTCGTCGCGGCGGCTCCAGCACAGGTCGATGCCGCCGACGAACGCGATGTCGCGCCGGGGGTCGTCGCGGTGGCGCAGCACCACGAGCTTCTGGTGGTGCGAGCCGCCGGGAGGGACGCGCATGTCGCGCAGGCACTCGCCGCCCGCCGCCTCGATGACATCCCCCAGGTGGCGGTTCTCCTCCGCGCTGAAGAAGAGCTTGTCCCAGTGCGAACGCCACAGGAGGCCCTTGACCACGACGCCGCGCCGGGCGGCCTCGGCGAACACGTCGGCGACCTCCGTGCCGGGGCCGTCCAGCCGCTCCCCGGGGTCGCCGCGCCAGTCGGTGAACATCAGCAGGTCCCCCGAGCGCAGCTCGCGGACGCGGGCGAGCAGCTCGGTGAAGTAGGGCGCGCCGTGCGGTATGGGCCGCACGGCGTTGCCGTGCGACCAGGCGGTCCCGCCGTCGCGCCGGGTGTCGATCCGGGACGCCGGGTTGCCGCGCTCCTCGCGGTCGAGAAACCAGTTGTCTTCGAACACCATGCCCGATCTACCCGATTTTTGCATGTTTTCACCCTGAGGGCAGGACGATCACCGATCCGGCTCCCGGGCTCCGCTCCCGTCCCCCGGACCCCGAACGCGGGAGGGCGGCACTCCCGGCGCTCCCGCATCAGGGGACTGACCTGGGAAGCTCTGACAGGGGGTTTACACGAAGTTGCTTGCGTGTTAAAAATCTGTAACTCGCACATCGAGTCGCGAAAAAACCAGACTGTTAGTTCTCGCAGCACTGCTGGTTCTCACAGTTCTGTTCCCGGAGACGGCACCCTCCGGGACGCGCGCATCACCGCACCATCGCACCACCGCACGAACGAACCCGTATACACCGGCAGCGCGTGACAGCGTTGCCGGCGGCATAAGCGCGGCGGCGCGCGCCTTGCCTGACTGACCCCCCCAAGTCAGGAAAGGACCCTCAATGTCCCCACGCCCTCGGCCGTGGGCCAGGCTGCTGACCGCAGCCCTGCTCATCACCACCGGCGCCGCGGCCACCGGCCCGACGGCCTCCGCGGCCACCGGGTCGGCCACCGGCGCGGTGGCCCGCGCGATGGTCGACATCCCGGCCTCCGACTACCAGCAGGTCTCCCTCGCCTCCGGCCCGAGCGAGCTCGGCGAGGCAATGTCGCTGACGGTGCTGCCCGACAGGTCGATCCTGCACACGGCGCGCGACGGCACAATCCGCCGTACGACCGCCGCCGGAGCCACCGCGACCGCCGGAAAGCTCGACGTCTACACGCATGACGAGGAGGGGCTGCAGGGCATCGCGATCGACCCTGCCTTCGCCACCAACCGCTTCGTGTACGTGTACTACTCGCCGAAGCTGAACACCCCCGGCGGTGACGCGCCCACCAGCGGCAGCGCGGCGACCTTCGAGCAGTGGAAGGGACACCTGAACCTGTCCCGGTTCACCCTCAAGGCCGACAACACCCTGGACATGGCCAGTGAGAAGGTCGTGCTTCAGGTGCAGAACGACCGTGGCCAGTGCTGCCACGTGGGTGGTGACATCGACTTCGACGCGGCCGGGAACCTGTACCTGACCACGGGCGATGACACCAACCCGTTCGAGTCGAACTCGTACACGCCCATCGACGAGCGCACCGACCGCAACCCGCAGTTCGACGCCCAGCGCTCCTCGGGCAACACCAACGACCTGCGCGGCAAGGTGCTCCGCATCAAGCCCCAGGCCGACGGGACCTACACGATCCCGGCCGGCAACATGTTCGCCCCGGGCACGGCCAGGACCCGTCCCGAGATCTACGCGATGGGCTTCCGCAACCCGTTCCGCATGAGCGTCGACAAGGCCACCGGCATCGTCTACCTGGGCGACTACGGCCCGGACGCCGGCGGCGCCAACGCCAGCCGAGGCCCCGGCGGCCAGGTGGAGTTCAACCGCATCACGGCCCCCGGCAACTACGGCTGGCCGTACTGCACCGGCACCAACACCACGGCCGAGACCTACAACGAGTACACCTTCCCGTCCGGACCGTCCCAGGCCAAGTACAACTGCGCCGGCGGCCCGACGAACAACTCGTTCCGCAACACGGGCCTGCCCACCCTGCCCGCGGCCAAGCCGAGCTGGATCCGCTACGGCGGCGAGGCCGGTTCCCCGCCGGAGTTCGGTGGCGGCTCCGAGTCGCCGATGGGCGGCCCGGTCTACCGCTACGACGCGGCCCTGAACTCGGCCATCAAGTTCCCCGCCTCGCTCAACGGCCGCTTCTTCGCCGCCGAGTACGGCCGCCGCTGGATCAAGGCCATCGAGGTCACCGGCAGCGGGGCGCCCGGCACCATCGACGCCTTCCCGTGGACCGGAACCCAGGTCATGGACCTGACCTTCGGCCCCGACGGTGCCCTGTACGTGCTCGACTACGGCACCAACTCCGGCAACCAGGCGCTGTTCCGCGTCGAGTACATCGGGGGCAGCAACCGCAACCCGATCGCCAAGGCCGCCGCGAACAAGACCTCCGGTCCCGCTCCGCTGGCCGTCAACTTCTCCTCGGCCGGAAGCTCCGACCCCGAGGGCAGCGCGCTGACCTACTCGTGGAACTTCGGCAACGGAGCCACCTCCACCGCGGCCAACCCCACCTACACCTACACGGCCAACGGCACCTACACCGTCACGCTGACCGTGAGGGACTCGGGCGGGCTGACCGGTACGGCCAACGTGACCATCACGGTCGGCAACACCGCGCCCACGGTGAACCTCGCCCAGCCCGTCAACGGGCAGCTGTTCTCCTTCGGTGACACGGTGCCCTTCCAGGTCACCGTGAGCGACCCCGAGGACGGGACCATCGACTGCACCAAGGTCAAGGTCACCTACCTCCTCGGCCACGACAGCCACTCGCACGAGATCACCAGCAAGAACGGCTGTTCGGGAAGCATCGCGGTCCCGACCGACGGTGAGCACGACACCGCCGCCAACATCTACGGTGTCTTCATCGCCAGCTACACCGACAAGGGCGGCCTGACCAGCCAGAGCACGCGCACCCTGCAGCCTCGCCACCGCCAGGCCGAGCACTTCGGTGCCCAGTCGGGCATCCAGGTCGCCGAGCACGGCACCGCCGAGGGCGCCAAGACCGCCGGGTTCGTCGACAACGGCGACTGGATCTCCTTCACGCCGTACGCGGTCGGCAACGCGACCTCCATCACCGCCCGCGTCTCCTCCGGCGGTGTCGGCGGAACGCTCGAGGTGAGGGCCGGGTCGGCCACCGGCACGCTGCTCGGTACGGTCACCGTGCCGGTCACCGGCGGCTGGGACGTCTTCCGGGAGGTCTCGGCCAACCTGAGCAACGCGCCCTCGGGCACCACCACGCTGTTCCTCGTCTTCAAGGGAGTGACGGGTCAGGGCAACCTCTTCGACCTCGACGCCTTCACCCTGAACACCGGCGGGGGCGGCACCAGCACGACGGTCGAGGGGGAGGCCTACACCTCCAACTTCGGCGTGCAGCCGGCCGGCCACACCGGGGCGAGCGGCGGCACCACCATGGGGTACATCGACAACGGCGACTGGGCCGGCTACTCCACGCTGACCGCGCAGGGGGCGAAGACCTTCAGCGCCCGCGTCTCCTCGGGCGGTCCCGGCGGCACCATCCAGATCCGCGCCGGTTCGCAGACCGGGACGGTGCTCGGCTCGGTGGCCGTACCGAACACCGGTAGCTGGGACACCTTCCAGAACGTCACCACCAACCTCACCGGGACGGGCTCAGGGTCGATCTTCCTGACCTTCACCGGCGGCTCCGGCGCCCTGCTGGACGTCGACACCCTCACCATCACCAAGTAGTGACGGATCCCCGGCGCGGTGGCCTCCCACCGCGCCGGGGATCTTTACGCATACGAAAGGACAGCGATGCGTAGTCTCATCGCACGCGGGCTGGCGACGGTCGCGACGGCCACCCTGGCGGCCGCGACCGTGCTCGTCCCGGCGGCCCAGGCCGCCGCGGCCCCGTACGAGGTGCTGGTCTTCTCCAAGACGGCCGGGTTCCGCCACGACTCCATCCCGACCGGCATCCAGGCCATCCGGGACCTGGGCGCGGCCAACGGCTTCACCGTCACCGCGACCGAGGACGCCAACGCCTTCAGCGCGGCCAACCTGGCCACGTACGAGGCCGTGATCTTCCTCAGCACCACCGGCGACGTTCTCAACGCCACCCAGCAGACCGCCTTCCAGAACTACGTCAACGGCGGCGGCGGCTACCTCGGCGTCCACGCGGCGGCCGACACCGAGTACGACTGGGCCTACTACGGCCAGCTCGTCGGCGCCTGGTTCAGCGGCCACCCCGCGATCCAGCAGGCCACCGTCAAGACCGAGGACAACACGCACCCGGCCACCTCGCACCTCGGCGCCACCTGGAGCCGCAGCGACGAGTGGTACAACTACCGCACCAACCCCCGCTCCACCGCGCGCGTCCTGCAGTCCCTCGACGAGAGCACCTACAGCGGCGGCACCATGAACGGTGACCACCCCATCACCTGGTGCCACCCGCAGGGTTCCGGCCGCTCCTTCTACACGGGCCTGGGCCACACCATCCAGTCCTACGCCGAACCGGCCTTCCGCAGCCTGCTCCTCGGCGGCATCAGGTACGCGGCGGGACAGGTCGCGGCCGACTGCAGCCCGAGGACCGGCGGCGGTTCCACCACGGTCGAGGGGGAGGCCTACACCTCCAACTTCGGCGTGCAGCCGGCCGGCCACGGCACGGCCAGCGGCGGCAGGACGGTGGGCTACATCGACAACGGCGACTGGGCCGGGTACGCGTCGGTGAACGCCTCCGGGGCGAAGACCTTCAGCGCCCGCGTCTCCTCGGCGGGTGCCGGTGGCACCATCCGGGTCCGCGCCGGTTCGCAGACCGGGACGGTGCTCGGCACGGTGACCGTGCCGAACACCGGTAGCTGGGACACCTTCAGGACCGTCTCCACCAACCTCACCGCGACAGGGTCGGGCCCGATATTCCTGACCTTCAGCGGCGGCTCGGGCTCGCTGTTCGACGTGGACACCTTCACCATCACCAGATAGTGATCACCAGGTAGTGCCCGGCGGGACGCCGGAGGCCGCGCTCCTCACGGGGCGCGGCCTTTGGCGTCTCCCACCCGGGGGAGTGATCTCGATGAGGGCGCGCGGCGTGGCGACCCACCGCCGTACCGAGAACGTGAGACTTTTCTAGACTTATGACCGATGTTTGGCGTCTTGTTACCACGCTCGGTATCCTTGATCCAAGGCCGAGAGGCGCTGCGACGGACCCCGGTCCGCCACGCTCGGCCTGGATCTTCCACCAAGGGCGCCTCCCACGACGGGAGGTGGACCGATGAACGGATCCCTGGGGCACGACGACGAGCAGGCCCGGCACGCGCCCGGCGGCGCGCGTCCCGCGGACGGCACGCCGGGAGCCGACGACCGCTCGCGGGCCCTGCGAGAGCTGCTGGGACAGCGGATCCTGGTGCTCGACGGAGCCTGGGGCACGATGCTGCAGGGCGCCTCGCTCACCCCGGCCGACTACCGCGGCGACCGCTTCCTCGACCACCCGCGCGACGTGACCGGCGACCCGGACCTGCTGAACCTGACGCGTCCCGACGTCATCCTGGACATCCACCGGCAGTACCTCGCGGCCGGCGCGGACATCACCACCACCAACACCTTCACCGCCACGAGCATCGGCCAGGCCGACTACGGGCTGGAGTCGCTGGTGCGGGAGATGAACGTGCGGGCCGCGCAGCTGGCCCGCCAGGCCGCCGACGAGGCGGGCGGGCGGTTCGTGGCCGGTTCGATCGGCCCGCTGAACGTCACGCTGTCGCTGTCGCCGCGCGTCGAGGACCCCGCCTACCGGGCGGTGTCGTTCGACGAGGTCCGCGCCGCGTACGCCGAGCAGATCAGCGCGCTGGCCGAGGGCGGGGTCGACCTGCTGCTGATCGAGACGATCTTCGACACGCTCAACGCGAAGGCCGCGATCGCCGCCGCCCGCGAGGTCGCCCCGCACCTGCCCCTGTGGATCTCGGTGACGATCGTCGACCTGAGCGGGCGCACGCTGTCGGGGCAGACCGTCGAGGCGTTCTGGAGCGCGATCCGGCACGCCGAGCCGCTCGTGGTCGGCGTGAACTGCTCGCTGGGCGCCGAGGAGATGCGCCCGCACGTCGCCGAGCTGGCGCGGCTCGCCGGTACCTACACCGCCTGCCACCCCAACGCGGGCCTGCCCAACGCGTTCGGTGGCTACGACCAGACCGCGGAGGAGACGGCGGCGCTGCTCGACGAGTTCGCCAGGGCGGGCATGGTCAACGTCGTCGGCGGCTGCTGCGGGACCTCGCCGGCGCACATCGAGCGGATCGCGGCCGCGGTGTCCGGCCTCCCGCCCCGCCAGGTCGCGGAACCGGCGGCCCGTACCCGTTTCAGCGGCCTGGAGCCCTTCGAGATCGGCCCGGACACCGGCTTCGTCATGATCGGCGAGCGCACCAACGTCACCGGCTCGGCGCGCTTCCGGCGCCTGATCGAGGGCGGCGACCACCAGGCGGCCGTCGACGTCGCGCTGGAGCAGGTACGCGGCGGGGCCAACCTGCTCGACGTCAACATGGACGCCGACCTGCTCGACAGCGAGCGGGCCATGACCACCTTCCTGAACCTGATCGCGACCGAGCCGGAGGTCGCCCGCATCCCGGTCATGATCGACAGCTCGCGGTGGAGCGTGCTGGAGGCCGGGCTCAAGTGCGTGCAGGGCAAGGGCGTCGTCAACTCGATCAGCCTCAAGGAGGGCGAGGAGGCGTTCCTGGAGCAGGCGCGGATCATCCGCGACTACGGCGCCGGTGTGGTGGTGATGGCCTTCGACGAGCAGGGGCAGGCCGACACCGTCGAGCGCAAGGTGTCGATCTGCGCCCGCGCCTACGACCTGCTGACCCAGCGGGCCGGGTTCGCCGCCGAGGACATCGTGTTCGACCCCAACGTGCTCGCGGTCGCCACCGGCATCAGCGAGCACAACGGCTACGCGAAGGCGTTCATCGAGGCGCTGCCGCTGATCAAGCAGCGCTGCCCGGGAGCGCTGACCAGCGGCGGCATCTCCAACCTGTCGTTCTCCTTCCGCGGCAACGACGTCGTGCGCGAGGCGATGCACTCGGCGTTCCTGCTGCACGCGGTGCGCGCCGGGCTGGACATGGGCATCGTCAACGCGGGACAGCTCGCGGTCTACCAGGACATCCCCGCCGACCTGCTCGAACTCGTCGAAGACGTGATCTTCGACCGGCGCGACGACGCCACCGACCGGCTCGTCGCCTTCGCCGAGACCGTGAGCGGCTCCGGCACGCGCCGCGTCGTGGACCTGGCCTGGCGCGACGCCCCGGTCGAGGAGCGCCTGTCGTACGCCCTCGTGCACGGCATCGTCGACTTCATCGAGGACGACACCGAGGAGGCCCGGCAGCAGCGGGCACGCCCCCTGGAGGTGATCGAGGGGCCGCTCATGGACGGGATGAAGGTCGTGGGCGACCTGTTCGGGTCGGGGAAGATGTTCCTGCCGCAGGTCGTCAAGAGCGCGCGGGTGATGAAGCGCTCGGTCGCCTACCTGGAGCCCTACATGGAGGCGGAGAAGGAGCAGGCGCGGCTGGAGGGACGCCTCGACACCGGCCGGGGCCAGGGGAAGGTGGTGCTCGCCACCGTCAAGGGCGACGTACACGACATCGGCAAGAACATCGTGGGCGTCGTCCTCGGCTGCAACAACTACGAGGTCGTCGACCTCGGGGTGATGGTCCCCGCCTCGGTCATCCTGGACACCGCGGTCGCCGAGGGCGCCGACGTCATCGGGCTCTCCGGGCTGATCACCCCGTCGCTGGACGAGATGGTCACCGTCGCCGCGGAGATGCAGCGCCGGGGGCTGAAACTGCCCCTGCTGGTCGGCGGCGCCACGACCTCGCGTCAGCACACCGCGGTCCGCATCGCCCCCGCCTACGACAACCCCACGGTCCACGTGCTCGACGCCTCCCGCGTCGTCGGCGTCGTCTCCGACCTGCTGGACGACGACCGCTCCCAGGTGCTGGAGGAGAGCAACCGCGCCGACCAGGAGCGCCTGCGCGAACAGTACGCGAGCAAGCAGCGCACCCCGCTGCTCGCCGTCGCCCAGGCCCGCGCGAACCCCGAGAAGGTCTCCTTCGAGGACCTGCCGGTCCCCGGCTTCACCGGCGTCCGCGTCGTGGAGCCGGACCTGGAGACCCTCCGGGCGATGATCGACTGGCAGTTCCTCTTCCTGGCCTGGGAGCTGAAGGGCAAGTACCCGGCCATCCTGGACCAGCCGGTGGCCCGCGAGCTCTTCGACGACGCCAACGCGATGCTCGACCAGATCATCGCCGAGGGGAGTTTCCAGGCCAAGGGCGCCTACGCGTACTGGCCCGCTCACTCCGAGGGCGACGACATCGTGATCGACAGTCCCGGCGCGGGGCTCAGGCTGCCGATGCTGCGCCAGCAGACGGCCAAGCCCGAGGGACGGCCCAACCGGTCCCTCGCCGACTACGTGGCTCCGGCCGGAGACCACCTGGGCGGGTTCGCCGTGGCCGTGCACGGCGCCGAGGACCTCGCGGCACGCTACGAGGCCCAGAACGACGACTACCGGTCGATCATGGTGAAGGCCCTCGCCGACCGCCTGGCCGAGGCGTTCGCCGAGTACATCCACCTGGAGGCGCGGCGGGGCTGGTACGAGCCCGACGCCGACCCCCTCATCGAGGACCTGCACGCCGAACGCTTCCGCGGCATCCGCCCCGCGCTCGGCTACCCCGCGAGCCCCGACCACAGCGAGAAGCAGGAGCTGTTCGACCTGCTGGACGCCGACCGGCTCGGCATGGGCCTGACCGAGTCCTTCGCGATGACCCCGGCCGCCAGCGTGAGCGGGCTGCTCTTCGCCCACGAGTCGTCGCGGTACTTCACCGTGGGACGCCTCGGCAGGGACCAGGTCGAGGACTACGCGCGGCGCCGGGGCCTCGACCTCGCGGAAGTCGAGCGCTGGCTGCGCCCCAACCTCGCCTACGACCCCGAGTGATCTGAACCGTCGGCCGGTGCCGTGGGGCGTTCACGGCCCCGGCCGACGGGATTCACCTCCAAAGCCACTTGAGCCGTACAAGGGCGGCCGAGTTCCGCGACCACGAACTCGCCGTCTGACGACCACGCCGGGTCCGACATCGAGAGAGTGGGAAGTACCGCTCGCCTCGGTGTGGACCCGGGCTCCCGCGTCATCAGCCGGTGATCGACGATCACGTTGACGTACATGTGCGCGCGCTGTTCGTCGGTGTTCCCGAAGGTTCGGTGTTCCCGGAGATTTCGGTGTTCCCGGAGGTGAGGAACGCCCCCGGCAGGCCCGGCACACCGGGTCCTTCATGGCCATCCACATCAGGTCGGTGCGCGGCGTGTTCCCGGCGACGTTCGTACGCCCCACCGTCACCGGAAGTGAACAGCCCCCTCACATGTCGCCCTATGATCTTTTTTGATATTGCCCCATTGCCGGAAGAGTCTTCATGCCCCACCCCCTCAGCCGGCGGTCCGCCCTGCTGGGCGCCGCGACAGTGGCCGGTCTCGCCCTGTGGGACAGGCCGGCCGAGGCGGTCGGCGCCGCCACGTTCGACGTCGCGCGTGAGCGGTGGGTGAGCCTGCTGGCCGGTGGGCCGGACGACTCCGTTCATACCGACAGGGCTTATACCGACAGGGCGCGGGCGCTCGAGGGTTCGGCCAACGCGGTGCTGCGTAAGCTGAAGCCCGCCGCCGGTCGCCCGAGCCTGTGGCCCGACCTGCCGCTGTCGGACCACCGGACGGGTAACTTCAACCGCTCCTACAACCGCATGCGCACACTGGCGCTGGCCTGGGCCACGCCGGGCACCGTCATGCATCGGGACCGCCAGGTCGCCGAGACCGCTGTCAGGGCGCTGGACTTCCTCTACGAGCACGCCTACCACGAAGGGCTCGACCGGCGGGGCAGCAACTGGTTCTGGTGGGAGATCGGCGTCCCCCGCGCGCTGACCGACACCTGCGCCCTGCTGTACGACGGCCTGCCCTCAGGCCGCCTCGAGCGCTGGTTGCGTCCCCTGCGTCGCTGGTGCCCTGACCCGGAGCGCCGTGTCAGTCACCCCGGCGTCGTCGAGACCGGCGCCAACCGCGCGGGCAAGGCCATGGCGGTGGCGATGCGCGGAGTGCTCACCCACGACGCGCGCCTCGTCAGGCGGGCCAGGGACGCGGTCTCCGACCTGCTGCGGCCGACAAGGGGACCGGGCGACGGCTTCTACCGTGACGGATCGTTCATCCAGCACGACGTGTACCCCTACACCGGCAGCTACGGGGTGGACTACCTGGAGAGCGTGGCCAAGCTGATCGCCATGCTCGCCGGGTCACCGTGGGAGATCACCGGCATCGGCAACGTCTACGACCTCGTGGATCGCTCGTTCGTGCCGTTCGTCTTCGACGGGCTGATGATGGACTGCGTACGCGGCCGGCAGATCTCGGTGCAGGGCCACCGTGACCACCACTCGGGACACAAGGCGGTCGAGGCCGTCCTCACCCTGCTGGAAACGGCGCCCGAGCGCCATGCCCGGCGTTGGCGACCGCTGGTCAAAGGCTGGCTCACCCGCAACCAGGCCACCCCCTACGGCGCGTTCGCACCGCCGGCGAGCATCGCGAGGGCCACGGCCCTGCTGGCCGACCCGTCGGTGCCGGTCGGCCCGCGCACGACGGGCACGTACGTCTTCGCCGACATGGACCGGGTCGTGCACCGCCGCCCCACCTGGGCGTACGCGATCGCGATGAGCTCGGAGCGCATCGGCGCGGCCGAGGCCATCAACCGGGAGAACCTGCACGGCTGGTACACCGGCGACGGCATGACGTACCTCTACACCGGCGACCTCACCCACTGGAACGACGACCTGTGGCCCACGATCGACCCGTACCGGCTGCCGGGCACGACGGTCGACACCCGCAGGCGCGCCGATCTTCCGCACGACCACCGGCGCCTGCCCCCCACCCCGTGGGCGGGCGGCGTGGCACTCGACGGCGAGTACGGCGTGGCGGCCATGAGGCTGATCGCCGGTGGCTCCTCGCTGCGGGCCAGGAAGGCGTGGTTCCTGCTCGACGACGCGGTGATCGCCCTCGGCACCGGCATCACCGCCTCCGACGGCCGCCGTGTCGAGACCGTCGTGGAGAACCGCAACACCCACGACCGGCACCCACCGCTGACCCGGGGCGACGGCTGGATCCACCTGTCCGGTGTGGCCGGCTACGCGCTGCTCGACGGCGCCGACGCGAAGGTGATCCGTAAGGAGCGCACCGGCCGCTGGCGCGACATCGACAAGGGCGCCACCACCGGTGGCGACACATCCCCTGTCACCAGGCACTACACGACGATCCTCATCGACCACGGCGTCGATCCCCGCAAGGCGCGCTACGCCTACGCCGTACTGCCTGACGCCTCCATAACGCAGATGGAGGCTTATGAGGGGCGGATCGAGATCCTCGCCAACTCCGCGGCGGTGCAGGCCATCTCGCGCGACGGTGTGATCGCCGCCGTCTTCTGGCGTGCGGGGACCGTCGAGACCGCGGATGGGCCGCTTACCGTCGACGGCTCCTGCACGCTGCTGGTCCGCCGCGCCGGCGAGCGGGTACGGCTCGCGGTGTCCGACCCGTCCAGGACCGTCGACGAGGTGAGGATCACGTTGCCCTGGCCGGTGAAATCGATCAAGGAGGGCGACCGCAGCGTGCACAGGGTCAGGACCGCGCTCAAGGTGGAAGTGGGTGGCAGCCGCGGGCACGCCCACACCGCGGAGGTACGCGTCTGACTCCGGGAACCGCTCGTCGAGACCCGCGATCCGGTGTTTCCGGCGACCGGTACCCCTCGAACGTGAGGCTCCACGCCTCACCGCCTTCGACGACCGCACGTCTCCGGTCAGGCCTGACCCGAGCGATGTGACGCACCCGGGAGGACAGCCGTGCGGCGGGTCGCCCCTCGGTTCCGTCGGAGGCCGCCCTCGGGAAAAACCGTTCGGAAATGAACCTTTCATCCGTTTTGTGGCGTATGGCCAGCTCCGGGCCGGTCGCCCTTCGAGAGCCGTGGACCGTTGTTGCCGCCGCATGCGGATTGGGCGACGGTGGGGACCCCCTGGCGTGCGGACTCCGTCCTCACCCGGCGCGCCAGGACCCGTCCCCCCGGCACTCGAAAAGGAGACCTGTACCCGATGAGGTCACGTACGCTCCGACTCCCGCGCGACCGGTCCCACACGTCCGGTGTCGCGTCCCTCCACCGGATCCCGGTCTGGCGGATGGTCGTCGCGGCGCTGGTCGCGGTCGCGACCGCGTTCGCGCTCACCACCGTGACGGCGGCCCCCGCCGCCGCGCACGGCTCGATCAGCGACCCGCCCTCGCGCAACTACGGCTGCTGGCAGCGCTGGGGGAGCGACTTCCAGAACCCGGCAATGGCCCAGCAGGACCCCATGTGCTGGCAGGCCTGGCAGAACAACACCAACGCGATGTGGAACTGGAACGGGCTGTTCCGCGAGGGCGTCGGCGGCAACCACCAGGCCGCGATCCCCGACGGGCAGCTGTGCAGCGGCGGCCTGACCGAGGGGGGCCGCTACGCCTCCATGGACGTGCCGGGCGCGTGGAAGACCGTGGACCGTCCCGCCAGGTTCACGATGAACCTGCTGGACCAGGCCTCGCACGGCGCCGACTACATCCGCGTCTACGCCACCAAACAGGGCTTCAACCCCAAGACCCAGAAGCCGAGGTGGAGCGACCTGGAACTGGTCGGCCAGACCGGCAGGGTGCCCACCGGCACCACCACGCCCATCGAGGTGAACGCGCCCGGCCGTACCGGCCACCACATCGTCTACACCGTCTGGCAGGCGAGCCACCTCGACCAGTCCTACTACTTCTGCAGCGACGTCAACTTCACCGGCGGCACGAACCCCAACCCCACCCCGACCCCCACTCCGACGCCGACCCCCACCCCGACCCCCACGCCCACCCCGACCCCCACGCCCACCCCGACCCCGACCCCGGTCCCGGGCGGCTGCTCGGCCACCTACCGCGTCACCTCCCAGTGGTCCGGCGGCTTCCAGGCCGACGTGAGCGTGACCGCGGGCTCCAGGGCGATCACCGGCTGGACGGTGAACTGGACCTTCGCGGGCGGTGAGCGGGTCAGCTCGGCGTGGAACGCGACCGTGACCGCCAGCGGGTCCGCGGTCAGCGCCCGCAACGTCGCCCACAACGGCTCACTGGGCGCCGGCGCCGCGGCCACCTTCGGATTCATCGGCTCCGGCACCAGCGGCACCCCCACCCTCACCTGCACGGCGACCTGATCCCCTCCCGAGGGGGACGCGCGATCCGGCCCGCCACCTTCCGGTGACGGGCCGGCTCCCGGCACCGAGCCGGCCCGCGCCCCCTGGCGGGCCGGCCGGTTTCTCACGACCGTTTTCCGGAACCGCTCCCGGGAGGGAACGCGTGAGACGGCCGGGGATGGGGAGGCGTCACTCCCCGGGGCGGCAGACGGTGCCGGGGGCGGGGAGCGTCAGGTCGACGAGATAGCGGGTGGCGTGCCCGATCACGCACCGGCTGGCGGGCCCGTTGCCGCCCGGCATGTACAGGACGTGCCCGGGACCGTCGTACCGGACGGTGACCGAACCGGGCACGATCCCGGCCAGGCTCGCGGTCATGGTGTAGTCGCTCCAGGACCCGGCTCCCAGGAACGGCGGCAGGCCGCGGACCGGCAGCGGGCGGGACGGGTTGGCGACCGGCCGGGGCCAGCCGGAGCAGGCCAGCATGTCGAACGGCGCGGCGCCCAGGTGAGGGGAGGCCTCCCTCATCCGGCGGGAGACGTCACGGAACTGGGCGTAGCCGGTGAAGCCACGGTCGTCGGGGCAGGTCATCGCCCGCAGGGCCGGGATCGTCCAGACCCGCATGTTGCCGATGACGAACTCCCCGAAACCGGAGCCGTCCCCGTTCCTGGCCTTGTCCACCGCCGTGGCGAAGGCCACCCACGCGGCGTTGTCCGGGCCCGGGTTCGCCGGGAAGCCCAGCGCCTTCAGGTGCCATCCGGTCAGTTTCCCCTCGCCGAACTCGGGGGACGAGATCGGGATCGGGGAGCGGTCCAGCTTCGCGACGAGGGCCCGCCAGACCGCGCCCGCGTCCTCCCCGTGCAGCGCGCAGGCGCTGTCGGCCGCGCACCAGGAGATGAACCGCCCGAACATCCCCTCGCCGCCGGGGGCCATGGCCAGGACCAGGTCGCTCCACCCGTTGACCTGGTCGGCCGCTCCGTCGAGGTACATCGCCCGGACGCGCTCGGGGAACAGGCGCGCGTACGCCGCGGCGGGCACCCCTCCGTAGGAGTTGGCCATGAAGCTCAGCCGCCGCTCGCCCAGGGCCACGCGGACCGCCTCCATGTCCCGTGCCACCGACAGGGAGTCGAGGTTGTCGAACAGGCCGCTGGAGTCCGCGTCCCGGCACTCGCGCGCCGCCGCCTCCAGGCTCGCCGCCTGGGCCCGGTACTCCTCGCGGTCGCGGGGTTCGAGGAGCTGCGGCCCCATCTCCGAGCAGACCGCCGGCAGTCTCTCCCTGAGGCCGGTGTTGCGCGGGTTGTAGCCGACGAGGTCGAAGCGGCGGCGCAGCTCGGTGAGACCGGGCGCCGACCGCTTCAGGTCCTCCACACCCTCGGCCCCCGGTCCTCCCGGGACCTGCAGCACACTCCCGATCCGGTTCGCCGGGTCGGTGGCCGGGAGCCGCGCCAGATCCAGGGTGATCTTCCGCCCGCGCGGCTTCCTCCAGTCCACCGGCACCGTGACGGTCGTGCACCGGATCCCCTCCGGCAGGTTCTCACCCGCGCACGCCTTCCACCTCAGCCGCGAGGCCGGTTCCGGTGACGCCGGTTCCGGAGCTCGCGCCGACGCCGTGACGGGCGAGGACGCCGGTGCCGGTCCCGCCGCGTAGGAGGGCGTTCCCACCGGGACGAGCAGCGCCGACGCCGCCACCAGCCCGGTGAACAACGATCCGATCTTCCCGTACATCCGTGACTCCTCTGTCTGGTCTGTCTGGACGGCGGTCGGGGCGCCGTACGGTCGTCTCCCACCGGTTCCCGACCACCGGCGCTCCTCCAGCGTCGCGAACCCGCCCGCCGGAGACCACGGGGACGTCCGCCGGGAAACTTCGGGATATCCCCCACAGGCCCGCCGGATGTCGGGTGGCAGCGCGATGCGGCACGCTGGGGGAATGAGCCGCCCTCCCTCCGGTCCTCCACCCCCGGCCGGGTCGCCCCTGCCTTCACCGATGCCGGAAGCGATGCCAGAACCGGGACCGGAAGCGATTCCGGAACCGATTTCGGGACCGGGACCGGGGCGGGTCTGGCGCGAGCTGGGCTACGCGCTGGCCGGGCCGCCGCTCGCCGCCGCCGGTCTGCTCCTCCTCCTCGCCATGGTGCTGGCCGCGTTGTGGTCGACGGCGATCGTCGGCCTGCCGGTGCTGGCCCTCACGGTCCGGGGAGCCCGGCACCTGGGGGCGGTCAACCTCGGCCTGGCCCGCCTGCTGCTGGACGTCCGGACGCCCGCCCCCGCCCCCATCAGGCGGGGCTCCGGGCCGATCGGCTGGTTCGTGTCGGCGCTCGGCGACGGGGTGGGGTGGCGGGCGGCGGCGTACCTGCTGGTCAAGCCACTGACCGCGTTGCTCGCCCTCGGCGCCGCCGCCGGGTGCTGGGGCGGGGGCGTTCTCCTGCTCTCCTACCCCGCCCGGTGGTCGCCGGTGCCCACCGGCGCGTGGGGCCCGCACGCCGACACCTGGCCGGGCGCCTTGCTGCTGGGCGCGGCGGGTCTGGTGCCGCTCGCGCTCGCCCCCCTGGCGCTGCGGGCCGCGCTGCTCCCCGAACGGTTCCTCGCGCGCACCCTGCTCGGCCCGACCAGGCTCTCGGCCAGGGTCGGCCACCTGGAGGCGACGCGGGCCCGGATGGCCGAGGACGCGACGGCGACCCTGCGCCGGATCGAACGCGACCTGCACGACGGGCCGCAGGCCCGCCTCGTGGCGCTGGCGCT
The DNA here is from genome assembly GCF_039537505.1 of Streptosporangium oxazolinicum. NCBI lineage: Bacteria > Bacillati > Actinomycetota > Actinomycetes > Streptosporangiales > Streptosporangiaceae > Streptosporangium > Streptosporangium oxazolinicum. Next base: position 96,645 of record NZ_BAABAQ010000007.1, read on the forward strand.
GAGCCTGGGGATGGCGAAGGACGAGCTCGCCGCCTCTCCCGGGGAGGACCGGCTCCAGCAGGTACGCGACCTGGTGGACGCCGCCCACCGCGACACCAAGGAGATCATCGCCGATCTGCGCCTGCTGATCCACGGCATCTACCCGCCCGTCCTGGACCAGGGGCTGGAGACCGCGCTCGCCACCCTCGCCACGCGCTTCGCGCTGCCCGTGGACCTCCGCGTCGACCTGCCCCGCCGCCCCTCCGCCGCGGTGGAGGCGATCGTCTACTTCTGCACCGCCGAACTGCTCGCCAACGTGGTCAAGCACAGCGGCGCGCGGCGGGCGATCGTCGAGGTGGCGGGACACGGCGGCCTGCTGCGGCTGCACGTCGGCGACGACGGGACGGGCGGCGCCTCGGTGGGCCCGGGGACGGGACTGCCGGGGCTGGCGGCCCGGGTGGGCGTCGTGGACGGGCGGCTGGAGATCGACAGCCCTCCCGGAGGACCTACGGTGGTCACCGTGGAGATGCCGCTCCCCACCTGAACGGAGGTCGCATGCGCGTCGTCGTCGCCGAGGACTCCGCGGTGCTCAGAGCCGGGCTGACCCTGCTGCTCACCACGCGGGGGCACGAGGTCGCCGCAGCCGTGGGCGACGGGACCGCGCTGCGCGCCGCGGTGGACGAGCACCGGCCGGACGTCGCCGTGGTGGACGTACGCATGCCGCCGACCCACACCGACGAGGGCCTGCGCGCCGCGATCGACATCCGGCGCGACCATCCCGGCGTCGGCGTGCTGGTCTTCTCCCAGTACGTGGAGACGCGCTCGGCGACCCTGCTCCTCGCCGAGGACTCGCGTGGGGTGGGATACCTGCTGAAGGAGCGGGTCGCCGACGTCGGAGACTTCCTGGCCGCGCTCTCCCGGATCGCCGCGGGCGAGACCGTGCTGGACCCGGAGGTCGTCACCCGGATGATGGCGACCGGCAGGCGCGCCGACGCTCTCGACACTCTCACCCCCCGGGAGCGCGAGGTGCTCGTCATGATGGCCGACGGACGGTCGAACGGCGCGATCGCCGAGGCCCTGTTCCTGTCGTACGGGTCGGTGGAGAAGCACGTCACGCACATCTTCACAAAGCTGGGGCTGCCGCCGTCGCAGAGCGACCACCGCCGGGTGCTCGCCGTGCTGCGCTACCTGGAGTCCTGACGTCCCGTCGCGGGCTCACCGGTGGTCGCGCAGCCAGGCCAGCACCTGCGCGGCGTGCCCGTCGGGCGGGAAGACCGGGTAGAAGCAGTGCTCGACCACCCCGCCCCGGATCACCAGGGTGAGGCGCCGCAGCAGCGTCGTGCCCGCCACCCGCGTCGTGGGCAGGCCGAGAGCGCCGGTGAGCTCCAGCGACGCGTCGCTGAGCAGCGGGAACGGCAGACGCAGCCGCTCGGCGGCCTCCCGCTGGTAGGCGGTGTCCTGGGTGGAGAGGCCGGCGACGGTGGCGCCCGCCGCGCGCAGCTCCCCGGCGTGGTCGCGGAAGGCGCACGACTCGGGCGTGCATCCGCGCGCACCGGGGATGAGGTCCCAGTCGGGGACGAGCGGATCCTCCCCGGGACGGCCGGTGCGCGGGTACGCGTACAGCACCAGCCGCTCGGCGCCGCCGGGAACCAGGTCCACCCGGAAGGCGTCCCCGCCCGTCGAGGGGAGGGAGAGCGCCGGCATCCGGGCGCCCGGCAGGTGGTCGCAGGCGCCGTCGTCCGAGGGTACCGGCAGGCCGGTGGGCAGGATCATCGGATCGTGGGGCATGCTCCCAGCCTAGGACGCGCCCGTACGCCGAGCGGCACGGCGACCACGGCATGTTCCCAGCTAGGACGCGCCCGTGCCGGGAGGCCGGGCCCCGGACGGGGTCCCGGCCTCCCGGCACGGGGTCAGGGCGTGGGTTTCCCGGGTACGGCGATGGAGGTCACCACCAGGCCGTCGGACACCAGCCAGCGGCCGGTGAAACCGGTCAGCTCCCGGCCCTCCACCAGGGGACCCGGGACGAGGAGGCGGGCGGTGAACGTACCGGAGGGGGAGAAGACGAGGTGGGCCTCCTCGAAGCCGAGCCAGCGCCTGGCCAGCGGGAACCACGCCTTGTAGACGCTCTCCTTGGCGCTGAACAGCAGCCGGTCCCAGTGCACGTCGCCGTCGAGCCGCGCGATCGCGGCCCGTTCCTCGGGCAGGGAGACCGAGGGCAGGATGCCGTCGGGGAGCGGCCCGTGGGGCTCCGCGTCGATACCGATGGTCAGCGCCTCCAGGGAGACGGCCGCCGCGCGGTATCCGGCGCAGTGGGTGATGGCGCCCACCACCCCGTCCGGCCACCCGGGGGCACCGCGCTCGCCGGGCAGGATCGGTGCCGGGGGAACCCCGAGAGCGGCCATGGCCTGGCGGGCGCAGTGGCGCGCGGTGCCGAACTCGCGCCGCCGCTTGTCCACCGCTCGGGCGACGGCCGCCTCCTCCTCGGGGAACAGCGCGACGTCCGGCGGGTCCTCGAAGCAGTCAGAGCTCGCCACCCACGGCGGCAGGATCTTCTCGATCATGCGACGGGCTGCGGGCTGGGCAGGATGCGCCGCAGCTGACCGGGCGCGGTGGGTCGGGGACGCCATTCGCGGGGGTAGCCCAAGGAGACCTCCTCGAAGCGGACACCGTCGTGCCAGGTGGTCCGGGGGATGTGCAGGTGGCCGTAGACGACCGTGGCGGCGTCGAAGCGCAGGTGCCAGTCGGCGGTGCGCTCGGTGCCGCACCAGATCGCGAACTCCGGGTGGTACAGGATCAGGGTGGGCTCGCGCACCAGCGGGTAGTGGTTGACCAGCACCGTCGGGATCCCGGCCGGCCTGGCCTCCAGACGCCGTTCGGTCTCGGCGATCCTGGCGTCGCACCAGGCGTCCCTGGTGGGGTACGGATCGGGGTGCAGCAGCATCTCGTCGGTGCAGACCACCCCCTTGTCGTACGCGCGGGCGAGCGCCTCCTCCTTCGTGGCCACGCCGGGCATGCGGAAGGTGTAGTCGTACAGCACGAACAGCGGGGCGACGGTGACCGGGCCGCCGGGGCCGGTCCAGGTGGGGTAGGGGTCCTCGGGCGTCGCCACCCCCAGGTTCCGGCACACCTCGACCAGGTGCCGGTAGCGCTCCTCGCCGCGCAGCTGGACGGGGTCGCTGGGATGGGTCCACAGCTCGTGGTTGCCGGGCGCCCACACCACCTTCTCGAACCGTCCGGCGAGCAGCCCCAGGGCCCACTCGACGTCGGAGACCTTCTCGGAGACGTCCCCGGCGACCAGCAGCCAGTCGGAGGCGGAGGTGGGCCGCAGCTCCTCGACGATGCTCCGGTTCTCCTCGTAGCCGATGTGCAGGTCGCTGATGGCCAGCAGTGACGTCATGCGCGGCCCGTCCTTCGCGAACCGATGCTCCCCGGCACGCGGTCCATCACCGGCGAACCCGTCACCGGCGAACCCGTCACCGGTGAGCCGGTGGCGGGAGCGGGCCGCCCGCCGCGCACCGGCACCGTGAGCGCCCCCGCCGTCTCCTCGTTCGTTTCCACGTTTCCAAGCAACGCCGCCTCCGTCTCGCCCGCTTCCCCGGGCGCGGTCACGAACCCGTGATCGCCGAGCAAAAGAACCCTCTCACGACCGCTCCCGGAGGCACACCCCACCCCGCCGCGAAGGCATTGGGTGAGGCATTGAGTAAGGAATTGAGTATGGCGATCCCCATGCGCCCGCCGCAGTCTGCGACGATTCTTGACGCATGACGACATATGACAGCATGCCCCCGTGCTGCATCGCACCTCCCGACCTGCTCGAGGCGGTCGCCGCGCAGGGAACCCCCGAGGAGCGGGAGGCCGCGCTCAGGACCCTGGCCACCTCGGAGACCGCCCGCGCGCAGCGCGCGTCGTTCGCCGGCGCGCTGCGCCAGCTCAACCTCACCATCGCCGACGTGGAGCCCGCCCCCGGCATGGTGCGCACGGTTTACGACGTCGAGAACGGCGGGGACTTCGACCTCCCGGGGCGCAGGAGGCGCGGGGAGGGCGACCAGCCGTCCGGTGACGCGGCGGTCGACGAGGCCTACGACGGGGCGGGCGTCACCTACGACTTCTACCGGCGGGTCTTCGAGCGGGACAGCATCGACGGGCGGGGGCTGGAGATCGTCTCCTCGGTCCACTACGGGACCGACTACGACAACGCCGCCTGGATCGGCTTCCAGATGATCTACGGCGACGGCAGCGGGCAGGTCTTCACCAAGGGTTCCCTCACCAAGGCCGTCGACATCGTGGCGCACGAGCTGACCCACGGCATCACGCAGTTCACCGCGCATCTGGTCTACAGCAAGCAGCCCGGCGCCCTCAACGAGTCGTTCTCCGACGTCTTCGGGTCGCTCGCCAAGCAGTACAGCCGGGGGCAGACCGCGGAGCAGGCCGACTGGCTCATCGGCGAGGGCATCCTGGGCAGCGCCCTGCGGGGGACGGCCCTGCGGTCGATGAAGGCGCCGGGTACCGCCTGGTCGACTCCCACCGGGGGCCGCGACCGCCAGCCGGGACACATGCGCGACTACGTGGACCTGCCCGACGACGGCAACCCCTCCAACGACCACGGGGGCGTCCACATCAACTCGGGCATCCCCAACCGCGCCTTCTACCTCGCCGCCACCGCCATCGGCGGCAACGCCTGGGAGCGCGCCGGGCGCGTCTGGTACGTCACGCTCACCGAGCGGCTCCGGCCGCGCTCCGACTTCCGGCAGGCCGCGGAGGCGACCGTGGAGGTGGCCGGGGAGCTGTTCGGCGCGGACGGGGACGAGCAGAGGAAGGTACGCGCCGCATGGCAGCAGGTCGGGGTCCTCTAGGGAGAGGCCGGTCGCGGCGCTGCACCGGTCAGGGTCCTTTAGGGCGGGATCGGTCGCGGCGCGGCACCGGCCGGGGCGCGCGGGCCGGTCTAGGATCGTTCCCGTGAAGGTCTCGATCGTCCGGGGCGGTGGCGTCGCCGGTCTCGTCACGGTCACCACGGTCGACTCCGCGTCGCTGACGCCGGACGACGACGCCGAGCTGCGCGCGCGGGTGGAGCGGGCCGGGCTGTCCGGCGCACCGGAGCGGCCGGAGCCTCCGGAGGGGCGGCCCGACCGCTTCGACTACGAGCTGACCGTCGAGGACGGCGGCCGCGTGCTCACGACCCGCGCACGCGAGGGCGACCTCCCCGGCCCGCTCCGCGCGCTCATCTCGTACGTGACCTCGCTGCCGGGACGGCAGGAGCGGGTCGGCCCGCCCGGCTGACCCCCGTCCCGGCCGCTCCGTTCCGACCTCTCCGGGCTCGTTCCGGACGCTTCAAAACAGGCTTGACCACACGAAACTCCACGCTGTCACCGGTTTTGGCGCGAGTATTCCCGCGTAACGGTTCACTGATGGCATGATTCGCCAATGTGTGCAGGTCGCAGAAGCGGCGGGATTCCCCGGCGCCTGTTGGCTTTATTACACCTTGGCGGCAAATGTGTGCACGCCTGGATTGTTGGCGCGTATGAAACCACATTTGCGGGGAGCTCTTCGGATATACGGAGGTATATGTGAAACGCGTCATCATCACCGCGGCTGTCGTCACCCTCGTGACAGCCGCGCTGGTGCCCCCGGCGCAGGCCCGGCCGGTGATCGCCGAACCGGGTGCGGAAACCGAGTACGTCGTCCTCTACACGGAGGGCGCGCGCCTCGCGGACGCCCAGCGGGCCATCAAGGCGGCGGGCGGAAGCATCCTCAAGGAGAACACCGCGGTCGGCGTCGCCACCGTCAAGACGACGAACACCCGCTTCGCCGAGGCGGTGCGCGACGCCGCCTCGATCGACGACATCGCCCACAACCGGTCCATCGGCAGCGTGCCCACCGCAAGGAGTGGAGCCGCCGGCCGCGCGACCGTACAGGCGAGAGCCGTGGAGAAGGCCGGTGACGGCGCTCCCGCCGCCTCCACCTTCGGCGGGCCCGCGCCCGCCGCGGAGCCGCTGTCGGAGCTCCAGTGGGACATGAAGCAGATCCACGCGACCGTCGACGGCTCCTACCGCCACCAGCAGGGCGACCCCGGCGTGCTGGTCGGTGTCATCGACACCGGCGTCGACGGCTCCCACCCCGACATCGCGCCCAACTTCGACCGGCGGCTGAGCCGTAACTTCACCGTCGACATCCCCACCGACGCCAACGGCAACGAGGTCGACGGCCCGTGTGAGGCGGAGCCGGACCGCTCCTGCAACGACCCGGCGGACGTCGACGAGAACGAGCACGGCACGCACGTGGCGTCGTCGATCGCCTCGCCCATCAACGGGCTCGGCACGGCGGGCGTGGCGCCCAAGGTCTCGATCGTGAACCTGCGGGCCGGCCAGGACGCCGGATACTTCTTCCTGCAGCCCAGCATCGACGCGCTGACCTACGCCGGTGACGTCGGCATCGACGTGGTCAACATGAGCTACTACATCGACCCGTGGCTGTTCAACTGCGTCGACAACCCGGCCGACTCCCCGGCCGACCGGCAGGAGCAGGCCACGATCATCAAGGCCATGCAGCGGGCGCTCGACTACGCGTACGGCAAGGGCGTGACCCTGGTGTCCGCGGCCGGCAACGGCGCCACCGACTACACCAAGACGATCGTCGACGCCTCCAGCCCCGACTTCGCCAGCGTCCCCGGCGAGGCGCCCTACACGCGGACGATCCCCCCGAGCTGCGTCTCCATGCCGAGCGAGGGCAAGCACGTGATCTCGGTCTCCTCGACCGGCATCAGCAAGCGCAAGGCGTACTACTCCGACTACGGCAACGGCTACGTCGACGTCTCGTCCCCGGGTGGCGACGTCTACGACACCCCCGGCAACACCCGCGACGTCACCAGGGCGACGCTGGCGGCCTATCCCAAGTCCCTGGCCGAGGCGCGCGGCCAGCTCAACCCCGACGGCACGCCCAAGGTCACCAACGTGGTCCGCAGCTGCAAGGGCGACGTCTGCGCCTACTACGAGTATCTCCAGGGCACCTCGATGGCCTCCCCGCGCGCCGCCGGTGTCGCCGCGCTGATCGTGAGCAAGTACGGCCAGCGCGACCGGGTGCACGGCGGCAAGAAGCTCCACCCCGCCATTGTGGAGACGGTCCTCAAGGGCACCGCGACCAGGACGGCCTGCCCCACCCCGCCCGCCTACACCTACACCAGGCACCTGCCGGACGGCACCACGGCGACCTCGACGCACACGTGTGAGGGAAGCGTGCTGCGCAACGGCTTCTACGGTTACGGGATCGTCGACGCCCTCCGGGCGGTCCGCTGACCTGAACCGGGGGCCCGGCGTCCGCATCGCGGCGGACGCCGGGCCCTGGCGGTCCCACGCGGCACCGCCGAACACCGCCGACGAGCCGTCCGCGCCGTCCGCCCCGCTTCCCCTCCATGTCGTGCCCCTGTTCCCGCCGGGCCGCCATCCGGACCGGCCGAATCGGCCGGACGAGCCTGCATCCGCGCGGAAGGCGGGCGCCGTTTTTACGCCTTCTTGCGCGACGGGTTGATTTACCGGCGGCCCGGTCCGGGGATGGACCGTCAGACGCCATCGGTCGCCTCGGTCGCCTCGGGCGCCATCGGCCGGGTCGTACGCCTGCCGTCGGACAAACGCATCCGGACGCGGTCTCGCTTGCGAAGTCCTCTGTGGACGCGAAGGAGTGATGCCCGTGGCCGCCGTCACGCGTGAGATCGATCGGCCCCATGAACGGATGGACCCCCATCCGGGACGGAGGACGACCCCGCCCGCCCGCATCCGGGGCGGCGCGCCGCCGGAGGGCGCGAGGGGGCCGGGGGACCCGGCGACGAGGAGGAGCGCGTGAGCCCGGTCGTGGTGATCGGCGCCGGTCTCGGCGGCCTGGCCGCCGCGGTCCGGCTGGCCGCCGCCGGGCGGGACGTCACGGTCGTGGAGGCGAACGACGTGCCGGGCGGCTGCTGCGGCACGGCCACCCTCGGCGCGTACCGCTTCGACACCGGCCCCTCGGTGCTGACCATGCCGGAGGTCCTCGCCGACGTCTTCGCCGCCGCCGGGGAGGACATGGAGAGCATGCTCCCGCTGCGGCGCCTGGACCCGTACTACCGGCTGCGCTACCACGACGGCTCCCACCTGGACGTGGTGGCCGGGCAGGACGCCATGGTCGAGCGGGTGCGCGAGCTGAGCGGCGCCGCGGAGGCCGCGAGGTACCGGCGTTTCCGCGCCAGGCTCGGCGAGCTGTTCGACGCCGAGTGGCCCGCGTTCATCGACCGCGACATGACGAGGCTGCGCGACCTCGCCCGGCCCCGCGTCCTGGCCCGCCTGGCGGCCCTGGGCGGCTTCCGCAGCCTGGACTCCCTCGTCAAGAGCCACCTCACCGACCACCGGCTGGTCAAGGCGCACACCTTCCAGGCCCTGTACGTGGGCCTGCCGCCCCGGCAGGCGCTCGGGATCTACGCGGTCATCGCCCACATGGACACCGTGGGCGGCGTGTTCTTCCCGCGCGAGGGCGGGATGCACGCCATCCCGCTCGCCCTGGCCGCGCTGGCCGAGAAGGCGGGCGCGCGCCTCCGGTACGGGGTGCGCGCCGTCCGGGTCGAGGCCGGGTCCTCCGGCGTCTCCGGGGTGAGGCTCGACACCGGGGAGCGCCTGGCGGCGGGGAACGTCGTGGTCGCCTGCGACCTGTCGCGCGCCCACACCGGGCTGCTCCCGAAGGGCGCGGGCGACTGGCGGCTCCGCCGCCCCCGCTACTCGCCCTCCTGCCTGGTCCTGCACTTCGGCCTCGACCGCCGCCTGGCCGGGCAGGCGCACCACACGCTGCACTTCGGCAGGGAGTGGGACGCCACCTTCGCCGCGCTGCGGGCCGGGCGGCCACAGCCCGACCCGAACCTGCTGGTCACCTACCCCGAGTCCGATACCGGCGCCGCCCCGCCCGGCCACGCCACCCTCACCGTGCTGGAACCGACCGCCAATCTGCGCGGCGGCGCCGACTGGGACCGGCTCACCCCGCGGCTGGAGGACCGGCTGCTCGGCAGGCTCGCCGACCTCGGCTACGGCGACCTGTCCTCCGCGCCGAGGCTCACCCTCGACCCGCCCGCCTGGGCACGGCTCGGCCACTCGGCGGGCACCCCCTTCGCCCTGGACCACCGCTTCACCCAGACGGCGTGGTTCCGGCCCGCGGGCGCGGCCAGGCGCGTCCCGGGGCTGCACTTCGCCGGGATGTACACCGCGCCGGGGGTGGGGGTGCCACCGGTGCTGATCTCCGGCCGGCTCGCCGCGGAACGCGTACTGGAGACCTCCCGATGACCCTGACCGCCAGCTACGAACTCTGCCGCAGGCTCAACGCCCGTCACGGCCGCTCCTACTACCTGGCGACCCTGCTGCTGCCCGCCTGGAAGCGTCCGCACGTGCACGCCCTGTACGGCTTCGCACGCTACGCCGACGAGATCGTGGACTCCTTCACGATGACCGGCGACAGGGAACGGGCGCTCGACGGCCTGACCACCCGGCTGACCACCACCCTGGGCGGCGGGACCACCGGCGACCCGGTGCTCCCGGCGTTCGCGCAGACCGTGCGCTCCTTCGGCATCGACCACGGCGACATCGAGGCGTTCCTGCGCTCGATGCGGACCGATCTGACCGTCACCCGCTACGCGACCTACGACGACCTGCTCGTCTACATGGAGGGTTCGGCCGCGGTGATCGGCACCATGATGCTGCCCGTCCTCGAACCGCTGCCCGGCATGGAGGACAAGGCCCGCGAACCGGCTCGCCAGCTGGGACTGGCCTTCCAGCTGACCAACTTCCTGCGCGACGTCGCCGAGGACCTGGAACGCGGCCGGGTCTACCTTCCGCTGGAGGACCTGGACGAGTTCGGGGTGAAGGTGGCCGACCTGGAGCGCGGCGCCGCCACCCCGGCACTGCGCGAGCTGCTGGCCTTCCAGACCCGGCGGGCCAGGGAGCACTACGCGCGGGCCGAGGAGGGGTTCGACATGCTGACCCCCTCCTCCCGGCCGTGTATCCGCGCGGCCTTCCAGCTGTACGGAGGCATCCTCGACCGGATCGAGGCCGCCCGCTACGACGTCCTCGGCGCGAGAGCCGTCGTGCCCCGGCGGCGGCGACTGGCGATCTTCGCGCGGCACCTGTTCGCGGCGTCCGCGGCCGACCGCGCAGAGCGCCGCCTGATCGCCGAGTTTCCTTGAACCGGCCGGGCGGACGTGCCGGGAGGCCGTCCGGAGTGGGGTCGCCCGGCGCGAGGCCGCCGCGGGCGAGGTCGCGGGCGGCGTCGTCCGGTGCGGGACCGCTAGATGCGGGGTCGTCCGGTGGGAGACCCTTCAACGCTGTCGTAGCCGCCGTCGGGAGGGTGTGATGTCGGAACCTGTGGTCGTCGACGCGATGGGCGGAGACCACGGACCGGTCGAGACGGTGGCCGGGGCGGTGGCGGCCCGGCGCGAGCTGGGGATCCCCGTGGTGCTGGTGGGCAGGGCGGGGGACATCCGTGCCGAGCTCGACCGCCACGGCGCCGTCGCCGAGATCGGCGTGGTGCACGCCGAGGACGTCGTCCCGATGACCGAGCGGGGCGCGGGAGCGTTCTCCTCCGCCACGACCAGTCTGACGGTCGGCTGCGACCTCGTACGGCGGGGATCGGCGTCGGCCTTCGTGTCGGCCGGGTCCACGGGCGCGGTCGTCTCATGCGCCATCCGCGGCATCGGCCGCGCCACGGGTGTCCTGCGGCCCGCCCTGGCCATCGCGCTGCCCTCGGTCACCGGCGGCGCCACCGTGCTGATCGACGCGGGGGCGACCTCCGACCCCACACCGGAGATGATCGCCCAGTTCGCGCTGCTCGGCGTCTCCTACGCGCAGCTCGTGCTCGGTGTCGCCGATCCGTCGGTGGGCCTGCTGTCGATCGGCTCGGAACCGGGCAAGGGCAACCGGCTGACCCGCAGGGCCGGGGAACTGCTTCCCGGGCTGCCGCTCCGCTTCCACGGCAACGTGGAGGGCCACGACGTGCTCGCGGGCACCGTCGACGTGATCGTCACCGACGGCTTCACCGGCAACGTGGTGCTCAAGAACGTCGAGGGTTCCGTACGGGCCGCGCTGACACTGGTGGCGCGTTCGGGGGTCGCCGGGCCCGAGGAACTGCGGGAGGTGGCCCGCCGCTACGACCCCGAGACCCACGGCGGGGCGGCGCTGCTCGGATTGAGCGGCACCGTCGTCGTCGCGCACGGCTCCTCGCGGGCGGCGACGATCGCGCGCGCCTGCGCGGTGGCGCACGACCTCGCCGAGGGCGGGGTCGTCACCCGCTTCGGGGACCATCTCACCGCGGAACCCGTCCGTTGAGCGGGCGGCGCCGGTATCTCACCGGGGAACGCGTCCGTCGAGCCGGTCGCCGGGCGGCCTCATGCCGTGTCGCGAAACCCGCCCGTTGAGCGGGAGCGGAACCCCGGCCGAAGGGCTCGCCGCTTGTCGCGGAACACGTCGGCCGGGTGGGTGCGGGACTCCGGCCGGGAGGCTCGCGGCTTGTCGCGGAGCGCGTCGGCCGGGTGGGTGCGGAATCCCGGCCGGGAGGCTCGCGGCTTGTCGCGGAGCGCGTCGGCTGGGTGGGTGCGGCACCCCGGCCGGGGTGCCGGGCGGATCGGGGCGGGTCAGGCCAGGGGGTCGGCGCCGTCCCAGGTGCCCTCGCTGGCGTAGGGGGAGAACCGGGCGAACAGCTCCTCGGAGTACCAGTTCTCCGCGCGCGTCCTGCCGATCACCCGCCGGTGCGCCCGCCCCCGGTGGGCGAAGGCCCGCATCGCGGCGGCGTCGCGCCACAGCGAGAACGTGCCCTGCCGGGCCAGCGGCCACTCGCCGACGCCGACCGAGGCCAGGCAACCGTCCTGCTCCGCCAGCAGGCGGTCCACCCCGGGGACCGAGCGGTAGAACGCCACCAGCCGGGAGGGCCGGATCGACGCGCGGGTCAGCACGGCGACGGGACCACCGGGATCGATCCCGGGCGTGTCCGAGGGGAGAGGACCGAACGGGTCCACCCCGTCCCACCTGCCACGCGAGGCGACGGGGACGAGCCGCACCTGCCAGGACTCCCGCGCCTCGCTCCGCCAGCGCTCCACCACCGGGGAGTCGCCCAGGAAGCGGTCCAGGGCCCGCTCGTCGCGCCACACCGCGAGCAGGGCCCAGCGGCGCAGGTCCGCGCCCATGCTCGTCGACGCCCCTCGGCCGGAGCCGAGCAGCCGCCAGAACACCAGCCCCGGCGTGCTCCTCAGCACCGGCCGGTCGAATGCCATGTACCGCATGGCTCCCAGATCCGCATATCTCGTGAGATGGAAGGAAACGATGGTTCCTCTGCTCGTCTCGGTCATCGGCGGCTACCTTCTCGGATCCGTACCGGTCGCCGTGCCGGTCGCCCGCGCGTACGGGTTCGACCCCCGCGAGGTCGGCGACCGCAACCCCGGCTTCTGGAACGTCAGGCAGCGGCTCGGCTGGCGGGCCGCCGTGCCGGTCTTCGCGGGTGACATGCTCAAGGGCACGTTCGCGGGGCTGCTCGGCCTGTGGGCCGGAGGCGCGCACCTCACCTGGCCCGCCGGGGTGAGCGGCGGCGGCGCGGTGCCGGTGTACCTGGCGGTGGCCGCCGCCATGGCCGGGCACGCCTGGCCGGTCTTCGCCGGGTTCAGGGGCGGCCGGTCGGTCCTCACCTTCGCGGGCGGCTTCGCCGTCATCTGCCCGCCGGGTTTCCTGCTCGGGGTGGCCACCCTGGTCGCGGTCGCCGTGGTGACGCGGTCCTTCGCGATCGGCGCGCGCGTCGGCGTCTTCGGCATCCCGCTGTTCCAGCTGCTCTTCGCGCCGGTCGTGTACGTGGCCGGGACCGGCCTGCTCATGTGCCTCATCGGGCTGCGCTTCGGTCAGGCGGCGCGAAGCGCCCGCCCGTCGTGACCAGGCCCGGCCCCGGGTCCGTCCTGCCGGGGCGCGTGTCCGTCGTGACCTGGCCGAGGCGGGAGGCCATCGTGGCCGCCGGGTAGACGCGGCCCCGCCAGTCGCGCACCGGGCGCAACGTGGCCTGCGTCAGCCGCAGGGCCGCCAGCGGGTCCAGCAGCGGGGAGAGCAGCACGCCCGGACCCGGCCGCGTGTAGCTGCCGCGCAGCGCACCGGCCAGCAGCAGCCGTACGGCCAGCAGGCCCAGGTCGAGCCGGGTGGGACGGCCGGTCGCCAGCCGCAGCACGGGCAGTGCGGTGGTCAGCCAGATCACGGCCAGGTCGGCGGCCTGCCGGGCGGGCCCGGTGACGTCGCGCAGCGACAGCGACCGCCCCCACTCCCGCCACACCCCGGCGGTCGAATCGTGCATGTCGACCTCCAGCAGGCCCCCGGCGTCCAGGAACCCCACGGTCCAGCCGTCCGCCGCCAGGATCCTGGCCAGCGCCACGTCGTCGGCCAGGTGCCCGCGTACCCGCGCGAACCCCCGGGCGTCCAGCATCGCCGTGCGGCGGAAGGCCATGCACTGGCCGTTGGCCATCGCACGGTGCGGGGCCGGGGGAGCGGACGGCCCGATCGGGCCGAAGCGGTAGACCAGCGTCGCCAGGAACGAGGCGTGCAGCGCCTGCTCGGCCGCCCCCCCGCACACGAACCGGGGGCCCGCGCTCACCAGGTCGTACTCTCCCAGGGCCGCCGCGAGCGCGCCGGACAGCCCCGGCGCGGGCCGGGCGTCCGCGTCCAGGGTCACCACGATGTCACCCCCCGCGGCCTCGATCCCCTGAGTCAGCGCCCACTGCTTGCCCACCCAGCCCTCGGGCAGCGGTGCCCCCGTGACGACCTTCGCGCCGAGTCCGGACGCCAGCCGCGCCGTGCCGTCGCGCGACTCGTCGTCGACGACGATGACCTCCGAGACGTCGGGGTCGGCGAGCACCGCCGACAGGCACGGGCCGATGCGGGCCTCCTCGTTGCGGGCGGGGATCACCACCGAGATACGCGGTGGCGCCGCCTTGACGGGGGCCAGCGCGGGCAGGCGGCTCCGTCCCCGGGCCAGCCGCACCGCCACGGCCAGCGCCGCGGCGGCCTGCAACGCGGTCAGAAGTCTCATCGCCGCGCCTCCTCGGCGGTGGGCCGTCTCGGGGAGGCCCAGGGGAAGTCCTCCCGTACGAGCGAGGCGACGATGCGGGCGCCCATCGCGACCAGCGGCAGCCCGCCGCCGGGATGCGCCGAACCGCCCACCAGGTACAGGCCACGCCGGGGACCCCGGTTGCCGGGGCGGCGGAAGGGCGCGAGCCTGCCCGAATAGGCGCCGCCGTAGATCGAGCCGCCCCACGCGCCGTACCGGTCGCGCAGGTCGGCGGGGGTGAACAGGTCCACGAAGCGCAGCCGCCCCGACAGGTCGTACCCCCTGGAGGCCAGCCGGTCGAGCACCAGGTCCCGGTACGCCTCGGGCGACATCGGCCACCGGCCGGGGTCGCGGGCCGGGACGTTGACGAGCATGACCCAGTTCTCCGTGCCCGGCGGGGCCTGCGACGGGTCGTCCACGGCCGAGCAGCCGATGTAGACGGTCGGGTCCTCCGGTGGCCTGCGCCGCCGGAAGATGTCGCCGAACTCCCGCTCGTAGTCGCCGGAGAAGACGATCGAGTGGTGCGCCAGCCCCTCGGTCCTGCCCTCCACCCCGGCCAGCAGCAGGAACGCCGAGGAGGAGGTACCGAGTCCGGCGATGCGCCGCAGCCGCCGCCGGTCGGGCAGCAGCCGTCCGTACAGCGCCGCGGCGTCGGTGTTGGCGACCACGACGTCGGCGTGCTCACGCTCCCCGGAGGCGAGCCGCACCCCCCTGACCCGCTCGCCGTCGGCGAGCACCCGGGTCACCTCCGCGCCCAGGACGACCTCCACCCCGGCCCGTTCCAGCATCATGGCCAGGGCGTCGGCGATGCGGGGCAGCCCTCCCGGGACGTACCAGCCGCCCTCGCCGTGCTCGATCGCCGGGACGCACCCCAGCGCGGCCGGGGCGTGGTACGGGCTGGAGCCCGCGTAGGTCGCGTAACGGCCGACGTACTGGTGCAGGCGCGGGTCGGTGAAGAAGCGGCGGGCCAGGCCGTCGAGGGTCCGGGCCGGTGCCACCGCCAGCAGGTCCGACAGGCGGGCCTCGGTGGGCGGCCGGGTGAGCGGCCCGGTGAAGAAGGTGCGGCGCGACGCGTCGAGGCAGCCCCGCGCCCAGTCGTGGAAGGCCAGCCAGGCGCGGCCCTCGCCGGGAGCGAGCCGGTCGACCTCGGCGGCCATCCGGGCCGGGTCGCGGTACGCCGCCAGCGTCGAGCCGTCGGCGAAGCGGTAGCGGCACAGCTCGTCGAGCTCCACGAGGTCGAGCTCCAGCCCGAGATCGGTGAAGACGCCGGGCAGGGTGAGCAGGGAGGGGCCGATGGAGAAGGTGAAGCCGTCCCTGGTGTGCTCGGCGAGCTTGCCGCCCAGCCGGGGGAGCCGCTCGTACAGGCGCACCCGATGCCCCTGCCGGGCCAGCAGCAGGGCGGAGACCATGCCCCCGACGCCGCCGCCTATCACGGTTACCTCAGGCATCCGCGTCCCCCTCCGGTAGGTGAAGCCGTCTCTGTCACGCCCGTCCCGTCCTGTTCCGTCCTGTCTCGAGCGGCGGCGGCCGTTGCCGTCACGCCCGTCCCTCCTCGGCCGATGGCGGTCTCCGGCGTCCTCGTCTCCAGGCGAGCAGGGTGAACAGCCCCATCGAGAGTCCTCCGGCCGTGGCCACCAGCGGGTCCGGCGGGACGAAGACGGCGGCGAAGCCGATGGTCTCCATCACCGCCATCACCGTGTAGATCGACACCAGCCCGGTGCTCCACGCCGTGGGCTCGGTCAGCACACCCTCCAGCAGGGCCATGACCAGCAGGGAGACGAGGAGCCAGCCCGCGAAGTTGCTGAGGGGAACGTCCCGGTAGGGGCCGGGGTCGTGCCAGACCCACAGGCCCAGCCGGATCATCTGCGGGTCCAGGAACAGGTCCCAGGCGGTGAGGGCCAGCGCCCCCGTGACGATCCGCGCCGCCCGGCTCCCCGGTGCGACGGCGGCGGCCACCGCGTGGGCCGCCAGCCCCATGCCGCCCCACGCCAGTGCCACGATCACCGGTACCCCGCCGGGCGCGGGCTGGAGGACGCCGGTGTAGTGGTAGTCGCCGAACGGCACACCCGTCCTGATCCCGACCCACTCGGCGGCGTACCCGGCCGCGACCACGGCAGTGAACGCCGCGACGGCCCTGGCGGGGGAGTGGGTCGCGGAGGCGAAGGCCAGCGCGCTCGCCGCCAGCAGCAGGACGACCACGCTGGTCAGCACGATCGGCCGGGGCTGCAGTCCTGAGGCGACCTGCGCGACGACCATCGCGGCCAGCAGTGCCGCGCCGAGCACGCTCGCCACGCGTGCTCGCGGTCTCCCGGGCGAAGGCCGTTCCCGCACCGCGCCGTGCCCGGATCGTCCGCTGCTCACCTGATGGCTGTGCCCCATGGACGGTCATTCGATCGGCCGGGCGCGGTCAGATTCACTTTGACGTCACGATCTTCGGCGAGTCCGGGCCGGAGCCGGTACGGACGGTGTTCCCGGACCCCGCACCGGTGGGCGGCCGGTCGTGCCCTCAGGAGAAGGGCACGACCGGGGCCGCGTCCGGCGTTGTCAGCGAAGCAGCCTCCTGGCCTCGTACAGATCCTGGAGGGCGGTCTGGATGTCCTCGCTCTGCCGGATGTAACTGTCCGTGAGCCACTCGATGGTGTGCTCGACCGTCTCACGTATCTGGTTCAGGGCGATCTCGTACTGCGCGACCTGGCCCATCGCCGTGCCCCCGGCCTTGCGGGCCTCGTTCTCCAGCATGATCTCCTCCATCGCGGTCAGCTTGCGCCCACCCGGCGCCTGGATGGGAGTGGGAGACTCCGACTGCGCCTTCTCGATGAGCTGCTGCATCCTCTGGATGTCCTCGAGGAGCGTTCTGGAGCGTTCCCGCACCCCTCTGGTCGACGTGGGATGCTGATCCATCGGCGCCTCCCTGTCGTGCACCAGCGCCCCGAGCGCCTTGGTGACGGCGACGAGGTCGCTCGCTCCGAAGGTCCCTCTCCAGTTGGACTGCGTCATGGTCTCCTGCTCCCGTTCCTGGAGGAGTGAGACGACCCGATACCTCGTGAGATTCCTCTCCCGCTTGAGCGTGCGCTGCCAGCCCTTGGCGAGGGTGCCGCGTAGCGGGTGGATGTCGATCGCGAGGGTGGGCGCGCCGACGTATCGGAGCAGGTCGGTGACACCGCTGCGCATCCCGACGGC
Organism: Streptosporangium oxazolinicum; assembly: GCF_039537505.1. Classification (NCBI taxonomy): domain Bacteria; kingdom Bacillati; phylum Actinomycetota; class Actinomycetes; order Streptosporangiales; family Streptosporangiaceae; genus Streptosporangium; species Streptosporangium oxazolinicum. The sequence continues at coordinate 113,874 of NZ_BAABAQ010000007.1, forward strand.
GCCGACGACCTTGTGCGTCTCCACGAGTACGCGCAGGAGCCGTGCCTCGGCCCGGCGCCCGAGCCCGTTCACGCTTCCCCACTTCCAGTACTCGAAGAGGGTGGCGCCCCCGGCCGTGCCGAACGGGTTGTACTCCCCCATCGGGACCGGCTGGGCCCCCAGTTCGGAGGCGATGCGCATGAGACCGGAGAACCCCTCCACACCCGTGTCGAGCGCTGGAGCGTTCCCGATTCCGGAGTGTCCCGACTGGCGGAAGTTGACGATCACGTACGGCTGGCCCCGCACGAAGCCGTGCGCCGCGAGGTCGGCCAGGATCGCCGCGTCCTGGCTCTGCGGGCTGTCTCCGACGAAGACCTCCGGTGCGACCCGCTCGGCGATCTCCTTCGCCCTGCCCGCCTCCGCGAAGAGCGAGACGATCGTCGTCGCGCCACCCTCCTTGATCCAGTACGCCCTCGGCTCGATCTGGTGGTTCATGAGCTGCTGCATGACGGGGATGGTGGTCCGCGCGAAGACCTCGTCGGCCGGTGGCGGCTGGTCCGTCCAGAAGACGTTGCGGGCGTCGTTGACGTAGCGGGCGATCTCCGCGGCCTTGAACACGGAGTTCTTGTCGACCCCCCAGATCACCACGAGGGACGACCCCATGATGTCGTGGGCGAGCGCGACGTCGTACATGTCACCCGTGTGGGTGGCCCCGATGGTGAAAATAGCTCCATGATACGGGATATTCGGATATTCGGTGATCTTTTTCGCGTAGCGGCCGAGTATTCCCATCGCCTCGTCCGCCGTTTTCGGGCGCGCCAATAATTCGACCTTCATGGGGTTCCTCCCACTGTGCGCTGGATCAGGGGCGGTTGCCCATGACCGATGCAGGCGCAGGAACACGAGGCGGCGGTGCTCTCGCCTGGAGGCGGACCCCTGGTCTGCCGGGGAATCCGGGCGGACGGCCTCGGGGTGAGTGTGGCGAGGACGTGAATCCTCGCGAGGCGTCGCCCGGATCAAAGATGTCGACCAGGAGTCACCGGCCTACCATAGCTCCGCTTTATCTACATTGCGATATTTACAGCGTTATTTCACGAAATGTGAAGATGATTTTCACGGGTGACGGTCATAGGAATTGGGTCGCACACTAATACCGGCATACTGTTCCGAGCTTTGACGGCAACGATTCCACCGGCGGACTCGACGGCTGTCCCCATGGCAGTCCTGACAGCGGCTCCGACGACGGATCTGATAGCGACCGTGATGGCGGATCTGATGGCGGACCGAACCGACGCGGTGCCCTCCCGGCCGTCTGGCGAGGCGCCACCGATCCGGGGCGGTGCCGCGCGGCGCGGGGGCGTGTGATTGGCTGTGCCTCCGTGGACGTCGCTGAGGTGCTGGGACTGCTCGGGGCCGGGACACTGGCCGGGGTGGTCGGCACGGTGGTGAGCCTCGCGTCGATCGTCTCCTATCCCGCGCTGCTCGCGTTCGGCCTGTCACCGCTGACCGCGAACGTCACGAACACGGTGGCGCTGACGTTCCACGGGCTGGGGGCGGCGTTCGGGTCGCGGCCCGAACTCGCCGGGCAGGGCGGCAGGGTCCTGCGGTTCGGCGCGATGACCCTGACCGGCGGAGCGGTGGGGTCGGCGCTGCTGCTGATGACCCCTTCCGGCACGTTCGAGGCGATCGCGCCGTGGCTGATCGTGGCCGCCTCGCTGCTGCTGGTCCGCGCGCCCAGGACGGAGAGAGGGCTCGGCGACGAGAACGGGTGGGCGGCGCGCACCGCGCTGTTCGGCGTCGCGGTCTACCTCGGCTACTTCGGGGCCGCGGGCGGGATCCTCATGTTCGCGGCGCTCTCGGCCGTCCTCGACCAGACACCGGCCAGGGTCAACGCGATCAAGTCCGTGGTGTCCTCGCTGGCGAACGCGGTGGCCTCGGTCGGCTTCGCGCTCTTCGGCCCGGTGCAGTGGTCGGCGGTGGCGCCGCTCGCGCTGGGATTCTTCCTGGGCGGCCTGCTCGGACCGCCGATCGCCCGCCGCCTGCCCGGCCGCGCGCTCCGGCTCGGCACCGCCGCCTGCGGGCTGCTCGTCGCGACGAAACTGGGCCTCGACGCATACGCGTGAGCCGCCCGCGGAGACCGCCGGAGTGAAGGCCACACCGACGGATGTGACCGGTGGCCTGCCGGGAACGTCGGCGGCATCCGGCGGCATTCGACGGCGGGAACTCTGCGTGACCATGGGAAAGACCCTCGTAGCCGACCCTTGACATCGGGATTTCCTGAGGTCACGCTGTTGCGTATAGCGCTGCTTGTTTCGCTCTACGAAACTGGGGTTTGTTGCGATGATCCCTGCCTGTCCCCTCGCGGCTCTCCCGCCGGGCGAGGCCCACCGGCTCGACGTCGATCCGCCCATCGCCGTCTTCCACACCGAGGACGGCGAGATCTACGCCGTGGACGACACCTGCACCCACCAGGACGCCTCCCTCTCCGACGGGTGGCTGGAGGGCTGCGAGATCGAGTGTCCGCTGCACGCGTCGAGTTTCGACCTGCGGACGGGACGGCCGAGCTCTCCTCCCGCCAAGAAGCCGCTGCGCACCCACCGGGTGGTGGTCGAGGACGGCACCGTCTACATCGTCCCCTCCGAGGAACCCCCGAACCTGCCGCCCGGCGTCCGCGCGAGCACCGCTTAGCACCGTGTGGAACCGCGTGAAGAGGAGCCGATCGTGACCGCGAGAAGCCTGCCCCCCAGCGTGATCGCCACCCTGCCCGGCGGCTACTACACCGACGAGAACATCTTCGCCCTGGAACAGGCCCACGTCTTCGAGTCGATGTGGTTCTGCGTCGCCCGCGCGTCCGACCTCGGCAAGCCCGGGGCCTTCAGGACCGTCCAGGTGGGTCGCGAGAGCGTCCTCGTCAGCCGGGCCAGGGACGGCTCGATCCGCGCCTTCCTCAACGTGTGCCGCCACCGGGGCGCCCGGATACGCACCGAGGAGTCCGGCGAGGTCAAGCGGTCCTTCCAGTGCCCGTACCACGCGTGGACCTACGACCTCGAGGGAAAGCTGATCGCCGCGCCGAACCTCACCAAGATGCCCGACATCGACCGGGTGGAGTACGGGCTGGTCAACGTGCACGTGCGCGAGTGGATCGGGTACGTGTGGGTGTGCCTGGCCGACGAGCCGCCGTCGTTCGAGGCGGACGTGATCGCCGAGGCGACGCACAGGCTGGGCGACGAGAGGTCCATCGAGAACTACGACATCGCCAACCTCCGGGTGGGCCGCAGGATCGTCTACGACGTGAAGGCGAACTGGAAGCTCATCGTCGAGAACTTCATGGAGTGCTACCACTGCGCCACCATCCACCCCGAGCTCACCGAGGTGCTGCCGGAGTTCGCCGACGGGTACGCGGCGCAGTCCTTCGTCGGGCACGGCGCGGAGTTCGGCGAGGAGATCCAGGGGTTCACCGTCGACGGCTCCGAGGGGATGGACCGCATCCCGGGGGTCGGCGAGGACCAGGACCGCCGCTACTACGCGATCACCATCAAGCCGCAGGTCTTCGTCAACCTCGTGCCCGACCACGTGATCCTGCACCGGATGTTCCCGCTGGCGGCCGACCGGACGATCGTGGAGTGCGACTGGCTTTTCCTCGGCGACGTCGTGGACTCGGGCAGGGACCTCGGCCCGTCCGTCGAGCTCTTCCACCGCGTCAACACGCAGGACTTCGAGGCCTGCGAGCGGTGCCAGCCCGCGATGAACTCCCGGGCGTACGCTCAAGGTGGGGTCCTGGTGCCCAGCGAACACCACATCGGGGCCTTCCACGACTGGGTGCTCGACAGGCTGGGGACCGGTCCCGGCTGAGGCCCTGTAGTGTGCGTTTTCGAAGGCGGCCGGTCGGAAGGAGGCGCGAGGATGGCCAGGAAGGCTCCGCGCGACGACGTCAACGAGGACGGCCTCAAGGTCGGCCCGCCCAAGGAGTGGGCCGCGGGCATCCCGGGAGTGACCCGGTCGTTGCTGGCCGCGAACGCCCAGATGGGCGTCGGCCGCACCCTGCGCACCCTGGCCGTGATCAACCAGAAGGAGGGCTTCGACTGCCCCGGCTGTGCCTGGCCCGAGGGCGGGCACCGCAGCCCGGCCGAGTTCTGCGAGAACGGCGCCAAGGCGGTGGCCGAGGAGGCCACCGTCCGCAGGGTCACCCGCGACTTCTTCGCCCGGCACACCGTGGACGACCTGGCCCGGCACACCGACTACTGGCTCGGCCAGCAGGGACGCCTCACCGAGCCGATGCACCGGCCCGAGGGCTCCGACCACTACACGCCGGTGACATGGGACGACGCGTTCGCCATCATCGCCCGTGAGCTGCGCGCCCTCGACAGCCCCGACGAGGCGCTGTTCTACACCTCCGGCCGCACCTCGAACGAGGCCGCGTTCGCGTACCAGCTGCTGGTACGCAGGTTCGGCACCAACAACCTGCCCGACTGCTCCAACATGTGCCACGAGTCCAGCGGCTCGGCGCTCAACGAGACCCTCGGCATCGGCAAGGGCACCGTCTCGCTGGAGGACCTGCAGCGGGCCGACCTCATCTTCGTCGTCGGCCAGAACCCCGGCACCAACCACCCGCGCATGCTGTCGGCGCTGGAGCGGGCCAAGCGCGGCGGCGCCAGGATCATCGCGGTCAACCCGCTGCCCGAGGCCGGGCTGCTCCGCTTCAAGAACCCACAGCGGGCCTCCGGGCTGGTGGGGAAGGGCACCACGCTCGCCGACCGGTTCCTGCAGATTCGCCTCAACGGCGACCTCGCGCTCTTCCAGGCCATGTCGCTGCTTCTGCTCGAGGCCGAGGACGCCGCCCCCGGCACCGTGGTCGACCGCGACTTCGTCGAGACCCACACCCACGGCTTCGACAAGTGGGCCGAGGACCTGCGCTCCCTGGACTGGGCGGAGGTCGAGGAGGCGACCGGGCTGGACCGCCCGGCCGTCGAGGACGCCGTACGGGAGGTGCTCGGCGCGAAGTCGGTCATCGTGTGCTGGGCGATGGGGCTCACCCAGCACAAGAACTCCGTCGCCACCATCAGGGAGGTCGTCAACTTCCTGCTGCTGCGCGGCAACGTGGGCCGCCCGGGGGCGGGGGTGTGCCCGGTCCGCGGCCACTCCAACGTCCAGGGCGACCGCACCATGGGCATCTACGAGAGGCCGCCGGCCTGGTTCCTCGACGCGTTGCGCGCCGAGTTCGGGTTCGAGCCGCCCCGCGACCACGGCTTCGACACCGTGGAGGCGATCCGCGCGCTGCGGTCGGAGCGGGCGAAGGTCTTCGTCGCGATGGGCGGCAACTTCGTGGCCGCGACCCCCGACACGGCGGTGACCGAGGAGGCGATGCGCCGGGCCCGGCTCACGGTGCAGGTGTCGACCAAGCTCAACCGCTCCCACGCGGTATGCGGCCGGGAGGCGCTCATCCTCCCCACGCTGGGACGTACCGAACGCGACGTCGCGCGCGGTGGCCGCGCGGGCCGCTTCGTCACGGTCGAGGACTCCATGGGCCTGGTCCACGCCTCGCGGGGCAACCTGCCCCCCGCCTCCGGCGACCTGCTCTCCGAGGTGGACATCGTCTGCCGCCTGGCGACGGAGCTGTTCGGCGCCGACCCGCACGTGCCCTGGGAACTGTTCGCGGCCGACTACGACGTGATCCGCGACCGCATCTCCCGGGTGATCCCCGGATTCGAGGACTTCAACGTGCGGGTCCGCCTCCCGGACGGCTTCGCGCTGCCCAACGCGCCCCGCGACGAGCGCCGCTTCCCGACCGTGACGGGAAAGGCCAACTTCACCGTCAACCACCTGGAGGTGCTGCGGGTCCCGCCGGGGCGGCTGCTGCTGCAGACGGTCCGCAGCCACGACCAGTACAACACCACGATCTACGGCATGGACGACCGCTACCGGGGCGTGCGCGACGGCCGCCGGGTGGTCTTCGTGCACGCCGACGACCTGGCCGAGCGGGGCCTGGCCGACGGCGACACAGTGGACCTGGTCAGCGAGTGGCCCGACGGCGAGCGCCGGGCGGAGTCCTTCCGCGTCATCGCCTACCCGACGGCGCGCGGCTGCTGCGCCGCCTACTTCCCCGAGACCAACGTGCTCGTGCCGCTCGACTCGGTCGCGGAGACCTCCAACACCCCCACCTCCAAGAGCGTCGTGGTCAGACTCGTCAAACGCGCCGCGGACGGCGGCTGAGGCGCGACCTCAGCCGCCCCGACCCCGCCGGTCTTCGCTGAGGAGTCTGGGGCCTTGGGACTCTTGGAGTCGCGTACGGCGATGTCTTTGAGCTTCGCGGCCTCGACGCGGTTTCCACCGTTGGCTCCGGAGAAACTCGACCTGACCCGTGCGGCGGGAGACAGCCCAAGACGCGCTCCGCTGTCCGGCCGATCCTCGATCGGCCTACTGTGGGACGGTGTTCACCAACATCGACACCTTCCAGCAGACCCTTGAGGCCAGCGGGCTGGCGCCCGTGCTCAGCGGGCGACACGACGGCGGGGAGTTCCAGGCCGGTGTCGTGGCCGGCGCTCTCGGGCCTATCAAGCTGATCGAGCTGGTCACGCCCGAGGGCGAGTGTTTCCGGGATGCCCGCTGCGCCCGCGCCGATGACGAGGAGCTGTGGCAGATCGACCTGATGTCGCGGGGGTGGGCACGTGTCGAGCAGGGCCGAGGCACCGCTGATCTCTCACCGGCCGACCTGGTCCTCATCGATCCGGCGCGGCCGGTCCGGTTCGCCAGCACCGCCTCCACGCATGTGACCGTGCTGGTGCCCCGGCGCGAGCTGCGGCTCCGCCCCGGTGACGCCGCCCGCCTGGCCGGCGTACGCATCAGAGGCGACCACGGCCCGGCGGCCCTGGTGTCCTCGCTGGCGCGGGACATGGCCCGGTCGCTGACCGGGTTCCGCGCCGACGAGGCGGACCGGTCGGCGGCCGCGGTGATCGAGCTGATCTCGGTGGCGCTGGAGGCCCAGCTGGGCGACGTGCGCCCGGTCCCCGACCAGGTGTTGCGCGACCGCGTTCTCGGCTACATCGAGGCGCGGCTGTCCGACCGGGATCTCGTCCCGGCCGGGATCGCCGCGGCGCACCACATCTCCGTACGCCGGCTCCACAAGCTCTTCGAAGACCAGCCGCTGACGGTGGCGGCCCTGATCCGCCGGCGTCGGCTGGAGCGGTGCCGCGCCGACCTGGCGCGGAGTGACCGGACGGTCGCGGCTGTCGCCGCGCGCTGGGGATTCGCCGATCCGGCGCATTTCAGCAGGCTTTTCAAGGCGACGTACGGCTACAACGCGGCTGCGCTGATGTCCAGTAACCGTGCACGGACAGTCAAGGCGCTCGCCGCCCGGCCCGGCGAGGATGGAGCCGCACACATCACGGAAAGGTGATCGCATGAAAGAGTCAGTCGAGGCGATGAGCGCCATTCCGGGCCGGATGCACGAGGCATGGAACCGCGAGGACGCCGCCGGTTTCTTCGCCGACTTCGCCGAGGACGCCCTGTTCGTGGAGCTTGAGGGAACCATCCACCGGAGCCGCGCGGAGATGATCGCGGCGCACGAGGCGCTCCTCGGCACGGTGATGAAGGGTTCGCGGCTCGTCCAGGGTGAAGTACCGTTCGCCCGGATCATCAGCCCGGGTGTCGGCGTGGTCCACGGCCGCGTCGGCATCCTCATGCCGGGGGAGGAGGAGCCGCCGCCGGCGCGCTTCTCCATGCAGCTTTTCGTCATGGTGTGGCGGGACGATCGCTGGGTGGTCGTAGCCCTGGAGAACGCGCGCGTGCTCTCCCTGGAGGGCATGGCCGCCCTGGAGACCCTGGCCGCCGGATAACGGGAATCCGCTGTGCGCGGGATGTGACCACGAATGTTCGAGGTGTTGGGGTCAGGGAGGTTCCAACACCTCAAACCGGCGGAGGAACCCGCCACCGCGTCCTGCGCGCCCGTATTTCCCCGTCGGGGCCCCGCGCGGTGTCATGGGCGTCTTGGACGCGCTGCACCCCGATCCGCGGTCGCGTCGCCGTCACCGCGTCGCTCGTCCGATACGACCGGGCGGCCGCGACCGCCGGGCAGGCCGGCCACCTGATCGTCGCCTCCGGTCTCGGCGACCTTGCCCGAGACGGCGGCCTGGAACCGCCGTGCCCGAAGGTCCTGACGGCCTGACGGAGGGGATCACCCACTCCGGCGCCGACCGTCCCGAACAGGACCCCTGAGCTTTCCCACACCGTCGTCACCTGACGACCACGCACATCGACCAATGCTTTTTCCTGGAGAGAAATGAAGATCATCCGTCGTTCCGTCGCCATCGTCGTCGCCGCCGCCGTGGCCGGCGTCGCCGGGATAACCGGCGCGGCCGCCGACAGTTCCCAGCGGTCAGGTCCGGCCCAGTCGCCCGCCCGCTCGTCCTCCGCGTCGGCCGAGAAGGCAGACCGGCACTGGCGGCACGGGAAGCCGGCGATCGCCGGCGCCTGGGAGAAGGCGTGGAACAGCAAGGATCCGAAGCGCCTGGCCGCCCTGTTCACCGGCGACGGCCGCTACAGCGACCACGCCCTCGGCCAGACCTTCAAGGGCCGTGACGGGGTCGCCCAGTGGGCGACCGTCACCAAGCAGTTCGTCGGGAACGCCAAGGTCAAGGTCAACAGCGCGTTCGCCGACGACGGCCAGGTGGCGATCAGCTGGACGTTCAGCGGGCACCTGGCCGGGGCGCCGAAGCCGTTCTCCGTGCCCGCCGCCACCATCCTCAGGATGCGCGGGAACAAGATCGTGACGAACGACGACTACTACAACCGGGCCGACGTGCTGAGCCAGTCCGGTCTCCCGGCCGACACCGTCTTCAACTGACGGCCTCCGGCTCTCTGGCGCGCCGCCTCACCCGGGTGGGAATCCTCACCCGGGTGAGGCGGCGTTTCGGGCCGCGCCATCGGGTTTCTGTGCCGCCGTCGCCGGAATTCTCCCCGTCGTCGTGCCGGCCTGTGTCGACGCGTGCCGCGCTGTGTCGCGTACACGCGAGCGACTGTGCGTCCTTGACCATCGCTTACGCGTTACCCGTCCCCTGTCCCGGACGGCTGGGTAGGGGGCGGGTGTCCATGGCGAGGCCCCAGCCCCTTCTCGATGCGATCGTCTCACCTGTGGGTTACGTCGGCATCAGGGCATGACACACAACAGCCCCTCCGATGAAACCCAGTCCTGCGATGGCGTATCCCCATTCGTCCCCGGCCCGTATGGCGGACAGGTTGGCGCGGCATGGACGACCGCTACCGGGGTGTGCGCGACCGTCCTCAGCCGTCGGTCGCCGATCGGCCGGTCCCGGTGCCGCCGACGATCAGCTCGGTGAGCGCGGTGACCGCGTCGTCGGCGGTGGCCCGCCCCCGGTTCAGCTCCACGGAGATCGCCTCGGCCGCGCCCAGCGCGCCGACGCAGCGCAGCCGAAGGGCTTCCGGCGTGAGGACGGAGTGCGGCAGCAGCGCCGTGGCCATCAGGTCCGCGTAGTTGTTGAGCATCTCGCGCTCGACCGCCTCCATCTCCGGATTGCCCTTCAGCGCGGCGGAGACGGCGTTCCACTCCGGCATGTCGGTGGCGCACACGAAGTACGCGGTGCTCAGGACGCGGGCTATCTCGCCGGGGGTGGGGGCGGCCTCCCGCAACGCCTGTGCCGAGGCGGCCCGGTGTCGTTCGTCGAGTCGCTGGTAGAGCGCGAGCAGCAGGCCGGGCCGGGTGCCGAAGTGGTCGTAGACGACCGGCCTGCTCACCCCGGCGGCCTCGGCGAGGGTGAGCAGGGTGAGGCCGTCGGCGCCCTGGGCGCGCACGATCGTCAGGGCGGTGTCGAGCAGCTGCTCCCGCCTGGCCCGCTTGGACAGGCGGGTCGTCGCCGTGGTCATTGCCCTCCCTTGCGTTGTCGCCCAGCCTAGGCTACAAAGTGTAGGTTACAAAATGTAGGTTAGTGGGGACGCGAGAGGAGAACACCATGGAACACTCGAAATCGGTACTGATCATGGGTGGTTCGGGGCAGGCGGGCGCGGAGGCCGCCGCGATCCTGCGGCGGTGGTACCCGACGCTGCCGCTGACGATCGCGGGCCGCGATCTCGACCGCGCGCGGCGTGTCGCCGACAAGCTCGGCGCCGCGACGGCGGTGACCATCGATCTGCGACGCGGCGACCTCGGCCTCCCGGCCGGCCATGAGTACTCGGCGGTCGTGGCGATGCTGTGGGACAGTCACCTGAACGGACTGCGTTACGCGCAGGACCGCGGGCTGCCGTACCTCAGCATCTCCAGCGGTCTGACGGACATCGGCCCCGAGGTCGTCGTGGGCGGCCAGCGGGCCGGCGCCGCGCCGATCCTGCTGGCGAGCCACTGGTACGCCGGGACCATCGTCCTCGCGGCACTGGACCTCGCCAAGGAGTTCGGCCGGGTCGACACCGTCGAGGTCGGCACCGTACTGGACGAGCTGGACATCGGCGGGCCCGCGGCGGCGGCGGACATGGAACGCCTGACGGCCGCCACCTCGGCGGTGCTGGTTCGCCGCGACGGCGTCTTCAGCTGGGTCGGTGACTCCGACGCTCAGGTGGAGGTCTCCAGCGTCGACGGCACCGTCCTGCCCGGCCAGCTCATCCCCACCCTCGACGTTCCGAGCCTGGCCATCGCGACGGGCGCGCCGAACGTCCGCTGCGCGCTCGCGATCGGTGAGTCCGCGGGCAGGCGTCGTGGCGGGCCCGCTTCCACCGAGGTCGAAATCGACCTCGAAGGAGAAGATCACACGGGCGCACCGCTCAGCAGGAGCCGACGCCTCCTCCACCCGGCGGGGCAGAGCCCCCTGACCGGGCTCGGCGTCGCCCTCGGTGTCGAACGACTGCTCGGCCTGCGCGGCGAAGCCGTGGCGCCGGGCATCCACACCCCCGAGGCGTTGATCGACCCCGCCTACGCGGTCGAGCGGATGACGGAGATCGGTGCCACGTTCACCGACGCCCCGGGCGATCGCTGAACCACCCCCGCGCGCCCCGACGTGTCGGGGGCCGGGGCGCGCGGGCCGCCGGATCCGATCCCGTCCCTTGCCGGCGGGCCAAGGAACGACGACGGGGTTTCCCCGTGCGGGCGTCCTCGGTCGATGCCGGACCCACCGGTCTTCACGCCGTTGACGGAGGCGTCCCGGTCGCGGCAGGGCAACGGCGGAGCCCCTCCACCGAGACGGGGGAGGGGCTCCGGTCGGGGACCTCAGAGGATCAGCCCGGGGGGAAGTTGCCGTTCTTGGCGACCGGCAGGGCCAGCTGGCTGGCGCCGCTGAGGACGGCCTGCTCGGGCGGGAGCCCGGCGAGGACGGGGTTGATGTGGCGCAGGGTCAGCGAGACCGAGGGCAGGGCCGGGGTGGCGAGATCGAACTTCTCCAGGTCGATCCACCGGACGATTTTGAGCACCTCGTCCGGGATGTTGTCACCGGCCTTCTGCACCGGGACGCACAGCTGGCGGGCGTTGAGGACCTGCGCGCCGTGCGTGGGGATGATCGGGGTCAGGACGGGGTTGAGCTGGCGCAGGGACAGCTGCTGGTTCAGCGGGGTGTTGGGGGTGATGCCGTAGCACTTGAGGTCGATGTGGCGGACGAGCGACAGCACCTCCGGCGGTGGGACCGCGTTGTTCTTGATGACCGGTACGCACAGCTGCTGCGGGGTGTTCAGGGAGACCTGGGTGCGCGGCAGGCTCTGGAACAGCGGGTTGAGGTGGCTGAGCACGAGACCCGTGGTCACCGTGGCGCCGGAGATCTTGTAGCAGGCCAGGTCGATGAACCTGATGAAGTCGAGCGCGGGTGACGGCGGTACCTGGTTGTTCTTGGCGACCGGGACGCACAGCTGCTCACGCTGGCCCAGGACGACGGTCTCGATCGGCAGGTTGCTGAGCACGGGGTTGAGGTGCCGCAGGGTGAGCGTGGTGGCGGGCGGCTGGTACGGGCTGGTCTTGAAGCATTCGAGGTCGAGGAAGGCGGTCAGATCCTTCGGTGTCGGCAGCGCGACGGCGCTGGCGGGCGGCACGCAGAGGAATACCACGGCGAGCATCGCGACGGCGGCGGAGACGAGGCGCCGGAGCATCGCTTTTCTACGCCCGTGAATTCCGGTTACGGATCGGTCCATTAAGGCTCCAAAATCTGGGGGGTGGGCCTTCTCAACGCTGAGTGTGTGCCGCCTCGGCCGGACTTTCAATATAAATGTCACTTTTTGTTATACGTAAAATTCGGGCCGACGGTCCGGGGATTTATCATCGGGCATAAAAGCGTTGTTGGATCGCCGCTAATCAGAGGGCGGTGGTTTTGTCGCGGCTCTGTCGGCCTGATGGCGCGGATCTCGGGAAAGGCGTGCCGGGATGGGGTGACCTGGGGGCGAGATCCCGGTAATGCGGGCAGTGGGCTGGGATCCGAAGCCCTGAGCGGAGAGCCTCGCCGCCGCCTCACCCCACCGCGATCCCATCGTGATCCCGTCGTCGAATAGCCGACGTCGAGGGGCGGGGGCCATGGGCCATCCTTTTCGGCATGAAATACTTCCCGATGGAAGTTCGCGGGCGGAAGCCGGTTCGAACAATCCGAACGTCGCCGGTTCCTCCTCGAACGGAATCGGGATTTACGTCAGGTTGGAACTGTGGGACGGCGCGCCGGAGCCTCCCCATCCGTGGGGCCGGATATGGCGGTGGACCCGCGTATCGATTCCGGCCTCATATCCATCGCCCCTTCCCCGGGGGGGCGAATCGTTCGACCGGGGAAAGGCCCGGGAAAGAAGGTGACCTTCCTGGTCCTGCCGCCTTTGGGAGGCGGAGAACAGGGGAGAACACGGAGGGGCGGGGCTCTCCCGTCGACGCGTACGAAGCCGACCGCGTACGAAGCCGACGGGGAAGTGAGTCCGGTCGGTGGTGTGGCCGTCGGGTGGTGGTCAGGCCCGTTCGGTGTGGCCCAGGCGGTGGCTGATGTCCAGGGCTCCGGCGATCACGACCGGGGCCAGCTCGTGCAGCCGTTCCTCGCTGAAGCGGTAGGCCGGGCCGGAGGCGCTGACCGCGGCGACGATCTCGCCGTCGTGGGAGCGGATGGGGGCGGCGACGGCGTTCAGCCCGATCTCGTACTCCTCGACGGTGACGGCGTAGCCCCGCTCGCGGGCCTGGAGAAGCTGCTTGTCCAGCTCGTCGGCCGAGGTGATCGTGTTCGGGGTGTACGGCTTCAGCCCGCCCGCGGCGACCAACTGGACCCGGTGCGCCTCGTCCAGGTGGGCCAGCAGGATCTTGCCGCTGGAGGTGGCGTGCAGCGGGGTGAGCTCCCCGACCCAGTTGTGGGTGGTGACCGCCGCCGGGCCCCGTACCTGGTCCAGGTTGACCGCGTAGTGGGAGCGCAGGACGGCGACGTTGACCGTCTCGCCGATCTCCTCGGCGAGGCGGCGGCAGACGGGGCGGCTCTGCTGAGTGAGGTCGAGCCGGGAGGCCACCCCGCCCGCGAGGCGGATGATCCCGAAGCTGAGGCGGTACTTCCCCCGCTCCTCGGCCTGCTCGACCAGGCCGCGCGACTCCAGCGCGCCCAGCAGCCGGAACGCCGTCGACTTGTGCACCGATATCTCCTGGGCTATCTCGCTCACCCCGGCCTCGCGGCGCTCGGAGAGGATCTCCAGGATGGTGATGGCCCGGTCGACGGACTGGACTCCGCCACTGCTGTCGGCGGTACGGCCGCCGAGGGGATCGTTGCCCATAGCGGGACTGTAGGCGCTGGAAGCAACGAATGTCATTTCGATCAGCAATCGTCGTTGCGAATGGTGCAGTGTATTGCGCTATTCGCTACAATTTCCGGCATTACCTCCTGCTGGAACGAGGCGAGGCAGACATGTACGACTTCGTCATCGTCGGGGGCGGTTCGGCGGGAAGCGCCCTCGCGAACCGGCTGTCCGCCGATCCCGCCAACCGGGTGCTGGTGCTGGAGGCGGGCCGCCCGGACTACCCGTGGGACGTCTTCATCCACATGCCCGCCGCGCTGACCTTCCCCATCGGGAGCCGTTTCTACGACTGGAAGTACGAGTCCGAGCCCGAGCCGCACATGAACGGCCGCCGGATCTACCACGCCAGAGGCAAGGTGCTGGGCGGCTCCAGCAGCATCAATGGGATGATCTTCCAGCGCGGCAACCCGATGGACTACGAGCGCTGGGGCGCCGACGAGGGCATGGGGACATGGGACTTCGCGCACTGCCTGCCGTACTTCAAGCGCATGGAGAACTGCCTGGCCGCCGACCCCGCCGATTCCTGGCGGGGGAGGGGCGGACCCCTGGTGCTGGAACGCGGGCCGGTGCGCAACCCGCTGTTCGGCGCCTTCTTCGAGGCGGTGCAGCAGGCCGGGTACCCGCTGACCGACGACGTCAACGGCTACCGCCAGGAGGGCTTCGCCCGCTTCGACCGCAACATCAGCAGGGGGCGCCGCCTGTCGGCCGCCCGCGCCTACCTGCACCCGGTCATGAACCGCCCCAACCTGGAGGTCAGAACGCGGGCGCACGTCACCAGGATCCTCTTCGAGGGCAGGCGCGCCGTCGGCGTCGAGTACGACGGCCGGACGGTCCGCGCGGGCGAGGTGATCCTGTGCGGCGGCGCGATCAACTCCCCGCAGCTGCTCCAGCTCTCCGGGGTGGGCAACGCCACGGAGCTGGGCGCCCTCGGCGTCGACGTCGTCCACGACCTGCCGGGCGTCGGCGAGAACCTCCAGGACCACCTGGAGGTCTACATCCAGTACGGCTGCAAGCTGCCGGTGTCGATGCAGCCCGCGATGAAGTGGCGCAACCGGCCGCTGATCGGCGCGCGGTGGCTGTTCCTGCGCAGCGGACCCGGCGCGACCAACCACTTCGAGGCGGGTGGCTTCACCCGGAGCAACGACGACGTCGACTACCCCAACCTGATGTTCCACTTCCTGCCCGTCGCGGTCCGCTACGACGGCTCCGCGCCCGCGGGCGGGCACGGCTACCAGGTGCACATCGGGCCGATGTACTCCGACTCGCGCGGCTCTGTGAAGATCAGGAGCACCGACCCCGGGGTCCACCCTGCGCTGCACTTCAACTACCTGTCCACCGACCAGGATCGGCGCGAGTGGGTGGAGGCCGTCCGGGTCGCCCGCGACATCCTGAACCAGCCCGCCATGGACGCGTTCAACGCGGGGGAGCTGTCGCCGGGCCCGGGGGTCGAGACCGACGAGGAGATCCTCGACTGGGTGGCCAGGGATGGCGAGACCGCGCTGCACCCCTCGTGCACCGCGCGGATGGGCGTCGATCCCATGTCCGTGGTGGACCCGCTGTCCATGCGGGTCCACGGCCTCGACGGGCTGCGCGTGGTGGACGCCTCGGTGATGCCGTACGTGACCAACGGCAACATCTACGCGCCGGTCATGATGGTGGCGGAGAAGGCGGCCGACCTGATCCTGGGCAACACCCCGCTCGCCGCCGAGCACGCCGACTTCTACCGGCACCGCGACGGCTCCCCCCGCTGACCGCGCCCCGCGCGTTCTCCACGGCCACGGCCCGCCCGCGTTCGTCCCGCGTTCGTCCCCGTGAAGGCGGGACGAACCGACCGCCTTCCGGATGGAACGATCCATATGCGAGCCCCACCGAAGGGTGCGAGCCTCGTCGGACGACCCGGGAGGTGGGATGACGTGAGTGAGGCTACGGTTCGGCCGAACGAGACGACGGTGCCGTTGATGCCGTGCGCGTCGGTGGAGAGGACCCTGGAGTTCTACGAGGCGCTGGGTTTCGAGGCCACCTACAAACAGACAAGGCCCTATGTCTACCTGGCGTTGCAGTGGAGCGGGTTCCAGCTGCACTTCGGCCCGGCGCCCAAGGGGCTGGACCCGGCCCGGGAGGAGTCCGGAGGCTGCCTGGTCATGGTCGACGCCGTGGCGCCGTACCACGCGGCGTTCGTCGCGGCGATGCGCCGGATCCACGGGAAGGTGCTGAGCTCCGGCCTGCCGAGGATCACCCGCTACCGGCCGGGCGCGTCCCGGTTCACGCTGATCGATCCGTCCGGGAACTCGATCATATTCATCCAGCGCGACGAGCCGGTCGAGCTGGAGTACGGCGGTTCGAAGAAGCTGACGGGCCTTGCCAAGGTGCTCGACAACGCCCGGATCCTGCGCGAGTTCAAAAACGACGACCTACAGGCTTTCCGCGCCCTCAAGTCCGGGGTGCGCAGGCACGGCGCGGACGCCCCGGTGGCCGAACTGGGCATCGCCCTGTGCCACCTCGTCGACCTGGCCACGATCCTCGGCGAGCCCACCGAACCGTGGGCCGCCGATCTGCGCGCTCTGGAGCTCACCGCCGACGACAGGCGGCGCGTCGAGTCCGAACTCGGGCACCTTCCCGGGCTGCGGGAGTGGCTTCCCTGAGACACGGGGCCCGAAGCCGCCGCGACGTCCCGACCCTCACCATCCTGTTCGCCGACGGTGACCGGGGGCGAGGTCTCCTCACGATCGGGCCGGCACGGTAATGAGGGCGGCAGGGCCTTGACTGCGTGAAAGAACGGGTCGATTCTGTTCCTCGTTAAGCATTTCGATGCGTCATACGCAACGAATCATGCGATAACCGGAAGGACGGCCGTTCGTGTCAGATCTCTACCTCGGTGGCACCCGGAGGGATCCCGTCGCGGGCGGTCACCGGGAGATCCGCTCACCGGCCGACGGCGGGCTCGTGGCGACCGTGTCGGGGACCGGCCGCGAGCCGGGCCCGGCGGGATACCGGAAGACCAGGCACGTGTGGCAGAACGTCCGCCCCCGCCCGCGGCGGTGGTTCCGCAGCTGACGGACCAACCCCCGTCACCAGACGATCCGTGAGGTGGTCACCACCATGACGTCACCGACCCAGCAGGTACGGCCGGGAGCCGCCGCGCGGAGCGAGGACCGGGCCGTCCTCGACGTGCGAGGTCTCTGGAAGGTCTTCGGCCCGCGTCCGGACCGGGTCGTCGGGACCCCGCTCGCGGAACTCCCGCGAAGTGAGCTGAGGGCGAGGACGGGCTGCGTGACCGCCGTACGCGACGTCTCCTTCACCGTGCGGCCCCGGGAGGTCTTCGTCGTCATGGGCCTGTCCGGCTCCGGCAAGTCCACCCTCGTACGCTGCCTGACGCGGCTCGTCGAGCCGACGGCCGGAGAGGTGCTGTTCGACGGCGAGGACATCCGCAAGGCGGGCGACAGGCGACTGCGCGAGCTGCGCCGCCACCGCTTCGCCATGGTCTTCCAGAACTTCGGGCTGCTGCCGCACCGGCGGGTCCTGGACAACGTGGCCTACGGGCTGGAGATCCGCGGCACGGGGAAGGCGGCCCGCTACGAGCGGGCCAGGGAGATGGTCGAGCTCGTCGGTCTGTCGGGCTTCGAGGACTCCTACCCCGACCAGCTGTCGGGCGGCATGCAGCAGCGCGTCGGGCTGGCCAGGGCCCTCGCGGTGGACCCGGACGTGCTCTTCTTCGACGAGCCGTTCTCCGCGCTCGACCCGCTGATCAGGCGGGACATGCAGAACGAGGTCATCCGCCTGCACCGCGAGGTCGGCAAGACGATGATCTTCATCACGCACGACCTGGCCGAGGCGCTCAAACTCGGCGACCGCATCCTCGTCATGCGCGACGGTGAGCTCGTCCAGATGGGCACGCCGGACGAGGTCGTCGGGGCGCCCGTGGACGACTACGTGCGCGAGTTCGTCAGGGACGTGCCCCGCGCGAACGTGCTCACCACCCGCTGGATCATGCGCCCGCCCCGGCCGGACGAACCGCTGGACGGTCCGGAAACCGGGCCGGACGTCGTCGTCCGCGACGTCGTGCACACGGTCCTGCGCGCGACGCGCCCGGTCAAGGTCGTCGAGGGCGGCGAGTTGCTGGGGGTCGTCACCGCCGAGGAGATCCTCGGGGTGCTCGCCGAGCCGGTGGCCGGGGAACCCACCGGCAAGCCCGCCGACTTCGCCGGGCCGTCCTCGGACAGGACCTCCGCCGGAGCCGGGGTCGGGGTCGGGGCCGTTAAGCCCATAGACCCCGCCGACCCGTCCTCGGGCAGGACCTCCGCCGGGTCCTCCGGCAAGCCCGTCGGATCCGGGGAGCAGGGGTGACGGCCACCCAGGCCACCCAGGCCACCCGGGCCGGTGGCCTGCGGCGCCTGCCCGCCCGGCCCCGCCGCTACCTGCTGGCCGCCGTCGTCGCGGCCTGGGTGCTGATCTGGGTGTTCGTCCAGGGACGCGACACCTTCCCGCTCGGTGGCGCGGAACTGACCCCGCTGCACGTACGGATCAACGAGGCCGGCGAGGTCATCGACAACAGCAGGAACGACAACCCGTTCTTCCTGTACTTCGTCAACTACATCCGCCTCTTCCTCGACGAGTCCGTCACGTTCGTCCAGGCGCTGATCAGTCAGCCGTCCTTCGGGCGCCCGCTGCCGGTCGTCGGCTGGCTGGGGGTGGTCGCCGTCGCCACGGCGATCGCTCTGCTGTGGGGCAACCTGCGGGTCGCCCTGCTGACCGCGGCCGGCTTCGCCTCCTTCGGCCTGCTGGGCCTGTGGGAGGAGAGCATGGACACCCTCGCCCTCACCCTGGCCGCCGTCGTGCTCTCGCTGCTGATCGGTATCCCGCTCGGCGTCTGGGCCGGGGTGAGCGACCGGTTCAACCGCCTGGTCACCCCGCTGCTCGACTTCATGCAGACGATGCCGACGTTCGTCTACCTCGCGCCGCTCACGCTGTTCTTCCTCATCGGCCCCGCGAGCGCCACCGTGGCGACCGTCGTCTACGCCGTCCCGCCCGCGATCCGCATCACCGCGCACGGCATCCGCGAGGTGCGGCCCGCCACCCTGGAGGCAGGCGTCTCCCTCGGCTCGACCGCCTGGCAGTCGCTGAGGAAGGTACGGCTCCCGCTGGCCAAGCGGACCATCGTCGTCGGCGTCAACCAGACCATCATGGCCGCGCTGTGCATGGTCACCATCGCCGCGCTGATCGACGCCCCCGGCCTGGGCAAGACCGTCGTCAAGGCGCTGGAGACCCTCGACGTCGGCGGCGCCTTCACCGCGGGCCTGGCCATCGTCGTGATGGCCATCGTGCTCGACCGGGTCACCTCCGCCGCGGGGCGTCGCGTCGAGATCCGGCACCGGGCCGGACGCTCGCGCGGACCCGGCCGCCGCCGCGCGGAGATCGGCGCGGTCCTCGCGGTCACCGGCGTGCTGGTCTACCTCTCCCACGTCTACGTGTGGGCCGCGGAGTTCCCGAGCGAGGCGAACCTGGGACGGTACGTCCGCCAAGGGGTCGACGCGGCCACCCTGTGGGCGCAGGACAACCTCGCCGTCTACACCGGCGCGTTCAGGAACGCCGTCTCCTACGGCCTGCTCAACCCGTTCGAGGCGCTGCTCACCGGCTCGCCGTGGTGGCTGGTCGGCGCCGTGCTGATCGCGTTCGCCGCGATCCTGGCGAACGTCAGGGTCGTGCTCGTCACCGCGGTCTGCGTCGCCCTGCTCGTCGGGCTCGGCCTGTGGCAGGACAGCATGGTGACGCTGGCCTCGACGCTCGTGGCCACCGTCCTGGTGATGGTCCTCGGGGTGGTGGTCGGTGTCTGGATGGGGCGCAGCGACCGCGTTGACCAGCTGGTGCGGCCCGTCCTCGACGCCGGGCAGACCATGCCGCCGTTCGTCTACCTGGTGCCGATCCTCGGCCTGTTCGGCGCCACCCGGATCACCGCGATCATCGCCGCGGTCGTCTACGCCGCGCCGGTGGCGGTCAAGCTCACCGCGGACGGCATCCGGGGCGTGGCGCCGAGTGCGGTGGAGGCCGCCACGGCCGCGGGTTCCAGCACCTGGCAGCTCATCACCAAGGTGCAGCTGCCGATGGCGCGCGGCGCGCTCACCCTCGCCGCGAGCCAGGGGCTCGTCTACGTGCTCGCCATGGTCGTCGTCGGCGGCCTGGTCGGCGCGGGCGCGCTCGGCTACGACGTGGTGGCGGGCTTCTCCCAGCTGCAACTGCGGGGTAAGGGACTCGCCGCGGGCGTGGCGATCGTCGTACTCGGGATCATGCTGGAGCGCATCACCAGGGCGGCGGCGCGACGGGCCGACGCCGAGGCGCACGGCGCCCACTAGGAGACGGGACGAGCGGGGAACCGAACACGGCACACGAAACCCAATACAGGAGGACCTGGTGACAGTTTCGAGGATCGGGCGACCGAGGGCGATGGCGCTCCTGGTCGCGACCGGCCTCCTCGTCTCCGCGTGCGGCGGGGCGAAGGTCGGCGAGAGCGGCGGAGCGGCCCCGGCCGCCTCGGGCGCGGACGGCAAAGCGGCCTGCGGCACGGTCAACATCGCCATCAACCCGTGGGTCGGGTACGAGGCGACCGCGGCGGTCATCGCCCACGTGGCAGAGAAGGACCTCGGCTGCACGGTCACGAAGAAGGACCTCAAGGAGGAGGTCGCCTGGCAGGGCTTCGCCACCGGCGAGGTCGACGCGATCGTGGAGAACTGGGCCCACGACGACCTGAAGAAGAAGTACATCGAGGACCAGAAGGTCGCCGTCTTGGCGGGCTCGACGGGCAACAAGGGCGTCATCGGCTGGTACGTGCCGCCGTGGATGGCCGAGAAGTACCCCGACATCACCGACTGGAAGAACCTCAACAAGTACGCCGACCTGTTCAAGACCTCCGAGTCCGGGGGCAAGGGGCAGCTGCTCGACGGCGACCCCTCCTTCGTGACCAACGACGCGGCCCTGGTGAAGAACCTGAAGCTGGACTACAAGGTCGTCTACGCGGGTAGCGAGGCGGCGCTCATCACCGGGTTCAGGCAGGCGGAGAAGCAGAAGACCCCGATGCTCGGCTACTTCTACGAGCCGCAGTGGTTCCTGTCGGAGGTGAAGCTCGTCAAGGTCAAGCTGCCCGAGTACACCGAGGGCTGCGACGCCGACCCCGAGAAGGTGGCCTGCGACTACCCGCTCTACGACCTCGACAAGATCGTGAGCAAGAGGTTCGCCGACTCCGGCAGCCCGGCGTACGACCTCGTCAAGAACTTCACCTGGACGAACGAGGACCAGAACCTCGTGGCCAAGTACATCTCCGAGGACAAGATGACGGCCGAGGAGGCCGCGGAGAAGTGGGTCGGCGACAACCCCGACACGGTGAAGGCCTGGCTCCCCACCTCCTGAGCCCCACCCCGGCTCTCCTGCCCTCGTGGACGACCACCGGACCGTCCTTGACAGTGCTTCCCACAGGAGGACAATCTGTTGCGGGAAGCGCACTTCGTTTCGGACTACGCAACGACGGAGGTGGGTATGGCGGGCCGGCGCGTCGTCATCATCGGAGCCGGGGTCGTCGGGGCGGCTCTCGCCGACGAGCTCTCCGCCAAAGGGTGGGATGACATCACCGTCGTCGACCAGGGCACCGTGCCCGCCACCGGCGGGTCGTCCTCCCACGCGCCGGGCCTGGTCTTCCAGACCAACCCGTCCAAGACCATGGCCGAACTGGCCCGCTACACCGTCGAGAAGCTCGTCGGCCTCGACTGCTTCCTCCAGGTGGGCGGCCTGGAGGTGGCCACCACGCCCGAGCGGCTCGCCGAGCTGCACCGCCGCCACGGCTGGGCCGTCGCCTGGGGGATCGAGGCGCGCCTGCTCACCCCCGGGGAGTGCGTGGAGCGCCACTCCCTGCTGGGGCGAGACAGGGTCCTCGGGGGGCTGTTCGTCCCCACCGACGGCCTGGCGAACGCCGTGCGCGCCGTCGAGGTCCAGCTGGCGCGCGCCCGGGAACGGGGCGTCCGCGTCCTCGACCGGCACGAGGTGCTGGACATCCGCGTCGAGGACGACCGGGTCGCGGCCGTGGTCACCGACCGGGGCGAGATCCCCGCCGACCTCGTGGTCTGCTGCGCCGGAATCTGGGGCCCCAAGGTCGCGGGCATGGTCGGCATGGCACTGCCGCTCACCCCCCTCGCCCACCAGCTCGCCTGGACCGGTCCCGTCCCCGCGCTCGCCGGGCAGGCCGAGGAGGCCGTCCGGCCGATCCTGCGCCACCAGGACGCCGACCTGTACTACCGCGAGCGGTTCGACCGGCTCGGCATCGGCTACTACGGCCACCGCCCGATGCCGATCACCGCCGAGGAGATCCTCCCGATCGCCGACGCCGAGGTCATGCCGTCGGTGCTGCCGTTCACCGGCGACGACTTCGCCCCCGCCTGGGCCGAGACGAGGTCGCTGCTGCCCGCCACCGGGGAGGCCGGGCTCGAAGAGGGGATCAACGGCCTGTTCTCCTTCACCACCGACAACATGCCGCTGCTCGGGCCGTCACGCGACGTGCGGGGCTTCTGGGTGGCCGAGGCCGTGTGGGTCACCCACTCGGCCGGGGTGGGCCGCGCCATGGCCGAGTGGCTGGCCGACGGCCGCTGCTCGTCCTTCGACCTGCACGAATGCGACGTCAACCGGTTCGAGGCCCATCAGCTCGCCCCCGAGTACGTCCGCACCCGCGACTGCCAGAACTTCGTCGAGGTCTACGACATCATCCACCCGCTCCAACCGGCGGAGAACCTGCGCCCGCTGCGCACCAGCCCCTTCCACACCCGCCAGCGCGAGCTGGACGCGTACTTCCTGGAGGCCACCGGCTGGGAGCGTCCCCAGTGGTACGGCGCCAACGCGCCCCTGCTCGACGGCCGCGACATCCCCCGCCCCAACGACTGGGCCGCCCGCCACTGGTCGCCGATCGTCGGCGCCGAGGCTCAGACCTCGCGCGAGACCGTGGCCCTCTACGACATGAGCGCGCTCAAGCGGATCGAGGTCGCGGGCCGAGGGGCCGCCACCTTCCTCCAGCGGATGTCCACCGGCGACGTCGACAAGTCCGTCGGCTCGGTCACGTACTGCCTGCTGCTCGACCACGACGGCGGCATCCGTAGCGACATCACCGTGGCCCGGCTGGGCCGCGACCTGTTCCAGGTCGGCGCCAACGGCAACCTCGACCTCGACTGGCTCCACCGCCACCTGCCCGCCGACGGGTCGGTCACCGTCACCGACCTCACGCCCGGAACCTGCTGCGTCGGCGTCTGGGGACCCCTCGCCCGCGAGGTCGTGGCCCCCCTCGCCGGTCCCGCCTTCGGCCCCGGCGGTTTCCGCTACTTCCGGGGCACGCGCGCGTACGTCGGCACCGTGCCCGTCACCGCGCTGCGGCTCTCCTACGTCGGGGAGCTGGGCTGGGAGCTCTACACGACGGCCGACATGGGCGCGAAGCTGTGGGACACCCTCTGGGAGGCGGGACAGGAGCACGGGATCATCGCGGGGGGACGCGGCGCCTTCAACAGCCTGCGCCTGGAGAAGGGGTACCGCTCCTTCGGCACCGACATGACCTACGAGCACGACCCGTACGAGGCGGGTCTCGGCTTCGCCGTGCGCAAGGCCGACCGGGGTGACTTCATCGGCCGCGCGGCCCTGACCGAGCGCGGCGCGGCCACCCGGCGCAGGCTGACCTGCCTCACCGTCGACGACCCCGCCGCCGTCGTCATGGGCAAGGAACCGGTGTACGACGGCGCGTCCCCCGTCGGATACGTCACCAGCGCCGCCTACGGCTACACGATAGGCAAGGGCATCGCCTACGCCTGGCTGCCCGCCGGGCTGTCCGTGCCGGGGCGGGAGCTGCACATCGGCTACTTCGACCGGCGGGTGGTGGCCGTCGTCGCCGAGGAGCCGCTGTACGACCCGGCGATGGAGCGCCTGCGTGGCTAGCGGGCCGCCGGGACCCACCACGCCGGGGTCCGTCATGACGAGGCGTACCACGCCGGAGCCCGTCGGCGGGACCGAGAAAGGACGACGATGAGCACCGAGGCGCCGCCCGAGCACCCCGACCGGCTGTGGAGCAGCCCCGAGCCGAGGACCTCCTACGACGTGGTGATCGTCGGCGGCGGAGGCCACGGCCTCGCCACTGCCTACTACCTGGCCAAAAACCACGGAATCACCAACGTGGCCGTGCTGGAGAAGGGCTGGCTGGCGGGCGGCAACATGGCCCGCAACACCACCATCATCCGCTCCAACTACCTCCTGGACGAGAGCGCGGGCATCTACGAGCACTCGCTCAAGCTGTGGGAGGGGCTGGAGGAGGACCTCGGCTACCCGCTCCTGTTCAGCCAGCGCGGCGTGCTCAACCTCGCGCACAGCCTTCAGGACGTCAGGGAGGGCGTCCGCCGGGTCAACGCCAACCGCCTCAACGGCGTCGACGCCGAATGGCTCGGCCCCGAGGAGGTGAAGGAGGTCTGCCCGATCGTCGACGTCTCGCCCGACGCGCGCTACCCGGTCCTCGGCGCCACCTACCAGCCGCGCGCGGGAATCGCCAAGCACGACTACGTGGCCTGGGGATTCGCCCGCGCCGCCGCCGCGATGGGCGTCGACCTGATCGAGCACTGCGAGGTCACCGGCGTCGACGTCGTGGACGGGCGCGTGGAGGCCGTACGCACCACCAGGGGCCGCATCGCCGCGGGCAGGGTCGCGATGTGCGCGGCCGGGCACTCCTCGGTCGTCGGCCGGATGGCGGGGGTGGAGCTGCCGGTGCAGAGCCACCCGCTGCAGGCCCTCGTCTCGGAGCTGCTGGAGCCCGTCCACCCCACGGTGGTCATGTCCAACGCGGTGCACGTCTACGTCAGCCAGGCCCACAAGGGCGAGCTGGTCATGGGGGCGGGCATCGACGCGTACAACTCCTACCGGCAGCGCGGCGCGTTCCACATCATCGAGCGGCAGATGGCGGCGGCGCTGGAGCTGTTCCCCGTCTTCGCGCGGGCCCACGTGCTGCGTACCTGGGGCGGGGTGGTCGACGTCACCCCCGACGCCTCACCCGTCGTCGGGCTCACCCCCGTCGACCGCCTCTACGTCAACTGCGGATGGGGGACCGGCGGCTTCAAGGCCACCCCGGGCGTCGGGTGGTGCTACGCGCACACGATCGCCCACGGCGAGCCGCATCCCCTCAACGCCGCCTTCACGCTCGAACGATTCACCACCGGGGCGCTCGTGGACGAGCACGGCGCCGCCGCGGTGGCCCACTGAAGGAGCCCGACCGATGCTGCTGATCCCCTGTCCGTGGTGCGGGCCACGGGACGAGGCCGAGTTCCACTACGGCGGGCAGGCCCACGTCGCCTACCCCGGTGACCCCGCCGCGCTCTCCGACGAGGAGTGGGCCCGGTACCTGTTCTTCCGCGACAACCCGAAGGGGCCGTTCGCCGAACGCTGGCACCACGCGGCCGGATGCCGCCGCTGGTTCAACGCGGTCCGCGACACCGTCACCAACGAGTTCCACGCCGTCTACCGCGTGGGCGAGCCGAGGCCGGTGGGCCGGTGAGCGAGCAGCCGTTCCGCCGGGCGGGCCATCGCGGGGAGGTGCTGCCGTTCCGGTTCGACGGCCGCGACTACGAGGGGTACCGGGGCGACACGCTCGCCTCCGCGCTGCTCGCCAACGGCGTCCGCACGGTCGCGACGAGCGTCGCGCTGGGCCGTCCCCGCGGGATCTTCGCCGCCTGGACCGAGGAGCCCAATGCCGTCGTCCAGGTCGAGCACCCCTTCCCCGAGCCGATGCTCCAGGCCACCGTCGTCGAGCTGTACGCCGGACTGGTGGCCACCCGCCTGCCGGGCAGGGGCAGGCTCGCCGCCGAGCCCGACCCGGCGCGCTACGACGGCGTGTACGCGCACTGCGACGTCCTGGTGGTCGGCGCGGGCCCGGCGGGCCTGGCGGCGGCGACCGCGGCGGCCGGGTCGGGCGCCCGGGTGATCCTCGCCGACGACCGTCCCTCGCCCGGCGGCAGCCTGCCCGACACCGGCGAGACCGTCGACGGTGTGCCGGGCACGACGTGGGCCGCCACCGCGCTGGCCGCGCTGGAGATCCACCCGGAGGCGCGGGTACTCACCCGTACCAGCGTCTTCGGCTACTACGACGACAACTACCTGGTCGCCGTGGAACGCAGGGGAGAGAACGCCTCCTCCCGCGAACGCGTCTGGCGCATCCGGGCCCGCCGCGTCGTGCTCGCCACGGGCGCGCACGAACGCTCGATCGCCTTCGCGGGCAACGATCTGCCGGGTGTCATGCTCGCCGGTTCGGCACGCGCGTACGTGAACCGGTACGGGGTCCTGCCCGGCCGCCGCGCGGTGGTGTTCACCACCGGGGACAGCGCCTACGCGGCGGCCCGCGACCTGGCCGCCGCGGGCGTCGAGATCGCCGCCGTCGTGGACACACGCGCCGCCGTCGTCCCGGACCGGGGCGGTCCGGACGGCTTGGGCGGCCTGGGTGGTGCCGAGGTGCTCACCGGTCACTTCGTCACCCGTGTGAACGGCGAGCACGGCGTCACCTCCGTGACCGTCTCGGAAAGACCCGCCGAGAACGGCGCACTCTCCGGACCGGCCGTTTCCGAGGTGGCCGCTTCCGGGATGGACGTTTCCGGGACGAAAACATCTGAGACGGTCGTTTCCGGGACGGCTGCTTCTGAGACGGTCGTTCCCAGGGCGACCGCTTCCGGCGGGCGCGTGATCGAGGCCGACCTGCTGCTCGTCTCGGGCGGCTGGAACCCCGCCGTCCACCTGTTCGGCCAGGCCGGGGGGACGCTCCGCTACGACGAGACGCTCGGCTCCTTCGTCCCCGGGAGCAGCCGCCAGGCCGTCGAGGTCGCCGGGGCCGCCAGGGGGCTCCTCACCTTGGCCGCCTGCCTGGAGGACGGTGCCGCCGCCGGGGCGCGGGCCGCCGAGGCAGCCGGTTTCCGAGCGCCCCCGACCACCCCTCACGCTTCCGCCCGGGAAACAGGGGAAACATCCCACAACACGGAGATCCCGCAGGCCAGAGGGGCATCCCGCGACGCGGAGATCCCCAGGGTGGGGGAGGCGTCCCAGGACGCGGAGGCTCCGAGGGCGGGGGAGGCACCTCAGGACACGGAGGTCCCGCGAGCCGGGGGAGCGCGGGACACGGAGACCCCGAGGACGGGAGAGGCGTCCGGGGCCGCCCCCGCCGAGCACGTGTGGCTCGTCCCCGCCGACGACTACCGGACCCACTTCGTCGACCTGCAGCGCGACGTCACCGTCGCCGACGTCATGCGCGCCACCGGGGCCGGGCTCCGTTCGGTCGAGCACGTCAAGCGCTACACCACCGCGGGCACCGCGCACGACCAGGGCAAGACCTCCGGGGTGCTCACCAGCGGTGTCGTCGCCCACGCCCTCGGCGTGGACGTCTCGGAACTCGGCA
Organism: Streptosporangium oxazolinicum; assembly: GCF_039537505.1. NCBI lineage: Bacteria > Bacillati > Actinomycetota > Actinomycetes > Streptosporangiales > Streptosporangiaceae > Streptosporangium > Streptosporangium oxazolinicum. Next base: position 141,013 of record NZ_BAABAQ010000007.1, read on the forward strand.
CCACCACCTTCCGCGCCCCCTACGTGCCGGTCTCCTTCGCGACCCTCGCCGGACGCGACAGGGGAGCGCTGCACGACCCCGTCCGGGTCACCGCGCCGCACGAGTGGCACGTGGCGTACGGGGCGCCGTTCGAGAACGTCGGCCAGTGGAGGCGGCCCTGGTACTACCCCCGGGAGGGCGAGGACATGGAGGCCGCCGTCCTGCGCGAGTGCCGGGCCGTGCGGGAGGCCGCCGGGATCATGGACGCCTCCACGCTCGGCAAGATCGACATCCAGGGGCCGGACGCCGCGGAACTGCTCGACCGGCTCTACACCAACGTGATGAGCACCCTCAGGGTCGGCTCGATCCGCTACGGCGTGATGTGCCGCCCCGACGGGATGGTCTTCGACGACGGTACGGTGATCCGCCTGGCCGAGGACCGCTTCCTGGTGACCACCACCACCGGCAACGCCGCCGCCGTCCTCGACTGGATGGAGGAGTGGCTGCAGACCGAGTGGCCCTCGCTGCGGGTCTACTGCACCTCCGTCACCGAGCGGTGGGCGACGGTCGCGCTCGCCGGGCCGCGCTCCCGCGAGGTGCTGGCCGGACTCGCCCCCGGCCTGGCCGTGGACAACGCGAGTTTCCCGTTCATGACGTGGCGCGACACCCGGGTGGCGGGCCTCGACGCGCGGGTGTGCCGGATCAGCTTCTCCGGCGAGCTGGCGTACGAGATCAACGTCAGCGCCTGGGACGGGCTCGCCCTGTGGGAGGCCCTCCAGGCCACCGGCGCGGTCACCCCGTACGGAACCGAGACCATGCACGTGCTGCGGGCCGAGAAGGGCTACCCCATCGTGGGGCAGGACACCGACGGCACGGTCACCCCCGCCGACCTCGGCATGGAGTGGGTGGTGTCCAGGAAGAAGGCCGACTTCGTCGGGAAGCGCTCCTTCGCCCGCGCCGACACCGCCAGACCCGACCGCAGGCACCTGGTCGGGCTGCTGCCGCTCGACCCGGACGTCCTGCTGCCCGAGGGCTCCCAGCTGGTGGCCGTCGACCGGCTGCCCGAGCCGCCGGTCCCCATGCTCGGCCACGTCACCTCCAGCTACCGTAGCGCCGCGCTCGGCAGGACCTTCGCCCTCGCCCTCGTCAGCGGCGGGCGCGAACGCGTCGGCGAGCGGCTGTACGTCCCCGTCGGACGGGAACTGCTGCCCGTCACCGTCACCCACCACGTCCTCTACGACCCCGAGGGAGCGCGTCGCGACGGCGAGCCACCGGCCGGGCCGCGACCGAGCCCACCGCACGGAGCGGGACGGTCCGTGACGAAGCCCCCGGCAGCGGAACCATCGGGAACGGAGCCCCCGGTAGTGGAGTCCTCGGGAGGAAAGCCGTCCGGGCGGCTGAGCCCGCTCGCCCGGCTGCGGCCGGTGGCGAGCCCGGACCTCCGCATCGCGGAGCTGCCGTTCCTCACCCAGGTCAACGTGCGGGTGGAGCCCGGGAGCGGCACCGCCGCCGACATCGCCCGCGCCCTCGGCGTCCCGCTCCCCGCCGAACCCGATACCTTCGCGAGCACCGGCGGCGACGTGCCACCGTCCGGTACGGCCGTGAGCGACACCCGGGTGCTGTGGCTCGGCCCCGACGAGTGGCTGGTCGTCGGTCCTCCGGGTGACACCGGCCTGGAGAACCGCCTGCGAGCCGCCGCGGGGACCGGTCACGCCGCCGTCACCGACGTCTCCGCCCAGCGGACCGTGCTGCTCGTGACCGGACGCAAGGCCCGCGACCTGCTCTCCCACGGCTGCGCCCTCGACCTGCACCCCCGCGCGTTCGGCCCCGGTCGCTGCGCCCAGACCATGCTCGCCCGCGCCCAGGTCGTTCTCACGCGCGGCGAGGAAGACGAGTTCCACGTCCTCGTCCGCTCGTCCTTCGCGGATTACCTCGCGGCCTGGCTCCTCGACGCGGCGGGGGAGTATCTGGGCGGTTGACGCGCTCTCCGGACGAACGGCGAGGGGCCGATCCCCCCGGTGTCGGCGTCCGCCGGGGCGATCACCCGGTCAGGGAAGCGTGACGAACCTCTTGAGGAAACTCCGGGCCTGAGGGGTGTCCAGGCGATAGTCGTAGTTGGTCTTCTTGCACGCGTCGTCGTCGCCACTGATCGTCGTGGCCACGAGCAGGTCCGAGGTGGGGCCGCCCAGGAAGTTCGGGCCGCCCGAGTCGCCGAAGCAGGTGCTGCCGTCGTCCTTGGCGGGATCCAGCGACAGTTTGAGCCATCTGCGGGTGAGGTCCTCGAAGGAGATGGACGTATGGTGACGGGTGTCGTTATAGGTCAGCCGCGTCTTGCGCTTCCCCTTGGCGGTTGCCACGGCGCCGTACCCGACCGGGGTGAAGCGCATCATCTCCAGGGTCTTGTCGGCTTCGAGGCGGTCGAGCAGGCCCTCGGCGGGCAGTCTGGCGGGCTTGATGTCCGGGATCGCCGTGTCGAAGACGACAACGGCCATGTCATGAAGATCGCCCTCGTCCTCGTAGCGCGAGTCGGGGATGTAGCGGCCGGTGTAGACCTTGTCCCCGGACTGGTAGCGGCTGGAGAACGAGACCCGGGCGGTCTTCTGCCCCGGTTCCGAGCAGTGGGCGGCGGTGAGGAAGACGGTCGGCGAGATGAGCGTGCCGGTGCAGTAGGACCATGTGCCGTCACCGTTCGGCTTGTCGCCGAGGACGGCTCCCACCTGTGGGTGAACGGTCAGGTCGGGCGAGCCGTTCGTGATGGCCCGCGCGGGGGAGACGGGGGACACGGCGGCCGCGGTGAACGCAATGGAAATCATGACAAAAGGGATGAAACGCACGCGGGAACTGTAGCCGTACGAGAGGTGGATTTGATACAGGGCACAGAAAGATCTACTCGCTGCTTGCCGAGCCACCGCCCGGCGGTCCGCGGTCCGCGGCCGGTGCCGCGCCCGATCCGGCTGTCGACGATCACGGCACCCGGCCTGGAATCAGGCTCCCGTCCGCAGGGCCCCGACGGTCGAACGATCAACCGGGTAGCGGCTTGCCGTGACGCCATGGGGACCGTAACGCCACGGAGACCGTGACGCGGGACCGGCGCGCGACACGGGGCCGACGACCGACGTGCTCCGCCGAGACGTGATCGGCGCGGGACCACGAGGGCCCCGCGCCGGTCGGCGTTCGGTGTCGGTGTTCAGTGAAAGAAAGGGCTGTCAGCCCATTCCACCGAACCAGATGTCGAACAGATCGATGAAGTTGTCCGCGATCTTCTGGCCTCGGGCGCCGAGTTCGGCGGCGGCGCCGCCCCTCCGGTTCGTCTCGATCTCGTACTTCTCCGGCTTGAAGATCTGCCTCTCACCCTGGCCGGAGCCGTTCCGCGGCAGGTTCGACGGTGGTCTCCCCTGCGGATACATCCGGCCGTTGCCGTAGACGGTGTAGGACTGGGTCGGTTGGGCGGAGCCGTCGTTCCGGTAGACCTGGCTCGGCCGTGGCCGCGCCGGTTGCCGGTTCGCCTTGGGCGGTGACTGCCGTTGCGCCGACCTGTGGCTGGTCGGCCGCCTCGCCGGGCGCGAGCGCGCCTCCTGGATTCCCCGGGGGAGCCTGCCGGCCTGGCGGTTGCGCCGCTGAGCCGCCATCGCCATCCGCCGCCGGGCCGCCGCCTCGCGAGCCGCCCTCCTCGCCTCTCTCCGGGCCGCGGCCGCGGCCCTTCGTTTCGCCGCGGCCTCCTTCGCCTTCCTGGCGGCCTCGGCCGCCTTCTTCCTGGCCGCCGCCAGCCGCTTCCGCTTCGCCTCGGCGGCGGCCCGTTTCCTGGCCTCCGCCAACGCCTTCTTCCTTGCCTCCTCCAGAGCCTTCTTCCTGGCCTCCGCCAACGCCTTCTTCCTGGCCTCCTCCCGGATGCGTGCGAGGATCTTCCGCCTGAGGGCGCGCTCGGCCGCCTTCTTGGCGAGGTAGCGGGCCCCGAGCCGGACGCCGATGGCGACCGGGATCCAGACCCACTGCCCGTCGGGGTCGCTCATGGTGACGGGGCTGTTGTTGGCGTAGGCGTAGGCGTTGAGCTGCTGCGGATCCACATCGTCGATGATCGGGTCCACCGACAGGAAGCGGCCGTTCCTGGGGTCGTACTCGCGGGCGCCGAGGTGGACGAGCCCGGTCGTCGAATCCTGCGTGCCTCCGACGAATCCGCGTTCCCCGGGCCACCACGGAGGTGGCGCGCCCCGGTTCTCGCCGAACGGGGTCATCCTCCGGACGGCCAGGTCGCCGTTGCCCGCGTTCACCGCGGCCTGCGCGGTGCCCTGGTGGTCGTTGGCCAGGAGGTAGACCTTGTTGTCCGGCGTGCGCACCGCGATGGGCTGGTCGTTGATGGTGTAGTAGCGGGTCTGCTCGACGGCGTCCTTGGCGAAGTCGAAGCGCAACTCCATGTCGTCGACGTAGAGCGTGGCGTCGGTCGGGGTCTTGCGGATCAGCCGGTCGCCGTCCGCGTCGTACACGAACGACGTGGTCTTGCCCGCCTCCGTCACCGACGCCAGGTTGCCCTCGGCGTCCCAGACCAGGGCCTGGTCCACGGCGCCGACCTTGCGCCTGGTGGTGTTGCCCGCGGCGTCGTACTCGAAGAGGTCCGTGCCGACGGACTGCAGCGCGTGCGGCTGCCTGCCGCCCGCCCGCGGGTAGGTGGAGGTGCGGACCGTCTCGCCCATGCCGCCCCAGGCGTGCTTGGTCTCCTTGGTCCGGTTGCCGATGGAGTCGTAGGCGTAGCTGGTCGCGTACGGCGCCACGCCGCCGATCTTGCCGGACGTGGGCGTGCCGCTCGCGCAGTCGTCGGTGCCCGTCCAGGCCGAGGTCAGGCGGCGCATCTGGTCATAGGCGAAGCACTGGGTGTCCTGGCCGCTCGCCCCCCTGTCAGCGATCTTGGTGACGTTGCCGGCCGCGTCGTAGGTGTAGTTGAGGTCCAGGTCGGTCGCGGTGGTGCCCTCCCTGTCCAGCCGCATGCCGGTCAGCCTGCGGGTGGACTCGTCGTGGGTGTAGGTGAGCCAGGTCTTCCTGCCTCCGGTGCCCAGCTCGTACTGCAGGGTCTCGCCCAGCTTGGAGTAGCGGGTCGCGCTCACGTACGGCGACAGGCCGGTGACCTTGATCGGCTGGCTCAGCTCGTCGTAGGTGTAGACGACCGACTCCTCCTCCAGCCCGCCCGCGGCCGGGAAGCTGACGGACTGGACACGGTCGTCGAGCGTGTAGCGGGTGTTGAGCACGTACGAGCCCGCCAGCCTGCCCTCCCGCTCGGGGATGGTGACGGTCTCGCGCAGCGGGCGGTAGTCGGCGTCGATCGCGTTGAACTCCGCCTTGTACGCCTGCCCGTCGACGTACCGGATGCTGGCGTTCAGGTGGCCCTTGGCCAGCGCGTCGTACTTCCACTCGGCGAGCAGCGGACCGGTCGCGGAGCCCTCGCGCTGCTCCTTCTTGCGGCCCAGCTCGTCGTAGACGTACCACAGCGTCCTGCCGCGGGCGTCGGTGGTGCTGACCAGCTCGTCGGCGTCGTTGTAGGTCATCGTCGTGACGCCCTTGTCGGGGTCCTCGGTCTTGACCTCCCGGCCGCGCACGTCGTAGTGGTGGCGCCACACGTTGCCCGCCGGGTCGGTCACCGTGGACAGCCGTCCGGCGTGGTCGTAGGTGTACTTGGTCGCCTCGTACTCGCCGGTCGGGGTCGCGCCCCTGTACTGGCGCAGTTCGAGCAGGCGGTCCTCGGCGTCACCGATGCGGGTGGTCGCCGTGCCGCCCGGGGGCGGCGTCAGGTGAACCCTGTCGCCCTCCTCCTGGGAGGAGACCCGGTACTTCTCCACGCCCTTCGTCTTGAGGATCTGGACGTTGACGTCGCCCGTCCCGTCGAAGACGGACACGACCTGCGTGGGCACGTCGGCGTCGGCCACCGCCAGCAGGGTGGTGGAGGGCGCCCCGGTGGCGAAGTAGCCGGTGTTGGCCTTGGACTGCTCGCCCAGCGAGTTGTAGAAGGTGTCGGTGATCGTGCGGCCGTCACGCAGCGCGGGGTCCTGCGTCTGGTCGTTCCTGGGCGCGGGTTCCTGGGTCTGGCGCTCGCGCGTCAGGCCGTCGTACAGCTCGTGGCTGGTGGTGTAGCCGCCGTCGGCGCGCAGCGTCTTCGTGGTGACGACGCTGGGACCGTCGGCGCGCATGACGTACGAGTACTCGGTGCTGGGCGACTGCTCGCCCGCCTTGCTGCGGTCGGGCTGCCAGACCTTGGTCAGGCGGCCGAGCGCGTCGTACTCGATGTCGACGCGGCGGTTGTTCACGTCGATCTCGGCGACGGGCTCGCCCCAGGCCGGTTCGAGGATCGTGCGGTTGACGTGACCGAGCGGGTTGGTCTCGACCACCTCGTTGGGAAGGGCGCCCGTGGCCGGGCTGTAGGTGGTCACGGACCTGGTGCCGACCGCGTCGGTCTCGCTGGTCTCGCGGCCGTACACGTCGTAGGTGTGGATGCTGTCGGTGATCGTCGCGCCGTCCCCGGAGACGAGCTGCTGGACCAGGGTGACATCACCCTTACTCGGCGCCTGGCCGTACGCCTTGCCGTCGTACTGGACCTTCTCGTCGGAGATCAGCGCGGACGTGGTGGTGCCGCAGCTCGCCGCGACCTTCTGGACGCGGCTGGGGTAGTCGAGCATCCAGCTCGCGTCGTTGCGGGCGTAGGTGTAGCTGGTGCACCTGTCGTCTCCGGCCGAGGCCAGGTCGCCCTTCTCCTCCACCTGGGTGAGCAGGCCCCTGGTGTCGTACGAGCGCTCCTCGCCGGTACGCCGCCACGTGCCGCCGGGCATCGCGGTACGGGTGACCATGGACTTGGCCTCGACCACGTACGCGGTCTTGGTGACGCCGCCCTGGGTGGACTCCGCGGTCTTCACCGACCACGGCTGCTCGACGGCCGCCTTCAGGATGGGCCCGCCGTCGCCGTCGTACAGGATCTCCTCGCGCTCGAAACCGGCGTACTGGTCGAGGTCGTCCACCTTGACGCCCTCGGAGTCCTCGACCTGCGCGCTGCGCTTGGAGCCGTCGGCCTGCCTGTCGCCGTGCATGCCGCGGAAGTACCGGAACTCGGTCAGTGTGCGCCTGGTGTCCTGCCCGTCGCCCTCACGCACCCGTACCCGGCCGAATCCGCGGAAGTCCGACCACGTGCGGTGCTCGGGCTTGACGAGGATGTTGTCGGCGTAGTGCCAGGCGGCGCCGTCCAGGTACTCGTAGCTGGTGACCGCGCTGGGCGAGGCCGCGACGCGGTCCACCTCGACCGTCTGCGACACCACGTACTTGTGGAACCAGTCGGTCACCTCGGTCTCGTTCTGCGGCGCCCAGCGCTGTGGGAAGCACCGCTTGGTGTTCTTGTCGGCCGCGGGCAGCTCGCCCGGCTTGCACTCGGCGGGGGCGTAGTTGATCCGTAGTTCGCCGCCGGTCCCGTTGTCGACCGACTGGACGCGCCACTTGACCAGCGGGGCACGGCCCTCGTTCGCGTCCACCCTGTTGGGGAGCTGGATGCCGGCGAACGTGGTCTTGGGCAGCGTGATCGTGCCGCCCACGTGACCGGTCTGCTGGACCGAGGCCAGCCACAGCGACGGGCTGAGGCCGTCACCCGTGGCGGGGAACTGGTGGGTCAGCGCCCAGGAGTCCACCGCGTAGTACTGGCCGGAACGGTTGAGGACCTGGGTGGTGACCTTGGTCAGCCGCTTGCGGGTGAAGAACGTCGGCGCCAGGCGGTCGGTGCACTTCACACCGGAGTCGCAGATCTGGTCGAACGGGACGTCCGGCCAGTGACCGGCGGTCTCCTTCTTGAGCTGGTCGGGGGCGCAGGTGACGGTGCCGCTGGGCAGGCAGCGCTCGGCCACCTCGAACAGCACGCGGGACGCCGGGGACTTGGTGAACAGCTCGTTCTGCAGGTAGCCGTAGTCGATACGGGTGAGGTAGGAGCCGCGGACGTACTGGGTGCCCAGCTCGGGCTTGGAGTTGCGGCCGTAGTGATTGGTCTCGCGCTCGTACCAGTACGTGGTCGCGTTCCCGTGGGTGTCCACGGCGTGGTCGAGGTTCCACCGGTAGGCCTGCTGACACCAGGCGTTGGCCGGGGTGCTGGAGTAGCAGGGCTCGCCGCTGTTGTTGCCGAACACCGGCACGGTCTGGACCGACTTGGTCTCCGGCTTGCCGGTCACCCAGCCGGGCAGGCGGTTGAGGCCGAAGGTGTACTGGGTGCCGTCGGCGCTGGTGACACGCCAGTACTCGCCGTTGTTGTCGCCGTTGGTGGCTCCGGTGAGATATTCGACACGGGTGCCGTCGTCGCGCTTGGGCCGCCACTGCTTGGTCGTGGCGTCCTTGACCAGCTCGACGGCGGAGCCGCCGAGGGCCAGCGTGGCGTTGTCCTGGTCCCAGCACAGGTCGCCGGTCTTCTTGCCGTCGATCATGCAGGACTTGTGGCGGCGCTCGATGTAGCCGCCGGGGCTCAGCTCGAAGCCGTCACCGGCCCATGACGCCTGGTTGTTGGTGGAGGCGGTGCGGCCGTCCAGGCTCTGCGAGGAGTAGGCCAGTGAGATCTCCGGCTCGTCGCCCCCCAGCGCGGGCGGCGTGCGCATGTCGTGCCCCCAGGTGAAGTCGCCGGTCTGGGGGCCGACGCTCCAGTCGGCCGAAGGGGACAGCGAGGTGGCCGAGTGGTCGCCGGACTGGCCGGAGGGTGCGGCCGTGAGCGCGTACACGGCGCCGGTCTCGACCTCGGCGGTGAGGGTACCCGCCTTGGCGTCGTTCTCGCTCTTCACCGTCTGCGGCTGCGGGCAGTTCGTCGCGGCGGTGTCGAGCTCGCATTCGTCCAGCTTGACCATTCGAAGCCGGGCACCGTAGTCGCCCCCGTAGGCGTAACGGAAACCCGAGTAATCGATCCGCAGGCGGGTCTTCTTCGCCGCCTTGGCCGTCGTGACGCCCTGGCCGGGGGAGACGCGCATCGTCAGGCCGAGCCGGTCGGTGTCGAGCAGTTCCACGCTCACCGGCTCGGCGGCGGCTCTGGCCTCCCCTTGGCTTGGGGCCAGCCTCACCGGGAAGTCGGCCGCCAGGGTGGTGGCGCCGCCGCCCAGCTCGGCCTTGCGGGGTTTGGGCCAGGTGACGTCCGGTGGTGTCTTCCATGCCTGCTTCCGCACGGGATCGGCCATCGGCGGCAGGACCGGGACCGCTGTGCCCTTGACCGGCGTCTCCTGCTGCACGGTCGGGGCCGGGCGGGCGGCGGCCGAGGCGGGCGTGGCGTGCACCAGCGGCACGACCACGAGGACGGAGAACACGGTCGCGAGCCTGCGTGGCCAGGAGGACTCGCGCTTGGAGCCCTGGAAGAGGTTCCAGGAGGGGTCGGGAAGATCGGGTTTTTCTGGTGGTGGAACACGATTCCAGCGGGATTCGGGCAGCTCTAACTCATCCGGTAGATCCATGGACCTCTCCCAGTTGGGGGGCGGGAGTTACTGGGCGGCTAGCTGAGCGATGTGCTCGGTGCTCAACACACCGTCATAAGCGCGGACGTCGTCCACCGTCCCCGGCCAGAAGCCGGTGAAGACGCCCGCGGTCTTGGTCCGGCCCAGCTGTAGCGGGCCGGTGGCGCTCCACGCGCTCAGGTGGTTGGTAACGGTGGTGGTGGACAGGCGGCCGTTGACGTAGACGCGCAGCTGACCGGCCAGCGGGTCGTACACGCCGGCGATGTGGGTCCACTCCAGCGGGACGGGGATGTCGTCGGAGCGGGTGCGGACGAGGGCGGCGGTGTCGGTGTCGGCGGCGGCCATGCCGAGGGCCCACCGTCCCTTCTCCCTGTCGAAGCCGAGCTGGAATCCGGCGGCCCTGCCGCCCGGCTGGGCCACGGCCGCCGTGTCACGGGTGGGCAGGTAGTCGAGCTGGGTCCAGGCGGCCACGGTGAACCCGGTCCTGGTGTTGACCACGGGCGCGGTCGTCTGGGCGTGACCGCTGACGCCGTCGAGCGCGAGCGCGCCCTCCAGCCAGCCCGGCGTCCACGAGGCGGCTCCGGACAGTGTCGCGGCCGTCGCCCGGCCCGAGGCGTCGGCCGCCGACAGGCCGGACTCCTCGTCCAGTTCCCAGTGCCCGACCAGCGTGGCGGCGCTGTTGACCAGGTCGGCGATCTCGTCGGCGAACAGGGCGCGGCCGTAGACCCGCACCTCGTCGACGTCCCCGGACCAGTGCTCGGCAGCCGCCCCGTTGACCTTCCCTCGGCCGATCGTCAGGGGGCCCGTGGCGTTCCACGGTGGCGTGACGGCGACCGTGGACTCCAGTTTGCCGTTCACGTAGAGCGAGATCCGGCCCGCCGCCGAGTCGTAGACGCCGGTCAGGTGGGTCCACTCGTTCAGCCTCGGCGCGGCCGAGGACAGGGCGCGCACCGCCGGGGCGCCGTCCGCGTCCGAGCCCGTCACGGTCAGCGCCCAGCGGTCATTGGCCTTGACGTACTGCAGCGAGAACGCGCCCGTCCTGCCGCCCTCCTGGGTGACGGCGGTGGCGGAGGCGGCCGTGCCGGTCAGGCGGGCCCAGGCGCTGACGGTGAAGTTGCGGCCGGTGTCGACGACGGGGCCGGAGGTCTGGGCGTAGGCGCCGGCCAGCTTGAGCGCCGTGCCGGTCCTGCCGGAGGTCCAGGTCGCCCCGTACAGCGTCGCGGGGTGGGCCGCCGCGGTGTCGGCCGCCACGGTGCCCTGGCCCTCGTCCAGCGTCCAGTGGCCGCTGGGGCCCTTGCCCGCGTTGACGTTGAAGACGTAGGTGCGGATCGGGCCGAGCTGGCCCGCGCGGTCCTTGCTGCGTACCGACAGCACGTTGGGGCCGTCGTGGCGCGGCGTCAGCGCGATCGTGGCGCTGCCGTCCTGGCCGGGCGCGACCTCCGTCGCGGGCGCGGAGTCGAGGCCCCAGACGTAGGCGGCGACGTCGGGGACGCCGTTCGGGGCGAACGTGAACGTGCCGGGGAGGCCGACCCCGTCGCTCCAGGCGTTCTCCGCGTACTGCGGCGAGGAGATCTCCGGTTCCCTGCCGGGGGCCGTGGCGTCCACGGTGGCCTCGCACCAGGGGCTCCACGCGCTGTTGGCCCTGCCGTCCTCGGCGCGGGCCCGCCAGCGGATCAGCGCGCCGTCGGAGTACAGGTTCGGCGGGATCGTCGCGGAGAAGGCGGTGCCCGTCGAGCCCGTCGCGGTGAGGTACTCGCCCGTCTTGGTCCCGGCGGCGTCGTACCACTCGAACCGGCCCCGGACCGAGTTGTCGACGTCCTTCAGCTTGGCCCACAGCTTCGGTGTGGCGGTGCTGATGACCGGCCGGCCGTCGCCGGAGACGCAGGGGCCGCCCGGGTCCGACCAGGCGTCGGCGGCCACCGGGTTCGAGGGCAGCGAGTTGTACTCGATGACCAGGGTCGGGTTGTTCTTGAACTTCTTCCAGGCGTACACGTCGGTCTCGCTGGTGGCGCGCAGGCCGACGGTGATGTTGGGCCACTTCTTGGCGGCGGCGTCCACGACCTGCGAGGTGACGTCGAACTCGACGCCGCCGGGCAGGCACGACGGGCCCCAGCCCTTGGCCACGTTCACCGTGGACAGCAGCCTGACCCACGTGGGCTGCTTGTTCCAGGTGGTGCTCTTGCTGATGGCGTTGGTCGCCCAGGCCTCGACCTTGCGGGCGCTGCACGAGTACGACCACGTCTCGTACGTGCGCAGCGTCCCCTTGATGATCTGCTTGCCGTGGATGGTCGAGCCGGTGTTCATCTGGAAGAACGAGCGGTTCTTCTGCGAGTCGACGTGGCCCGTCCTGGCGACGTCGCTGGAGTTGAGGTAGTTGGAGTTGGGCCAGTTGCTCCAGACCGCCGTCCAGGCGTTGCGCGCGGCGGAGAAGTACGGGTCCAGGTAGACGGGGAACCGGGTCTTCGGGTCCGTCATCATCTTCACGTCGGGCTTGAGCCGCAGCTGCCCGCCCGCCAGCTCCACGCCCATCGTGGCCTCGCGGGCCTCGGGGGAGCGGCCCTCCTTGAGCGCCTGCGGGCTCGTGATCCCCTCGGAGTCCCACATCTTCGGGGTGGGCGCGGTGAAGATCGTGCCCTCGTTCCTGTCGACGGCCTCGATGTTGCCCGCCCTGTCCGACTTCACCGACAGGCCGGAGACGGACAGCGGGAACGTCAGCTCCGTCATGCTCGCCGCGGCGGCTCGCGACTTGACCACCAGGACGTGGGAGAAGCCGTCCACGTCCGCGGTGACCTGGAGGTCCACGCCCGGCATGACCTCGGCGTAGGTGGCGGTGTCGCCCTTCAGCGTGGGCTTGGGCAGCGTGCCCCCCCAGCCGAGATTCAGGGACTTGGCGCCGCGCGACAGCGTGGCCAGCGGGATGTCGCCGCCACCGGAGAACGTCAGCCCGACCGCCGTCGCGGCCGGGCTGACCGTGCCGTCGGGGTTGAGGCGGAGGGTGGTGTCGACGGGGACCCAGCCACCGGACCGGCGTACGCGCACCGGGCGCACGTTCTGCTCCAGGGTGAGGGTGCCGTCCGGCTTGGCGAAGACCTGGCGGGTCTCCGTGCGCATCGACTCGATCTCGACCGGCTGCCCGGTGCGGAGGGCCGCCGCGACCGCGGACCTCTCGGTCGCCGGTTGCTCGTGGACGGTCCTCGGTGGCTCCGGCACATCGTCCGCTCGGGCGGACGTCGCCGGGGAGAGCCCTATGACCAACGTCGTCGTGAGCAGCCCACGCAGTACCCGCATACGTCCTCGCCCAAGGTAAGCAGGGGTTACGCGCGGGACGAAGCACCCGCCCGGCGTCTCCATGATCTTCGAGTGGTGATCGAATTTTCACTCGGCCCCAACCATTCGTCCAGACTTTTGGTCATTCTTCCTAAAAATTCCTTCAGGGATCCGGGCGGTGTGAAGATATCCGCCAGATGCGTCAGCTCTCCGTCACGCCCTGCTCATGCCCACGTTCGACCGGGGAGACTGAGTCGCGGATCAGTAAACGGCCGGTGAACGCGACGGTATCGGACGCGAACATGAGCACGAAAACCATCCCGGACAATCTGGCCCGCGAATTTTCGACCAAGGGTTGAGACAGGGGGCGATAGTTGGCCTGCCTGAGGCTGGCCGTTGATCTCAATGCGGGATCAGCGGCTGAAAGTTCGTCGGTCCGACGACTTGGCGCGTGGTGTGGTTGCTCGGTGACGGTCAGCGATGTTTCGGTGGTGCGGTCAGATCAGTGCGGGTTGAAGGTGCTGCTCTCCCTGAGCGGTGATTCGCTGACGTCCTTCGGACGGTGGGAATCCATCCCGCGGGCGGTGACATTTGCATCTGTTCGTCAGCTGACCGCGGTGACAGTGTCGACGCATGCAAGCAACGGCGCCGCCCAGATGCCCATGACCCTGCCATACGGCCTGGTGAGGCCCCTGTCGCGCGGCGCTCGGCCGGGCCGCCTACCCTTGTCAGCCTGGGCACGGGGACCGGGGGTGGGGACGGTGGTGGAGTTCTGGCGGTCCGGCCGCGTCGTCCGGCTGGCGCCGGTCGCCGCGGTCGTCTGCAGTGCCGTGCTGCCGGTGCTGCAGGTGACCCTGGCGTTCGGCTACGTGGGCAACGACACCCGTACCGGGTTGTGGAGCATGGCCGCGACCGCCGCGTATCTCCCGTTGCACCTGCGCCACGTCTGGTACGCCGCGCGCTCGGTCCACCCGCCAGCGGGCCGCTGGACGTTCGTGGCGATGGCCGTCATCGTCCTCGGCGTCACGCCGCTGGCCGGAAACATGTGGCCGCGGGCGTACGCGGGCCTGGTGGTGTCGGCCCTGCTGGTGCTGCCCGCGCCGTGGTCGTACCTGGGCTTCGTGACGCTGGTCGCCGTGGCCGCGCCCGCGGGCCTCCTGCTAGGGCTGCCGTGGCAGTCGGCGCCGTGGCTGGCGTTCTCGGTGTTGTGCGGTGGCGGGGCGCTGCTGCTGCTTGTCTGGCTCGCCGCGGCGCTGACCCGGCTGCAGGCGGCCAGGGAGGCGCTGGCGCAGCAGGCGGTCGCGCAGGAGCGGCGCCGCATCGACGACGACCTGCGCCTGACGGTCGGCAGCGCGCTGGAAGCGATCGTGACCCGCGGCGAGCGGGCAACGGCGAAGCTGGCACGAGGAGCCTCCGCGGAGCTGGCCGGCGAGCTGGGCGGCCTCGCGGAAGACGCCAGGCGCACGCTGGCCGAGGCCAGGCGGCGGGTGCGCGGCTACCGGCAGCCGTCGCTGCGCGCCGAGCTGGAGACGGCCGCCGTCCTGCTCTCCGCGGCCGGCGTCGAGACCCGTCTGCGTCTTCCGAGGCTGGGCGTTCCCGAGACGATCCCGCAGCGGTCCCGGGACGCCCTGCGCGCCACCGTCACGCGCTTGTTGCGGGCCGACGCGGTGGACGCGTGCACGATCACCGCGATGGTCGTGGACGGCCGGGTACTGCTGGAGGTCCGTGCCGACGACGCGACCGAGACGATCGAGGTGCCGGCGTGACCCCGCAGATCCCGCCTTCCTGGATGCTGCGGCATCCGCACCGGCCGTTCATCGCGCTGCACATCCCGCTGGCCGCCCAGGTGCCGGTCTACACCGCCGTGGGAATGGAGGGCCCGGCCGGCGACCCGGTCGCCGCGACACTGGGTGCCGCCTTGTGTCTCGCCTTTCAGCTTCGCCACAGCCTGGCTGCGTCCCGGGGCGAACGCCCGGCGGGCTGGCCCTGGAGCCTGGCGGCCCTCCTGCTGATCGCCAACGTGCCCCTGTGGTGGGCCGGCTCGCAATGGGAGGGCCTGATGATCTTCGGCTTGGCCTCGATCGTCATGCTGCTGCGCGGCCCGGTGATGCCGGTGGCGGCCGCCGCGCAGATCGCGCACGCTCCCTTGATGGAGGTGTCGAACATGCTGGGGAGCGGGACCACAACGGTCCCGCATGCCCTCCTCCTGGGCGTGTATCCCCTGCTCGGCATCACACTGTTCGGTGGGGCACTGGTCGCCGGGGCTCGGCTGGTCCTGCTGCTGAACGAGCTGGACGCCGCCCGGGCCGAGCTGGCCGCCGCCGCCGTCGGCGAGGAACGCGTCCGGCTCTCCCGTGACCTGCACGACCTGCTCGGGCAGAGCCTGTCGGCGATCTCGCTCAAGGGCGACCTGGCCCTTCGGCTGCTGGTGAAGGACACCGACGCGGCCCGGGCCGAGGTCGAGAGCCTGACCGGCGTGGCCCGCGACGCGCTCCGGGACCTACGCGCGATCACCCGCGACGAGTTGGCCGTGTCGCTGCGTACCGAGATCGACGGGGCGGCGGCCCTGCTCGGCGCCGCTGGAGTCGAGACCCGGCTCGACGTGACCCCCCTACCGGCGCTGTCCGCGCCCTCCCATGACGCGCTGGCGTGGGCGATCCGCGAGGGCACCACCAACCTGTTGCGCCACAGCGAGGCCGGCACCTGCGCCATCACCGTCTCCCGCGACGGCGGGAAAGTACGGTTGGAGATCGTCAACGACGGTGCCCGCGGCGTGACGGGCCCGAGATCGGGGCTCGCCGGGGTGGCCGAGCGGGCCCGCGCGGCGTCCGGCTCGTCGTCCGCCGCCGTCCACGACGGCCGTTTCCGCCTGTCGGTCGAGGTTCCCGAGGAGGGCGCGTGATCCGCGTGCTGATCGCCGAGGACATGCACATGATTCGTTCGGCCCTCGTCGCGCTGCTGTCGCTGGAGGACGGTATGGAGGTCGTCGCCGAGGTCGAACGCGGTGACGAGGTGCTGCCCGCAGCCCTGTCGGTACGGCCCGACGTGGCGGTGCTCGACATCGACCTGCCCGGGCTGGACGGCCTGTCGGCCGCCGAGCAGCTGTCGCAGGCGCTGCCCGAGTGCCGCACGCTCGTCCTCACCGGGCTCAGCCAGCCGGGCAACCTTCTGCGCGCCTTGAAAGTCCACGTACGGGGTTTCATCGTCAAGGACGCCCCGGCCCAGACCCTCACCGACGGGATCCGCCGCGTCGCCCGCGGCGAACGGGTCATCGACCCCGAACTCGTGGCAGCCGCCCTGGAAACCGGCAGCAGCCCGCTGACCGCCAGGGAGACCGAGGTGCTGCGGGTCGCGGCGACCGGCGTCCGCACCGAGCAGATCGCCACCCAGCTGTCGCTGTCGCAGGCCACCGTGCGCAACTACCTCTCGAACGCGATCAGCAAGGTCGGCGGCCGCAACCGCATCGACGCCATCCGCATCTCTCGCGACGCCGGCTGGCTCTGACCCGCCCTCGGCCAGGACAGCGGGCGGACATTCCAGGGGTCTTCCGGCGCGCCCGTACGCCGAGCTCACCAAGACCTGGGTCGACGCCGGACTCGCTGCTGCTCAAGATCCTTAAGGCAGAACCAGACGTAATCCCAATTGGCTAGCGGTCCGGGCAGCCTCACCCGGCGGAAGGCGACCTGTTACCGGAAAGTGAGCTTCCCTCGGCGGTGTGGACACCCTGAAACTGGATCTTGAGTCCAGAGGAAGGAGTGTCCCCGTTGGGGCGTCCATCGAAGCACACCGAAGAGTTCCGGCGTGATGCGGTCGAGCCGGTGCAGTCGTCGGGTCGGCCGGTCAACGAGGTCGCGCGTGAGCCTGACCGCGCCTGGGAACCTTCGAACCAACGCGGCGCGCCCGATGACACCGCGCTGTGGCGGCTGTTGCTTGAGAGCGAGATCTGCCGCCGAACCTTCGATGCCTTTCCGGCGCCCGCCAGCCTGAGTGCGAAGTGTCAAGGCCGTCTTGACGTGGCGGGCGCCGGCGGGACCCAAGCGGTGCTGGAGCGGCTGGGCGCCTACCGCGATCCGTTCACCGGCCGGTTCCTCGTGCCCAGCGAGCGGACTTTCCGTCGGGTCCTGGCCGACCTGGACGCCGACGCGCTGGATTCGGCGATCAGCGATTATGTCACCGGGGTGGTCGCTCAGGTGGCGCCGGTCCCGTCGATTCCCGACACTCCCGGACCTATCGAGCGTGAGCAGCGGCACGACACACCCAGCCTGCCCCGGGCGGGCTGCTGCCCGGCGCCGCTCTGGATGGCAAAGCCTGCCGCGGGGCCCGGACCACCGAGGGCGGGCGGGTCTTCCTGCTCGAGGTGATCAGCCACGAGCACGGGGTGGTCCTGGGCCAAGGCCAGGTCGCCGACAAGCGCGGGGAGGGGCCCGCCGCCCGTGCCCTGCCGGCCCGGCTGGAGGTGGCCGGGATGGTCTTGACCCTGGACGCGCTGCACACCACCAAGGCCACCGCCCGCCTGATCACCCATGGACCTAAGCGCACCAGTGGCGAGTCCGCTTCCGAACGGAAGGGTGGGGCGCCGACTCATGACAGCGCATCGGTGTTTCCCCCCAGGCTGATCCGCTCCGGTAACTGTGGCCATGTCTGGTTCACAGTCGCCGGCCCGGACGCCGCTTTACGTGCGAACATGACGATTAACGGACGCCGACGGTCTGCCGGTCGGGTTCGATGAGGGCGACGGCGCGGTCGAGCTCGCGTGAGTAGGGCTGTCCGGTGTACTTGATCGCGATCCTGTCGATGATCTGCCAGGCCGGCTCGCCGTCGAGCCACTCGACAACCCGGCCACGGATGGCGACCGGGTTGAAAGGATTCTCGACCGGCGCGATCGAGAGGGCGACGCGGGGATCGCGGCGCAGGTTGCGGGCTTTGAGCGATTGCGGGCCTGTGAAGATCGCGATGCGATCGCCCTCGGTGCCCACGAAGACGGGGATGGCGTGAGGGGAGCCGTCGGCGAGCACGGTGGCGAGGTGGGCGAGCGAGGCGCCGTCGAGGACATCTCGGACTTCGGGGTCGAGCATGATGTCGTCCTCCTTAGCGTTGGTTGTCGGCGCGCCATGCGACGTAGTGGGCTACAGCGCTGGTGATGTCGAACTCGGGCTGGAATCCGGTGTCGTCGGTGAGCCGGGTGATATCGAGGTAGGGGTCTAATCCGGGGCCGCCCCGGCGTCCCTCGATGAGTTCGATGCGAGCGCCGTCCATCGCTGCGGTCAGCGCACGGGCGATCTCCCGGTTGGTGACGGGGCGTCCGCTGGACACGTTGTAGATGTCGTGATGGAGGGTTTCGGCGGCTGCCAGCAGGGCGATCGCACGCCCGTTGTCGGGGGCGTAGGCGAGGTCGCCGCCGTCGTCGGCGTAGAGGGGCGGGGGTGTTTCTCCGCGGTGCAGGGCGCTGACATAGGGCGGGATGAAGTTGAAGGGCGATTCGGGGTCCATCAGCGGACCCCAGGTGCTTCCGATGCGGAGCAGGACGGGCTGCACGTCGCTGCCCCGAAGGCTGTGGAGGGTGAGCGGTTCGACGGCCTTCTTGAAGGCCGCGATCGCGTGCGGGACGTCGACGGATGGGAGCGAGAGTTCCTCGTCCCAGATGGTTTCGGGTCGGCCGGTGTAGGAGCTGATGCTGCTGGCGACGGCGAATCTGCGCACGTTCCAACTGCGAGCGGCTTCCAACGCGTTGAGCAGCCCGGCGGTGTCGCGGCGGAAGAAGTCGATCGGCACCGCCTCCGGGATGCTTCCCGCCAGGTGCACGATCCCGGTCATGTCGTGGCGGTCTCCGAGCGCGAGGAATGCCTCTCGGTCGGTGACGTCGAGGGACTCCACCGTGACCCGGCCGCCGAGGAACGACGGTGTGTCGGTGCGGTGATGGGTGGTCACGACGACATCGTGACCGAGGTCTACCAGGGCGCGGGCGGTGTAGGCGCCGATCATTCCGAGGCCGCCGGTGACGAGGATCATCGGGCCACCTCGTAGTGCAGGTGGGTCACTCCGGGGGCGGGCACTGCTTCGATCAGCCGCAGCGCGATGTGCTCGGGAAGCTCCTGGAAGAAGCTGCGGCCGGCGCCGAGCAGGACGGGCACCTGGTGCAGGATCACCTCGTCGACGAGGCCCGCTTCCAGCGCGGACGTCAGCACGCCGCCGCCCATGAGGCCGACGTCCTTGCCGTCGGCGGCCTCGCGTGCCGCCGCGATCGCGTCCTCGATGCCGGTGGTGACGAGCGTCTGCCTCTCGCCAATCTCGGGCGCGGGCCGGTTGCTGAGCAGGATCAGCCGGGCTGCCGGGTGCGGGCTACCGCCTCCGAAGTGGTCGGAGTCGTCGTAGGTGTTGCGGCCGGCCACGATCGCGCCCACGCGCCCGGCGAGGGCGTCGAAGACCCGAGCGCTGGGCCCGCTCAGCTTGAACCCGTCGAAGACCTGACTGGGGGTGTCGCCGTCGAAGTACCAGTCAAACAGCATCGTCCCGTCGCCGAGCCCGCGCCCGGCGCCCGGGTCCCGTCCGGTGATGTACCCGTCGGCCGACACCGCGTGGGCGCTGATGACCTTGCTCATCTTGGAGGCTCCTTACCGAATTGAACTTCGTACCCGTGACACCTAAGTCCCTTCAGGAAACTCAAACCGTCGTGCTCATCTGACGCACGATCGCGTTCCTTCCGGTTGCCGAGAAGTCTCGCGGCACCGCCGGGTGACCGACCAGATGCGAATGTGGACGGTCGGCGGTGATGAACGTCATCGCGAGCCCCGCGAGTCGTTTGCCTGGTCATCCGAGGCGCTGCACCGCCCCCGACCCCGCGAGGTATGCGGGCCGACGCCGCGATGTCCACGCCCGAGCCGCGCCGGGGTAACGTTCGCCGCTGATCGGCAACTGGGTGAGCTTCGACAACGGGTACGACCAGGGGATCGGCGAATGGCGGGGTCTGGTCACCGGCGAGCTGACCTACGCGCGGACCCTCGACGGCCGGCCCTGGCTGCTGTTTCCACGGCCGCGCCGACCCCTGGCAACCGGACGACTGGTCGCCGACCCGGCGGCGGCCGGCTGGGTCGCCGAGGCCGACGCCCGCCTGGCCGCGCCGCTGGACGAAGCCGGGGACGCGTTCCCGCCGGGCGAGGTACTGCTGGCCTGGCTGGACCCGGCCGACGACTGGAACGCCCAGGAGTCCGCCCTGCGGGGAGACCGTGCCCGGCTGCTGCCGACGCCGACGCGCTGAGCGTCAGACGAGGAGAGACCTGATCATGTCCCCCCGCCCGAACGTGCTGTTCGTGATGACCGGCCAGCAGCGGTTCGACACCATCGCGGCGCTCGGCAACCGCGGCATCGCGACGCCCAACCTCGATCGGCTGGCCGCCCGCGGGACCGTCTTCGACAACGCGTACTCCACCACTCCGGTCTGCGTGCCGGCCCGCCACACGCTGCACAGCGGGTACGAGCCGACCCAGACCCGGGTGTACGACAACGCCGTCCCCGACGGGGGGCACGCCGCGATCCGGGAGTCCTGCGGGCCGTACCTGGCCGGCGCGATGGGCCTGCGCGGCTACCCGAACCTGGGGGGTCGGCAAGTTTCACACCACTCAAGGCGATGGTCCGGGAGGGCCGCCTGAAGCTGATCTGGCTGGCCAACGGCGGGCGCCGCTGCTGTTCGACGTCGCGGCCGACTCGCACGAGATCGCGCCGCTGCAGGCGGAGCGGCCGCAGGACGCCGATCGGCTGGCCGCGACGCTGGCCGGGCACCTCCGCTCCGAAGGCGTGGCCGACGCCTTCGACGGCGGCGAGCTGCGGACGTCCCCCCACGAGGAATGGCCGCTGACCCGGATCCACCAGTTCGACCTGTCCTGTGGGGTGACGGGTTTCGGCATGTGTCTCCCCCGATCGGAGGACACTGTTAGACCACGACGCTGACCGAGCCCTCCGATTCCTTCCAGAATTGCCGAATGATCCATGATCGGCAGCCGGGGCCTGCTACCTTGCACGGCGTGTTGATGAGAATCGTGATGAGGAGCCTGGTCGCGCTGGTGGCGGTCACGGCGGCGACCGTTCCGGCGTCGGCGTCGGTGTCGGCGGGAGAGACCTACGGGGACTACTCCCGCTTCGGCGCGCGCAGCGCCGGGCAGTACTGGACGGGCGGCCAGGCGGCGGGGCAGTGGACGTGGAAGCCGCTGTCGTCCACCACCTCGGAGATCAGCTGGGGCGATCCCGCGAAGTGGCCGCCGACGTACGCGGAGAAGTTCGTCCGCACCGGCGGTTGGCTGATGCTGGACGGCTGGCGCGACAACGGCACCTACTACCGGGTGCGTGTCACCAAGGAGCAGATCGGCGACGCCTCCTGCGGCTCCCTGCGCACGCTCGCCACCTCCGGGCTCCAGCACTACGTGCAGTGGGACATCCCTTCACGGGCCTACTGCCTCAAGGCGTGGGGCACCATCACCGAGGAGTCCTCCGGCAAGGTCATCCGCTTCGGTCACACCCAGATCTGGTCACCGCCCGCCCCGTGCTCCAACCGGTACCTCACCGGCCAGACCTGCATCAAGCAGTGGGAGTCCTGGTGGGACAACAAGGACGACCGCGACGGTCCGATTACCCGCAAGCTCGATCGCGACCAGCTCATCGCCCGCGGCAAGGGGATGGCCTTCGACATCCACCAGTACTTCCCGAAGACATGGCAGGCCGAGGCTCGTTCGTATTGGACCTGGTGAGCAAGGCGGCCCGCGCCCGAATCACGCGGCCATCTCGACGAGATGCTTGAGCGTGCCCCCGGACGGCGGTTAAGGCCCGCCGGGATCCGGATACCGCCGACGGTTCGAAGGTGAGAGCGCGAGCCGTACAGGTAATTTATGTAAAGCCGGTAGGTGATATCGACGTTTCGGGTCCAGAGCGTGCGCCCGGCCGAGGTCGCGACCCGCAGGCACGTGATGGCCCAGGCCGCGGGGGCGGCCGGCTGGGACGGGGTCTTGCCCGCGATGACGTTACTGGCCGAGTGGCCAGTGGCGCTTCGACAAGACGCCCGAGAGCTACCTCGCCGGCCTCGAACTCCGCGCCGCGATGATCTGGCTCGAAGATCTATTGCAAGCAGCCAATTGATCACGACATCACACAGGCCCTAACACAGTTCACCTCACCCAACTCCAACAGCGCAACGGACATCAATTCGCGAACCGTCATCTCACGTCCTGCCGCTCTACATGGGACCAACTATCGCCCCCTGTCTCACAAGGGTTCGGGGACGCGTTCCGCGGGCCGAAAATTGTCGGTGCCCGGCGGGATGATGGGATCATGACCGACGCACCCCCCAGCACCCTTTTGGCCGATCAGACCGCCTACGCCGAGGCCGTCCAGCTCGCCCTGGACGCCGCTGCGGCCTACTACGGCGACGGCACGTCCACGCTGGACGACGACGCCTACGACCGGCTGGTCCGGGGCATCCAGGCCTATGAGGACGAGCATCCCGACGAGGTGCTGCCGACCTCGCCGACGGGCAAGGTGGCCGGTGGCGCGGTGGTCGGCGACGTGCCGCACACGGTGTCGATGCTGAGCCTGGACAACGTCTTCGGCGCCCAGCAGCTGGCCGACTGGGCCGCGTCGCTGGAGCGCAGGCTGGGCTGGCCGGTCACCGCGTGGAGCGTGGAGCCGAAACTCGACGGACTCGCGATCGCCGCGCGTTACCGGGGCGGGCGGCTGGTGCGGCTGGTCACCCGGGGTGACGGCACCAAGGGCGAGGACGTGAGCCACGCGATCGGCACCATCGTGGGACTGCCCGCCAGGCTGGCCGATCCGGTCACGGTGGAGCTGCGCGGTGAGGTGATGATGACGGCCGAGCAGTTCGAGGCGGCGTGCCTCAAGCGCCAGGCGCACGACGGCACCACGTTCGCCAACCCGCGCAGCGCCGCCGCCGGCACGCTGCGCGCCCAGGACCGGCCGTACGTGTGCGAGCTGACCTTCTTCGGCTACGGCGCGCTGCCGCAGCCCGACGACACCTCCGAGCGGGCCGTGTCGCTGCGCGAGCTGCCGCACAGCGAGATCATGACGTGGGTCGCCGCCCAGGGCGTGCTGACCCCCGCCGCCACCGACGTCGGCGGGATCGTCGCCACCACCCTGGAGGGGGTCCAGGAGCGGGTCGAGCAGATCGCCGCCAAACGAGCGGAGCTGGCCTTCGGCATCGACGGCATCGTGATCAAGTGCGACCTCGCCGCCGACCAGGCGCAGGCCGGGTTCAGCTCGCGCGCCCCCCGCTGGGCGATCGCCTACAAGCTCCCCGCCACCGAGAAGATCACCAAACTGCTCGACGTCGAGTGGAACGTCGGCCGCAGCGGCATCATCGCCCCACGCGCCGTGCTGGAGCCGGTCGAGCTCGACGGCAGCACCGTCACCTACGCCACCCTGCACAACGCCTCCGACATCGGACGCCGGGGCTTGATGCTGGGCGATTCCGTGGTCGTCTACAAGGCCGGCGACGTGATTCCCCGGGTCGAGGCCCCGGTCGTACACCTGCGCACCGGCGACGAGCG
This sequence comes from Streptosporangium oxazolinicum, assembly GCF_039537505.1. Taxonomy (NCBI): domain Bacteria; kingdom Bacillati; phylum Actinomycetota; class Actinomycetes; order Streptosporangiales; family Streptosporangiaceae; genus Streptosporangium; species Streptosporangium oxazolinicum. The sequence goes on from NZ_BAABAQ010000007.1 coordinate 164,243, forward strand.
GCCGATCCCCATCCCGGAGGTCTGCCCGCTGTGCGGCGACGAGATCGACGCCTCCCAGGAGCGGTGGCGGTGCGTGCGCGGGCGCGCCTGCCGGGTGATCGCCTCCATCGGCTACGCCGCCGGCCGCGACCAGCTCGACATCGAGGGCCTGGCCGAGAACCGCGTCCAGCAGATGCTGGACGCCGGGCTGATCGCCGACTTCGCCGACCTGTTCTTCCTCACCCGCGAGCAGGTGCTGGGCCTGGAGCGGATGGGCGCCACCAGCACCGACAACCTGCTCGCCGCGATCGAGCGGGCCAAGGCCCAGCCGCTCAGCAGGGTCTTCTGCGCGCTGGGCGTGCGCGGCACCGGCCGGTCCATGAGCCGCCGCATCGCCCGCCACTTCGGCAGCATGGACGCCATCCGCGCGGCCGACGCGGAGGCGATCGAGGCGGTCGAGGGCATCGGCCCGAAGAAGGCACCGGCGGTGGTGGCCGAGCTGACCGAGCTCGCACCGCTCATCGACAAGCTGGTGGCGGCCGGGGTCACCATGACCGAGCCGGGCTGGACGCCACCCGCCGTCCCCGGCTCCGACGCGCCGACGGGCTCGGAGCCGGGCGGCGCGTCCGAGCTGCCGCTGGCCGGGATGTCCGTCGTGGTCACCGGCTCCATGAGCGGGACGCTGGAGACGCTGACCCGCAACCAGATGAACGAGCTGATCGAACGCGCCGGCGGCAAATCCTCCTCCAGCGTCTCGAAGAAGACCAGCCTGCTGGTGGCCGGAGAGAACGCGGGTTCCAAGCGCGCCAAGGCCGAGAGCCTGGGCGTACGGATCGTCGGCCCGGAGGAGTTCGCCGACCTCGTCGGCCCGTTCGTCTGAGGCCGTCGATCGTTCTGTCCAGGGCGGTCCTCCCGGCCGCCGGCGCCACCGTCACGACCCGTCCGTCATCCACCGATCCACCTCTGACAGGAACCACCGGCATGCCTCTCTCCCCTCTCGCCCAGCGTCTGCTCGCGCTGATCAACGGGACCGCGAACGACCCCACGTACTGGCCTGAGGTCTCCCAGCTGAGCACCGGGCTGGGCGCGTCGGTCCCGGTCGGCGACGACAGCCCGATGTCGGCACGGTATGTGGTCGACGAGCAGCGGCTGGCCGTGGCGGCCCGCGAGCTGGTCGGATTCCTGATGCCGGACGGAGAGCGACCGTACGAACCCTTCTCCGTGCTGGTGGCGGCGGGGCTGGCGGGCATGGGCGCCGAAGTGGGCGACCGGCTCACCCGGGAGCGCGGGCCGATCGCGGCCGCCGAGCTGGAGGTGCTGCTCGGCTGGGACGTGGAGCGGCGGGCGCTGCTCGCCGAGGCGATGCGGGAACGGTCCGACCATGCCGCCCCGCTGCCCGGCGTGATCGAATGGCTCAACGGCCAGCCCGGTTACCCGGACTTCGCCCGGACGGCTCTGGAGGCGGCCGAGGCCCGCGTCGCGGCGATCCACGCCGGAGAGATCCCCTACCGGGCGGAGAAGGCGTTCGAGGACGGGGAGAAGGCGATCCTCGGCAGGGCCGTACGGCTGGCGCTCCTCCGGGACGAGCCCTGGCTGCCCGAGGTGCTGGACAGGCTGCTGCGCGGGATCGCGGTGGCGCCGACCCAGGCCAAGACCCTGCTCTCGCAGGGACTGCTGTTCGAGATCGCCCGCGCGGTGCGGAGCTACCCGACGCCCGAGGCGATCTCGGCGTTGCGCGCCGTCCGCCAGGTCACCCGGCACGCCGGGGTGCCCAAGCAACTGGACCGCATGTTCAAGGACATCGAGGCCGCCCTGGCCAACCGGCTGGAGGTGGCGTTCCGGATACCCGACGGGCGGGTACGGCAGACCGTCGGCGAGCACACGGCGGTGATCTCCATCGACGGCAAGGTCGAGCTGTCGTGGTGGCACGGGGACAGGAAGCTCAAGACGGTCCCGGCGGCGGTCAGGCGGGAGCACCCCGCCGAGGTCAAGCGGCTGCGCGAGCTGGCCAAGCGGACCCAGCAGCAGCAGGCCACCCTGGCCAGGGCGCTGGAGGCCGGATGCGCCGGCGAGACGGCTCCGCCGTACCGGCAGCTGGAGGGGCACCCGGTCACCGACCGGGTGATCTGGGAGTTCGAGGTCGAGCCCGGCGTGTGGCGCGCCGAGCTGGGGCTCACCGTGCCGGACGTGCCGGTGCGACTGTGGCACCCGGCCCGCGCGTCCCTGGAGGAGGTACGCGCCTGGCGGGAGGTGGTGCAGGGCAAGGAGCTGCGCCAGCCGTTCAAGCAGGCCTTCCGCGAGGTCTACCTGCTCACCCCCGCCGAAGAGGAGACGCGCGACCACTCGCGCCGCTTCTCCAGCCACCTGCTCCGGTACGGCCAGGCCAAGGCACTGCTCACCGACCGCGGCTGGACCGGCATGACGCTGGGCCACTGGAACTGGGAGGGAGGGTCCGACGCGTGCACCGCCGCCAAGAAGCTGCCCGGCGGCCTGACCGTCACCTGGGACTTCCACCTGGACGAGCACTCCTACGAACGCGACGGTTACGGCACCACCGCCTCCGTCTGCGTCAGCGGCGACATCCGTTTCCTCGCCGGCACCTCGCCGGTCCCGCTGGCCGAGGTCCCTCCGCTCGTCCTGTCGGAGGCGCTGCGCGACGCCGACCTGGTCGTCGGCGTCACCTCCACCGGCCTGGACCCCGAGGGCCACGGGGACTACTGGCGCTCCTACAGCTTCGGCGACCTGGCCGAGAGCGCCCGGGTCCGGCGCGACGCCCTGTCCCGGCTGATCGGGCGCACGACCATCGCCGACCGGTGCACCATGACCGATCGCTTCCTGGTGGTCCGGGGCGACCTGCGCACCTACAAGATCCACCTGGGGTCGGCGAACATCCTGATGGAACCCAACGACGCCTACCTGTGCGTCGTCTCCGCCCGCGACCCCCACGCCGGGCTGTTCCTTCCGTTCGAGGAGGACGGCCGGTTGGCGCTCATCCTCAGCAAGGCCTTCCTGCTGGCGAACGACACCGCCATCACCGACACCTCCATCACCCACCAGCTCCGGGCCTGATCCCCGTGGGGACCCCGGCCCCGCTCCTCGTGGGCGCGGGCCGGTCCGTTCGGCGGGTTAGGGAGCGACTCGGCCGTCAGCGGTGCACGTGCGGCAGGACCTCCCGGCCGTAGAACTCGACCACGCGCCGCTGGTCCTCCTGGCCGGAGTGGATGAACGGGGTGGCGCCGAGGTCGACGATCCGCTGGGTGGCCTTGATGTGCACCTTCGGATCCGTGCTGACCGGCCAGCCGGCGTACACCTGCTGGAGCTTCCAGCGCTGCTCGGCCAGCCGCTGGATGGTCACCGGGTTCGGCTGGTAGAGCAGGTCGCCGAAGCCGTGCACGGTGAACCGCCACTTCTCCGCGGCCTGGTCCGCCTCGGCCCGGCCGCCCACCACGACCCACGTCTCGACGAGCTTCGGCATGGTGTCGGGGTTCTTGCCCGCGGCGCGGGCACCCTTGGCGAACGCGTCGCGCAGCCGGGGGTCGGCGATGTCCTTGGTCTGGGCGATCCAGCCGTCGCCGTAGCGTCCCGCCAGGTACGCGCTCTTCGGCCCGCTGGCCGCGATGTAGATCGGCACCTTGGAGGGGGGGACGTCGTACAGCTTGAACTCCCTGGTCTGGTAGAAGCGCCCCTTGAAGGTGGTGCGCTCGCCCGTCCAGAGTTTGCGGATCAGCTGGACGGCCTCGATGAGCCGGTCGTGGCGTTCGGGGTAGCGGCCGAACCGGCCGGTGGTGGCGAGCTCGTTGAGTGCCTCGCCGGTGCCGACGCCGAGGAAGACCTTGCCGGGGCTCAGGATGTCGAGGGAGGCGAAAGCCTGCGCCACCTGGGAGGGGTGGTGGCGGTAGATGGGGCAGGTGACGCCGGTGCCGTACGTCAGTTTCGGCGCGCGCTCGCCGATCAGGGCGAGCGTGAGCCAGGGGAACATGGAGTGGCCCTCGTTGTCCTGCCACGGATGGGAGTGGTCGCTCGTCCAGACCTGGCTGAACCCGGCCTGCTCGGCCAGTTCGGCGAAGCGCACCAGGTCCGGAGTGCGGAACTGCTCGTGGCTCAGGACGAAGCCCACCGGAACCGCCGACGGCCTGCTCCCACCCGGGCTCGGGCTCGGGCTCGGCGAGGGAGAGGGTGGGGGCGAGCCGGGCCGGATGATCGGCTGAGGCAGGCTCGCGCCGCCCAGCATCGCGGCTCCCAGCATGGAGAAGTGCCGCCTCGACAGGCCGCCGGGCCGGTCCGCCTCCCCTGGTCGCCGTTCGTGCTCGTGTGCGCTCATCGTCAACCCCCCGGATCGGCGCGAGTTCCTGCCTGCATACCCGGACAAAACCCCCAAAAACCCGACAAATGATGACATGGGGGAACCGTGTCCATGGATCTGTCGTCCGGGGGCCGGCCGTTGTCCCTGGCGGTCGCGATGCGCGGAAGGTCTCACCCGGCGCGGGTCCGGTCCGGCGGTCCGGCTCGGCTCGGTGAGTACGGCCTGGCGACCGGGCTCAACGGCTCGGTTGAGCGGCTCGGTTGAGCGGCTCGGTCCGGCGGCCGGGTCCGGCGGTTCGGCTCTGGCGGCCTCGTGTGGCGGCGCGGTTCAGCGGCTCAGCGGGCCGGTCCGGTGGCTCGGCTCGCCGCGATGTCGGCGACCCAGCGATAGATCCCCTGCGTCGAGCGGACCGCTCCGCCGTCACGCAGGCGGATCATCGCCGGATCACCGGCCGCGGCGGCGGGCTCGATGCCGCGCCGCATCGATCCTGCCACCGCAAGATCATATCTAAAAGATCTTCCCGATGAGCCAACCCGAGGGCGTCGCGGAGCACCCCCCTGCGGTCGCGTACCCCACCGGGGCCTTGTGTCCGGTAGTGGGTAGAATGGTGGCACTCCAAGGATCGAGCTCCCCGGAAAGACGTCGCAGTATCGGGAGCGCGCCGCGCCCGATGACCGCGCGCGGCGGTGGAGGGGCGGCAGTCTTTTTCCGCATGCCCTTCCGGAGGTTGAATCCCATGAACGTAGGTCTTGGCCTGCCCATCAGCGATCCGTTGTCGCTGCTCTCCTGGGCCAGGCGCGCGGACGCCGGCCCCTTCACCACCCTCGGCCTGCTCGACCGTCTCGTCTACGCGAACCCCGAGCCCCTGGTCACGCTGGCGGCCATCGCGGGCGCCACCTCGCGGATCCGCGTACAGACCGAGGTGCTGCTCGGTCCCCTTCGCCAGTCGGCGCTGCTCGCCAAGCAGACCGCGACCCTGGACCGCGTGTCCGGCGGCCGGTTCACCCTCGGCGTCGGGATCGGCACCCGCCAGGACGACTACCTCGCCGCGGGGGCCGACGTCCGCCGTCGCGGGCGCAGGCTCGACAGGCAGCTGACGACGCTGCGGCGCGTCTGGTCCGGTGAGCCCTACAGCGAGGAGGTCGGCCCGATCGGCCCGGCCCCCGTCCAGGACGGCGGACCGGAGATCCTGATCGGGGCCTTCGCGCCCGCCGCCCTGGAACGCGTCGCCCGATGGGGGGACGGGTATCTGTGCGCCGCGCCCGTCGCCCTGGCCGACCGGCTCATGCGCGACGTCGAGAGGTTCTGGACCGAGGCGGGACGGGATGGACGTCCTCGGATGGTCGCGCAGGTCAACGTGGCCCTCGGCCCCGAGAGCACCGTCCAGGACGCCAAGGAGACGATCACTTCCTACTACGGCTTCCTGGGAGACACCACCCGGGTCGTGGAGAACATGCTCACCACGCCGGAGCGGATCCGCGACGCGATCACCGCGTTCACGGACCTCGGCGCCGACGAGGTGATCCTCTACTGCTGGGCTCGTGACGCCGACCAGATCGACCGCCTCGCCGACGTGGCGGTCTGACGGCCGGGGAAAGACCCTCCCGGGATCCCCTGACGCCGTGCTCGTCGTCCGGCGGGCGCCGGGAACACCGCTCGCGGAGTCCCGGCGCCTCCAAGGACGGGGCTCGTGGCGCGCCGAGAGGGCGCGCCACGAGCCGTGGTTCACCTGGTGAGGGTGAGGGTGTCGACGTCGAACAGGGATCCGCCGCCCCCGGTGAAGCTGAGGAACAGCGGTCCCGAGGCCGATCCGGTCAGGGGAGTGGAGACGTTCTGGAAGTTCTCCCAGCCCCCGGTGTTCGGTACGGTGACCGAGCCCAGGAGGGTCCCGGTGGCCGATCCCGAGCGGACCTGGATGGTGCCGCCGGATCCGGCGGAGGAGATGCGGGCGCCGAAGGCGGTGGCGCCCGCCGTGCTGATCGACGAGTAGCCGACCCAGTCGCCGTTCTCGATGAACCCGGCGGTCCTGCCGCCGCTGGCCGGGGCGTGGTTGGCGATCTGCACGCCCGAGGTGGAGGTGTAGGACTCCGCCTCGGCCGTGGTCGTGACCGGGCCGGTGCCGCCCAGCTCCTTGACGCGGACGTTGCGGAAGGAGACGTCGTCACCCGTGCCGTGGTTCTGGATGCCGATGTGCCCCTCGCGGATGCTGCGGGCCGGGTCGGTGTTGGTGAAGTCGTTGATCTTGACACCGTTGAGGAAGACCTGCAGGCGCTCGCCCTGGACGAGGAGCTCGTAGGTGTTCCACGCGCCCGGCGGGTTCAGGGCCGCGTCGCGGGCGGCGATGTCGGCGGACTTGACCGCGTAGACGGACCCGGTGGTGCGGTCCGGGGCGTCGGTGGCGTCGATCTGGACCTCGTACCCCTTGGAGGTGTTCATGGGGTCGGAGGCCGACATGCCCACGAAGACGCCCGAGTTGTCGTCCCCGGCGACCCTCCAGTCCAGCTTCAGCGAGTAGGAGAAGTACTTCTTCGCCGAGTACCACAGCACGCCCATGCCCCCGGTGGAGGTGAGGGTGGCGTCGGTGTTGGTGAAGCTGCCGGGACCGCTCTGCGTCCAGCCGGTGGTCGAGCCGTTGTACAGGGTCGTGTAGCCGGTCTCCGGGCGGCAGTCGGCCTTGGCCATCCCGGCCGCGTACCGGATGCCGCCGAGCAGCAGCGACCGGAAGCCCGGCTCGGTGTAGGAGCTCGCCGTGTGCCCGAGCCCGGTGTAGAACGAGCGGCCCGACGTCATCGGACGGCACCAGGTGATCGGGTGGTCGCCCATGTCGCCGCCGCTGTAGCTGCCCTCGTTGAGGTTCTGCAGCACTCGCGCGGTGTTGCGCGGGTTGGTGCGGTAGTTGTACCACTCGTCGCTTCTCGACCAGGTCGCCCCCAGGTGGGCGGTGGCCGCGTGCGCGCGGTCCTCGGTCCTGATCGTCGCCTGCTGGGGGGCCGGATGTCCCTTGAACCAGGCGCCCACCAGGGTGCCGTAGTACGGCCAGTCGTACTCGGTGTCGGCGGCGGCGTGGATGCCGACGTAGCCGCCGCCCCCGTTGACGTAGGACTCGAAGGCGGTCTGCTGGGTGCCGTTGAGCACGTCACCGGTGGTGCTGAGGAACACCACCGCCTTGAAGCGCGCCAGGTTGGCCGTGGTGAAGGCTCCCGCGTCCTCGGTGGCGGTGACGGTGAAGTTGTTGGCCGCGCCCAGGTCGCGGATCGCCTGGAGGCCCGCGGGGATCGAGTCGTGCCGGAAGCCTGCCGTCTTGGAGAAGACCAGCACCTGGTAGGCGGGGTCGGCGGCCTGGGCCGCCGTGGGGACGAACAGGGCCGCGCCGACCATCGCGGCCACGACGGCCGCCATACCGCGCCGGACGAGGTTCCGTACGCCTGTCCTCGCGGCGGGCGGCTCCGTGGTGAACGGCCTGCTCCGGGGCTGGGAACGTGGTGACATGAGATCCTTTTCCTGACTCGGAGGGGTTAAGTCAGGCAAGGCGCGCGCCGCCGCGCTTGTTGCCGTGGTGCTCAGTGCCGTGATGCTCGGTGCCATGGTGCTTGACGCCGTGGTGCTCGACGCCGTGGTGCTCTGTGCCGCTATCTGGCTCGAAGAACGATTAGTGGGGTTTGTAACACGCAGATGTCGTCCCGCGCACCCCCGCGGTAGGTAACGAATCGGTAACCGCCGAAGGCGCCGCAGGTCGGCGGGGAAACAACGGGCCACCGGATCGCCCCGTCGCCGCGTACCCCGGGACCGGCATGCTCGGCGCCATGCCGCGCTCCTTCCAGCGGATCCACATGCTCGCCACTCCTACCCTCGCCGTCGTGTTCGACACGACGGGATCGGCCACCGGGCAGAACCGGTCCGGCGGACCGGGTCAGGTGACGGCGACGATCCGCGCCTCGACGAGGCGGCCCTCCTCGACGCGCAGGACGCCCAGGGTGCCGTGGGGCTGACGGCGGCGGTCGGTGGGCGATCCCGGGTTGAAGACGCGGAACTCGTCGTCGCCCTGGACCAGCGGTATGTGGGAGTGCCCGAACACCACCAGGTCGGCCTCGGGAAACCGGCGCCGCATCCGGGCGAGCCGCCCTCGCGCCGGCCCGCTGTCGTGGATCATCGCCACCCGCAGCCCGCCGAGATCCAGCTCCAGCGTCTCGGGGGCCACCACGTCCGGCCCGTCGTTGTTGCCCTTGACCGCGCGCACCGGGGCGTAGCCGGCGAGCTCGTCCAGCACTTCGGCGACACAGACGTCACCCGCGTGCAGGATCAGGTCCGCGCCCCGCAGGTGCCCGGCCACGGCCGGCGGGCACGCCTTCCACCGCCGGGGCGCGTGGGTGTCGGACAGCACCACCACGTTCATGTCTCCATGCTCCCACCGGTGCCGAGGGGAACCCCCTTCCCCTCCGTCGATGCCCCGAGCGCCCGCCGGCGTGGTGCGCCGTCCGGCACGGAACCCGTGTCCCGGGACACGGGTTCCGTGCGGCCGTCAGGGAGGGCGCGTTCTCAGACGGCGCGGGCGACGGCGATCGTCGACCCGCTCCGCTGGCCCGCCTCGTAGAACATGTACTCCACGCCGCCGTCGGTGCCGAAGGAGGGCGCGGCGCTGCGACCGTTGTCGGGGGCCCCGGTCAGGGGCCGGTGGAGGACGCCGAGGTGGACCTCACGGTCGAAGGCGTTGCCCACCTCGGTGAGGAACATGTTCCCGCTGCCGCCGTGGTAGACGACGTACGTCGTGCCGTTGCGCTTGACCAGGGTCGGCCCGGAGAGATCTCTCTGGCCGTCGAGGCTCGGCGTGACCAGCGGGGTCGGGTCGAACTGCCAGTCCTTGCCGTTGGACGACCAGCCCCAGAAGATCTTGCGAGTGCCGCCGGTGACGCCCATGAAGACCATGACGTACTTGTTGCCGAGACCGGGGACGGCGTGTTCGAAGACCCGCGCGTACGAGGTCTCCGTCGCGCCGGGGATGAGCCCGGTGTGGAGCACCGTGCCGTGGTAGGTGAAGCGCACGCCGTCGGTCGACCAGGCCATCCTGGTGGTGTTGTTCTCGCCGTGGAAGTACATGTAGAACTGCCGGTTGGCGGGGTTCCAGAGCATGTGCGGCGATGAGACGTGGCTGACCGAGTAGTGCGGCGACCAGGTTCTGGAGATGACCGGGTTGTTCGGGTACTCGGTGAACGGGCCGCCGAGCGAGTTGCCGTAGGCCAGGCAGATGCCGCCGGGCGCGTCGTGCGGGGCGTAGTAGAGGTAGTAGCGCCCCAGCGGGCTCGCGATCTTGTCGTACATGCCCCGAATACAGGGGAAGATCAGTTCGTTGGTCGGGTTGTAGCGCAGGCTCGCCTTGTTGAACGGCGTGCCGACGTACTGGTACGTGGGGAATCCGGCGGGTCCCAGCGCGGAGGCGCCCGCGACCGTCGCCGTGGCCACCCCGGGGAGGGCGAGCCCGAGACCGCCGGCCACGCCGGCGCCGACCGCCGCGCGCAGGAGCCCGCGACGATCCAGGAGGGGTTCAGACATTGACCGTCCCTTCGCGACAACTTTCACCGTGAGTGATGGTGAGGGCATCTCTCTGATCGCAAAGGTTCAAGCAGGCGCGCCCGCCCGTCAAGGTGCTAATACGGATTATCACCGGCGGAATTTCCATGACGTGATCCCGGTGTCCGGCTCTTGACAGGGCCGCCGGTTGATTGCAGGATGACGTCCCAACTCCGCTAATGCGCATTATCACCAGACGGGACGCTACGGATCGTGATCTCCCCCGGCCGCCGGCTCACTCAGCAGGACATCGCCCGCATCGCGGGGGTGAGCCAGACGACGGTGTCGCTCGTCCTCAACAACCGGACCGACGCCGAGGTGCGCATCGCCCCGGAGACACGCGAGCGGGTGCTGAGGGTGATCAGGGAGACCGGATACGTCGCCGATCCGGTCGCCCGGCGGCTCGCCGAGCGGCGCAACCGCATCCTGGGAGTCTTCACCTACGAGGCGGTCTTCCCGACCGCGAGCGCCGACTTCTACCATCCCTTCCTGCTCGGCATCGAGGAGTGCGCCGAGGAGATGGGCTGCGACCTGCTGCTGTTCACCAGCGCCAGGGCGGCGGGGGAGCGGCGCCGGATCTTCAACGAGGACAGCCGGGTGCGGCTCGCCGACGGCTGCGTGCTCCTCGGGCGCGCCGTCGACCGCGACGACCTGGCCCGGCTGCTGGCGGAGGGCATCCCCTTCGTCTCCATCGGCCGCCGCGACGACGCGGGCGCCCCGGTGCCGTACGTGGGCGCCGACTACTCGCCCGCGGTGCGCGCCCTGGTCGACCGGGCGGCGGGGCTCGGCCATCGGAGGATGGCCTACGTCGGCACCGGGGCGGGTGCCGAGTCGCCGGCCGACCGCATGCGCGGCTTCCGCGAGGCGGTGGCCGCCGTCGGGGCGCGGGGGTCGCATGTGCCGGTCATCGGCAGGACCCCCGAGGAGCTGCTGGGGGAGCTGTCGGCCGCCGGGGTGACCGCGGCCTTCGTCGAGGAGCCCGCCGACGCCGTGGCGATCATGCATGCGGCGGGCGAGCGGGGTCTCGCGATCCCCGGCGACCTGTCGATCCTCGCGCTGGGCGCTCCGACCAGGCCCGTCCGCGTGGACGTCGATCTCACCGGGTTCCGCATCCCCCGGCGGGAGATGGGCCGCAGGGCCGTCGAGCTGCTGGCGGAGCTGCTGGAGAACGGCGGGGGGACGCCGCAGGAGCTGCTCGCCTGCGAGCTGGTCGAGGGATCCACGCTCGCACCGGCCCGGAGCTGATCACCCCGTAAGCACACCAAGGACACCAAAAGCGGTGAGAACGATGATGATGGGAGAGACCCCCGACGTGGTTGAGATATCGGCGGATGCGGTGGTCGTCGGCGGAGGGCTGGGCGGCGTCGCCGCCACCCTGGCGCTGTTGCGGGCCGGACGCACCGTGATCCTGACCGAGGAGTACGACTGGCTCGGCGGGCAGCTGACCAGCCAGGCCGTGCCGCCGGACGAACACTCCTGGGTGGAGCGGTTCGGCGTCACGGCCTCCTACCGGGCGCTGCGTGACGGCATCCGCCGCTACTACCGCGACCACTACCCGCTGACCGACCGGTCGCGGGCCTGGCGGGAGCTGAACCCGGGCGCCGGACACGTGAGCCGCCTCTGCCACGAGCCGCGCGTCGCGGTCGCGGTGATCGAGGCCATGCTCGCGCCGTACCGGGGTTCGGGGCGGCTGCGCGTGCTGCAGCCGTACCGACCGGTCGGCGCGGAGGTCGACGGTGACCGGGTGCGGGCCGTGCGCCTGGAGCACCGGAGCGGGGGAGGGGAGGTCACGGCCGTCGCGCCGTACGTGCTGGACGCCACCGAGACGGGTGAGCTGCTGCCGCTGACCGGCACCGAGTACGTGACGGGGTTCGAGTCGCAGGGCGACACCGGCGAGCCGAGCGCGCCCGCCGAGGCCCAGCCGATGAACATGCAGGCCGTCTCGGTGTGCTTCGCGATCGACCACGTCGACGGCGACCACACCGTCGACAAGCCCGCCGCCTACGAGTTCTGGAGGAGCTACCAGCCCGACTTCTGGGGTGACCGGCTGCTGTCCTGGCGCTGTCCGCACCCCAGGACCCTGGAGATCGTGGAACGTTCCTTCACCCCCAACCCGGACGACGACCCCCTGCTGGTGGAGGCCGACCAGCGGCTCAACCCCGGCGACGCGAACCTGTGGACGTTCCGCAGGATCGCCGCGCGGCGCAACTTCGCCGACGGCGCCTACGACAGCGACATCACCCTGGTCAACTGGCCGATGATCGACTATCTGGAGGGGCCGGTCATCGACGTGCCGGACGCCGCACGGCACCTGGCCGCCGCCCGCGAGCTGTCCCGCTCGGTGCTGTACTGGATGCAGACCGAGGCGCCACGCGCCGACGGCGGGACCGGCTTTCCCGGCCTGCGCCTGCGCGGCGACGTCACCGGCGGCGACGACGGGCTCGCCCAGGCCCCCTACATCCGCGAGTCGCGCCGGGTCCGCGCCCTGTACACCGTGGCCGAGCAGGACCTGTCGCTCGCGGTGCGCGGCGACAAGGGCGCGGTGAGCTACGCCGACTCCGTCGGGGTGGGGATGTACCGCATCGATCTGCACCCCTCCACCGGGGGCGACAACTACATCGACGTGGCGAGCTCGCCGTTCGAGATCCCACTCGGCGCGCTCGTCCCGCAGCGGATGACCAACCTGCTGCCCGCGTCCAAGAACATCGGCACCACCCACATCACCAACGGGGCCTACCGGCTGCACCCGGTGGAGTGGAACGTCGGCGAGGCCGCGGGTGCCCTCGCGGCCTTCTGCCTGGACAACGCCACCACCCCGCACGCCGTACGCGAGGACGAAGGCCTGCTCGCCGGCTTCCAGCGAAGGCTCACCCGCGACGGCGTCGAGCTGCGCTGGCCGCAGGTGACCGGTTACTGAGCCTCGTCCGACCGGCCGCCGACCGGTCACCCACCACGACCGCCGGGGGATTCCCAGCAAGGAGATCGGACCATGAAACCATTCGGAAAGCCCGCGGCCGTCGCGCTGGCGGCGCTGCTCACCCTGACGGCGTGCGGCGGGGGAGGCGAGGCCACCCCGGCCGCGCAGGGCCCGCAGCCGCTGCGCATGACGATCTGGACCTCCAACGAGGCACACCTGAAGCTGTTCAACGAGATCGCCGCCGAGTACAGGAAGACCCGTCCCGACATCGGCGAGATCAAATTCGACCCCATCCCGTTCGAGAACTACACCACGACCCTGACCACCCAGATCGCCGGGGGCAACGCCCCCGACCTGGCCTGGATCCTGGAGAGCTCCGCGCCCGACTTCGTCTCCTCCGGCGCGCTGGCGCCGCTCGACGACACGCTGAGCACGGCCCAGGGGTACGAGTTCGGCGACCTCACGCCGTCGGCCGTCAAGCTCTGGCAGAACGGGGGCAAGCTGTACGCCTACCCGTTCTCCACCTCGCCGTTCGGTGTCTTCGTCAACACCGACCTGCTCAAGAAGGCGGGCCAGAAGACTCCCGCCGAGATGATCGAGGACGGCACGTGGACCTGGGAGAAGGTCGCCGCCCAGAACGCCGCGGTCGCCTCCAAGACCGGCAAGGCGGGCATGGTCGTCCGTGACTTCGACTACAAGGGCTGGGACAACCTCGCCTCAGTGTGGGGCGGCTGGGGCGCCCGCGCGTGGAGCGAGGACGGCAGGACCTGCGGGTTCGACAGCCCCGAGATGGTCGAGGCCATGACGTTCCTGCACAGGTCGATCTTCACCGACAAGGCCTTTCCCGGCCCCGGTACCACGGCCGACTTCTTCGCGGGCGACTCGGCGATGACCATCACCCAGATCTCCCGCGCCTCGCTCCTGCAGGACGCGAAGTTCGGCTGGGACCTCGTGCCGCTGCCCGCCGGGCCCAGGGGCGAGTACTCGGTGATCGGCCAGGCGGGCCTGGGCGTCCTCAAGAAGTCCCCCAACGCGGCGGCGGCCACCGACTTCCTCGCCTTCTTCACCAACCCCGCCAACTCCGCCAAGCTCGCCGCCTACTTCCCGCCGCCCCGGGCCTCCCAGCTCACCGCGGACACCATGGCCAAGAGCAACCCGCTGCTCAAGCCCGGCCAGCTGCAGAAGGTCGTGATCAGCGGCATCGAGAAGGGCGTCGTCAAGCCCAACCACACCGGCCAGGCGGAGCTGTCGCAGACCGTACGGGCCGCGCTCGACCCGCTCTGGCAGCCCGGCGCCGACGTCAAGGCCGTGCTGGCCGGTGTGTGCGCCAAGATCCAGCCGATGCTGGGCGCGTGACGTGGCCTCGTCACACGTGGGATCCGCGGTGACCGGCCGGGCCGACGCCCGGCCGGCCCCCGGCGGGCGGGCCACGAGGGGCGGCGGGGCGGTTCGCCGGATTCCCGGCGGTGACGGAGGCCGGGTGTTCTGGACCGTGCGCCGCCGCGACAACCTGGTCGGATACCTGCTCGTCACCCCGCAGCTCCTCGGCAGCGTGCTGTTCGTGCTCCTGCCGCTCGGGCTCGTCCTCTGGTACAGCCTCCACGAGTGGAACGTGCTCGCCGGGACCTTCGAGTTCGTCGGCGGGGAGAACTACGACAGGCTGCTCGCCGACGCCAACCTGCGCGAGGTGCTGGCGGGAACCGCCCTGTTCTCCGTCGGCCTGGTCGTGCTCAACCTCGGCCTCGCCCTCGTCCTGGCGATCCTGCTCAACCAGCGGCTGCGCGGGACCACCTTCTTCCGTACGGTGTTCTTCTCGCCGGTGGTGGTCTCGCTGGTCGCCTGGACGATCGTGTGGCAGTTCCTGCTGCAGGACGACGGCGGTCTCAACGGCCTGCTCGCCGCCGCCGGGGTCGACGGCCCCAACTGGCTGCGCGGCGAGGGCACGGCGATGCTCTCGGTGGTCGTCGTCCAGGTCCTCAAGAACGTCGGCCTCAACATGGTGCTGTTCCTGGCCGCCCTCCAGGGGGTGCCGGCCCCGCTCTACGAGGCCGCCGAGCTGGACGGCGCCGGGGCGTGGACCCGCTTCCTGCGGATCACCGTTCCCCTGATCAGCCCGACCATCCTGCTCACCTCGATCATCACCGTGGTGGGGTCGCTGCAGGTGTTCGCGCAGATCGCGGTGCTCACCCAGGGCGGCCCGGGAATGTCGACGACCGTCCTCGTCTACTACCTGTACCAGCAGGCGTTCCAGTTCCATCACTTCGGGTACGGCGCGACGCTGTCGGTCCTGCTGTTCGCGATCGTGGCGCTGCTCACCGTCGTGCAGTGGCGGATGCGCAGAAGGTGGGTCTTCAATGAAACGTGAGACACCGGTGCGGCTGAAGACGCTCCTGTACGGCCTGCTGTGCGTGTTGTGCGTGCCGTTCGTCTTCCCGACGTGGTGGATGGTCACCTCGTCGCTCAAGCCGGTCAGCGAGATCTTCGCCTTCCCGCCGAGGCTGCTCCCCACCGACTGGGACCTCTCGGCCTACGGGCAGGTCTTCCGGCTGCAGCCCTTCGCGGGCCAGTATCTCAACAGCCTCTACATCGCCCTGATCGTCACGGCCGGGACGATGGCGGTGGCGGCCATGGCCGGCTACGCCTTCGCGCGCATCCGCTTTCCCGGCCAGAACGTCCTCTTCGTCGTCGTGCTGCTCGGGCTGCTCATCCCGAGCGAGGTCACGATCGTCCCGCTGTTCCAGATGTTCCACGGGCTCGGGCTGACCGACACCCACTGGCCGCTGATCCTGGTGCCGATCCTCGGCGCGCCCGGCGTGCTGGCCACCTTCATCATGAGGCAGTTCTTCGTCAGCCTGCCCGGCGAGCTGGAGGAGGCGGCCAGGGTGGACGGGCTCGGCCGGTTCGGCACCTTCTACCGGGTCGCGCTGCCGTTGGCCCGGCCCGCGCTCGGCGCCGTCGCGATCTTCACGTTCCTGCACAGCTGGAACCTCTACCTGGAGCCCATCGTGTACCTCTCCTCGCCGGAGAAGTTCACCCTTCCGCAGGCACTGACCCAGTTCGTCGACGCCTACGGCGGGCCGATGTGGAACGTCCAGCTCGCCGCCGCCTCGATGACCGCCCTGCCGGTGCTGGTGGTGTTCGTGCTCGCGCAACGGCAGTTCATCGAGGGCCTGGCCCACACCGGCCTGAAGGGCTGATCTCTGGACGCCCACCCGCCGATCGTGTCGAGCTCCTGGAGGACGTCGGCGGGCGGCTGCCCGGCCCCAAGCCCGGCCCAAGCGGCGGT
Organism: Streptosporangium oxazolinicum; assembly: GCF_039537505.1. NCBI lineage: Bacteria > Bacillati > Actinomycetota > Actinomycetes > Streptosporangiales > Streptosporangiaceae > Streptosporangium > Streptosporangium oxazolinicum. The sequence continues at coordinate 180,293 of NZ_BAABAQ010000007.1, forward strand.
TCAGGCGCCTGAACCGCTCGCTTTCCCGCGCACTGCCTGCTCGCCCCGCCGCACCCCGCCTAGAAGCCCGCGGGCTTGGTGACGGACCAGCCGATCGTCCGGAGCGAGGAGCCCTGCAGGTTCGGGTTGGTGTAGAGGTAGAGGTAGACGGAGGGCTGCTCGTGGGTCCTCAGGGTCCGGGTGGTCCACACTCCGTTGCACTCCTTCGCGGTCGGGTCGGCGTCCCCGAGGACGTCCGTGCTCAGCCTGGCGCAGTGGCCGTCGCCGGGACCGGTGTCGATGATCTGAGCCTTGATCGTCACCCAGCGGAACCCGTCGGCGGTGTTCTTGTGCCAGGTGACGACCCCGTTCCTCAGCCTGGCCCGCACCTGCCCGTTCACCGTGAAGGTCTTGGCGGGGAAGGCCACGCTCTTGGACACCACGGCGCTCCGCGCCGACGCGGCCGGAGCGGTCACCCCCATGGAAACGAGTACGGTCCCTGCGGCGAGCGCGACAGCCAATGTTCTCTTCACGGACTTCCTCCAGCGTGTTCACGTGTCGGACCCCGTCAGGCGGGCACCGCCGGCCGCTCTTCACCGTGGGACGAGCCGGATCGACACCCTCCAGGGGATCATGTTCCGCGTGATTAGATGCGGGGTGCCGCCCAAGAGTTCGCGATATTCATGATGATTTATGCGGGTAATTCAGGAGGCCCGGAACCGTGGCGTTTTCCGGGGCATCCGGTGACACCACTCCAGCCGGCACGTCCCGCGGGATCCGTCCGACGATGTGCCCGGTGAGCGGGGGCCGGTGTCACGTGGCGGCCGGTGCGCGCCCTCGTCCGGCCCGCCCGCGCCGGGCGGGGGAGCGGTCAGGCCCGGGGATCGACGTGGATCTTGGGGCCGGGACCCGCCCCCGCGGGACGGGAGCCGGAGAGGATCTCGCCCACCTCGCCGAGCCCGACGACGGCCGCCACCAGCGGGCGGGGGTCCACCGCGCCCGAGGCGTAGTGCTCGATCGCCCCGGCCAGGCCGGGTGAGGCGCTCAGGACGCCGACGGCCGTGACGTCCTTGAGCACCAGCACGCGGGTGTCAACGGCGCTGGGGGCCGGCGCCAGGCCGATGTAGACCACCCGCCTGCCGGGCTCCACCAGGTCGACGGCGAGGGAGGGCAGCCCGGGGGCGTTGGAGGCGTCGATGACGGCGTCGAACGGGAGATCGGGAAGCCGGTCGGAGGTCCACGCCCCGTGCACCCCGAGGGTGCGGGCGAACTCCAGCGACGGCTCCGACAGGCCCATGATGTGCACCTCCGCCCCGTGCGCCAGGGCGAACCGGGCGGCGAGCAGGCCGATCGTCCCCGGTCCCATCACCAGCAGCCGATCACCGGGGGCGAGGGCCGCGGCCTCGACGGCCCGCAGCGCGTTGCCGCCCGGCTCGACCATCGCCCCGGCCACCGCGTCGACCGTGTCCGGCAGGACGTGCAGCGCCGTGACCGGCACCGGGAGCCGCTCGGCGAGGGCACCGGGCCACCCGCCCCGGATGCCGATCTCGAAGCGGTCCTCGCACACGTGCTGCAGCCCGCCCAGGCAGCGGCGGCACCTGCCGCAGCCGAGCATGGTGTCGCCCGTGACGCGGGTGCCGACCCAGCCGCCGTCGACGCCCTCGCCGACTGAGGAGACCGTCCCGCACCACTCGTGGCCGAGCCGCATGGGATAGCGGGCGTTGTGCTCCTCCTCGAGATAGGCCATCTCGCCGCTGAAGAACTCCATGTCGGTGCCGCACACCCCGGCCCGCTCCACGTCGACCACGACCTGCCCGGGGCCGGGAACCGGCGGCTCGACGTCCAGCACGGCGAAGCGGCGAGGCCCGGTCACGACGAACGCTCTCACGGATGGAACCTTCCAGACGGCGCCGCCGGGCGGGGCCGGAGGTACAAGAATCGGGTTCCGTAGACTACCGTTCGGCAAATGAGGCTGAGAACGTGACGGCCGGGCGGCGCAGCGCGCAGTGGTACGCCGGAACCGACCGCAACGCCTACATCCACCGGGCCTGGATGCGGCGCGGGCTGCCCTCGCACGCCTTCGACGGCCGGCCGCACATCGCGATCGCCAACACCGCCTCCGACCTCACCCCGTGCAACTCCCATCTCGGCGAGGTGGCCGAGAGCGTCAAGCGGGGCGTCTGGGAGGCGGGCGGCGTCCCGATGAACCTGCCGGTCGTCTCGCTGGGCGAGACGCTGGTCAGGCCCACCGCGATGCTGTGGCGCAACATGGCCGCGATGGCGACCGAGGAGATGCTGCGGGCCAACCCGATCGACGGCGTGGTGCTGCTGGGCGGCTGCGACAAGACCATCCCGTCCCTGCTGATGGCCGCGGCCTCGGTCGACCTGCCCGCCGTGGTGGTCCCCGGGGGGCCCATGCTCACCGGCACCTTCCGCGGCGCGCAGCTGGGCTGCGGCACGGACGTGTGGCGGCTCAGCGAGGAGGTCCGCGCGGGCACCCTGAGCGAGCAGGCGTTCCTGCGCTCGGAGTCTTCGATGATCCGCAGCAGGGGTCACTGCAACACCATGGGCACCGCCTCCACCATGGCCTGTGTCGCCGAGGCGCTCGGCACCACCATCCCCGGCACGGCGTGCACGCCCGCCCCCGACAGCCGCCTGCTGGAGGGCGCCCACGAGGCCGGGCGGCTCGCCGTCGAGCTCGTCGAACGGGATCTGCGCCCCAGCACCCTGCTGACCAGGGGATCCTTCCTCAACGCGATCGTGGCGCTGGCCGCCATCGGCGGATCCACCAACGCGGTGGTGCACCTGCTGGCCATCGCGGGCCGGCTCGGTGTCGAGCTCTCCCTCGACGACTTCGACCGCACCGGCGCCGGGGTGCCGCTCCTGGCCGACCTGCAACCGGCGGGCCGCCACCTGATGGAGGACTTCCACCGCGCGGGCGGGCTGCTGGCCGTGCTGCGCGAGGTGCGCGACCTGCTGGACCCGGACGCGCTGACGGTGACCGGCAGGCCGCTGGCCGACCACCTGGACGACGCGGGGATCTGGGACCAGACCGTCATCCGCCCGCGTGACCAGCCGCTGCGGGAGGCCGCGGGCATCGCCGTCCTGTACGGCGATCTGGCGCCGTCCGGGGCCGTCATCAAGCCCGCGGCGGCCTCGCCCGAGCTGATGCGCCACCGGGGCCGGGCCCTGGTCTTCGACAGCGTCGAGGACATGCGCGCGCGGATCGACGACCCCGATCTCGACGTGGACCCCTCCTCGGTGCTCGTGTTGCGCGGGTGCGGTCCCAAGGGCTACCCGGGGATGCCGGAGGTGGCCAACGTGCCCCTGCCGGCCAGGCTCCTGGAGCGCGGGGTGCGTGACATGGTGCGGATCTGCGACGGCCGGATGAGCGGGACGGCGTACGGCACGGTGGTCCTGCACGTGGCGCCCGAGGCCGCGGCGGGTGGCCCGCTCGGCCTGGTGCGGACCGGTGACCCGATTATCCTGGACGTCGAGGCCAGGCGCCTGGACATCGACATCCCGCCTCGGGACCTGGCCGGGCGTCGCCCCTCGGACGCCATGCGGGCGGCCTTCGCCGCGCCGTCACGGGGCTGGGAACGCCTGTACGTCGACCACGTGATGCAGGCCCACCGGGGCGCCGACCTCGACTTCCTCGTCGGCTCCAGCGGTGACGCGGTCGCCCGCGAGTCCCACTGACGGCGCTGACGGCGCTGACGGCACCGACGTCGTCGACGGTGTCGACGGTGTCGACGCGGCGTGCCGGGCCGGGCGTGTCCGGTGCCGGGCGGCCGGTTCGGGCTCCGTATCGTTCCAGAACCCGTCGATCCCGGTCAGCCGCCGGTAGCGGGAGTAGGCGATCTCGTACGGTTCCCGCCGCCCGGCGGGCGGGAACGGCCGAGGCCTGAACGAGCGGCGGACCACCTCGCGCAGCTCGGTGAGGGAGCCGACGCGGCCGTCCGCCATCGCCTGGACGAGCAGGTTGCCCACGGCGGTCGCCTCCACGGGGCCCGCGAGCACCGGCCGCCCGGCGAAGTCGGCGACGAGCCGGCAGAGAGTGTCGCTGGAGGCCCCGCCCCCCACGAGGTGCACGGCCTCCACCCGCCGGTCGCTGAGGAACTCGGCACGCTCCAGGGCCCACCGGTAGGAGCAGGCGAGGCTCTCCAGGACGCAGCGCACCGTCCGCGCGCGGCCCTCGGGCGGCGCCTGGCCGGTCGAGCGGCAGTAGGCCGCGATCCTGGCCGGCACGTCGCCGGGTTCGAGGAACCACGGATGGCCGGGGTCGATCAGGGGGCCGAACGCGGGCGCCGAGGCGGCCTCGGCGACCAGATCCGCGTACGAGGCGCGCACCCCCCAGGCCCTGCGGCACTCCTGGAGCAGCCGCAGGCCGTTGAGCGCCCGGGTGAAGCGCACGGTCCCGGTGACGCCGCCCTCGTTGGTGAAGCCCGCCAGCCTGGCCTCCCGGCTCGTGACCGGCGCGTCGAGCTCCAGCCCCGCCAGCGAGCGGGGACCGATGGAGATGTAGCCGACCGAGCCGGACGAGACGGGAAGCGCCGCCGCGGCGGAGGCGGCGTCGTGGCCGGCCACCGCGACGACCATGGTCGGGCGGTGCCCCCTCCCGTTCCTTCCGCTCCTCCCGTTCCCGCGAGTCCCGCGGGTCCTGCCGTTTCCGCCGGTTCCACCGGTTCCGCCGCTTTCGCCGCGCAGCGGGCCGGCGACCGTGCCGGGCTCGGTGAGCCGGTCGGCGAACAGGTGGCGGGGCAGGCCCAGGCGGGTGACGAGGTTGCTCGCCCAGCGGCCGGTCCTGACGTCCAGCAGCTGGCTGGTGCTCGCGATCGTCCGCTCGGCGAGCATCTCGCCGCTCAGCCAGAACGTGAACAGGTCCGGCATCATCGCCAGGTGGTCGGCCGCCTCCAGGAGCGGGGACCCGGCGTGCGCCAGCAGCTGGCAGGCCGTGGTGCCCGGCCCCGGAAGGACCCCGGTCAGCTCGTAGTGGTCCTGCCAGGAGACGAGCCCCGCCAGGCCGGAGGTGTAGGGGTCAAGGTGGTGGCGGGGGTTGGCCAGCAGCCGTCCGTCGCGGTCGAGGAGCGCGAAGTCGCCGCCCCAGGCGTTCACGCCCACGCTGGTGAGGCGGCCTCGGGCGGCGGCCAGCGCGATGCCCCCGCGGGCCTGGGTGAGAAGTCCGAGCACGTCCCAGTAAAGGCCGTCGAGAACGCGGACGGGCCGGTTGGCGAAGCGGTGCACTTCGCGCACCGCGAGCCGTTCACCATCGAATTCGCCGGTCAATACCCGGCCGCTCTCAGGTCCGAGATCCACGGCCACGTAGACGGGCACGGCCCAAGAGTAACCACAAAGTATTTCCCGATACGGGAGATATATCAGAGACGATAGGTGAAACGAGTTGATGTCGCGGTGTCAGTCGCCCAGGAGGTTATGGCGCCCGGCGGCCGTCCGGTCTCCGGATTCAGCCGCGCGGGGCGTACATGATCAGGGCGACCCCCACCAGGCACACGCCCGCGCCGATCAGGTCCCAGCGGTCGGGGCGGAAGCCGTCGGCCAGCATCCCCCACAGCAGGGACCCGGCGATGAACACCCCGCCGTAGGCGGCCAGGACCCGGCCGAAGTTCGCGTCCGGCTGGAACGCGGCGACGAACCCGTACGCCCCCAGCGCGACGACCCCGGCGGCGATCCACAGCAGCCCCCGCTGCTCGCGGACCCCCTGCCAGACCAGCCAGGCGCCACCGATCTCGGCGACGGCGGCGAGAGCGAACAACAACAGTGAACGGGCGATCGTCATGCCCGGAAAAATAGCGGTCCCCGCGCCCCGGCCCCGCCCCGGCCCGCGTGTCATCGCCCCGGCCCCGCCCCGGCCCGCGTGTCATCGCCCCGGCCCCGCTCCGGTCCGCGTGTCATCGCCCCGGCCCCGCTCCGGTCCGCGTGTCATCGCGCCGGGCCGTCCCCCGGTGGGGTCCGTCACCCCTGTGCGGGGAAGGCGGGACGGCTTCCCAAGAGGTGATGGCACGAAGAACGCGCCGGTGTCCGGCGGATGTCGGACCGGGGCGGGCCGGGGAGGTCCCCGGCCCGCTCCGTGTCACCGAGGGCCGGGTGGCGGCACCCGCTACCCGGCCCCTACCCGGCCCCTCGCGTACCCGGACGGCCCGATGATCGTCCGGGCGCCTTTTCGCGCGCCGTACGGCCCGCCTCCTGGCGGACGACGGCCACCTGATGCACCGTTTACCTCGGCCGCCACGGGTAGGCGGGGGGCCACACACATCGTGAACGAGGAGAGCCCGCACATGACGAACGAAGGACTGTGGAGCTATCGCGAGGGCGTTTACGGTCCCGACGAGACGATGAGCGTCATCGGCTTCGACGTGGAGGCCGTCGACGGCAAGGTCGGCCTGGTGGAGGAGGAGAGCAACATGACCGACGACAGCTACGTCGTGGCCGACGTCGGCTCCTGGCTCTCCGGCAGGAAGGTCGTGCTCCCGGCCAGCACGGTGACCCGGATCGACCGGCACGAGCGCAAGATGTACATCTCGCGGACCAAGCAGGAGATCCAGGACGCGCCGGAGTACAACGCGGCGACCTACCGGCAGAGCGTCTACCGCCAGGAGCTGGGCGGTTACTACGGAAACTTCTCCGCCGCGCTCTGACCGGTACGGCGACGAGGCGGCGCGGCACAGGGACAACGGCGAACAGAGAGGCGTGGCGCGAGATGCCGACGATAGGCCTGGTGGGAACACTGGACACCAAGGGATGGGAGTACGCCTGGCTCCACGACCGGTTACTCGCCCTCGGCTGCGAGGTCGTCCTGGTCGACGCGGGCATCGGTGAGGCGCGGGTACCCGCCGACGTCGGGAACGACCGGGTCGCGCTGGCGGCCGGGGCCGACGTCGCGGTGCTGCGCGCGACCGGTGACCGGGGAGCGGCCGTCACGAAAATGGGGGAGGGCGCCGCAGCCGTCCTCGCCGAGTTGTACGCCCAGGGCCGTCTCGACGGCGTGCTCGCGGTGGGCGGCAGCGGCGGGTCCTCGATCGCGGCGCGGGCCGTCAGGGACCTGCCGATCGGCCTGCCCAAGCTCATCGTCTCCACCATGGCCTCCGGAGACGTGTCCCCCTACGTGGGGGCCAAGGACGTCACGCTGATGTACAGCGTCGTCGACCTCGCCGGGGTCAACCGCGTCTCCGTGCGCATCCTCGGCAACGCCGCGGCGGCGATGGCCGGCATGGTGAGCATCGCGTCCCCGGTCGTCGAGGACGACCGCCCGCTCGTGGCCGCGTCGGTGTTCGGGGTGACCACGCCCGCCGTCGACGCCGCCAGGGAACGGCTGGACGAGCTCGGATACGAGGTGCTGGTCTTCCACACCACCGGCTCCGGCGGACGGGCCCTGGAGTCGCTGGCCGGGAGTGGCCTGATCTCGGGCGTGCTCGACCTCACCACCACCGAACTCGCCGACGACCTGGTCGGCGGGGTCCTGTCGGCGGGCCCCGACCGGCTGACCAGGGCCGGAGCGCGCGGGGTGCCCCAGGTGGTCGCCCCCGGCGCGCTGGACACGGTCAACTTCGGTCCCCGCGACACCGTCCCCGAGCACTTCGGCGACCGCCTGCTGTACGTCCACAACCCGGCCCTGACCCTGATGCGGACCACGGCCGAGGAGATGGGCGAGCTCGGCCGCCGGATGGCCGCCAAGCTGAGCGCGGCCAACGGCCCGACCGCGCTGTTCGTCCCGCTCGGAGGCGTCTCCGCCCTCGACGCCGAGGGGGCGCCCTTCCACGACCCCAAGGCCGACGAGTCCTGCTTCGAGGCCCTGGCCGAGGGGCTGCGAGGCTCGGCCGTCGAGGTCGAGGAGCTGGACCTGCACGTCAACGACCCCGCCTTCGGCCGCGCCATGGCCGACCGGCTGCACCAGATGATCACCGCGAGGTACGCGACATGACCCACGACCATCGGCTTCGTCGGGATGCGTAACCGCCCGGCCGCCGGCGCGTACGACGGCGTCTTCCGAACCTGGTCGAGCGCCTGCCAGGGTGTTGTTCATGCGTCATGGTGGGGCGAGGCGGAGGATCTGCTCGCGGACGGGGGTGACCAGGTCGGCCTGGAGCAGGCCGTTGTTGATGGCGGGGGCGCAGTCCATCGAGATCGTCACCGCGGCGGCGGGTCCTTGCGGGTAGTCGAATACGAGCCGGATGCCGCGTTCGCCGGGGCCTCCGAGCCCTTGGCAGCTGTTCTGGCTCGGCACGGTGTCCAGGGAGTTCAGTGTCGCGGCCAGCGCGCGGGCGATGTCCCTGTTGTGTCGTTTGCGGTAGGGCGGTCTCGCGTACGTGGCGTCCCTGCACACGGTGAGGCGGCCGGGGCGCCCCGGAACCATCAGCTCCTCCTGACCCCGGCGGTCGCCGGGACCCCGGCAGGGGTCCTTCGGGGGTACGGGCCGCCAGACTCCGTTCTTGTAGGCGGCGGTGATGGCGGGCCCGGCATAGGAGTTGCTGACGGCCGTGCCGTTGGTGATCCTCCCGCAGCGGTTGACCTCCTCGGCGCCGCCCACCCACAGGGCGCGGCCGTCGGGGTAGGCGAACCGGATGAGGTAGTTGGTCATCGGTCCCCCCATCGCCGTGCATCCACGGCCGACGTCGGCGGTGGCCACCGGGAGGTAGGCGAGGTCACGGGCCATCACCGCCGCCTGGTCCGTCAGCGTTCGCGAACCGGCCAGCCGCTCACCCCCCGGATGCGCGTTGTCCCCGGGGTAGGCGCAGATGAGGGCACTCACCGGCGAGCCGGGGACGAGCGACTCCTCCACGCCGTCGATGTCGGCGGCGGCGGGCACCCAGCCGCCGATGTCGTTACCGTCCCAGCGTTGCGGGCAGGTGGCCGGTACCGGCGGTGACTCGCCGACCGTCCCTGAGAGCACCACGGCCGTCGCGCACACCCCGGCCGCCGCGAGGCCGAGACCGATCGAAGTGGAAAGCTTCACAGTTCATAGACGTTGATCCCGGTCGACCGGTTCGCTTCGCCCGTCGCCCGCGAACCCGGCCTCCCGGCAGGCGTGCCGGGCCTGTTCCGGGCGGGGGGCGGAGCCGGACTCCTCCTCGGAGCCCGCTGTGCCCGCCCCATCGCCGGACGGCTCGGCCACGGCCGCCCTCTCGGCCTCGTCGGCCTGTGCCCGGCGCCCGCGGGACTGCTCGTCCCGCTCGTCGACGTCGGTGTACTCCCTCGTCGATCTTCACATGCGGTGCGGTCAGGAGGATGATCGGGCCTTGCGGCACAATGGTCACTCCCGAACGCCCTCGTCGTGTTCGCGGGACCGAACGCCCGGAGGCGGCCGGGCCGAGGGGAAGACGATCGGTGATGATGCGGAGAACCGGGCGGCTGGTGCTACGCCGCTGGCGCGAGGAGGATCTGGAGGCGCTGGTCGCGATCCACGGAGACCCGGAGGTCATGCGCTTCATCGGTGATGGCTCGGTCCGCACCGGGGAGCAGACCGCGGACGCGCTCGCGTTCATGGAACGGGAGTGGGACGAGCGCGGTTTCGGGATGTTCGCCGTGGAGCTGTGCGAGACCGGGGAGCTCGCCGGCTGGACCGGGCTGACGATTCCCGGCTTCCTGCCCGAGTTGCTGCCGGCGGTGGAGATCGGCTGGCGGCTGGGACGGCGTTTCTGGGGCCGGGGCATCGCCACCGAGGCGGCCGGAGAGGCACTGCGCTTCGGCTTCACCGAGGCGGGCCTGGAACGGATCGTCAGCGTCTGTCACGTCGACAACCACGCCTCCGCCCGTGTCATGACGAAGCTGGGCATGCGCCAGGAGCGGGAGACGGTGGTCCCGGCCAACGGGCGGCCGGTGCGGGTTATGGCGATCACCCGTGGCGAATTCGACGCCGTCCACGGCGGCTGACCCGCGGGCCGGTGCCCGGCGAAAGCGGCTTTGATCCGCCGGCCGTTGCTGGCGGTGGCCTGACGCCGGACGTGGCGGTCCCGGCCGGGCACACCCGGGTGCCGGGCGCGTTGCGGGTCCGTGCCGAGGTCACCGTCGCACCGGCCGCGCCGGCCTCAGGTGTCGAGCCGGGCCGGTTCGTCGGTCCAGCTCGACAGCAGGCGCAGGGCGTGCTCGGAGGGGGAGCCGGGTTCGGCGGTGTGGACGGCGAGGGTCTGGTCGGGGTCGCCGTCGGGGGTGAGGGCCTCGTAGTCCAGGGTGAGCTCGCCGACCAGGGGATGGTGGTAGCGCTTGGTACCGAAGGTCCGGCGGTGCACGTCGTGCTCGGCCCACCAGCGGCGGAAGTCTCCGTCCCGCAGGGACAGCTCGCCGATCAGCTCGGCGAGGCGGGGGTCACGGGGGTGGCGCCCGGCGTAGAGGTGCAGCGCGGCGACGGTGCCGCGGGCGGACGCCTGCCAGTCGGCGTACAGGGCGCGGGCGGTCTCGTCGAGGAAGACGAAGCGGGCCATGTTGCGCTCCCGGTGCGGCAGCGCGTCGAAGTCGGTGTACAGGGCGCGGGCCATCCGGTTGGCGGCCAGCACGTCCGTACGGTGGCCGAGGATCAGGGCCGGGACGTCGCCGAGGGTCTCCAGCATCCGGTACAGGCCCGGCCGCACCCGCTGCGGCGGCATCGGCCTGCTCCGCCCGCGGGCGGGCCTGGCCACGGTGAACAGGTGGTCACGTTCCGTCTCGTCCAGGCGTAGCGCGCGGGCGAGAGCCTCCAGTACCGCCTCGGACACGTTGACGTCGCGGCCGCGCTCCAGGCGGATGTAGTAGTCCACGCTCACCCCGGCGAGCAGGGCGACCTCCTCCCGGCGCAGGCCCGGAACCCGGCGGGTTCCCGGCTGCGGGGGCAGGCCCGCCTCCCGTGGGCCGATCCGGGCCCGGCGCGAGCGCAGGAACTCCCGCAACTCGGCATTGCCCCCGGCGGAGGGGGAGTGGTCGCTCATCTCCCCAGGTTAGGCGAGGGGTGGTGGTGCGCCGCCGCCCGTGGGGGGTACCGCTGGACCCCCGGTCGGCCGGACCCCGGGTGGGAGGGGGCCCCTTCCCCGTACCGGGACCGGGGGCCGCCGGTGGTTGGTTGAAAGGGGGGCACCGGGCCCGGCGCCCCCGCTCCCGGAGCCTGGGCCGGGGTACGACAGAAAGGCAGTCCCATGATCGAACCAACGTCCCCCGTCACGCCGTTCACCGCCCGATCGACCGCCGCCGAGGTCGCGTCCGGCGTCGACCTCACCGGCCGCCGCGCCGTCGTCACCGGCGGGGCGTCCGGCATCGGGATCGAGACCGCCCGCGCGCTCGCCGGCGCGGGGGCGGAGGTGACCCTGGCGGTACGCGATCTCCTGGCCGGTGAGCGCGTCGCCGCGGAGATCGGCGGACGGGTCCGTGTCGCGCCGCTCGACCTCGCCGACCAGCGGTCCGTCGCGGCCTTCACCGCCGCCTGGGAGGGCCCCCTGCACATCCTGGTCAACAACGCCGGGGTGATGATGACCTCCGAGCTGCGGACGCCGCAGGGCTGGGAGGTGCAGTTCGCCACCAACCACCTCGGCCACTTCGCGCTGGCCACCGGACTGCACCGGGCGCTCGCGGCGGCCGGGCGGGCCCGCGTCGTGGCGCTCAGCTCGGTCGCGCACCTGCGCGAGCCGGTGAACTTCGACGACCTGCACTTCCGGGTGCGCGCCTACGACGCCAGGGCCGCCTACGCCCAGTCCAAGACGGCCAACGCGTTGTTCGCGGTCGAGGCGAACCGGCGCTGGGCCGATGACGGCATCACCGTCAACGCGGTGCATCCCGGGGCGATCCTCACCAACCTCACCCGGCACATGGATCAGGAGGCTCTCGACGCCTCCATCGCGGGCGGCGGCTACACCTTCAAGACGCCCGAGCAGGGCGCGGCTACGTCCGTGCTGGTCGCGGCCTCGCCGCTGCTGGAGGGTGTGGGCGGCCGCTACTTCGAGGACTGCGCCCCGGCCCGGCGCCACGTGCCGGGAACCCCCGGCGGCGTCGCGGACCACGCCCTCGACCCCGGCGCGGCCGACCGGCTCTGGCGGGTCTCCCTCGACACGCTCGGCGCGTGACACGGTGACGCTCGGCGCGTGACGCGGTGACGCGGTGACGCCGACGGCCCTTTGGTGAGAGCCCGCTGTCAGCGGCACCACGACCCGTGGGTACCGTTATTACCGGTATCGAGGCCGTATCCGGAATTACCTTGGTCCCTCAGGGCGACCGGGGGTGACGGCTCACCACCAGTGCTTGCCCACGGAGAGGAAACGACCGCTGTTGTCCGTCAGATAAGGCTCGTTAACCAAGAATTCGATGGATGGCGGAGCGTTCTCCAGTATGCGCAGGCATCCACTGTAGGAGCCCGCGACATACCAGCGCCAAGGCACCATGGTGCCGCCCAGCGTGCGACCGTCGGGAACGCTGCCATTGCTCTCCAGGCGCACCTGTCCCTGCCGGACGCGCATCAGCAGTGCGAACTGCCGCAGTCCCGGTGCCGGCCAGCCTCCCGTCGTGGGCGCGTTCACCGGATCGCCGTCAGGCCCCTTCACAGCGCCCGCTCCGGGTTGAACGTCAATCGACCCTGTCGTCCGGAAGCTGAGAAGGTCGTTCGGCAGATATCCCGGCGGGCTCGTATAGGGAAAAAGCCCAGTGCCGGGGATATTGAAAGTGTTCTGGTACGAGCTCAACTCGTGCAGGCATCTCTCCAGCGGGTTCACCGCTCCCGCGACGGCCGGAGCGGCGGGAACGACGGCCGGTGGCACGGTGGTGACCAGCGTGAATACCACGGTGGCCAATGACAGGCGCCAGCCACCAAAGAGCATCACCATATGCCATATACCTCACACCGGGAAAGGAATGTCAACGGCAGCGAGAAAGCGATATCCCCGGGACGCCGAGGCCATGGACGGCTGGAAGCCCTCTCGGGAGGATTACGGCGAAGGGGTGAGCCGCTTCGTCAAGTCCGTCGACGGGAGAGAGTCCGGCTTCTCCGCGTGGGTCGTGGAGGACGGGCGGTACGGCGACGAATACCACGTGGACGTGACCTCCTCCACGACCGGCGGCGGGGGCTGGTGCTGACCTCGAACGCTGAACCGGCCCGTACCCAGGTGCGTAGCTGGGGGTGTCAGAAGCGTGAACGTCCGCCAGGAGGAGGCCCCAGTTGACCGGTCCCACCGATCGCAGCCGAGTGCGCACCGCCGCGCACAGCCCGTCGTACTTCTCGCTCATCCGGGCCGCGCCGGAGGAGGGGGAGGAACCGATCGACTTCTGCATCCCCTGCAACCCGTACTTCCCCACCCCCGAGGCCTTCGCCGTCCTGGAGCACAACCTCGGCACGATCCTGAAGTTCTACCCCAGCGACGCCGACACGATCACCGCCGAACTCTGCGGGGTGCTGGGCCTCAACCCGCAGACCGTCGTCATGGGCAACGGGTCAACGGAACTGATCACCTGGATCGACCACCTGCTGGTCAGGGAGAGCCTCGCCGTGCCGATCCCCACGTTCGGCCGCTGGACCGACCAGCCGATGGAGACCGGCAAGCGCGTGGACATGTACCCGCTGCCGGAGAACCAGGGGTTCGCGCTGGACGTGGACGCCTTCGTCAACTTCGTCCGGCATCGCGGCTCCCGGGTGGCGGTCATCTGCAACCCGAACAACCCCGACGGGGGCTACCTGCGCCGCCACGAGGTCATCGCCCTGCTCGACAGGCTCGTCGATCTCGACCTGGTCGTGGTGGACGAGTCGTTCATCGACTTCGTCGACGCCGAGCCGTACCCGAGTGTCGCGAACGAGGCCGCCATCCGGCCCAACGTGGTCGTGCTGAAGAGCCTCGGCAAGAACTTCGGGCTGCACGGCATCCGCTTCGGCTACATGGTGGCCAACCCCGCACTGGCGGGCAGGGTGCGGCGCGCCCTGCCCAAATGGAACCTGAACTCCCTCGCCGAGACCGTGGTCTTCATGATCCGCCAGTACATGTCCGAGTATCTGGACAGTCTCCGCCTGGTCGCCCTGGACCGCGAGTCGATGCGCCACCAGCTGACCCGGGTCCCCGGCCTGACCGTCTTCCCCTCCCAGGGCAACTTCCTGCTGGTACGGCTCCCCGGGGGCAGGGACGGCGCCGCCCTGCGCGACCAGCTGCTCGACGAGCACCACTTGTTCGTCCGCGAGTGCGGCGACAAACTCGGCATGACCAGTCAGTTCATCCGCCTGGTGGTCCGGCCGGAGCGGGACGTGCGGCGCCTGATCAGCGGGCTGTACGCCGTCCTCTACGAGAGCGGGAACAGGTCGCTGAGCCCCGTACCCCCGCCACTCCCGATCCCTACGCCGATCCCGACGCCCACGCCGCTGTACGACCCCCTGCCCGCGTCCCTCTCGACGCCCACGCCCCTGTACGAGGGCGACCGCCGCTTCGACATGCTGTCGGCCCTGCCACCCTCTATCTGAGACGCCCGCGCTCACTTTCCCGAGGTGTCGGCGTACTGGGGGCCGCGATGGCGCGCCATCCGTTCTGGAGGATCGGTTCGAGGCGCTTTGACGGCATACTCTTCTTATTGTAGTAAGAAGCGGACAGCAGACGGATCTCGGCGAGGAGGCGCGCCCATGCCCGACACGGTATGGATCCTGGGCGGCTACCAGAGCGACTTCGCCCGCAACTGGTCGCGGGCCGGTCAGGGGTTCGCCGAACTCACCGGGGAGGTCGTGCGCGGCACCCTCGACGACGCCGGTCTCGCCCCCTCGGACATCGACGTCATCCACGTCGGCAACGCCTTCGGCCAGCTCTTCACCGGCCAGGGCCAGCTGGGCGGCATGCCCGCCACCGTCGAGCCCGAGCTGTGGGAGGTCCCCTCGGCCAGGCACGAGGCGGCCTGCGCCTCCGGCGGCGTCGCCGCGCTGGCCGCGATGGCCGACATCGAGTCCGGGCGCTACGACTGCGCCCTGGTCCTGGGCCTGGAGCTGGAGCGCACCGTACCCGGCGACCTCGCCGCCGGACACCTCGGCGCCGCCGCGTGGGTGGGCCACGAGGGACAGGACGCGAAGTTCATGTGGCCCCACATGTTCAGCGCCCTCGCCGACGAGTACGACCGGCGCTACGGCCTCGACGACGCCCACCTGCGGGCCGTCGCCGAGCTCAACTTCCGCAACGCCAGGGCCAACCCGAACGCGCAGACGCGCGGGTGGACGTTCACCGAGGCGAGCTTCGCCGCCGACGACGAGGCCAACCCGGTGGTGGAGGGCAGGCTGCGGCGTACGGACTGCAGCCAGATCACCGACGGCGGCGCCGGGGTGGTGCTGGCCGGGGAGCGCTTCCTGGCCCGCCACCCCGAACTCGCGCGCGACGGCCGTCTCGCCAGGGTGCTCGGCTGGGGGCATCGGACCGTCGGGCTCCCGCTGGCGATGAAACTGGAGCGCAGCCGCGACGAGCCGTACACGCTGCCGCACGTGCGCAACGCGGTGCTCGACGCGTTCTCCCGCGCGGGTGTCGACGGCGTCGACGACCTCGACGGCATCGAGACGCACGACTGCTTCACCATGTCGCAGTACGCCGCGATCGACCACTTCGGCATCACCGGACCCGGTGAGAGCTGGAAGGCCGTCGAGAACGGCGACCTGGAGATCGGCGGGCGCATCCCGGTCAACCCGAGCGGCGGTCTCATCGGCGGCGGCCACCCCGTCGGCGCCACCGGGGTCCGGATGCTCCTCGACGCCGCCCGCCAGGTCACCGGCCGGGCCGGTGACTACCAGGTCGAGGGGGCACGCCGGTTCGGCGCGCTCAACATCGGCGGCAGCACGACCACGACCGTCAGTTTCGTCGTCGGGTCCGGGTAGGTCCGAGGAGCGGTCACCTTCGCGCGGTCTGGTCACACAAGCGCCCGCATGGTCCGGTCACGCGAGTGCCCGCGCGGTCCGATCACACGCGTACCTGCGCGGTCCGGTCACACAAGCGCCCGCATGGTCCGGCCACGCGAGTGCCCGCGCGGTCCGGTCACCCGAGGAGAGGACCCATGGACGTCATGGACGTCGAAGTCGCCGGACGCTCGCCGTCACAGGAGACGCGCGTGCTCGTGCACCCCGTGGACCGTCCCACGCGGCTCCCCCCGGGGCACACCAACGCCGTCGGCCTCACCCTGGGACTGATCGGCGACGAGTGGAACCTGCTGATCCTGCGCCACGCCCTGCTCGGGGTGCGCCGCTACGGGGAGTGGCGGCAGGAGTTGCCCATCTCGCACGCCGTACTGACCAGGAGGCTGGCGTTCCTCACCGAGATGGGCGTCTTCGAGCGGGTCGAGTACCGGAGCGGAGCCAAGCGGTTCGAGTACCGGCTGACCAAGCGGGGACGGGACCTGTGGCCGACGCTGCTCTCGGTCTGGGCGTGGGAGTCGCGCTGGGTGCCCGAGCACCGGGAGTCGCTGCCCAGGATGGTCCACCGGAGCTGCGGCCGGGAGTTCCTGCCCATCCCCACCTGCGCGGCCTGCTCGCGTTCCGTACGGCCCCGCGACGTCGTCGGCGGTTTCGGGCCGAGCGGCACCTGGGAACGCTCGGTGCCCGCCGCCACGACCCGCCGCCGCTCCGGCTCCGGCGCCGACGGCGGCGCGGGCATGTTCCCCGAGACGATGGCGCTGGTGGGCAACCGCTGGTCGGCGGCAATCCTGGGCGCCGCCTTCCAGGGACTGCACCGCTTCCGCGACTTCGAGCAGCGCCTGGGTGCCCCGCCCACCATCGTCGCCGACCGGCTCCGAGTCTTCTGCGAGCTCGGCGTCTTCGAGCAGATGCCCGGCGCCGACCGGCCGGACTGGCTCAGCTACCACCTCACGGAGAAGGGCCGCGCCTTCTTCCCCGTGACGATGACCGGCATCACCTGGGGACAGCGATGGTTCCGGGCGGCCGAGGGACCCGCCCTGGTCTACACCCACCGGGCGTGCGGGCGCGACTTCCAGATCCAGCTGACCTGCGACGCCTGTACGACACCGCTGCGCGGGCACGAGATCGTGGCGCGCCCCCCGGCGTGAGACGCCCCGTCAACCCGACAGGTGTCCGGGCGGCGATGCCCGCTACATGTGCCCCGCCGCCGGTTTTTGGTTAACGCGCTGCCCCGCGCTCTCTCGGGCAAGGTCTTCAAACGCGAGCCGCGCACCTGGTGCGAGGGCACCGACCGCCAGATCGGCTACCCCCACGCGGCGACCGGCCCACCCCGGCCAGACGACACCGAGGCCGCCAGGCCGGGGGAGGACGCATCAGAGGTCGCCAGGTCCCTGGAGGCGCCTTGCGGCATAACCGCCCCGGGTGTTGAGCTGGATCTGCAGGCGGGTCATCGCGCCGTCGACCAGACGCGCGAGATTGCCCAGGTCGCTGAGCATCCGCTGGCGCTCGACAGCCTCGCGCGCCGCGATGGCCTCACGGATGTCGTCCGGCTTGGCCATGACGATGACATCCCTGCCGTTGATCGTCTTCATGGCCATCTCGCCCAGGACGATCCAGCCGTACGCGGTCACAGTTGGCGCCTTTTCGCGAGGATGACACCCAGGACCTTCTCCGGCTGATCACGGCGCACCATCTCAACAGCGGTGCCGTTGCCAACGGAGACGAGATAACAGCCGGAACGCTCCCCGATCGTCACCGTCACACCCGGCCAGCCATGGAGCCCGCGCACGGACAGCACAGGCGGATGCCGTTCTATCGACGACTTCACAGGGGGCTGATCGGGCCACTGAGCCGCGCGATCGGCGACCAGTCCGAGACTGATCGTGTGGTGACGGTGCGCGCGAATCCCATGCTGTCGCAACAGTCGCTGCACGACGGCCAGCGCCCTGTCATGGTTCTCCACCACCGCCTCGTCAACGAGGGATGGAACAGATTCAGGGTGATCCACGGATCGCACCTCCAGCGTGCGGGCTAGGACTCGCCCAGTGTTGGCGCACTGAAGCGGGTCCGCTATGTCGGTGTCGTGGCTTTCCCTCTGCTCGCGGGAGTGCGGGCTCGGGCCATGCCATCGGCCTATATCGCTTACCGTGCTGAACCCGTGTCTCTCTGTGCTCTCACTTCGGCCGAAGGGAGCACGGCTTCTCGGGTGCCTATCCAGACTCGCCGAGGGGCAAGGGTCTTCCCATGTCTCCTTGTGGCCCCAGCGCTGAACTCCCACTGCACTTCGGGCTGTCCCGCGATTGTCGCTGGTGTAAGAATCAAGGCATGACGGAACTCAACGGAACGCCGGTGACCTCAGAGGATTTGCAGGCGCTGGCCCTCATCAACTACGGCCACTTCACGTCTATGCGTGTTCACGGTCAGCGCATTAGGGGTTTTTCTCACCACTTGGACCGTCTTGTACGCGATTGTCAACGCTTGTTCGACGTGAGCCTAGACAGGGAGCGGGTCCGGGAGTTTGTTCGGCGTGCCGTCAGGGGAGAGTCGGGGGCGTTCGTCGTTCGCGTGACTGTTTTTGATCCCGCCCTTGATCTTGGGCACCCTGGATCGTCGGCGGAGCCGAGCATATTGGTTACCACTCGGCCCGCTATGTCATGGCCTCCTGCCCCGATCCGTGTGCAAACGGTTTGTTACCGCCGCGACCTGCCGGAAGTGAAACATGTGGGGTTGCTGGGATCCGTATGGCATCGGCGGCAGGCGCAGATGCAAGGATATGACGACACGCTTTTCGTTGACAACGCTTCCTTCGTGTCCGAAGGGGCAACGTGGAACATCGGGTTCTTCGATGGAGAGCGTGTCATCTGGCCAGACGCCGAGGTGCTCCCGGGGGTGACGATGAGGCTGCTGAACCAGGTTTACGACAATGCGATAACCGCTCCGGTGAATATTCGTGACGTTCCTGCCATGCATGCCGCCTTCGCCACAAACACCACGATAGGCGTGCGGCCGATTTCCACTATCGACCGGGTGCGACTGGTCGATGATCATCCCATTTTTGAGACACTCAGAAAAGAGTACGAGGAAATCCCGCCGGAACAGCTGTAGGTGAGGAAATGATGCCGATAGTTCGGATATGGTCCGGTGTGGAGATAAGGGCACTCCGTGAAGCGAAGCGAATGAGTATCCGGGCATTCGCCGCACATCTCGGAGTAAGCGAGCGCATGGTGTCAAAATGGGAGGCGGGAGCCGAGGGCATTCACCCGCGTCCCGTTAACCAGGCCGCTCTCGACTCATCGCTGTCCGCCTCAAGCTCCGACGTTCAGGCGAGATTTTCCGGCCTGATAACCGCTTCAGGTATTCAGTCGTCCGATGAGGCCACAGACGTGGTGCCTTCCGGCTCGGGGATCCCTCTGCCCGGCGGGCAGCATCAGGTGCGTCACCCCATTGACGGCAAGCTGATGACGCTCATTGACGCTGGGATCCACCTCCATGGCCCTGCCAACGAACCAGTCTATCTGCCAGCATTTTACAGCGATGTATTTCCCACAACCAATGCCGACTATGCGCGTTTCGTTGCGGCCACTGACCACAGAAGGCCGCAACACTGGGGCGGCGACGGCGGGCCTTCCGATGAGATTTTTGACCATCCGGTCGTGTTCGTCACATGGCGCGATGCCTCTGCTTATGCAGAGTGGACAGCCAAAGTGCTGCCGACCAGTGAGCAGTGGGAGAAGGTTGCGCGAGGCGTCAGAGGTGATGTCTATCCGTGGGGGAACCAGCTCACTCCCGCGAAGTGCAACGTCCGCGAAGCGGGAATCGGTAAGACCACGCCGGTAAGTCGTTACCACAGCGGCGCCAGCCCATATGGCGTGTACGACATGTGTGGCAATGCCTGGGAATGGTTGTCCACCAGCTCCGGTCAAGATCGATGCGAACTCAAGGGAAGCGCTTTTACGAGTCCCTTCGTTAGAGCTACTCCGTCCACATTCAATGACGCGTCGATCGACATGATGGACGATGACACCGGTTTTCGATGTGTTACGCCCGCCGAAACAATGCGCGCTCTACTAAAGATGGCGGGGTAGTCTCAGCCCCCGATCTCTCCGATACCGCCGCACTGGTCCGGGCTGTCGCCACGATCGAACAACCACTCGCCTGTTGACACAGAGGCGTCAGGCTGGGCGGAGTAGGTGTAAGCGAGGTCCCATCCGCTTTGACGGTCACTGGTGTCCGGATCTCATGATCTGGCGCTCTTTCCGCGCATGATGATGGCGAATGCCGGGACGCCGATCAGGGCGGTGAGTACCCCGACGGGTACCTCGCGCGGGGAGAACAGCGTGCGCGCGGCAGTGTCGGCCCACAGCAGGAAGATCGCCCCATACAGCGCGCAGGCCGGGAGCAGCACGCGGTGGCGGATGCCCACCAGGAAGCGGACGGCGTGCGGGACGACCAGGCCCACGAACCCGATGGCGCCGCTCGCGGCGACGAGGACCGCGGTGCTCAGCGCGGTGGTGACGAGCAGGACGAGCTGCGTTCTGCCCGGGGCGACGCCGAGCGAAGCGGCGACCTCGCGTCCGAAGGCCAGGGCGTCCAGGGCGGGGGAGGCGGCCCAGCACACCGCCAGGCCGACCACCGTCACCCCCGCGCAGAGAAGGGCGGTTCCCCAGGTCGCCGAGGCGAGGGAGCCCAGCAGCCAGAACGTCACGCCCCGGGTGCTCTGCGCGTCACCGGCCCAGATGACGACCAGGCTGGTCAGCGCGCCGAACAGCTGCGAGACCGCCACCCCCGCCAGCACGACGCGGAGGGAGCCGCCCGGTGTCGCACCGGCGAGGATGAGCACGCAGCAGAAGGCCGCCAGGCTTCCGGCGAAGGCGCCCGCCGTCAGGGCGGCCGCGGCCCCCGACCCCAGGCCGAGGATCAGGACGGCCACCGCCCCGGTGGACGCCCCGGAGGAGATGCCGAGCAGGTAGGGGTCGGCCAGCGGGTTGCGGGTCAACGTCTGCAGGACCGCCCCGCACATGGCCAGGCCGCCACCGACCAGCGTCGCCAGCAGCACCCGTGGCAGGCGCAGTTCCCAGACGATCGCGTCCCGCAGCGGGCTCGGGGACTCCACCGGGAGGCCGAGGTGCGCGGCGATGATCTGGCACACGTCGCCCACCGACAGGCCCGCCGCCCCGACGGTCACCGCGAGCGCCACCGACAGCGGCAGCAGCACCAGCCCCGCGCCGCCCGCCGAGAGAGCGCGTCGCCGCCGGGTCCGTGAAGCCGCGACGGTGCCCCGCCGCGCCGCTCGTGAAGGCGTGGCGGGTGCCTCGGGATCGGCGGGTACGGCCGTCGTGGTGGTACGCACGGAGTCGTCAGAGGTCACCGCTCACCCCGGCTCCCCACCGGGGCTTCGGGATCCGGTGTCTCGGTGGTACGCGAGAGGTCATCGGAGGTCACCGCCGGGCGAAGACGACGTAGTCGTCCAGGTACTGCCAGACGGTTCCCACCTCGGCGAAGCCCGCGGTGCGCAGCGCCGCGAGGTGGAACTCCAGCGGTGCCGGGGGCTGCGGCGGGCGGTCGGCGAATCGTCGCTCGCGTTCGGGCAGCAGGGGAGCCAGCTCGGGGTGGTGAGCCGTCATGGCCCACCACCGTTCCCACGTGGCGGCGCCGTCGGCGAAGGCCGCCCGCTGTACGGCGGCGTCGTGGGCGGCCGACAGATGCCGCAGCGTCGGATGCCCGTCGCCGAAGCGCAGGTGGTCGGCGTTGAGGAACACGGCACCGGGCGGCAGCAGCCGCGCCAGCTCGGCGTACACCTCCAGGAGCTGCCCGGGGGAGAGCCAGTGCAGCGCCGTGGAGGTCAGCACCACGTCGAAGCTCGATCCGGGCAGCGCCGACGACCAGCCCGCGTGCGCCAGGTCTGCCTCGACCACGGTGGCGCGATCGTCGTGGCGCGCCAGGACCGAGCGCGCGAGTTGTGTCAGTACGGGGTCGTAGTCGACGGCGACGGCGCGGGCCCGGGGAAAGCGGCTCAGTACGCGTTCGCTGATCGAGCCGGGCCCGCAGGCCAGGTCGAGCACGGTGGGCTCGTCGGGGCAGTGCAGATCGAGCACGTCGAGCATCACCTGGAAGCGGTTCTCGCGGTGGGCCACGTAGGCGGCCTGCTGCTCCTCCCAGGAGGAGAACAGGTCCCGCGAGGTCACGGGAGCGGCGGAGGGAATGGGGAGATCGGTGGGGGTGGTCATCATGCTCTCCGGGAAGGTCGGCGGTAGTGCGGCGGTGCGGTCGTGCGGCGGTGCGGTCACATGGTGTGCGGTCGTACGGTGGTGCGATCATGCGGCGGCATGGTCACACGGTGTGCGGTCGTGCGGTTCTGTGGTCCGCGAGGTGCGGTGTGCGGTGTACGGGGTCAGCCGTAGAGGTCCCGCAGGCCCTTGCCCACCTGCTCCACGGCGCTGACGCTTCTGATCGAGGGGTCCATGGCCGATCCGGGCACGACGATGAAGCGATTCTTCCTAACCGCCGTGAGCCGGGAGGCGACGGGGTCGGAGCGCAGGAAGCTCATCTTGGCCTCGGCGCTGTCGCCGTCACCGCCACGGGTGAGGTCGGCCAGCACGATCACGTCCGGGTCGCGCTCGGCGATCTTCTCCCAGCTTCCCTCGGACCACTGCTGGGTGATGTCGGAGAAGGCGTTTCCCGCGCCGAGGAACGTGCCGGTGGTGTCGGGCAGCCCGCCGCGGCCCGCGATGGCCGGGGTCTTCGTCCCGGAGTAGTACCACATCAGTTTCACGTCCGGGCTCGCGCCGGTCACGTCCTTGGCCATGGTCTTGGCCGTGTCGAGCCGCTTGCGCAGGTCGGCCACCACGCTCTCGCCACGCTCCGGGATACCGAAGATCTTCGCGATGTCGCCGATCTCACCGAAGATGGCGTCGAACGTGACGGAGGAGGGGATCAGGCCGGGGTCCTCGCAGTCGTTGGAGGAGAGGTAGGCCGGTATCCCGAGTCCGGCCAGATCCTTCCTGGCCCCACCGGCGTCCGGCGCGTAGGCGGAGGCGCGCATCGAGTAGACGAAGTCCGGCCCCGCGGCCAGCAGGGCCTCGCGGCCGGGGTACTGGGCCGCGAGGACGGGAACCTTGTCGTAGTCGGCCTTGAGGTCGGGGAGCACCGGGTCCGTCCGGTACGCCGTGCCCACCATCCGGTCGGCGAGTCCCAGCGTCAGCATGATCTCTGTCGCGTTCTGTTCCATGGAGACCGCCCGGCGCGGCGGTGCGGCGACCTTGAGGGGCAGGCCGCAACTCGTCAGCTCCGTGACGACGGGCGTGGGTGCGGATACGGGCGTGGGCGTGGCTTCGCCGACGGCACCGGTGGACGTGCCGCTCGCGCTCCCGCAGGCGGCGAGCACGAGGAGGAGGGGACCCACCATGAAAATGGGAACGGTTTTCATGGTGGGTGACTGTACAGCAGGGAGAGAAGGTGTCGAGAAGGAGGGGGCCTTCGTCCCCGCTTGCGGGTGGCATGGATCTCGGCAGGTCGCGGGCGGGAAGGACCCATCGCCGTGCCCGGAGACGCGGTCTTCGAGCCGTCGTGGCGTCCGGGTCTCTCGCTCGGTGCCGCGCCGGAGATGGCGCCTCCGGCAGAGACGGCCCGGACGGGTGCGCACCGATCACCTTCTTCGGCGCCGGGCGCGGGAGAACCGGCCCGCCGTCGGCGGTCTTTCCTCACGGGCGCTGTCGGAGATCGCCAGGATCGAGCGCGACAGGAACTGTCTGTGGCCGGGTGTCACGGCCGCCGTACGGCATTGGCGGAATTTCGTTCGTCATCCGTATCACCGGCTCCGGATCGACGAAGACGGTGGCTGCGGCATATGGGAGTGCTGCGGTGATCCTCGTCAGGCGCGGGAGTTCCTGGAAGCCGTGATGCTGCCCATGACCCGCCGTGCCGACCGCGAGCTTCGTACCCTCGTCGGGAAGCTCGACGAACTCCACTGAGTGAGCTACGCGGCGAGGACGAACCGCTCAGGTCTCGTCTCGCAGGCCCACGGTCAGGGTGAGGGTGCCCGGGATCGCGGTGAAGGCGTCGCGGACGTGGGCGGCCAGCTCGGCGCGGGTGCCCGAGCCGGGCCGGGCCGCCCACGTCTCCAGGGCGCGGTTGAACGCGGCGACGATCATGTCGAGGGCGAGCCGTGGGCGCAGGTCGTACGGGTCGGCCAGGGTGAGCCTGCGGTGCAGGATCGCGAGTGCGGCGCGGCTGGTGCGATCGCAGAAATGCAGGCCGTGCGCGCCCATCGAAGGGGTCTTCTCCGCGAGCCGGTGGCTGAGCCGGACACGGCGCGCCCAGTCCTCGGTCGTCATGCGATCAAGGGTGGCGAGCAGGGTGTCCTGCAGCATCTCCAGGACGGGACGGCCGCCGGGGTCGCAGGATTCGAGGTCGTCGAGGAGGGCCGTCCACATGTCGTGGAGGGGGGCCGTCGCCACGTCCTCCTTGCTGCTGAAGTTGCGGAAGAAGGTGCGTTTGGAGACCTCGACCGCCTCGCACAGGTCGTCGAGCGTCGTGCCGTCGAAACCCCGCTCGGTGAACAGCTCCAGGGCGGTGTCGATCAGTGCTTGGCGGGTGCGCAGCTTCTTGCGTTCGCGCAGTGGCAGCCGATCGGCCAGGGCGATCGGTGCGAGAGGCGCGGCTGCGGCGGCCGGTGAGGGCGGCGAGGGCTGGGTGGTCATCACGGCCAGTGTAGCGGAACGCAAATGCCTCTTGTAGGTTTATGCCACTCAGTGGCGTTATCGTGGTTGTCGATGTCCTCCGCGAAAGGTGTATGACCCATGCGTGCTCTGCTTGTCGATCGTTCCGCGCCCGGGGGGCTGCGGTCCGGTGAGGTCCCCGACCCCGATCCCGCCCCGAACCAGGCGCTGATCCGGGTGACGGCGACCTCCCTCAACTACGGCGAGGTGAAATCCGGTCTGGAGAACGCCCCCGAGGGCACGGTGCCGGGCTGGGACGCGGCCGGGGTGGTGGAGCGGGCCGCCGCCGACGGCTCCGGTCCGGCCAAGGGCACCCCGGTGGTGACACTCGCCGGTGACGGCGCGTGGGCGGAGTTCCGGGCCGTCGACACGGGGCTGATCGGTACGGTGCCGCGCGGCGCCGACCTCGGCACGGTCAGCACGGTCCCGGTGGCGGGCGCCAGCGCGCTGCGGGCCCTGCGACGGCTCGGTCCCATCCTCGGGAAGCGGGTGCTGGTCACCGGCGCCACCGGCGGGGTCGGGCGGTACGTCGTGCAACTCGCCCGGCTCGGCGGCGCGCACGTGACGGCATCCACCGGTGACCCGGCCGCGCACGGGGACGGCCTGCGGGCACTGGGCGCGCACGAGGTGGTGACCGAGCCCTCCGGGGTCGGCCACCCGGTGGACGGCGTCGTGGAACTGGTCGGCGGACCCCAGCTGGTGGACGCCTTCGGCAAGCTCGCCGCGGGTGGCACGCTGGTGTCCGTCGGGCACGTGACGGACGAGGCCGAGCACTTCCCGCCCGGGGCGCTGATCGGCGACCAGGGCCGCCACGACCGCTCGATCGTCACCTTCTACCTGCTGCCCGGCCCCGGGCTGGACACGGACCTGACCTGGCTGGCCGGGCAGGTGGCGACCGGCGACCTGGATCCGCAGGTCGCCTGGCGGGGTGGCTGGGATAGGGCCGCGGAGGCGATCGAGGCCCTCCTCGGCCGACGGCTGCACGGCAAGGCGGTCCTCGACATCGGCTGAGCCGGATCCGGTTCCCGCCCGGTCAGGAGGCGGGAGGCGGCGCGCTTCCGTTGTAGAACGGGTTCTCGGGCAGCCGCTCGGGCGTGACGAGCAGCCGGATCGTCCCGGCCTTCACCTGCCAGGCGTTCCAGACGGTCCAGTCACGTCCGACCCGATCGGCGGGGAGCGGCTCGAAGGACAGCCCGCCCGTCTTCGCGTCGATCCGGACGAGGCTGAACACCGTGGCCAGGTCGCGGTTCCGCGCCTCGGTCAGGATCTCGTCCAGCGGACGGCCGTTCCTCAGCCGGACCCCCGCGAACATCTCACCGGGGGCCATGGCCAGGTCGAAGTTCGCGTACTCCTCTCCCTGTCTCGCCTGGCGCCCCAGCCTGACGTCCACCCTGCCGGTGAAGCCGGAGGGAATCCGCATCACCATCACGCAACCGGCGTCCTTTCCCGGCTCGCATCCCTTGGGGGCCGTCTCCATGGTGAGGGGGACGCCGCCGAACCGGGGGCCGGAGGGATCCGGCGTCGCGCCCCTGTCGGGTTCGTCGTCACCCGTGATGATCATTCCCATGATCTCTCCCACGCTGCCCCGCGAGACGGGTACCGGGCGCAGCGTGATGTTCAGGCCGACCGCGCGGAACGCCTCGGTGTACCTGGCGTGGTCGGCGAACGGGTCCTTGATGCGGGCGACGTACTGCTCGCCGTCCAGCACGATGTCGACGGCGGAGTTCGCGTAGCTCGTGGCGCTCCCGTCGCGCAGCAGGCCGGGGCCTGCGACGACCCCGGCGACGAGCACCCCGGCGGTGAGTGCCCCGGCCACCAGGCGCGCTCGCCACGCCCGTCGGCGCGACGGCGAGGCCGCGGGGACCTCGGACCCGGATGACGGCGAGGCCGCGGAGATCTCGGACCCGGATTCGGACGTGATCGACGCCAGCAGCGCCCGCGCCCCTGCGGCGGACGCCTGTCCGGCCAGTTCGTCGTCGCGAACGCGGGCCGGCGGGATCACCGGCTCATCGGTGTGCTTCACGAGGACCTCCATGTCGGGACCCGCGCGGCCCGGCTCGTCGGGGTGAATTCGATCCCGGCCCTCGCCAGCCCGTGCGAGAAGCGCTTGCGGGCCCGGTGGAGCCGGATGCGTACGGCGTTGCGGGAGCGGCCCAGGGCGGACGCGATCTCCCCGGCGTCCAGGCCCTCCCAGGCCACGAGTGACAGCAGCTCGCGATCGTCGTCGGACAGTTCACGAAAGACCTGTCCTATCGCCCTGAGCTCCGACTCTTCCCCGGTCGGGGACGTGTGGGCGTAGAGATCGGCGATGTTCTCGCGTAGTGCCGTCTGGTGGGTGTGACGGCGTATCAGCCCCCGGCGGTGGTTGGCGAGGACGTTGCGCGCCACGCCGTACAGCCACAGCCTGGCCTGCTCGCCGGGCGGCAGGTCGTCCACCCGGCGCCACGCGATCTCGAACGTCTCGGCCACCACGTCGGCCGCGTCCTCCGGGGAGTCGCAGCGGCGCATCGCGTAGCCGAGGATCTGTTCGTACGTGTCGAGATAGACCTTCTCGAACCGGGTTCTTCGGTCGTCACGCACGGGCGGTTCCCATGGCAGGACGCCTCCTCTGATGGGGTTCGTGGACACCCGTCCATGTCGAAGGCGCCAGCATCATTTCTCCCAGACCCGGAAATTTCTGGAAATGCCTCTCCGGCGAGTGGCCCGGTGCCGGACCGCCGCCGGGAAGCGGGCGGTATCAGGACCCCGCGGTCCCGGCGTGGTCGGGGCTACTCCTTCGCTCCCCAGTCCCGCGACACGAGGATGCTTCGGTCCTGTGCCGCAGGAGCCGGGGCGGGATCTCCGCCCCGGGGTGATCGGCGTCCGCGCGAGAGTCGGACTTTAGGGGCTAAACGCCCCTTGTCGTTCTAAATGCCATCAAAGTTCCTAGGTTAAAGTGTGGCGCGCCTCGTACCGTGGCCGGGAAATCGCACACCGTATCCGTGGTGTGCTTCCCCGCGTAATGTGCGAGGTATTGGATACTTCGTGTCACCGCATACTTACCGAGCGCAGAAAACGCCGATCGCGCGAAATCCGCGTCGCGCGTGCGGTAATCAATGGTCGCGACCTCTTTGTGGTCGGCCGTATCCGTGAACCGCCGTTCCTTTCCAGGGGAAACCCGCATGGAACCCGGTGAATACCAGGTGGCGAGGGGCGCCGGAGATCTTCCGGGTGACGGATTCCCAGTGTGTCCGGGTGGTCGCAGCCTGTTTCCGAAGGCGTCCCGCACCCGCGAGGACAGGGGAATCCAGCGGGTGCGCGGACAATGTGAAATTCATTCGGATCCGTTTTGTGAAAAATCTTCAGATGAAATCCATGCCGACAGGTTGATTCCTGAACCATAATCGCCGTCAAGAACATGTGAATCGTGAAAAAGGGAGCGCTGCGTTGTACGGCAGAACCTCTCCGCTGTTCATCGGCCGGAAGCGGGAGCTCGACTTCCTCGGCGAGGCGTGGGGGGAGGCCAGACGCCGTGACGCGCGGATCGTGGGGATCCGGGGGACGTCGGGGATCGGCAAGACCGAGCTGGTCGAGCGCTTCCTGCGTACCGTGCCCGGCGTGCGGACCGTTCGCGCCTTCGGCGACGAGGACGCGCTCGCCCACCCCTGGGGTGTGCTGGAACAGATCGCCGAGCAGCTGCCGACCCCGGTGCTCGCCAGGACACTGGCGGGCCAGGCCGAGGCCGCCTTCATCGGCCAGGCCCTCGCGGCGGAGTTCGCCGCCGCGGACGCGCTGATCGTGGTCGTCGACGACGCGCACTGCGGCGACCGGCAGTCGATGGCCGCACTCCGCCTGGCGGCCCGGCGCCTGCGCAACGCCCAGGTCATGCTCCTGGTCGTCCACCAGGCTCCCGGGTACGCGACGGGAGCGGTGCCGGACGCGCCCCGCCTGGAGCTCCACGAGGGCTGGAGCCGCATCTTCGACTCGGCGCAGGGGCGCCTGCTCCAGGTCGAGGGGCTTCCCGCCGACGATCTCGTGAGGCTCGCCGTCGCGAGCGGCCACGACGGGCTCACCCCCTCCGGCGCGAGGAGGCTGCACGAGCACACCGACGGCAACGCGCTGCATTCGCTCCTCCTGCTGGACCAGGTGGAGATGCACTCGATCAACTTCGGCAACGGCCCGCTGCCCGCCCCCCGCGGCATGACGCAGGCCGTCGTGGCGCGGCTGGCGTCGTGTGAGCGCCGTACCCGCGAGGTCGTCGGCGCGGCGGCGGTGCTCGGCCGCCGCTTCGGCCTGGCCGACCTGCGCGCGCTCTCCGGCATCGCCGACGCCACGACGCCCCTCGCGGAGGCCGTCGGCGCCGGGCTGGTCAAGGAGATCCCCGGGACGGCGGGGCAGGAGTTCGCGTTCACCACCCTCCTCGTCTGGGACCGCATCTACTACGACTCCGGCGTCGAGCGCCGCCGCGCCCTGCATCGCAGCGCCGCACTGCTCGGCGGTCCCGGCGCGCTGTGGCACGGGATCGCGGCGTCCGGCGGCGGTACGGACGGCGAGCTCGCCGCGCTGGCCCAGGAGGAGGCCCAGTCCCTGCTGTCGCGGGGCAGGCTTCCCCTGGCGGCGGTGTACGCCCGCCACGCCGTGGAGCTGACCCCGCCCGGACCCGACCGGGTGGCCCGCCTGCTGACGGCGGTGGAGACCCTGCTCGTCTCCGGTGACGCCACCGTCGCCCGGCGCTACGAGAGCGAGGTCCTCGCCGCGCCGCGAGGTCCCTGGCGCGACTACGTCGCCGGTTACCAGGCCCTGATCTCCGGGCGCGTCGCGGAGGCCAAGCTGCTGCTGGTCCAGGCACTGGGCGCCGCCGGACGCGACAGCGAGGAGAACCCGCACGCGCCCGCGGACCTGCGGGCGCGCGTCGCGGCCCAGCTGGCGATCATCGGGGTGGTCGAGATCTCCTACCCCGAGATGGTCGAGTACGGTACGGCGGCCGTCGCGGCGGGCAGCCACGAGCCGTGGGTGCGCGCGTTCGCCTGGTTCGCCCAGTCCCTGGGCTGGACCCTGGCCGGGCGGGCGGAGGAGGCGCTGGCGTCCCTGACGGACGCCGACCTGCCGGGTTCGGTGGCCGGGCTGGACGGGCTGGTGGCCCGAGGGATGATCCGGCTGTGGACCGACGACCTCGAAGGCGCCTCCACCGACCTGCGCGACAGCGTCGCGCGGGCCACGCGCGGCGAGGCGCTGCGGGTCGGCCAGGCACTCGGCTTCCTGGGCGAGGTCGAGTACCGGCGGGGCAGGCTCGACGACGCCGTCCAGTTCACCCGGCTCGCCGTCGGCGACGCCGAGGAGAACGAGCGGGTCTGGGACTACGCGCTCCTGCACTCGCTGGCGTGCTTCCCCCGCGCGGCCCGGGGCGAGTGGGACCTGGCGCGCGCGCACGCCCGCCAGGCCGCGGAATGGGCGCCGATCGTCGAGAGCAGGGTGAGCCTCGCCTACGCGGCGGGCGCGCGCGCGTCGATCGCCCAGGCCCAGGGCGATGTCCGGCGGCTGCTCAGCGCGGCCGAGGCCATCGAGTCGCACTACGACTCCCTGGAACCGGGCACCCACCTGTTCGGCCCGATCGGCGCCGACGCGCTCTCCCAGCTCGGCCGGATCGAGGAGGCCGAGGACTCGCTGGGCGTCTTCAGCGACAGGGCCGCGTCGAGCGGGCGCCGCTCGACGCTGATGTCCATCGCCAGGGTGCGGGGCCAGATCGCCGCCGCCCGGGGAGACCACGCGGGCGCCGTACGGGAGTGCGAGGAGGCCCTCGCCCTGGCCCGCGAGGTGGGCCTGCCGATCGAGGCCGGAAGGATCGACCTGGTGATGACGCGCTCCCAGCACGCCCGGGGCCGCCACGCCGAGGCGGAACGGCTGCTGAGGCGGGCACTGGTCGCCTTCAACCGCACCGGCGCCGCGGCCTACGCCGCCCTCGCGCTGAAGACGGCCGAGGAGCTCAGGCTTTCCGTGGACGGCCCCAACGCCGCCTTCGGCAACCTCACCCGGGCGGAGCGCGAGGTCGTGGCGATGGTCTGCGAGGGGATGACCACCCGCCAGATCGCGCAGAAGCGCTCGGTGGTGATCAGCACCGTGGAGACGCAGCTGAACCGCATCTACGCGAAGCTGAACGTCACCAACCGGATCGAGCTCCGCGCCGTCCTGTCCGATCCGGAGGAATAACCGGCTCATGGGTCGCGGCTCATGGGTTGTGGCTTTTGGCACCAGGTTCGCGGCACTCGGTTCGCGATTCCTGGTTGGTTTCCGGCTTGCGGCCCCTGGGTTGCGGTTCCTGTTGCTGCTCCGGGCTCCCAGTACCCGGCTCCTGGCACCCGGTTCGCGGGTTTTGGTTCCCGGCATCCGGCTCGCGATTCCCGGCGTGCGGCTTGCGGTGTGCGGGGAACGGTGCCGCGCTCGGGAGGCGGGCGTGTCGAAGTCCGTCATGCCATCCGTAGGGGTGGTACCTGGACGCCTTCCCGGTTCCCGGCGACTACCGTGGGCGCCTGCCAGAGCGCCGGGAGAGCGGCGCCGCCGACAGGAGGCCGGAATGCGGTTGACCATCGACGTCCAGAGGACCGCCACCGGTCATATCGCCGGGACGGTCGAGTCCGACGACTCCGCGCCGCCTGTCCCCTTCCACGGCGTCATCGAGCTGGTCACCCTTCTGGAAACCCATCTGGACGGGTGACCGTACGAGGGGACGCCGTGCATCCTCCGGTGCCGGAGGCAGTCGTCCATGGAGTGTCACGCCAGGGGGGAGAGCATCAGATGGGCATCACATCCCACCTCGGGAGGGAACACCGTCGGCGTCGTCGACGCCACCACCACCGTGGACCGGCGTCGGGCCACGCGTACCGTCGGCCACCGGTCGTGGCGATCCCGCGGGCCGTACAGGCCGTGCGGGTTGTACAAGCCATGCGGGTCGTACAGGTTGTGCGGGTCCCGCGGACCGTGCGGGTCGTACAAGGCGCGACGGTCGTACGTGCCGGGGGGAACGGGCACGCCGGGTCGGCCGGGGCGGTCGTGTGAACGCCACCCTGACGGCCTTCGTGCCGCCGACCGAGAGCGGCCACGACCTGCTGGACAACTGGATACGGCCGATCTGCGCGAGGCTGGGGATCCGCCTGGCGGTCGCCCTCCCCGGCGCGGGCCAGGCCACCGCGATCGCGGCGCAGCGGGCGTCGACCTTCGTCGTGTGGGACTGCTCGGTCGAGGGACCCGAGGACGTCTACGGGGCCTTCAACACGCGCGCCAAACTCGACCCCGGCAGCATCATTCTCAGCCGTACCCCGCTGCCGCGCAATGTGCTGACCCGCGCCAGCCACGCCCCCGTCCACGGCGAGACCCTGAGCAACCCGGAGCTGGGCGTGTGGCTGGAGCGGCGTCTGCGCCGCGTGCTGGGCGTGGCCCGGACGCCCGCGCCGCGCCTGCCCGGCCCCGGGGGGCACTACTGGATGTTCGACGACCCGGCCGACTACTTCCTCAGCTTCCACGGCGAGCGCCGGCAGGAGGCCGGGGAGTGGCGCGCGGCCTTCGAGAAGGCCCACTCGGTCACCGTGCGGATGGTGCCGCCCCGCGAGTACTCCTATCCGGCCGAGGTGGTCACGCGGCAGCAGATGTGGGAGGGGGTGGCGCGGCTGATGTACGAGATCATCGCGACGGGCAGGGCCATCGTCCATCCCGCGCCGGACTACTTCGCGTCGTTCTGGACGGTGAGCGAGCTGCTGGCCACGCTGTGGCTGCTGCCGCGCGGCTCCACGCCACCCATGATCACCTCCGCGTACGCCGCCCGGCCCTCGGGGGGCATCCGGCGGCTGGAGCACCTCAGCGCCCGTGCCGTCCTGGGCGTCCCGCTCCTGGGCGACGCCCAGGCCGACCGCTTCGCCAGGCTCATCAACCACTCCGACCCGGTCACCACCGCCCCGCGGTTCCGGAGACCCCCGGAGGGCACGGGCAGGACCGGCGCCGGGACGATGAAGCACGTCGGCCACCACGATCCCGAACTGGCGGTCTCGCGGTTCTGGGATGAGATGCGGGTGCCGTGCCCGGTCTGCGCTCCCCGGGGCAGGGCACCCGCGAAGGTCGACTGGGACCGGCACATGAACCTGTCGTGGGACGAGCGGGGTGTGGACCACTACGGCTACTTCACCGCCCGGCGCGAGGACCTCGGCACGGGAGGGATCCGCTGCCCCGGGTGCCGTACCCACCTGAAACTCGTCAACGAGCACGGCGTCCGCACACTCTGGACACCGGTCCCGGAGGGGGAGTTCCAGCGGGACCTGCCGGTCATCCAGCGCGATCCCGTCTGGCAGGTGCTGCCGGACGGCCCGCGGGGCGCGGAACCGCTCCCCGGGAAGAAGGACGTCGACACCGCCTCCGGCCTCCGGGGCAGGGGGTCTCCCACCGGGAAGAGGTGGCTCTCGACGCGCTGTTTCGTATAGCGGGGCGAGGAGCCCCGGGGGTTCGCCACCCCGGGAATGGGAGCGTTCCAAAACGTTGGAGGACCTGGCCATCGCCGCAGATGGGCTCGGTTCGGTGAAAGGAAGCGAGACGGATCCCGTTGACACCGCTCAAGGAGAGTCCCCCACGCTCAAGGAGAACGGATGAACGCCACCCCTTTCCGGTCCGCGGACCGGAGCACCCGGGGGAGACCCCGGTGAAGGCGGAGGACGGCGGGGGAGCCGCGCGACTCCCCCGGGAACCGCGCGGGAAGCCAACCGGATCCCCGGCGGGGAAATCAGCCGGGTCCCCGCTTGGAAAACGGACCGGATCCCCGCTCGGGAAACCAGCCGGGAATCCAGCGGGGAAACCGGCCGGATCCCCGGCGGGGAAACCGGTCGGGGATCCGGATTCCGGCGACGCCGCCGGTGCCCCGGGTACCTCCGGTGAGCCCGGCGGGATCGCGGACCGCGAGCGCCGCCGGGCACTGTCGCTGAGCCGCCGCTCCAGCGCGCTCGGAGCCGCCGGACGCCACGGGGAGGCGCTCGCCGCGAGCGAGGAGGCCCTGGAGATCACCCGGCGGCTGGCCGAGGACGACCGTGGCACCTACCTCTCCGACCTGGCCCTGTGCCTGGCCGGTGCGGCGATGCGGTACGTCCGGCTGGGCCGTAGGCACGACGCGGTCGACGCGGGGCGCGAAGCGGTGGCCGTCAGGCGCGAACTGGCCAAGGCGCGTCCCGACGAGTACCTGCCCCACCTCGCGGGCTCGCTGAACGGCCTCGCCTGCGACCTGGGCCGGATCGGCGAACCGGAGGCCGCCCTGGACGCCGCACGCGAGGCGGTCGGCATCTACGAGGGGCTCGCCGTCCGGAACCCGGTGGCCCATGAGCCGAGTCTCGCGATGGCGCTGCACACCCTGGCTCAGCGGACGGCGTCGCTGGGGTGGCTGGAGGACGCCGTGCTCCACAGCACGAGAGCCGTCTCGATCCGGCGCAGGCTCGCCACGGAGAACCCGCCCGCCTACTCGGTGGCCTTCGCCACCGCGCTGCACGGCCTCGGCTGGCAACTGGCCGCGCTGGGACGCCGTGAGGAGGCCATCGCCGCCTACGCCGAGTCGGTGACGATCCGCCACCGGCTGGCCCGCTCGGAGAACGCCCAGGCCGCCGACCACGACTACCTGGCCGCCGTGGCGGGGGAGTGGGCGGACCTCCTCATGGACGCGGGCCGCCTCCCGGCGGCCATGGAGCCACTGGAGATCGCCAGAACCGCCTCCCTGCACGCCGGTGACACCGAACGGGCGGACCGCCTGGCCGCCCTGATGGAACGTGCCGGAAGCATCCGCGTCTGAACCACCGGTTCTCGTACGGGGATCCGGTTCCCGTACGGAGGAGGCGTGGGAGTGAGGACGGGATTCGTGCCCCGCGCGGGAGGAGGGGACTCGCGCGGGGCGGGGCCCGCGTGCGGGAGGGGAGACCCGCACGCGGGCCGGGGGATGAGCGCGGGCGGATCGATCCGCGTACAAGGTCCGCGTACAAGGTCCGCGTGCGGGGTTTGTGTGCACAAGGTCCGCGACATCCTGGAGTGGTGTGAGCGACACCGGTCCGGCGGGTGAGGGGGTTCACGACCCCGGCCCAGATGACCCCTCCATCACCCAGGCCGGGGTCCTACCCGGCGGTGGGCCGGGTGCTCTGGCGGTCGCGAGCTGGGATCGCCCTCGTCACGCGAAGCATCCCGCCACGCCCTGGCGCGCGCCCCGGTTGAAGGCGCCCAGGCGCTGCGCGGCGGTGCCGTGGTCGCTCACGTCGGTCCAGGGGGTGTCGTCGGCGTGTGCCCGCAGGGCCGCCGCGATCTCCTCGGTGTCGCCGGTCTCGAAGAACAGGACGCCGTCCTCGGCGGCTCCGAAAAGCGTCGCTCCGGCGAGGCAGTCGGCCTGGAGTTCGAGCTGCCGGGACAGCAGCCTTTCGGGAATGCGGGCTTGGACGGCGTGGGCCCATTCGTGCGCGATGATCAGGTAGACCCAGGCGTCCCCCTGCCGGTATCCCATTCGCATGAGGTCGACGTCCCACGCGACGAAGTCGTAGGGCGGCCAGCAGTACAGGGCGTTGTCATCGGGAAGGGGATATCCCCGGCACGTCACCGCGTTGCCCCACGCGCCGTCGTACGCGCCGAGAACGCGCGGGGGTGAATACCTGCCGGGAAAGAACTCCGACCAGTGCGTTGCCCAGAACCTGTTGATGATGTATTGGGCGCTGCGGATGTCCTCGTTGATGTCGTCGAGGCTCCTCGCGGTGGAGGCGCTCACCGGGGCGTTTCCGCTCGTCGTGGCGGTCGCGGTGCCCGTGGAGCCCGCGATCAGAACGCAGGTGAGCAGCACGGCGAGTGCGAGACGAGCTGTTCTCCATCGTGAAGCGGCCATGGGCTTCTCCCCTGTCGCTGGCGGCCACATACCGGATGCGATGGTTTATCGCAGGATGTTTTCGCAGGGCACGGTCACCATATGGGGAAAGGTAATACGAGAGAAGCGCTATCGCGAGATCGTATGCAATATCGCGTTAATTCGTCGCTGGATTCGGGGGATTAGAGGCACGTCGTAATCGGTGCGAAGCGGGAGCGGCCACCTCGGGGACTTTCCGGCACCAACACCAACACCAACATCAGCATCAGCACCGGCGACGCCGACGCTCCCGAGGAGCCTTTCCGGCACCAACATCAGCACCATCACCAGCACCAGCGACGTCGACGCCGACGCTCCCGAACGGGCCCGGTGCCCAGGTCGGCCTCCCGTTCCGTACCATCTCTGCGCCCGCCTCCGTGACCCCGGGGTCACGGAGGCGGGCAGGGGACTCAGCCGCAGTGTTCGAAGGGGCTGTCGTAGGTGGTGCTTCCTGCTTTGCCGCCCCATTTGACGCAGGTGCCGGGGGCGGCGGCGCGGACGGGGCCGGCGTAGTAGGCGAAGTTGCCGGTGTCGGTGATGCGGGTTTTGCCGTGGACTTCGAGGTAGGCGGTGGTGGCGGTGGCGGTGCCGAGGGAGGTGCGTTTGACGGTGGTGACGCAGTTGTTGCCGTTGGTGGTGTTGTAGAGCAGGTAGACGGTCGCGGCCGTGCCGAGGGCGGCGCTGTCGACGACGTCGTAGCCGCTGCCGCAGATCTCCTGCGGGGTGTACGGATTGGTGGGGCTGCCCGTGACCAGCTGCATGTACCTGGTCCAGTCCCAGTGCGGGCCCGGGTCGGTGTGGTCGGCGCCCGGCACCTCGGAGTGCCCGACGATGTGGGCGCGGTCCTTGGGGATGCCGTACCGGCCGGCGATGTCGCGGGTCAGCGCGGCCGAGGCGCGGTACATCGAGTCGGTGAACCATGAGGCGTTGTTGACGAAGCCCTCGTGCTCGATGCCGATCGACCGCCGGTTGTCGTTCCCGGCGTGGAAGGCCCGGTCCTTCTCGCGGACCGTCTGGGTGATGTCCCCGTCGGAGGAGCGGACGACGTAGTGCGCCGAGGTCGCGTTCGACCTGGGCCCGGTCTGGAACCAGGAGATGGTCCCCGCGTAGGAGCCCTGGGCGACGTGGATGACGATGCGGTCGATCCTGTCACTGGACGGGCGGTTGGAGACGGCGTAGTTGCTGGGGTGCGCCGGTGCCCAGTGGGCCTGCGGATAGTCGACGGCCGCGGCGGCGAAGGTCCTGTTCAGGTCCTCCACGCCGGCGTACGCGCCGAGGTCGGGCCGTACCGCCCGCGCCGTCACGGTGATGGTCTCGCCGCCCGGGGTGACGGCGCGGACCCCGTCGGTGAGCAGTTCGTAGACGGCGTCGGCGTACAGCCGGGCCAGCGTGGGCGAGGAGGCGTTGCTATATCCGGCCACGGCCGGGTACCAGCGTCCGATGTCCTTCCTGGCGGTCGCGTCCAGCCCGAGCGCGTCGGCGTGGGCACGCAGCACCGCGGCGCCACCCATGATGTTGGCCGAATCGTCCGACCTCAGCGTGGCGACCGGTAGCCCCGTCAGCTTCGCGGCCCGCTCCAGCGTACGGGCGGCGGGGCTGCTGACCAGGTGCATCATCCCGTACCCGCCGCTGGCGCTCGGCGCTCCCCCGTGGTTGTCGAGGCGGGTTTCCGCGTACCCGAGGGTGACGAGCAGGTCGCGCGGGACGTCGTGGGTCGCGGCGGCACGGGTGAACGCCTCCGCCACCGGGCTCGCGGGCGCGGCCGACGCGGCGGGAACGGCGGAGGCGCCCACCGGCTGCCCGGACAGGCAGACGAGGGGGATGAGCGAGCCCGCCAGCAGTACGGCGAGACGTCGGAGTCGGGCCATCGGGGATTCTCCTCGGGATATGGGGGTTCGCGGAAGGGTCTCGCGGGTTCGTGGGGTGGGCCGCCCCGGCGGTGGAGGGAGCGTCCCGCGCGCGCGTTTCTCCACCGGAGGGGTTCGGGGCGATGCGTGGGAGCGCGGCGGGGGAGGGGCCGCCGGTCGTCAGCCGCAGTGTTCGAAGGGGCTGTCGTAGGTGGCGTTTCCTGCTTTGCCGCCCCATTTGACGCAGGTGCCGGGGGCGGCGGCGCGTACGGGGCCGGCGTAGTAGGCGAAGTTGCCGGTGTCGGTGATGCGGGTTTTTCCTTGGACTTCGAGGTAGGCGGTGGTGGCGGTGGCGGTGCCGAGGGAGGTGCGTTTGACGGTGGTGACGCAGTTGTTGCCGTTGGCGGTGTTGTAGAGCAGGTAGACGGTCGCGGCCGTGCCGAGGGCGGCGCTGTCGACGACGTCGTAGCCGCTGCCGCAGATCTCCTGCGGGGTGTACGGATTCGCCGAGCCGCCGCCGCACGCGGTCAACGTCTGGGCCGGGTAGCCGAAGGTGACCCCGTCGAAGACGGCCTTCTGGATGTTGCCCGGGTAGCCGCTTCCCAGCCGCACCTCGTAGTGCAGGTGAGCGCTGATGTTGTTGCCCGGCGCGCTGGTCTTGCCGACCGTGCCGATCTGCTGTCCCTTGGCCACCTGGGCGCCCACGCTCACCGAGCGGGAGTTGAGGTGCGCGTAGTAGGTGGACCAGCCGCCTTCGTGGTCGATCCTGACCAGGTTGCCGAAGCGGTTGACCGACCCCTGGTGAGCGGAGATGCCGACCGTGCCCGCCGCCGCGGCGACGACGGTGTCCCCCAGGTCGGCGTCGGCCGAGTCGCCCCGGTTGAAGTCGATCTCCCACGAGCGGTGCGCGCTGCTCGCGCTGGAATTCCCCGCCCAGGCCTGGCCGCAGGGGAAGGGCAGCTGGAAGGCCGGAGCCATGCTCGCCGTGGCCGCCCGCGCCGGAGTCGCCTGTGCCGGGGCGACCGCGCCGCCGGTATGGGCCGGGCCCGCCGGAGCGGCCCCCGCCGGGCTCGCCGCGACGGCTCCGCCCGCCAGGGCCAGCAGCAGGGCGAACCCCGTTGTGAGCACCCCTGTGAGTCTCATGCGGATCCTTTCTCGCAGTACCGGTGGGCAAGGTATTGACCGCACCGTGCACTATCTGTTGGATCTCTCTGAAGAGATCTTGCCGAGGTCCAGGGTCCGGTCAGGCCGTATAAGAAACCTCCAAAACCGGCATAGAGCACCATCTGAAACCGGTACAAAGAGCTGCCTGCCTCGAACGACGCGGTCCGCTCGAACAGCACGACCCAACTGAACGACTGAACGGTTGCAACCCCTCCACAGCAGGAGTAGGTGCGGTCATAGTGGTTGATCAGCCCGTATTCAGCGTGCTCGGCCCGCTGGACGTCCGGATCGCGGGCCACCCGGCCCGCGTCGGCGGCACCAAGCCCCGCCAGCTGCTGGCGTCGCTGCTGCTCGACGCGGGCCGGACGGTCGGCGCGGAGCAGCTCGTCGAGGTGCTGTGGCCGCGGCGCCCGCCGAGGTCCGCCCATGCCAACATCCGCACCTACGTCAGCTCGTTGCGCGGCGGCCTCGGCGCGGCCGGTGTCGCGATCCTGGCCCGCCCGCACGGTTACGCGATCGAGGTACCGGTGGAGCGGCTCGACCTGCTCCTCTTCGAGGACCTGCTGGCCGGGGCGCGGGCCGCGGAGGACGCGGGGGACGCGCACGGGGCTCTCGGCTCGCTGCGCGCTGCGCTCGCGCTGTGGCGTGGCGTTCCGCTGGCCGACCTGCCGGGCAGTCCGCTCTGGGACGGCCGCCTGCGAGTCCTCGCCGAGGCGCGGCTCGCCGCCGCCGAACGGCTCGTCGACCTGGGCATGGCCCTGGGCCGGTACGCCACCGCGGCCGGTGAGCTGCGCGGGCTGCTCGCGGAGCATCCCTTCCGGGAGGATCTCTGGCAGCGCCTGATACTCGCCCTGCACCGGAGCGGCCGCCAGGCCGAGGCGCTCGGCGCCTACGCCGAGATCAGGCGGCGCCTGGTCGCCGAACTCGGCGTCGAACCCGGCACCGAACTCCAGCGGGCACACACGGCCGTCCTCTCGGGAAACCCGGCGCACCCGGCCGTCCTCTCAGGAGACCCCGCGCACCTGGCCGTTCCGACTGGAGAACTCGCGCACCTGGCCGTTCTCGCCGGAAACCCGGCGCACCCGGCCGTCCCCGCAGGAGTCCCGGTGACCGCGATGGCCGCGCCGACCGCCTTGCCGCCGTCGCCGACCGCCCTGCCGCCGTCGTCGGCCGGGGGAGGCCCCCCGCGCCAGCTGCCCGCGGACGTGCCGGACTTCACCGGGAGGGCCGGGGAGGTGGCGGCGCTCACCCGGGCGATCACCCCCGATAAGGGGCAGCCGGGCGGCCCGCCCGTCGTCGCCGTGGTGTCGGGACCGCCGGGGGTGGGCAAGTCGGTGCTGGCGGTGCGCTGCGCCCATGCCGTACGGGACGCCTATCCCGGCGGGCAGCTCTACCTGCGCCTCGGCGGCACCGACCGGGAGCCGGCCGATCCGGGTGAGCTGCTCGCCCAGGCGCTGCGGGCGCTGGGCGTCGGCGACGCGGCCCTGCCGCGCGGCACGGACGAGAGGTCCGCGCTCTACCGGTCCCTGCTGGCCGGGCGGCCGATGCTCGTACTCCTCGACGACGCCGAGGGAGCCGCCCAGGTGCGCCCGTTGCTGCCCGGCAGCGGCTGCGCGGTGCTCGTGACGAGCCGGCGCCGGATCGCGGAGCTGCCCGGCGCGCTACGGCTGCAGCTGGAGGTACCGCCGCCGGAGGAGGCCGAGGAGCTTCTGGGCAGGATCGCGGGCGCCGAGCGGGTGGCCGGGGAGAGGGAGGCGGCTTCGGCGATCGTGCGTCACTGCGGGTTCCTGCCGCTGGCCGTCAGGATCGCCGGGGCGCGGCTGGCCGGACGGCCCGGCCAGCCGCTCGACGTGCTGCGGCGGCGGCTGGCCGACGAGCCCGGCCGGCTCGACGAGCTGCGCGCCGGTGACCTGGAGGTGCGGGGCAGCGTCGAGCAGAGCTACCGGCTGCTGCCCGACGACGCCGCCAGGACGTTCCGCGCGCTCGGTCTCCTCGGTCCCGGCCCGCTGCCCGGGTGGGTGGCGGGCGCCGTGCTCGACCGGCGGCGGGCCGACGACGTGATGGACGTCCTGGTGGACGCGAACCTGGTGCAGCTCGCCGGGACCGGCCCGCTGGGCGAGCCCCGCTACCGGTTGCACGACCTGTTCCGCCGCACCGCGGAGGAGAAGGCCGCGGGCCCCGCCGA
Source organism: Streptosporangium oxazolinicum (assembly GCF_039537505.1). Classification (NCBI taxonomy): domain Bacteria; kingdom Bacillati; phylum Actinomycetota; class Actinomycetes; order Streptosporangiales; family Streptosporangiaceae; genus Streptosporangium; species Streptosporangium oxazolinicum. The sequence continues at coordinate 220,887 of NZ_BAABAQ010000007.1, forward strand.
GCGGCACGCGCTCACCCGCGTGCTCGGAGCCTGGACGGCCACCGCGGAGACCGCCACGGCACGGCTGCCCACCACGATCTTCGGCATGACCGCGAAGAGCGCCGTCCGCTGGAACCTGCCGGACGACACCGCGGAGCGGCTCACCGCCGACCCGCTGTCGTGGCTCGACGCCGAGCACGACGCGCTGGTCGGCGCGGTGGGGCTGGCCGCCGACGCCGGGCTGGCCGGTTCGGCCTGGGGACTCGCCGCCGCCCTCGTCCCCTACTTCGACCTGCGCTGCCACTTCGACGCGTGGCAGCGCACCCACCGGACCGCGCTGGAGGCCGCGCGCCTGGCGGACGACCGCCAGGGCGAGGCGGCCATGCTCCGCGGCCTCGCCCAGGTGTGCCTCTACCAGGACCGCTACTCCGAGGCGGCCGGGATGTTCCGGCGCTCCCGGACGATCTTCCGCGAGCTGGGCGACGTACGGGGGGAGGCGATCTCGATCTGCGGGCTGGGAGCGGTGAACCAGTTCTGCGGCGAGTACGTCGCCGCCCTCGGCTACTTCCGGCGGGCCCTCGGGATGTTCCTCGCCATGGACGATCCGGGCGGTGAGGCCTACGCGCGGCAGGCGATGGGACGGGTCTGCCTGGAGTCGGGCGACCTGGAACGGGCCGCCAGCTGGCTCGGCGACGCACTCCAGCTGGCCGTGCGACTCGGTGACCCGCACCGGGAGGGAGCCGTCTCCCTGCAGTTCGGGCGCCTGCACGTCCTGTCGGCCGAACCCGACCGGGCGATGCGCTTCCAGGGGCAGGCACTGGACATCTTCGAGAACCTCGGCGACCGCCACTGCGGCGCGTACGCCATGCAGGGCCTGGGCGGCCTGCACGCGGTCCGCGGTGAGCGCGCGCACGCCTCGGACCGCCTGGAGCGATCTTTGGTGATCTTCCAGCAGCTCGGCGACCGCAGCGGAGAGGCCGCCGCCGCCCAGACACTCGGCGAACTACACCGCTCCGCCGGCCGCGCCGGACTGGCCCGCGACTACCTGCACCGCGCCCGCAGACTCCGCCAGGAGGTCATGGACTACACCGACCTCGCCGCCCCGGCCACGGCCGACGGCTGAACCAGGCGCGCTAGAAGTCCGCGGCAATCTGTGACGGGCGGTGCGGTCGCGCGTTAATTGGGACTGAACGGCGCTACGTCTGGGCGTTCTTGTCTGCCTTGGTGATGAGTTCGACGAGGCCGGCGAGGAGTTTTGGGCCGGCGGCGATGGTTGCTCCGGAGCTCATGGTGTGCGGGCTGCCGTCCTGGTCGACAACGGTGGCTCCGGCTTCGCGGGCGATGAGCACTCCCGCCGCGGTGTCCCACGGTTTGTTGCTGAACATGATGAGGGCATCTGTCTTGCCTTCCGCCACCCAGGCGAGGTCGACGGCGGCTGAACCGAACATCCGGACGCGTTGTACGCGGGCGGCGAGTTCGTGGGTGAGCGCCAGGCGAAGGCGATTCTTCCTCTCCGCGTCCCCGCCCACGGCATAGTCGCCGATGGAGACCGCAGCGGCGTGAAGGTCACCGGTCTGGCTCACGCGAATCTCCCGTCCCTCCGCCTGCGCTCCGTGACCTTGCGCCGCGCTGTAGCGGGAGCCGAGGAACGGCAGGTCGATGACGCCGAGGGTCGGCATGTCCCTGTCGACCAGGCCGAGGGAGATGCCGCACAGCGGGATGCCGCGCAGGAAGTTGGCGGTTCCGTCGACCGGGTCGAGTATCCACATGAGGCCGCCCTCGGCAGCGGTCGTGGGCCGTACGCCGACGGTCGTCGCGGCGTGTCAGCCGGTCGGGGGAGCGGAGCTCTCGCGGACGATGAGGTCGGTGGAGAGCTCGACCCGGCGCGGCTCGGGGGTCTCGCCGCGGGAGATGCCCAGGGCCATGCGGGTGGCGAGGAAGGCCATCTCCTCCAGGGGCTGGCGGACCGTGGTGAGCGGCGGCCAGGCGGACCTGGACAGGGGCAGGTCGTCGAAGCCGACGACGCTCAGATCGTCGGGGACGCGCAGCCCGCGCTGCCTCGCCGCCTCGAAGACGCCGAAGGCTTGCAGGTCGCTACCGGCGAAGATGGCGGTGGGCGGGTCGGGCAGCGAGAGCAGGGTGTGGCCGTGGTCGTGGCCGGAGCCGACGAGGAAGTCGCCGTGCAGGATCAGCGCGGGGTCGACCTCGACCCCCGCCGTCTCCAGCGCGGCCCGGTAGCCGTCTATGCGGGCGCGGCTGCACAGCACGTCGGGCGGGCCGCCGATCATGCCGATCCGGCGGTGGCCGAGCTCCAGGAGATGGCGGGTGGCGGTCAGGCCGCCCTGCCAGTTGGTCGCGCCCACCGAGGCCACGCCGGGGGCCGGCTCGCCCTCGGGGTCGACGACCACGAAGGGGATCGAGCGGGAGTTGAGCCGGTCGTACCGCTGCGCCGAGAGGCGGGAGCCGACGATGATCACACCGTCGGTGCGGCGGGCGGCCAGCCGGTCGAGCCAGTCGCGGCCGGGGCCCGCGCGGGTGTGCAGGACGGAGATCACGATGCTGGCCTCGGCCTCCGCGGCGGCCTTCTCTGCCCCGCGGACGAGCTCCATCGCCCACGGGCTCTCCAACTCGGCGAAGATCAGGTCGATCAGGCCCGCCGGACCGTCGGCGCCGGGCGTGCGCCGGATGTAACCGTGCTCGTGAAGGAGCCGCTCGACCCGCCTGCGGGTCTCCGGCGACACCTCGGACCTGCCGTTGATCACCTTGGAGACCGTGGGCGCGGAGACGCCCGCCTCCTCGGCGATACGGGCGATCGTCACCCGGGGCTTACCTGGCATGCCCGGCAGCATATCCGAAACCTTTCGGAGTGTGGCCGGTGGCCGGAGAGTGTGACTTTTCGCCCCCTCAAGGGCTCTCGTACGGTACGCCGCCCGCGCCGGGTGTGGAAAATTTTTGTGACTGACGGAAACGTTCGCCGGCTCGCCTCGCGATGACGAGGGACTCTCTACCGGTGAGGCGCGGCGGAGACAGGAGGTTCGGAAGCGGTGCCGGTCTCGCGCAGGGCGGTGAGGAGGGCGAGCGGTGTCGCGGCGGCCCAGGCCTGGGGGGAGGACGAGTGCGGGTAGGGAACCGGGTCCGGATGCTCGTCGCGCCCGTACCCGGCCATGACCTCCGGCAGCCGCCAGCCGTGCCCGGCCGCCGCCCGGACCAGGCCGTGGGTGACGGCCCTGGCCTGCTCGGTGAGACCGCGGCGCGCCAGGCCGAGCACGATGACGGCGTTGTCGTGCGGCCAGATGCTGCCCCGGTGGTAGGAGAGCGGGTGGTAGGGGACCTGGCCCGAGGCGAGCGTGCGGATGCCGAAGCCGGAGAAGAAGTCCGGCCGCAGCAGCCGACGGCCCACCGCCCGCTCCTCCTCCGGGGCGAGGATGCCGGACCACAGCAGGTGCCCGGCGTCCGAGGCGAGCGTGTCGACCCGCCGGTCCTCACCGTCCAGGGCGAGCGCGGGAAAGGCGTGTTCGGGCATCCAGAAGTCGCGGCGGAAGCGGTCTCGCAGATCCGTGGCGGCCTCCTCCAGCTGTCCGGCCCAGCGCGGGTCGCCCCACACCGCGCGGGCGAGCCGTGCGGTGCGGACCAGGGCGTCGTAGGCGTACCCCTGGACCTCGCAGACCGCCAGGGCGCCCTCGGCCCGCGTACCGTCGGAGAAGCGGATGGCGTCGGCGGAGTCCTTCCAGTTCTGGTTGACCAGGCCGCCGCCCTCGGCGTCGGAGGTGTAGCGGAGGTATCCGTGCCCGCCGAGGCCGCCGTCGCGGAACATCCACTCAACCGCCGCGCGCGCCTGCGGTTCGAGGCGCCCGGCCAGGCGCGGGTCGCCGGTGGCCGTGGCGTGGGCCTCCAGCAGCACCAGGAACAGCGGGGTGGCGTCGACGCTCCCGTAGTAGCGGCCGTAGGGGACCTGCCGGAAGTGCGCGAGCTCGCCGTGCCGCACCTCGTGCACGATCCTCCCCGGCTGCTCCAGACGCGCCGGATCGTCCCGCGTCCCCTGGACGGCGGCCAGGGCGAGCAGGGTGTCGGCGGCCAGAGCGGGCCGGTACGGCAGGGCGAAGAGGGAGGTCAGCAGGGAGTCGCGGCCGAACAGGCCGAGGAACCAGGGGATGCCCGCGGCGGGCACCCGAAGCGCCTCACCGCCGGGGCCCGAGACGGGGACACGCAGCCGCGCCAGGTCGGTCAGCCCCTGCTCGCAGGCGCGGACCAGTTCCGCCCAGGAGGTGAGGTCGCGGGGACGGGGCCGCGTGCCAGCGAACTCGCCGGTGTCGGCCTCCAGCCGTTCGCGTACGGTGTCGGGGGAGCCGGGCGGGGAGGGTTCCCCCGTACCGTGCGGGAAGGCCAGGGCGGTGAGCCTCAGGTCGGCCGTGCCGTGGGCGGGCAGTGCGAACCGCCAGGTCAGAACGCGCGAGGTGCCCTCGGTGCCCGCCGGGCGGGTCCGATGCGGCGGCGGGGCGGCGGTGACGGTGGTTCGCGAGGACCAGGTCTCACCGCGCCGGTAGTGGAAGGCGACCCCCGTCGCGGTGTCGTGCGCCGTACGGCGCGCGCCGGGTTTCTCGTAGGCGCGGTGGTCGGCGCGCAGCTCGAACTGGTCCGCGAAGTCGGCGTCCACGTGGAGTTCGAGCTCCACGACGGTGGGTTCGCCGCTGTTGCTCACCAGCCGGATGTGTTCGGTGAGGGCGCCCTCGGCCACCGCCTGCCGCCGGAAGACGGTGTAGGCGGGCGGGTGGTCGCGGGTGCCCGCCGGGGTGAGCACGCAGCCGTCGCCGGAGGAGGTCAGCAGGGTCAGCGGGACCGGTGCCGCGCCGCCTGCGGTCAGCAGCCACCGGCTCAGGTGCCGGGCGTCCCGGACGAACAGTCCGTCCGTCACGGTGCCCCGGGTGCCGTGGACGTCCCCGTGGGCGGTCAGGGCGGCGAAGGTACCGCTGTTGACCAGCAGCCGGCCGATGCTCATCGGGCGGATCCCCCCTCGCCGGCCCCGCCCTCGGGGGTGCCACCGGACCGGGCTTCGCGGGCGCCGCCGGGTACGTCGTCCCCGGGTACGTCGTCCTCGGAGGCGTTGTCAGAGGTGTTGTCGGGGGCGCCGGAGGTTTCGCCGGACGCGTGGAGCAGGTCCAGGGCCAGGGCGGCGGTCCAGCTGAAGCGGCGGATGCCGCGCCCCTCCCCGGTGTACGGCTCCAGATACTCGGCGAACGCCGTGCGGTCGGCCGCGTCCAGGGCCTGCGCGCGCAGCCGGTGGGCCGCTTCGGTCTCGCCGTGCCGCGCGAGGCCGCGGTGGACCAGCCAGGCCGTGTTGAACCAGCTGGGACCGCGCCAGTAGCGGTTGCCGTCGAACTCCTTCGCCGTGAGGTCGTAGCTGGGGACGAGGTGAACCTCCCCCAGGCGGAAGCGCGGTCCGCGGGCGGTTCGTACCAGGGCCGCGGCGACCTCCTCCGGCAGGCCGGGGACGATCAGGGGGACGAGCCCCGACACGCCGTACCCGGTGATGGGCTCGCCCGTCACCAGGTCGCGGGGGAGGAAGACGCCCGCGGCGGGGTCCCACAGCCGGTCGAGCAGGGCGCCGGTCGCCGCCCCGGCCCGCCGCCGGTGCGTCCCCTCGTCCGCGCCGACCTCCCGGGCGATCGCGGCGAGCGCGTGCTCGGAGGCGATGAGCAGGGCGTTGAAGCAGGGGTCCTCGATGGCGAAGGCGTGCGGGGTGCGCGCGTCGTCGTAGGAGTGGTCGCGGTACGTCGCGGCCAGGCGCACGTACCGCGCGTAGTCCAGGTCGGTGGGCCGGTCGGCGGGGGAGCCGTGATCGAGGTCGGCCCGGCGGAAGGATCCCCGGGGCGCGGGTTCGACCCTGGCCAGTGCCGCGTCCCAGCTCGGGCTGTTGTCCAGCCCCGGCTCCCACGGGTGCGTCACCGCGGCCAGCCCGCCGCCGCCCAGGTCCCTGGAGGTGGCCAGGTAGCGGTGCCAGGCGGCGAGCCCGGGGTAGACGCGCGGCAGGAAACCCCGGCGCCGCGACTCGGCGGGGTCGGCGAGGTGCACCAGCCAGGCGGCCAGGGCGTGGACGGGCGGCTGGACGATCCCGGAGGTCTCGACGGCGGAGGGCGCGCCCGCGTTCCGGTCCGTACCGGAGGAGCGCCAGAAGTCGGGGCTGGGGAAGTAGGCCCCGAGTGGCACGGAGGGGTTGAAGACGATGTGCGGGACGCGGCCGTCGCCCCACTGCGCGCCCAGCAGCGTCTCCAGCTCGCGCTGGGCCCGGCGCGGGGCGACGTGCCGCAGCCCGATGGCGACGAAGGCCGAGTCCCAGCTCCACTGGTGCGGGTACAGGGCGCGCGAGGGAACGGTCGCCGCCCCGGTCCAGTTGCCGAGCAGGACGCGGGTGGCGGCCCGGCGCAGGCGTGCCCGGCGGCCGGTGCCGGAGGTGGCGGCCGCTTCGAGGAGCGCGGTCATCCGGCCGGCCGATGCGAGAAGGACGGCCGATGCGAGGAGGACGGCCGGTGCGGGAGGGACGGCGGCGGCCCGCCGGGGAAGGAGGCGTGCCGCAGGAAGGGCGGGATGGACCGTACGGCTTGCACCGGGTCCCCGGTGAGCCTGCACTCGACCGCCAGGTAGCCGTCGTAGCCGACGGCGTCCAGGGCGCCCAGCCAGGCGGGCCAGTCCAGGTGGCCCGCGCCGGGCTGCATGCGATTGGAGTCGCTGACCTGGGCGTGGCCGATCAGGGGCGCGGTGGCGAGGAGGGCGGCCGCGGGGTCGCTCTCCTCGATGCTCATGTGGTAGCTGTCGACGCCGATGCGGACCGAGTCCAGGCCGACGGCGCGGATCAGGTCGGCGGCCTGCTCCAGCCGGTTGACCATGTGGTCCTCGTAGCGGTTGAGTGGTTCGAGGAAGAGCGTGACGCCCTCGGAGCGGGCGTGCTCGCCCAGCTCGGTGAGCCCCTCCAGCAGCACCTCGCGGTCCCGCTCCTCGTCGCGCGGTGGCTCGAACGGCGGCAGCCGTCGCGAGAACATGCCGTAGGAGGCGGGGGTCTGGGCGCCGAGGCCGCCGAGCTCGCCGATGACGGACAGCTGCGACCTCATCTGTTCGATCGCGTCGCGGCGCAGGTCGTCGTCGAAGGCGCCGAAGAAGTGGAGCATGTCCACGCACACGGTCGGCATGACGACGCCGTCGGCGAGGGCCCTGCGCAGCTCGGGCAGCCGGTCACGGAAGTGGAAGCCGCCCCTGGCGCGCAGCTCGACGGCGTCGTAGCCCGCGTCCAGCGCGAACTCCCACTTCTCCTGGAGCGTCTCGCCGGGGAGCAGCTGCTCCTGGCAGGCGATCTTGAACATGGTTCGTCGGCCCCCTCAGAATTCCAGGACGACCTGGAGCGCGTCGGCGGGACGCTCATCCAGGAGGACGTACGCCTCGGCCGCGTCGGCGACCGGTACGACATGGCTCACCAGCGACTTCACGTCGACGCGGCCGTCGGCGACGAGCCGCAGGAAGGTCCGCTGGAGGCGGTCCACGCTCCAGCGCCCGGCGAGGTGCGGGGGGACGCCGCCGATCTGGGAGGAGACGAGCTGCACCCGGTTGTGGTGGAACTCGTCGCCGAGCCGCAGCCCCGCGCCGTCGCCCTGGTAGAAGCCCGAGGCGACGACACGCCCGCCCACGGCGACCGAGCGGATGGCCTCGTGCAGGGCCGGATGGGCGCCGCTGATCTCGATGGCGACGTCGGCGCCGCGCCCGCCGGTGGCCTCGCGGATCCGCTCCGCGACGGCGTCGGTACGCGCGTTCAGGGTGCGGGCCGCGCCGTACTCCGTCGCCTTGGCGAGCCGGGAGCCGAGCGCGTCGACGGCGGTGACGCGGGCGCCGCCGAGGTCCGCCAGCCGGGTGGCGAGCAGGCCGAGCACGCCCTGGCCGAAGACGGCGACGTCCTCGCCGAGGTGGATGTCACCGGCGAGGACGGCGTTGTACGCGATGGCCCCGACCCTGGCGAAGGCGCCCGCGAGCGGGTCGAGCCCCTGGGGGAGCGTGTGGCCGGCCATCCGTTCGGCGGGGACGACGCCCTCGCCGCGGTGCCCCCAGACGCCCCACACCGTCTCGCCCACCGAGGGCAGTCCGGGCGTGCCCGTGAGCTCGGGGGAGACCTCGACGACCTCACCGACCTCGGAGTAGCCCCAGCCCGCCACCGGGTAGGAGATGCCGGGCCCCGCGTCGCGGAAGATCCTGGCCTCGGGGTCCCAGGTGCGGGTCAGGTAGGGGTTGGTCCCCCGGTAGGCGGTGAGCTCGGTGCCCGCGGAGATGCCGGAGTACAGGGTCCGGACGCGCAGGTGGCCGGGGGGCAGCGGGGGTGATTCGCCGGTGGCGACCTCCACCTGGCGGGGGCCGGTGAACTGGACGACGCGTTCCACGGGGGCTCCGGAAGATCGTTTTTGTGTATCTGTTGGTCATATACGAACTGCTTGTGTCGAAGATAGTGCAAACTTAGGTCTTGTCAATAAGCAAAAGTGGTGCTCTGATGCAACACGTACGAAACACGGCGGCAGTGAGGAAGATCTATGCGCGGGCGGTCTCGAAGGTCGAGGACACTGGCGGCCGCTGTGGCCGTCGCGCTGGGGATCGGGCTGGTGTCCGGTTGCGCCGCGCGGGGCCGGAGCGCTCCGGACGGCAGGATCACGGTCTGGAGCCTGGAGAACCTCACTCCCCGGGTCGAGGCGACCAAGAAGATCGTCGCGGCGTTCGAGAAGGAGAGCGGCGTCCGGGTGGAGCTCGTCGGGATCGACGAGGGCCAGCTGCCGCAGCTGATCATGTCCGCCGCGGCCGCGGGCACCCTCCCCGACGTCATCGGCAGCGTCCCGCTCGCCCCGGTCTGGCAGATGTACACCAACGGCCTGCTCGACACCGCCGCCTCGGGCAGGATCGTCGAGAGGCTCGGCGCCGGGACCTTCAACCGCAACGCCCTGACGCTGACCGGCGACAAGAACACCCGGCTCAGCGTCCCCAGCGACGCCTGGATGCAGATCCTCGTCTACCGCAAGGACCTCTTCGCCAAGGCCGGGCTCGCCGTCCCCGACTCCTACGACACCATGCTCCAGGCCGCCAAGGCCCTGAACGGCGCCGGCAACAGCGGCATGTCGCTCGCCACCGACCCGAGTGACGTCTTCACCCAGCAGAGCTTCGAGGACCTGGCGCTCGCCAACGACTGCCGCCTCGTCGGCGCCGACGGCCGCGTCGGACTCGACAGCCCCCAGTGCGTCCAGGCCTTCACCACCTACGACCAGCTCGCCGCCGACTACGGCGCGGCCGGCACCCAGAGCGTGGACTCGACCCGCGCCACCTACTTCGCCGGACGCTCATCGATGATCGTCTGGTCCACCTTCCTGCTGGACGAGCTGGCCGGCCTGCGCGCCGACGCCCTGCCCAGCTGCGAACGGTGCGCGGCCGACCCGCAGTACCTCTCCGACAACAGCGGGATCGTCACCGCCCTGAAGGGTACGGGTGCCGCGCGGCCCGCGCAGTTCGGGGAGATCTCCTCCTGGGTGGTCACCCGCACCGCCGAGACCGCGGCCGCGGAGAAGTTCGTCGAGTACATGATGAGCGGCGGGTACGAGGACTGGTTCGGCATGGCCGCCGAGGGCAAGATCCCGGTCCGCAACGGCACCGCCGAGGAGCCCGACAGATACCGTACGGCCTGGCGGGCCAGCGACATCGGCGTCGACACCAAGAAGCCCATGCAGTCCGTCTTCCCCGCCGAGCTCCTCGACGCGCTCGCCGCCGGTGTCAGCGACATGCGGCGCTGGGGCATCACCGAGGGCCAGGGCGCGCTGGTCGGCGCGACGATCGGCGAGCTGCCCATCCCCAAGGCGGTCGGCGCCATGACCTCCGGCCAGATCTCCCCCGGCGAGGCCGCCAAGGAGGCCGCCGAGGAAGTCAGGGCCCTGCAGAAGTCCCTCCAGTGAGCCGCCCCCGGCCCCGTCCCCCTAGGAAGCCGTGATGAGCACCGTGCACGACGCCAAGCAGCGCCCGTCCCCCGCGCCGGACCCCGGGCGGCGGCCGGGGCCGGGCAGACCCCTCACCCTGGCCCAGCGCGAGAACCGGGCCGGGATGGCCTTCGTGTCGCCCACCGTCCTGGTGGTCGCGGTCGTGGTCGTCCTGCCCATCGCCTGGACGGTACTGCTCGCCTTCCAGCACGCGCGGCTGGTCGACATCCAGAGCATGGACCTCCTGTCCAACTGGACCCTGGACAACTTCGCCGAGGTCTTCACCTCGCCCGGTTTCTGGACCTCGCTCTGGACCACCCTGCTCTACACGGCGGGCAGCACCGTCGGCTCGATCCTGCTCGGGCTGGTCGCCGCCCTCGCCCTGCGACGGCCGTTCCGCGGCCGGGCCCTGTTCCGCGGCTCGATGCTGCTGCCCTACGTCGCGCCCGTGGTGGCCGTCACGTTCGTCTGGGAGATCGCCCTCAGCCCGCAGTTCGGCATCGTCAACGAGTGGGGGAGCAGGCTGTTCGGCTGGGACGAGCCGCTGGCGTTCCTGTCGACCCGCTCGCACGAGGTCTCCGTCCTCGGCTGGCAGGTGGAGCTCCCGCTCGCCCTGCTCACCGTCATCGCCTTCGAGATCTGGCGCTACTTCCCGTTCGCCTTCCTGTTCCTGCTGGCCAGACTCCAGGCCGTGCCCGCCGGGATAGAGGAGGCGGCCACCGTGGACGGCGCCACGCACACCCAGCGCTTCCGCCACATCCTGCTGCCCCAGCTGATGCCGGTGATCGCGCTGCTGTCGATACTGCGCTTCATCATGACGTTCAACAAGTTCGACGACGTCTACCTGCTCACCGGCGGAGGCTCCGGCACCGACGTCGTCGCCGTGCGGGTCTACGACTTCCTCACCGCCCGCTACGACGTGGGGGCGGCCGCCGCGCAGGCCCTGGTCCTCGCGGTCATCCTCGCCGTACTGCTCGGAATCTACTTCACGTTCTTCGCCAAGAGGGTCCAGGAGGAGGCGTCATGAGCCGCGCGCGGACCGAACAGAGGATCTTCGGCGTCCTGCGCTGGATCGTGATCGCCTTCCTCGCGATCATCACCCTGTTCCCCTTCTACTACATGCTCGTGCTGTCGGTGAAGCCGATCGACCGGCTGCTGCTCGACCCGGGCCGGATCTGGGTGGACCTGTCCGAGCTCACCTTCAGCACGTACCAGGACGTGCTGCGGTCGGTCGACGAGGGCGGCCAGGGGTTCGTGCGGATGCTCGGCAACTCCGCGCTCGTCGCCCTCGCCACCGTGGCGCTCACCCTGCTGGCGTCGGTGCCCGGCGCCTACGCCGTCAGCCGGATGAGGTTCTTCGGCGGACGCCAGGTCAGCGCGGTGTTCCTGGCCGTCTACCTCTTCCCCGCCACCCTGCTGGCGGTCCCGCTGTTCGTGATGTTCGCCAGGATGGGCCTGCAGGGCAGCCTGTTCGGGCTCGTCGTCGTCTACATTGCGCAGACCGTGCCGGTCTCCATCTACATGCTGAAGAACTACTTCGCCACCATCCCCAGGAGCGTCGAGGAGGCCGCCGCGCTGGACGGCTGCTCGCGGCTGCAGACCGTGCGCCGGATCGTGCTGCCGCTCGCCGCCCCCTCGCTCATGGCGACCGGCCTGTACGTCTTCATGATCGCCTGGAACGAGTTCCTCTTCGCCCTGCTCTTCCTCGCCGCGGTCCCCGACAGCTGGACGGTCTCGCTGGGCCTGCAGCAGCTCGCCAACGGCATCGAGGTCCCCAAGACCGTTCTCATGGCGGGGTCGGTGGTCCTCACGATCCCCGTGGTACTTCTTTTCTACGCCGCCGAGAGACTCCTCACCGAGGGCCTCACCAGTGGCGCGGACAAGAGCTGAACGAGGAGAGACACACCGGATGGCAACCCCCTGGAGCACCGCGGGCCACCTTTTGGAACTGGTCCGCACCGGACAGGCGCGCACCCGGGGCGAGCTCCAGCGCGTCACCGGCCTGTCCCGCTCCACCGTCGGCCAGCGGCTCGACCAGCTCTTCGACGCCGGATGGCTGCGCGCCGTCCCCGGAGGACAGTCGACCGGGGGACGCCCCTCCAACCTGCTGGAGTTCGACACCGGGCACGCCGTGGTCCTCGCCGCCGACCTGGACGCCACCCACGCCCGCGCCGCCGTCATGGACCTGGCGGGCGGCGTCCTGGCCGAGCACGCCGAGGCCCTGCCGATCGAGGACGGCCCCGAGATCGTCCTCGACCGGCTCGGCCGGTGGTTCGCCGATCTGCTGGCCACCGCCGGGACCGCTCCGGAGACGGTCTGCGGGGTGGGCCTGTCGCTCCCCGGGCCCGTCGACACCTCGACGGGCCGGGTCGTACGGCCGCCGATCATGCCGGGCTGGGACGGCTACCCGGTCCCCGAACGGCTGCGGCGCTCCCTCGCCCTGCACGCCGGCGTGGACGCCGCCGTCCCGGTCCTGGTCGACAACGACGCCAACCTGATGGGGCTGGGCGAGCAGCGCCACTCGTTCGCCGACTGCTCCGCGTTCGTCCTGGTCAAGGTCTCCACCGGCATCGGCGCCGGTGTCGTCGTCGACGGCAGGGTCTTCCGCGGCATCGACGGCGGAGCCGGGGACCTCGGCCACATCCGCCTGCACGACCAGTCGGAGGCCCGCTGCATGTGCGGCTCGTACGGCTGCCTGGCCGCCGTCGCCAGCGGCCGCGCCCTGGCCGGGCAGCTCGCCGCCCTCGGCGTGCCCGCCCAGTCGGGCGCGGACGTCCGCGCCCACCTCGACGCGGGCTCCCCCGACGCCGGGCGGCTGGCCCGCGAGGCCGGGCGGCGCTGCGGGGAGGTGCTCGTCACCGTCGTCACCCTGCTCAACCCCGGCGTCCTGATGATCGCCGGAGACCTGGCGGAGACCCACTTCGTCACCGGGGTACGCGAGCTGCTCTACCAGCGCGCCCTGCCCCGGGCCACCCGCAACCTGCAGGTCGTCACCTCCCGGCTCGGCGACCGCGCCGCGCTCGCCGGGGCCACCGCGACGGTGGTGGAACACCTGTACGCCCCCGACCATGCCGACGCCCGCCTCGCGGCCCGCTCACCGGCCGGAGCCGCCTCGTGAGAGGCACCGTGTCCGACCGGGCCGGTGCGCGCCCGCATGACCGTTCACCGGCAGGAGCCGACTCATGAGAAGCACCGCGCCCGTCGAAGTGGGCCTGATCGGCGCCGGTCCGTGGGCCCGTGCCATGCACGCCCGGATGCTGGCCGCGGGCCCGGAGACCCGTCTCTCCGCCGTCTGGGCGCGCCGCGCCTCCGCCGCCGAGGAGGTCGCCGGACCGTACGGGGCGGTCGTCGCCGGCACGCCGGAGGAGCTGTTCGACCGGTGCGAGGCCGTCGCGTTCGCCGTACCGCCCGCCGTCCAGGCGGGGCTCGCGGTGCGCGCGGCCGGAGCGGGCAAGGCCCTGCTGCTGGAGAAGCCACTGGGGCCCGACCTCGCGTCGGCGCGTGCGGTGGCGGAGGCCGTCGCCGAGGCGGGGGTCGTCTCGCAGATGGTGCTGACCAAGCGCTACCACCCCTCCACCCGTGACTTCCTGCGCCGCGCGGCACTGGTGGAGACGACCGGTGCCCGCTCGTGTTACCTGCACGGCGCCTTCCTCGGCGGGGAGTTCGCCACCGGCTGGCGGCTGGAACAGGGGGCCCTGCTCGACCTCGGCCCGCACCTGCTGGATCTGCTGGAGGCCGCGGTCGGTCCCATCACCGGCATCCGGGGTACGGGCGACCCGCGCCGCTGGGTGGAGCTGACCTGCGAGCACGAGAACGGCGCCGTCAGCCAGGCCTCCCTGTCGGGCAGTGTCCCATTGCCCCGGGCACGCACCCGGATCGAACTGTTCGGGCCGGAGGGGGAGCTCGTCTTCGACACCTCCGGCATCGACCACGAGGAGTGCTGGCCCGTCCTGCGCGCCGAGTTCGCCGCCGCCGTGCGGTCGGGCCGCCCGGGTGAGCTGGACGCGGCCCGGGGCCTGCGCTTACAGGAGCTGATCGACGCCGCGACCCCGCGCTGACCTCGGTCAGGACCGCCGCGCCGGTGACGGCCGCCGAGGCTGACCGCTGACCCGCCACCGCCGCGTCGGCCATGGCCGGTGCGGACGTCCGCCGGTCGTGGCCGCCGGGACGTGGTGCTGTCCGGCTCCGTGATCGTGACCGCGCGAGAGGAGTAGGTCCGGCCGGGTGGGGAAAGGTCGTACCGGTTCGTATAGCTCTGGCAATATGGAGCCACGACCGGAGCTTTACATGGATGCATGGGAGCCGCGGTGAGCGACGACTTCTACCCGGAGGAGACGGGCCCGCCGCCCGAGGCGCACGCGTCACCGAGCCCGGCCTCTCCCACCGTGACCCGGGACCTCACCGCCCCGCACACCGTACGCGAACCCCCTCACCCGAGCCCGGAGACAAACGTCGGCTCCGTGCATCCGAGGCGCGACCGAATCGGGGCCGCCGAGACGCTCCGGAAGAACAATGCTCGGCAGCGGTCTTCCCATTCTCCCCTTCAAGGACGGTTCTTTACTTGCCACAAGGATGAGAGAATTCTATTTATATAGTTTCATACAGGCTCGGAAGGGAGATCCAGCATGGCTGGGGATGAGGTCACGCGGTTGCGTGCCCTGCGGGCGGAGGTGGTCGGCGCCTACGGCGAGGCCGGGTGGCGCCAGGCGCTCACCCAGGCGATCCTGCGCCGATGCGCGGAGGGGGACGTCCTGGGCACCGGGAACCGGGTGGATCTCGACGAGGCGGCCGAACACGCGGGCTGGCTCCTCGCCCACGACTGCGACCAGTGGTCCTTCGCCCTGGTGGGACGGGTGCACGAGGTCCGCTGGGAGGAGTTCGGGGATCCCGCCGATCGCGACGTCGCCATCACCATGCTCTCCGAGGCGGACGACCTCCGCGCGGAGAACGCCTGGTTCAGCGCCGCCGACCACGAGGCCCTCGCCGAGCTGCTGCTGAGCCGCCACGCCGACCGGGGCGTGCCGTACGACCTGGACCTGGCGGTCGACAGGCTCAGGGCGGCCCTGCGCGAGTGTGACGACGGGTGGTCGTCCCTCTACCTGCGCTACCGGCTGGGCACGACGCTGGCCCTGCGCGTCACCCGCCCGGGTGCCGGCCGCGCGGATCTCGGCGAGGCCGTCGCCCTGCTCGAGGACGTGCTCCCCGACCTGCCGGAGGGCGACCCGGCCACGCAGCAGGCGACGTTCACCCTGGGCGGGCTCCTGCGGACCAGGGGGCTCGCCAACGGCAGCGCCGCCGACCTGGAGCGGGCGGCGGGACACTTCGGGCTGTTCCTGGAGGCCACTCCCGACGACGACCCGCTCTGGCCGAAGGCGGCGCACGACCTGGCCAGCACGCTCACCCACCTCGGCGAGACGTCGGGCGATCCCGCGCCGCTGGGCCGGGGCATGAGCCTCCTGGCCAGGATCCACGCCACCTCCGACAGGAAGGCCGCCGTCGGAGCCGCCTGGGATCTCGCCCTCGCGCTGGCGACGCGCTCGGAGACCCCCGGAGGGTCGCCCGCCGACCTCGACGCGGCCGTGGAGTGGACCCGCCGCGTGCTCGGCGAGCCGGGTCTCGCCGAGCGCAGGGAGAGCCCCACCGTGGCCGGCTGCCACTCCTACCTGGCCGTCCTGCTCATCGTGCGGAGCCGGACCGGCCTCACGGCCGACCTCGGCGACGAGGGCGCGCTGCTCGCCCTCCGCCTCCGCCGGCGGCTCCCCCCGAGAGGGCAGGACGACCTGGACGCCGCGCTCCGGCACCTGGAGGTGGCCGT
Source organism: Streptosporangium oxazolinicum (assembly GCF_039537505.1). Classification (NCBI taxonomy): domain Bacteria; kingdom Bacillati; phylum Actinomycetota; class Actinomycetes; order Streptosporangiales; family Streptosporangiaceae; genus Streptosporangium; species Streptosporangium oxazolinicum. The sequence continues at coordinate 236,664 of NZ_BAABAQ010000007.1, forward strand.
CGCCCTCGATCCCGGCGACGCCGGATCCGCCGTCCTGCTCGGCCTGGTACGGCTGGCGGGTGCCGACGGGCCGGCCGAACGCGCGGCCGGCCTCCTTGAGCGCGCCGCCACCCGGCTGGCGTCCGGCGATCCCGTGCGGTCCCGTCTCGGCGGGCTGGCCGTGCTGCTCCGCTCGGAACCCGTCACCGAGGCCGGACCGGGACACGACGGCCTCGTCGAGCACCTCGCCAGGGCCGCCGCCGGCCTCGACACCGGTCACCCGTTCCGCCCCGCCGTGCTCGCCGCGCTGGAAAGCGAGTCCGCCGTACGGGGGCCCGTGAGGGCTCGCCACGGAGAACCGTGACCGGCGGTGCGGGTCGGTCAGTCGTCCTCCCAGAGGCGGTCCTCCGGGGTGCTTGACGGGGGCTCGCCCACCCGCGTGGCCACGGACCGCGCCTCGGCCAGCAGCGGGTGCCCGTCACCCAGGGGCGGGCGGCCGTGGGCCAGCGGGCGGCGGTCGAGCAGCGGCGCCAGCAGGGGCGCCACCTCCTCCACCCGGCCCGAGCTCATCCGGCACAGCGCGAGGTCCAGCCGCCCGGCGAGGACCAGCGGGTGGGTGGCGTCCAGCACGTCCTCGCCCATGGCGACGAGTGCCGCGCTCGCGGCCTCCGCCTCGCCCTCCTGCCCGAGGGCGTACGCGGCACGGGCGGTGAGCAGCAGCCGCTCCGCCTGGCCGGGGAAGTCGTCGTCCATGTCGCGCTCGTCCTTCGCGAGGGACGCGAGCACCCGCGCCGCGCCGGCCGCGTCGCCGAGGGCGAGCCGCGCGACGGCCTGGGCGCGCCGCACCGGCCGCTCGGCGGGGATCGTCCGCAGGACGGCGAGCGCCTGGGTGGGGTCGCCCGACGCGGTGAGCGCCGTCGCGCGGACCAGCGTCGCCTCGGCGCCCAGCCGGGGCGACACCTCCCGCGCGAACCACTCCGTGGTGACGGCGGTCCCGGTGAGCAGCCGCACCGCCTGCGCGGGGAATCCCGCGGTCAGCTCGATCTCCGCCAGGCGCACCGTGTCGTACTGGGGCCAGTAACCCTCGGGCGGCAGGTACTGCGTCCGCAGCCGGAGCGCCTCGGTCAGGTGGTGGCGCGCCTGCGCGGGCTGGCCCGCCGCGAGCAGCGCCTCGGCGAGGGTCACCCTGGCCGAGGCGGTGTTGACGTTGTCGGGGCCGAGGCGCTGCTCGCGGTCGGCCAGCGTCGCCTCGGCCACGGTCACGCCGGTGACGATCCGGCCCGCGCGGGAGGCGGCCCTGGCCATCGCCTGCTGGGTGAGGGTGAACCGCCGCCACGCCGGGGCGACCCCGGTGGCGGGCACCCCCTTGGCCCGCTGCTCGCTCACCTTCCGCAACTCGCGCAGGCCCTCGCCGGGACGACCGGCCTCCACCAGCACCTCGGCGAGGTTGTGCCGGGCCCGCCCGCTGAGCGACGTCACGTCCGAGGAGGCGGGAAGCTCGCCCGCCACCCGCAGCGACCGCTCGAAGCAGGACCGCGCGCCCGGCAGGTCGCCCAGGCGCAGCAGGGCGAGGCCCTGCCTGCTGGTCACGTCGCACAGGGTGCGCGGGTCGGACTCGCCGGTCGCCAGCAGGCCCGCCAGCTCGCCGCCGACCTCCGCCGCCCGCGCCAGCAGGGGACTGCTGTCGAGCAGGACCTGCAGGACCACCTCCAGGGCGCGAACCCTGGCACGGCCGTCGGAGCCCATCCGCTCGGTGAGCTCGGCGGCCCGTTCGGCGGTGTGCAGCCGCTCGGCCCACTCCCCGGCCAGCGGGAACAGGTCGCGGGCGAGCCAGTGCGCGCAGAGCGCCGCCGCCTGGCGGTCCGCCGGTCCCTCGGGATCGTCGGCCATCGACCGGAAGGCCAGCTCCGACAGGCGCTCGGCGCTCGCCTCGGCCCACCCCGCGGACGGGACGCCGACCGCCAGCGCGGCGAGCTCCAGCCGGGGCTCCAGATACCGCGCGTACGCGGTGACGCGGCCCTCCCACCCCGTGGCGGCCGTGGCGCCGTAGACCTCCGCCGTCTCCCACACCGGCTGGGTCTGCCCGGCCGACGGGCGCTTCTCCGAGGTGGAGATGTCACCGATGCCCAGGCGCACCTGGGCCAGCATGAAACGCTCCACCTGGTGGAAGCGCGCCACCCTGCGCAATGCCGCCGTGACCAGGCGCTGGGCGTCGAGCAGTGAGCGCGGCGGCTCCGGCGCGCCGTCGCCGGAGGTGAACTCGTCGAAGGCGTGCTTGACCGCCAGGGCCACCAGCACGCGGCGGCTCCTGACCTCGTTGTACAGCCAGACGGCGCTGCGGCCCTTGTCGCCCTCGGCGCCCCTGGGCAGCCGCACCCGCTCCGCGACGTCCTCGGCCCTCACCTGGTGGTAGTCGCCGCCTCGGAAGGCGTCGGCCGATGCCGCCGCGATGGCCGCGAGCCTGCGTTCCTGTGCCGACACCCTCGCACCCCCTTCGGATCCGCACATGAATATATCTCACTATGGTTCGGTGAACCCTAGGTTGATGAGTTGACTATCGCAACGGATGTCCCGATGCCGCCCTGGCATCGCCGGATCGTGACCGGGAGGTCGGACGGAACGCGCCGGTCCGCCGGTGTCACCGGTGTCAGGAGACCGGCGAGTGCCAGAGGTGATCACACGTGAGGTCGACATCGTACGGCGCCCCGGACGAGGCCGAAGGCGGGCGAGGCGGGCGGAGCCGACGGCCGTCGCGCCGAGGACCGCGTCATCTACGGGCGCCGCCCGTCTTCGGGCCCCGCCGGCGTCCGCGCACGGCCTCCACGAGCGTCCTGGCGACCGCGATGGTCGCCGCGCCCGCCGCTCCGACCAGGGGTTCCCGCTCCTCGGCGGCCGTGGGGCCGGGGTCGGGGTGCGCGGGCCCGGCCCGGCCCGCGCGGACGGCCTCCAGCTGCGCGGCGAACGCGAGCCCCAGGAAGAGGGCGATCGAGCTGAGAAACGACCACAGCAGCAGCGCCATGACGGCCGTGAGCGGCCCGTACGTGGCGCCGAAGGTACCGCTGCTCTCGGTGTAGAAGGCCAGCAGGAGGGTGAAGACCGTCCACAGCACGAGCGAGACCAGGGCGCCGAACGCCAGCCAGGTGTGGCCCGGCTGCCTCCTGCGCGGCGCGGCGCGGAACAGCACGGAGGTCGACATCAGCGCGAGGAGGAAACCGAGCGGCCAGCGCACCAGGTTGAACGCCTCCCTGGCCCCGTCGTTCCAGTCGTAGACCTGAGCCAGTGCCCTGCCGATGGCGCCGCCGCCGACCATCACCACGAAACCGGCGGTCATGAAGGCACCGGCCGTCATCGCCATCAGCAGTGCTCTGCCGTACTTGCGGAGGAAGGGCCGGTCCCGCTCGACGCCGTAGATGCGGTTCGCCCCGCGCTCCACCTGGGCCATGGCGCTGGTCAGCGAGAACACGGCGGTGGCGAGGCCGAGCCAGAGCGCGAGGGCGCCCCCGGTACGGCCCGCCTGCCGGTGGCTGTCGGAGAGCACGGCCTTGACCGCGTCCACCCCCGCCCCCGGCGCGAGCCGGCTCAGGACCAGCTCCAGCACCTCGCCGAGATGCTCCTGGTTGACCACCGAGCTCAGCCCGACCAGCGCGATGGCGCCGGGGATGATCGACAGGCAGATCTGGAAGGCCAGGGCCCTGGAGTTGGTCAGGCCCTCGCCGTACCTGAACCTGGTGAGGGAGTCGCGGACCAGGTGCCAGCGGCCGTATTCGCGCAGTGCGGCCCAGGCGTGGTCGGCGGAGAGCTCTTCACCGTTCATGGTCCGCGTCTGCGGGACCTTCGTCGCTGTTCCCATGGCGACCGGCCCGCTACCCCGAAAGCGGCGTCACGAACAAAACGCCTTCGACTGTGGGCCACGACACTGGATAACCCGCTGATTCTGGGTAGGGCAGGCCCATGGCTGAATTCCTCACAGATATCAAGGAGCTTCGGGCGCGGGCGCGCCAGGAGATCGACAAGGGGCCCATCACCTCGGCCTACGGCGCGGACCTGCCCCGGGTGATCCAGGTGTGCAACGAGGCCCTGGCGACCGAGCTGGTCTGCGTGCTCCGCTACAAGCGGCACTACTACACCGCCTCGGGCATCCACGCCGGGGTGGTGGCCGCGGAGTTCCTGGAGCACGCCGCCGAGGAGCAGGAGCACGCCGACCGCCTCGCCCAGCGCATCGTCCAGCTCGGTGGCGAGCCGGACTTCAACCCCGAGACGCTGGCCGCGCGCTCGCACGCCGAGTACGACGACAGCCTCGACCTGGTCGAGATGGTCAAGGAGGACCTGGTCGCGGAACGGATCGCGATCGCCTCCTACACGGAGATCGTCAACTGGCTCGGCAACGACGACGTGACCACCAGGCGCGTCTTCGAGGACCTGCTGGCCCAGGAGGAGGAGCACGCCGACGATCTGAAGAGCCTGCTGGAGAGACTTCCCGCCGCCCTGAACGGCGGCCAGGACTCGTAGGGCCGGGACTCGTAGGGCCCGGCCGGGTGGGCAGGCGCCGGACGGCCGGTGCCTGGTTCGAAGGGGAAGTGCTGAGCCTCCGCCGCCGGGTGGCCGGGGCTCGACGCGAAGGAGGCGCGGCTGAGACGTCCGGTGCCGCGCCCCTTCCTCCGCGCGCTCGTCGGCTCCGGCGTCAGAGGGCGATCCATTCGGTGGAGGTGGTGAGTTCGTCGAGGACGGCGGGGATGGGGTCGACGCCGATGCCGGGTTCGGCGGGGACGGCGAGGTGGCCGTCCTGGAGCTCGAAGGGCGGGGTGAGGTCGGTGGTGTAGTAGCGGCGGGAGGCGGAGGTGTCGCCGGGCAGCGTGAAGCCGGGCAGGGCGGCGAGGGCGACGTTGGCGGCGCGGCCGATCCCGGTCTCCAGCATGCCGCCGCACCACACGGCGAGGCCGTGGGCGCGGGCGAGGTCGTGGATGCGCCTCGCCTCGAGATAGCCGCCGACGCGGCCGGGTTTGATGTTGATGATGGAGCAGGCGCCCAGGGAGATGGCCGCGGCGGCGTGCTGGGCGGATTCGATGGATTCGTCGAGACAGATGGGGGTGGTGATCTTCTTGGCGAGCTGGGCGTGCTGGACGAGGTCGTCGTGGGCGAGGGGCTGTTCGATGAGCAGGAGGTCGAAGGGGTCGAGTTTGGCGAGGTGGGAGGCGTCGGTGAGGTTGTAGGCGGCGTTGGCGTCGACCTGGAGCGGGAGGTCGGGGCCGAAGTGCTCGCGGACGGCGCGGGTGGGGGTGATGTCCCAGCCGGGGGCGATTTTGAGCTTGATACGCCGGTAGCCCTCGTGGAGGTAGCCGCTGACGGTGTCGAGGAGTTCGGGGATGGTGGCCATGATGCCGATGGAGACACCGGCGGGGACGCGGTCGGCGGTGGCGCCGAGGTAGGTGGCCAGGGACTGGCCGCCGGTGCGTAGCTGGGCGTCGAGGACGGCGGTTTCGAGGGCGGCCTTGGCCATGCGGTGGCCTTTGAAAGGACGCAGGGCCTGGTTGGTGGTGTGGGCGTCGGCGCGGGGCGGCAGGGCGGGGATGAGGAAGCGGCGCAGGACGTCGGCGGCGGCGTCGACGTATTCGGGGGAGTAGAGGGGGTCGGACATGGCCACGCATTCGGCCCAGCCCTCCGCGTCGGGGGTGACGACGCGCAGCAGCAGGACGTCGCGTTCGGTCTGGGCGCCGAAGGAGGTGCGGAAGGGCGCGACCAGCGGCATCGCCACCCGCCGCAACTCGATACCAGTGATCTTCATGATGGTCCGCGGCCCGCGCCGCGTCTCCCTTCGAGATGGTTTTGACGTCGTCATCGTCGCCGTCCGGGCGACCGCGGCTCGGGCCGCGCGCTCACGGTGGCCGTTCCACGACGTAGCAGGATTTGTCGTGGAAGCCGGTGACGCGGGCGCCGTCCCGCAGGAGGTCGCCCAGCACCTCGCGTACGGCCACCCGCCACTCCCTGGCCGCCCTCGGCTCCGCGCGCCGTAGCGCCTCGACGTCCCGGGGCACGGCGACCAGCACCGTTCCCGCGTCGGACGCGTCGGTCGGGCCTCGCACCGGCCTGCCGTTCCGTTCGCCCAGCCCGGCCACCGCGTCCGCCGGGATCACCGGACGGTGCGGCTCGCCCCGGACGGCGGCCAGGACGTGCGGCGCGGTCAGCCGCCAGACGGCCAGCACCCGGTCCGACTCGTCCCCGGTGTTGATCCCGTCGCTCATCGTGCCGTAGAAGGACGGCAGGTACTCCTCCGGGCGGGCCCCCAGCTTGGCCAGATTGAAGTACGCGTTGCGCCGCACCAGAGGATCGTAGGTCCAGGTGATCCGCTCCAGCCCCCGCTCCAGCGCCCACGCCCGCTGGTGCGTTTTCAGGGCGAACCCGGCTCCGTGCCCGGCCAGGGCGCCGGTGATGTGGGAGTGCAGCACCCGTTCCGCGCCGGTCATCCCCAGGAAGCCGACCGACGCGCCGACGATCCGGTCATACCGGTAGGCCCCGGCCACGTAGTTGCCCGCGTGCGACAGCGCCCGCATCATCTCCACCGTGACGGGCGCGCCGTCGGGGTTGGGGCGCCAGATGCCGTCGAAGAGGCGGAAGACGTCCTTGAACTCCTCGATGGAGCGCAGCTCGCGCAGCACCAGGTCGTTCACCCGGGCGTCCCCCCGGTTCGCCGGTGACATCACGCCGCTCACGCGAGCACCGCCCTGATCAGGCCCGTCAGCAGTGCCGTACGGCCGGGCATCTCGGCCACGACGACGTGCTCGTCGTCGGCGTGGGCACCGCCGCCCACCGCGCCGAGCCCGTCGAGGGTGGGGCATCCGGCCCCGGCGGTGAAGTTGCCGTCGGAGGCTCCGCCCACGCCGACACCGGTGAGGGGGGCGAGTCCCAGGCCGGCGGCGACCTGCCTGGCGAGGGCGAACAGGGCGGCCGACGAGGCGTGCTCCAGGGGAGGGCGGTTCGGGCCACCGGTGATCTCAAGGCGGGTCCCGGCGATCCGGGGGGAGAGCGCCCGCATCAGCTCGTCCACCCGTCTCTGCGTGGCGAGGGTGGGCACGCGGGCGTCCACCGAGAGGCGGGCCAGCGCGGGCACGGTGTTGGCCGTGGTCCCGGCCGACAGCACGGTGGGCGTGACGGTGACCGGCCCGAGGTGCTCCGGGGCGCCCCGGCCGCCGTCCGTCCGGTGCCGGTGGGCCTGGCCGTCGCTCGTCCGGTCGCCGTCCGTTCGGTCGCTGTCCGCCTGGCCGTCGCTCGCCCGGTGTCCGTGAGCCTGGCCGCTGTTCGTCCGGTCGCCGTCCGCCCGGACGGTGTTCGTCTGGCCGTCGATCCGGTGGCCGGGCGTCCGCTCGCTGCCCGCCCGGTTGTCACTCGCCTGACCGTCGGCCCGGTGGCCGTCCGTACGGCCGTCGTTCACCCGGTCGGCGATGCCGGTGACGGCGAGGATCTGGTGGGCCAGCTCGACCCCGGCGTTCGCGCCGCTGCCGGGGGCGAGCCCCGCGTGCGAGCCACGGCCGTGCACCACGACCTCGTACATCGACGTGCCCTTGCGTGCGATCTTGAGCGCGCCGCCCTCGGCGCTCGCCTCCAGGACGAACGCGGCCGCGCAGCCGCGCGCCGACTCCTCGACCAGCGCGCGCGAGGTCGGGGAGCCGACCTCCTCGTCCCCGGTGACCAGCACGCACACCCCGTCCGGTGACGGCAGCGCGGCCAGCGCGTGGAACATCTGGACCAGCCCGGCCTTCATGTCGAACACCCCGGGTCCCCGGGCGATCCCGTCGGCGACCGACCAGGGACGGGCGAGGAGGGAGCCGATCGGCCAGACCGTGTCGTGGTGGCCGAGCAGCAGCACCCTGGGCGTGCCGAAGGTCCACCGCAGGTGGGTGACCCCGCCGATCACGATCGTCTCCGCCCTGACGCCGAGCCTGCGGTGTCCCTGGTCGGCGACCACCCGCGCGCTGCGGGCCACCGCCCGGTGGTCGGCGGAGAACGACTCGCACACGACCAGCTCTCGCAGGTCCTCAAGCATGACATCCAGGTTCACCGTGGTCGCCTCTCCGCCGATCCGTGTTATCGCGACCGTATGACAGCGCGGGGTGCCGGAATCCGCCGGGTTCACCTGACAAAGGGTGTCCCACACCCGGCGCCCCCCTGCTCCCGATCTCCCCGTCCCCAGTCTCCCTTTTCCCAACCTGTCTGTCCCCAGCCTGTACGGGCGCGCGGTCCCTTCGCGGCCCGGTCGAGATCGTCACCCTCCGCCGTCCGGTCGGGACTCCCGGCCCGCGCGCCCGGCCGGGCGCACCGGATCCGCCGTCCGGCCCGGATCGTCCGCTCCGCGCGGGGCTCGCGGTGATCGGCGCGGGGCGGCGCCGGGGGAACGGAGGGTTGGTGAAGGAAAGCTACAGGGAGTATCACAAAAGTGGAGATAATTGACGCGGATGGCGGGTCGAACGTATTGTCCGGACAACGCCTGCACCCCGGTACCGGTGCCCTGACCTCGAAGAACACCCAACGGAGCGTTCATGAAGCGACTAGCAGCGGCAGCGGTCACCGTCTGCCTCGCCGCCGTCACCGCGGCGTGTGGCGGCAACGGGGACAGCTCCGCCGGTGGCGTCTTCACCACGATCGACGCGCTCAAACCGGGCATCGACGCGAACGCTCCGGTCAACCCGTACAACCCCAAGGGCAACGCCTTCCGGGGATACAACGCCGAGTGGCTCGGGTGGACCAAGAACCATCTGACCGATCCGAACCAGTTCTACCCGGGGGTCGCGCAGAGCTGGCGGATCGCCCCCGACCAGTCCTCGATCACCCTCAGGCTCCGCCCGGAGGGGAAGTGGTCCGACGGCGAGCCGATCACCGCGAAGGACGTGCGGTTCTCCATCGGGCTGGCCTACACCCAGGGTGGCACCGCCTACGCCCTCGACCCCTCCGCGGCCGGTACGGCCTCCGACATCAAGATCGTGGACGACAGGACGATCAAGATCACTCAGGCGGCGAGGAACCCGAGCTCCTCCTTCGTCCGCAGCGTCATGGAGACCGTCATCGTCCCCGAGCACGTCTGGCGCGGCGTACTGCCCGCCGACTTCTGGCAGAGGCTGAAGCTCGCGCAGAGCGACGCCCCCGGAGCCGAGGCGGCACGGGCGGGGATCACCAGCCTCGCGGACAAGGTCATCTCCTTCGCCCCGCCCAGGGACGTCTCGGCAGGGCCGTTCGTCCTGAAGCGCGTCAACCCGGGCGAGGCGCTGCTGGTCAAGAACAGGAACTTCTACAACGCGGCCAACGTCGCCGCCGACCAGGTGCGCATCCTCAACTACACCGGCAACGAGCAGGTCTGGAACTACCTGGTCTCCGGCAGGCTGGACAGCGCGCCGTTCACCGCGGTCCCCGCGGGGGTGATGCGGCGGATCACCGAGACCCCGGGCAACGCCGTCGTCAGGGGATACTCGCCCGTCAGCGAGGGGCTGGCGTTCAACCAGTCCAGGAAGCCCTACGACAACGTGCACGTCCGCCGGGCGCTGGCCTACCTCATCGACCGTAGGCAGGTCACCAAGGTCGCCTCCCCCGAGGGCGGCACCGCCTCCCTCACCACCTCGGGGCTGCACCAGCAGGCCGCGAAGGCGTGGCTGGGCGACGGCCTCGCCGCCCTGGACCCCTACCGGCACGACCCCGCCAGGGCCGCGAACGAGCTGCGGGCCGCGGGCATGAAGAAGGTCGCCGGGAAGTGGACGATGCCCGACGGAAGCCCCTGGAAGATGACCATCAACGTGCCCGCGTCCTTCTCCGACTGGCTGGCCGGAGCCAAGGCCGTCACCAGCCAGCTCAACGACGCCGGGATCGACGCCGAGGTCGTCACCACCGCCGACTACCCCCTCTACCTGGAGGAGATGGCGGCCGGGAAATACGACCTCGGCTTCTGGCTGGTGGCGCTCGGCCCCGCTCCGTACAACATCTTCCAGCGCCTGTACGGGGCCCAGAACGGCTGGCAGCTCTTCGGCGGCAGGCTCAGGCACGTCGCCCCCGGCACGGAGGGTAACTGGATGGGCGGCGCCGAGGTCATCGACGTCAAGGGCGCGGGCAGGGTCAACCCCGGGGAGCTGGCGGTCAGGCTGAACTCCGTGCCCGAGGCGGAGCAGCGGCGGATCGTCTCGACCCTCGCCAGGACCGCCAACCAGGACCTCCCGGTGATCCAGCTGTGGGACTACGTCAACACCCAGGTCGTCAACACCACCCGCTTCACCGGATTCCCGGGCGACGAGAGCGACGCGTTGCGCCTCACCTCCGGAGTCTGGCTCCAGCTCGGCATGGTCAAGAGGAAGAGCCACATATGACGGTCATCGCACGCCGCCTCGCGGGCCACCTCGCCCGAGGGCTCGTCATGATCCTGGTGGTCACCACGATCAGCTTTGTGATCATCAGGAACATCCCCGGGGACCCCATGCAGGCCCGCTACGAGAAGCTGGTCGAGCAGGGCATGTCGCCCGACCAGGCCGAACGCGCCGTCGCGGTGCTGTACGGGTTCATGCCGAAGGGCACGATGTGGGAGCAGTACCTCGACTACATGAGGGGCCTGCTCCACCTCGACCTCGGCCAGTCGCTGAGCGTCCCCGGCGCGGAGGTGACCACCCTGCTCGGCTCGGCGGCCACGTGGACGATCCTGCCGGTCCTCGTCGGCACCCTGCTCAGCTTCGCGGTCGGCATCATCCTGGGCGTCTACGCGGCGATCAAGCGGTCGAGCAGGCTGGGGGACATCCTGGCCGTCTCCGGTTCGCTCCTGCACGGCCTGCCGCAGTACGTCCTCGCGCTGCTGGTGAGCGCGGCCTTCACCACCCTGCTGCCGATCTTCCCCGCGAGCGGCACGGCGGACGTCACGCTCGAACCCGGCCTCAACGCCGCCTACATCGGCTCGCTGATCCAGTACGCCACGCTGCCGGTCCTCACCTACGCGCTGGCCGGATACGGGGGCTGGATCCTGGCGATGAAGTCGAGCGTGGTCACCGTGCTGGGCGACGACTTCATCCTCGCCGCCGAACTGCGCGGCATGAGGCGCGGGATCATCTTCCGCTACGTGGCGCGCAACGCCATCCTGCCGCTGTTCACCATCCTCGCGCTCTCGCTGGGCCTGCTGTTCGGCGGCGCGATCTTCATCGAGCGGATCTTCACCTACCCGGGGCTGGGCCTGCTGCTGCTCAACAGCATCACCGACCGCGACTACGCGCTGATGGGCGGGGCCTTCCTGCTGATCACCGTGGCGATCGTCATCGCCAACATCGTGGCCGACATGCTCTACACCGCCATCGACCCACGGGTCCGTTCAGGACAGGAGACGTCATGACCGGGCGAACCACACGGGCGGCGGAGGACCCCGCGAGCCCGTACACGCACCCGGCGGAGGTGGTCGCATGACGGCGCCGGTCATCACGGGTGGCGCCCCCGGCGCGTCCGCCCCCGGTGTCTCCGGCACCCGCGCGACGCTGCGGCGCAACTTCCGGCGCGGCGTCTGGCGGGTCCTGCGGCGCAAGCCCAGCCGGATCGTGGGCGTGGCCATCCTGGGCGTGTTCGCGTTCATGGGGATCTTCGGGCCGTTGCTCTACCCCGCGCGGCTGCCGCGCGACGACAACGCGCTCTACGCCGCGCCGAGCCTGGCGCACCCCTTCGGCACCGACTTCGAGGGCACCGACGTGCTCGCCCTGGTGGTCACCGGGGCCCGCTACGTCCTGCTGACCGCCCTGGTCACCGCCGTCATCACGGTCGCCCTCGGCACCGCCGTCGGGCTGTTCGCGGGGTTTCGGCGCGGGCGCTGGGACGCGGTGCTCATGCGGATCACCGACATGAAGCTGACCATCCCCGCCCTCCCGCTGCTGCTGGTCCTGTCGACCGTCTGGAAGTTCACCAGCGCGATCGAGATGGGCCTGGTGCTCGGGCTCCTCGGCTGGGGCGGCGTGGCGCGCGCCGTGCGGGCGCAGACCCTCTCGCTGCGCGAGCGCGGCTTCATCGAGGCGGCGAGGGGACTCGGCCTGTCCGGCGGGCACATCGTCGGCAGGGAACTGCTGCCCAGCATGGCTCCCTTCATCGCGATGAACATGCTCATCGCGGTGACCGGCGCGGTGTATGCGCAGGTGGGCCTGTTCTTCCTGGGGGTCCTGCCGTTCGACGCCAACAACTGGGGCGTCATGCTCAACCTCGCCGTGTTCGGCGGCGGCGCGCTGACGACGACCACCGCGCTGCCGTACATGCTGGCGCCGCTGCTGGCGATCCTGCTGCTCACCCTGGGCATCGTCCTCGTCGTCGACGCCATGGACGAGATCTTCAACCCCCGGCTGCGGGAGGACTGAACAGATGTTCGCACGTTCGGAGAAGGTGTCCGCGACACCGGGCGGACGGCTGTTCGCCGCCCTGAGGACCCGGAGCACCCGGGGCACCGGGAACCCGGAGGGCGCCGCGAGCACCGGGAGTGCCGCGAGCGCCCGCGAGGCGGGAAGGAGCGGGCCGCCCGGGGTGCGCGTCAGCGGCCTGTCCGTCGTCTACCGGACGCCGGCGGGGGAACTGCCCGCCGTGTCGGGGATCGATCTCGAACTGGTGCCCGGGACGATCACCGGGGTGGTCGGCGAGTCGGGATCCGGCAAGTCCACCCTGGCGCTGTCGCTGCTCAACGCGGTCCAGCCCCCCGGCAGGATCCGCTCGGGCGGCGTGGAGATCGACGGGCTCGGCGACGTCGTCGAGCTGCGGGGCGACGATCTGCGCCGGGCGCGGGGACGGCACATCGGGTACGTCTTCCAGGCCGCCCAGAACTCCCTCAACCCCCTCAAGACGGTCGGCAAGCAGCTCCTCGACCTGGGCCGCTCGCACGACGTCCAGGACCTGCGGGGGCTGGTCAGGGACGCCAAGAACCTGCTCGGCAGGATGGGCATGGACGGCGCGCGGGTGCTCGACTCCCACCAGCACGAGCTGTCCGGCGGGATGCGCCAGCGGGTCGGCATCATGTTCGCGCTGGTGCTCAACGCCCACCTCGTCGTGCTGGACGAGCCCACGACCGCGCTCGACATGATCACCCAGGCCACGATCCTGCGCATCGTCAGGGAGGTCCACGAGGAGCGCGGGCTCACCACGTTCGTCATCACCCACGACCTCGGCGTGGTGGCCGAGGTCGCCGACCGGCTCGCCGTCATGTACGGCGGGCGCGTGGTGGAGCAGGGACCGACCACCGAGGTGCTCGCCGCCCCCCGCCACCCCTACACCCAGGGGCTGATCCGGGCCATCCCGCGCCTGATCGGCGACATCGGGGAGGCCAGGGCGCTGCCCGGCCGCCCGCCGACGCTTGGGACCGTTCCTTCGCGGGGATGCGTCTTCAGGGAGCGTTGCGAGCTGCGTATGGACGTCTGCGAGACCGAGGAGCCGCCCGCCGTCTCGCGCGGCGAGTGGATCGTGGCCTGTCACGCCGTCGCCGCCCGCCACGCGGAAGAGGACGCGGGCGCGGCGCGTACCGCGAACGGGACCGGTGACGGGACCGGCGGCGGGGCCGGGAACGTCGCGCCCCCCGCGACCGGCACGGAGAGGGGGAACGTCGCGCGCGCCGCGAACGGAACCGGGACGGAGAACGCAGACGAGACCGGAGCCGGGAACACGAACGGGACCGAGAGCGCGACCGGGACGGAGAACGAAGACGAGGCCCGAGCCGGGAACACGAACGGGAACGCGTACGAGGACCGGGAGGTGCTTCTGCGGGGAGCCGGACGGACGGCCGGGACACACGGACCGAGGGAGAAGGCGTGATCACTGGGCAGGCAATCACGAAGACCTTCAAGCAGCGGGGCGGCATGCTCGCCGGGCGGGAGGTGAAGGCGCTGCGCGGCGTCGACTTCGCCATCCCGAAGGGCGGGGCGGCGTCGTTCATCGGGGAGTCGGGCTGCGGCAAGACGACACTCGGGCGGATCATCGCCGGGCTGGAGAGCCACGACTCCGGAGAGATCACCATCGACGGCACGCCCATGTCGTCGCTGCGCCCGAAGCGGCGCCAGCCCTACTTCCGCCGCATCCAGCTCATCCACCAGGACCCGTACTCGGCGCTCAACCCGACCCGCACGGTGCACCAGACGCTGGACGCGCCGCTGTCGCTGCGAGCCGCGCAGACCGGCCGCTCACGGTCGTGGGCCGACGGGCGCGCCCAGGAGCTGCTGGAGCTGGTCGGTCTCGACCCCGGCTACGTGCTGCCGCGCTACCCCCACCAGCTCTCCGGCGGCATGCGCCAGCGGGTCGTCATCGCCCGCGCCCTCACCGTCGACCCCGAGATGCTCGTCGCCGACGAGGCCGTCTCCATGATCGACGTATCGCTGCGGCTGGGCATCCTCGCCCTGCTCAAGGACCTTCGCGAGCGCCTCGGGGTGAGCGTGCTGTTCATCACCCACGACGTGGCGACCGCGCGCTACATCGGTGACGACGGCGAGCTGTACGTCATCTACCGGGGGGAGGTCGTCGAGCGCGGTCACGTCGAGACGATCATCTCCGGCCCCGTGCACCCGTACACCCAGTCGCTGCTGTCGGCCATCCCCGTGCTGCACGGCCTGGAGCGGCCCGGCGAGGAGCCGGTGACGCCGACCGGCGCGCTCGACGAGAGCCGCCTCGACGCGGGTTGCCTGTTCGCCCGGCGCTGCCCGTTCCGCACCGGCCGCTGCGAGTCGGAGCACCCGCCGCTCGGCCACGGCGGCGGCACGCCTCAGGAGCACGCCTGCTTCCACCCCGCTCCCCGCGACGTCGTCGCCATGCCGGTCGGCCGCTCGTGACCCCGCTGGGGAACGGTCCCGGCGCGGGGCCGTGGAACGTGGGCGGGACGCCGGGGGCTCCCGAAGTGCCGGGGACCCCTGAAGAGACGCGCGACTCCCAGGCGCCGGGAGTCCGCGAGACGTCCCGGACGCGCGAGACGTCCGGGATCCGCGAGGCCGTCGCGGCCGACGCGGCGGCGCTCGCGGGGATCGCCGGGGCGGCGCTCACCCATGACGCGGGGGAGGCCGCGAGCCTGGTCGCCAGGCTCGCCACCCCGCCCGCGCACCGGTCCTGGACGGCGCTGGTGACGCGCGATCTCGACGGTGTGGTGTTCGCCTCCATGTCGGCGCGCGACCCGCGCGCGGGCCATGTCGACCTGCTCGCCGTACGCCCCGAGGCCCGGGGGGCGGGGCTCGGCCGGGCGCTGGTCGCCGCGGCCGAGGAGTGGCTGCGCGGCCGGGGGGCGACCGAGGCCCGCTTCGCCGGCAACCCGCCCTGCTACGCCTGGCCCGGCATCGACGTGCGCTACACCGAGGCCGCCTGCCTGGCCGAGAGCCTCGGCTACGAGCGCTACAACGTCGCCTGGAACATGACCGTCGACCTCACCGGGGACCTGTCCGCCGACGCCGACCTCGCGCGGCTGGCGGACTCGGGGGTCACCGTGCGCGCCGCCGCCCCCGGGGACCGCGCCGCCGTGTCGGCCTTCGTCGCGGAGCAGTGGAACGCGAACTGGGCGTGGGAGGCGGAGCAGGCCGTCGGCTGCCACTACGCCGTCAGGGAGGGCGAGATCCTCGGTTTCGCCGCGTGGGGTACGAGGCCCTCCTGGTTCGGCCCGATGGGCACCGCGCCGGCCGCGCGGGGCCTGGGGGTCGGCCGCGTGCTCGTGCGCCGCTGCCTCGCCGAGCAGCGGGCCGCGGGCATGTCGAGCGCCCAGATCGGCTGGGTGGGGCCGCTGCGCTTCTACGCGCGGACGGTCGGCGCGCACGCCGAGCGGGTCTTCTGGCTCTACCGCCGTGGGTTGCCGTGACGGCCCCGCCCATCGGACACGGCCATCACGCCCGCACTGTCAGAAGATCATCCACTTGGCAGCAGTGAGACAGGACAACTAACGACATGGGACGTCATGAGTGATCAACCAGCCACACTGTCCACGCTTTCCACCGAGCAGAGCGATCCGCGCTACAGCCGGATCGACAGGCTCCCCACCGAGCAGGTGGCCCGGCTGATGAACGCGGCGGACACCGCGGTGCCCGCGGCGGTGGCCGAGGCGGTTCCGGAGATCTCGGCCGCGGTGGACGCGGTCGTGGCCCGGATGAAGTCGGGGGGCCGCCTGTTCTACGTGGGCGCGGGAACGTCGGGCCGGCTGGCCGTGCTGGACGCCTCCGAATGCCCGCCGACCTTCGGTACCGATCCCGAGCTCGTCCAGGGCGTCATCGCGGGTGGCCCTCCCGCGCTGACGCGTTCGGTCGAGGGTGCGGAGGACGACCACGCCGGGGGAGCGGCAGCCCTCGTGGAACGGGGAGTGGGCGAGCTCGACGCGGTGGTGGGCGTCTCCGCCAGTGGCCGCGCGCCCTTCGTGCTCGGCGCGCTCGCCGAGGCGAGCCGCCGTGGAGCCCTCACCGTGGCACTGTCGTGCAACGCCGAGACCCCGCTGTCGGCGGCGGCGCGGCACCCCATCGAGGTGATCGTCGGCCCGGAGGTGGTGACCGGCTCCACCAGGCTCAAGGCGGGGACCGCGCAGAAGCTGGTCCTCAACATGATCTCCACGATCGCGATGGTCAAGCTGGGCCGTACCTACGGCAACACGATGATCGAGGTGTCGGCGATGAACTCCAAGCTGGCCGACCGGGCGGCCAGAATGGTGAGCGACATCACCGGGGCGGCCCTCTCCGCCGCCCGCTCCGCGCTGGAGGCCGCCGGATGGCACGTGAAGGTCGCGGTCCTGATGATCGAGCACGGCCTCGACGCCGGTGGCGCCCGGGTCCTGCTGGAGCGGCACGGCGATCACCTTGACGCGGCGCTGGAGGCGGCGGGACAGGCCAGGGGGGCCTGACCCTCCGGCGGAGGGGAACCGACCGGGACCGGACGTGAGCCGGTGCCGGGCACGAAACCGCTTTTTCCCGTGCGGCACCGGAACCTTTTCCCGTGCGGCACCGGAACCGAGAGCGGGCGCGAGGCGGGAACGCGGGACCGGGGTGGGAACGGGACCGGAGTGGGAACGAATCGGGACTGGAGCGGGACCGGGGTGGAAACGGGAACGGGACCGGGAGCGAAGTGGGACCGATGCCGGACCGAGGGCGGGAGCGGAGAGCGGTGTCCGATCGTGAGGAAGACGCCCGGCTCGCCGGGATCCTCGGCGCGGCGGTGCCGCGCGTCTGCTCGGCCGCGGTGGCGGCGATCGCCGTGGGCGGGGTCACGGTGGCCGCCGCCGCGGCGGGGGAGGCCGTACGCTACTCGTCGGCCTCGGAGGAACTCGCCGGAGACCGGCCGCCCGCCCTCCGCGACTCGATCTTCGACCTCGCCTCGATCACCAAGCTCTTCACCACGGCCGTCATCCTGTCGCTGGCCGAGGACGGCCTGCTCGGCCTGGACGAGCCCGTCGCCGCCCGGCTGCCCGCCTGTTACGGCGGCGCCCCGGAGGTCACCCTGCGGCACCTGCTCACCCACACCGCGGGACTGCCGCCGGGACGCAGGGCCCACGAGGAGATTCCCGGTGACGGCCCGGAGATCCACGCCACACGCATGGAGCGGATCCTCTCGACGCCGCCGATCGGCCCCGCGGGTGAGCGCTACCTCTACTCCGACGTCGGGCTGATCACGGCGGGCCGGGTGGCGGAGATCGCCGGCCGGGCCCGCCTGGACGAGCTCGTCCGCACCCGGGTCACCGGACCCCTGGGCCTGCCCGACACCGGCTACCGCCCCGCCGCGTCCCTGCTGTCGCGGATCGTCGCCACCGAGCACAAGCCCGAGCGCCCGGGGCCGGGATGCGTGCGCGGCGAGGTCCACGACGAGACCGCGCACGGCCTGGGCGGGGTCGCCGGGCACGCCGGGATCTTCTCCACCGCCGACGACCTCGTACGTTTCGCCGAGGCCCTGCGCACGGGAGGAGCCCCGCTGCTGAGTGAGGAGACGGCCGCCGAGATCATCCGCGACCACCCCGTCAGGGGCGCGGACTTCCGCCACGGCCTGGGGGTGCGGATCGGCGACCCCGCGATCGTCGGCCCGCTGGCCGACGCCTACGGCCACTCGGGCTTCACCGGCACCTCGCTCGTCGTCGATCCCGGGCGCGCCCTCACCGTCGTCCTGCTGACCAACAACGTCCACCCCCTGCGCGGCCGCGCGGGCATCCGCGACCTGCGCCACGCCGTCGCCGCCGAGGCCCTGCGCCTGTCCTGAGCCCGAGCGCCCCGCGTCAGAGGGCCCCCGCGGCCCCGGCGCTGTAGACGGTGGGGTGGATCGGCCGGAAACCGAGCTCATCGCGGATCTTGGAGGTGTCCGCGATGCCCTCCCAGGGGTCGTCGAGTGTCCGGCTCGCCGCCCCGTCGGGGACGGATCCGCGACCTCGTGATCCGAGCCCCGGACAGGCCCTGGGAGCCCTAGGAGGAGGACCTGCTCCGGCGGCGGTAGTCGGTTCTGAAGCCGTCGATGGCGTCCCTGGTCGCCCTCAGCGCCGCGTCCGAGGTCTCGAAGGTGCGCTGGGCGATGCCGACGAAGATGCAGTCGACGATCAGGAGCTGGCTGATCCGGCTGGCCAGCGCCCCCGGGCGGAAGGCGGTCTCCCGGCCCGCCGAGACCAGGACGTGGTCGGCGAGCCCGGCCAGGGAGGAGCGCGGGTTGTTGGTGATGGCCACCGTGGTCGCGCCCGCCCGCCGCGCGACGCGCACGGGCGCGAGCACGTCGGGGGTCTCGCCGGTGCAGCTCACCGCCACCGCGACGTCGTCGTCCCGTACCAGCGCCGCGCTGGTCAGCGCCAGGTGCGCGTCGGTGTAGGCGTGACCGGGCAGGCCGATCCGCATCAGCTTCTGCGCCATGTCGGCCGCCACGAGCCCGGAGGCGCCGACCCCGTAGACGTCGACCTTGCGCGCCCCGGCCACGGCCTCCACCACCATGCCCAGCCGGTCGGGGTTGAGCTGCGCCGCGGTGTCGGCCAGCGCCTCGGACTCGGCCCTGGCCACCTTCGCGATCACGTCGGTCAGCGGGTCGTCGGGGCCGAGGTCACCGGGAACCAGCCGCTCGGGCTCGTCCCTGGCCACCGCCGCGGCCAGGGCGAAGCGCAGCTGGGAGTATCCGGCGAAGCCCAGGGCCCTGGCGGTGCGCACGATCGTGGCCTCGCTGGTGCCGGAGGCCGCGCTGAACTCGGTGATGGTGCTGCGGGCCACCACGCCGGGGTCGTCGAGGATGAGGCGGGCGATGGACTGGGCCGCAGGGGTGAGGGAGGGAAGGACGGCCCTCACCGTGGCCACCAGGTTCACGGGGGTGGGGCCATCGAGGACATTCATTAAGCACCTTTCATTTCATAAATCAGCCTATTGGTCGCCGGTCAACCAGCGGGCCACGGCGCGGGCCGAAGCCCGGGAGATGCCGTTCGTGGTCACGTACACGGCTCCGGAGGGCTCGCCGGGCATCCCGGTCTCGACCACCACGGTGTCGGGGCGCAGCGCGACGGCCCGCGCCAGCAGCTCGCCGACCCAGGGGTGACGCCTGGCGTCGTGCACCACCATCACCAGCGGACGGCTCCCGTCACCCAGGTCGGGCAGCTCGGGCGCCTCCACGGTGACGACGTGGCCGACGGTGTCCGGCAGCAACTCGGTGAAGGCGCCGATGAGACCGGTGAGCAGGCCCGGCTCGACCGCCTCGCTCAGCCGGGGGGCGATGTCGACGACCAGCGGCGGCCCGGAAAGCACGGTCGGGGCGCCGGTGGCGGTCACCCGGATGGCCGCGCGGGCGGTCCGCAGGCCGAGCTCCTCGCCCTCGCTCCCCGTGCCCCGGGCGGCGTTCCCCGCCGCCCGCGCCGCCACGGCGGCGTCCGAGGCGTACCAGCCGGACAGCGCGAGGACGCGGGAGGCGGCCTCGGCCAGCCGGTCCTCGCCGAGCCTGCCCTCCCGTACGGCGTCCACGATGGCGTCGCGCAGCTCGTGGACGTTCTCGCCCCCGGGGGAGGAGATGCCCGCGCAGACCGCGTCGGCCCCGGCCGCCAGGGCACGGACCGCGATCTCCCCCGGTGAGTGAAGGGCCGCGACGGCGCGCATCTCGATGGCGTCGGTGACGATCATGCCGGTGAACCCCATCTCCTCGCGGAGCAGCCCGGTCGTGATCCTCCGGCTCAGCGTCGCGGGGTTCTCCGGGTCGAGGGCCGGGATCAGCAGGTGCCCGCACATGACGGCCCGGACCCCGGCGGCCACCGCCGTGCGGAAGGGCGGCAGATCGCGCTCGGCGAGGAGCCGGGGGGAGACGTGCACGGTCGGCAGGGCGTGGTGGGAGTCGGTGTGGGTGTCGCCGTGGCCGGGGAAGTGCTTGGCGCAGGCGGCCACCCCGGCCCCCTGGAGCCCGGAGACCCAGGCCACGGTGTGCCGGGAGACCAGCTCGGGGTCGGCCCCGAAGGAGCGGACGCCGATCACCGGGTTGGCCGGGTTGGCGTTGACGTCCGCCACCGGGGCGTAGTCGAGGGTGATGTCGGCCGAGGCGAGGAGGCGGCCGATCTCCTGGGCGACCAGCCGGGTCCTTTCGACGTCGTCGCCCACGCCCAGCGCCCGGTTGCCCGGCCACGAGCTGCCCAGCCTCGCCTGCAGGCGGGTGACGGACCCGCCCTCCTCGTCCACCGCGATCACCGCGGCGGGGTTCTCCGCGCGCAGCCGGGCGACCAGATCGGTCGTGTGGCCGAGGCCGGCGAGGTTGCGGGCGAACAGCACGGTCCCGCCGAGGCCCTCGTCGCCGAGGGCGCGGAGCAGCCATCCGGGCGGCTCCGTGCCGTCGAAACCCGGCTGGAGGACGGTCATGGCCAGCCGGGCCAGGTCGGGGCTGCGATGGGGCATGCGGTCACCTTCTCGATCGAGGCAGGCGTCTTCCGACGGGTCGGTGCAGGGAGATGTCTCAAGGCAGATTACCCATCAATGACAATTTTCTTCATTATCATTGCCTTCAAAGTAGCTTTCTGTCATTCTCGCGATCGAGAACCCCGGGACCCGGTGGTCCGGTGACCGGCTTCGCGATCATCTCCGCGTCCGTTCCCGTGTCCGCTCCGTGCTCGCCTCATGTCCGCTTTGTGTCCGTCCTCATGTTCCTTCGCGCCCGCCCTCGCGGCGGCCCGGCGGCGCCCGGCCCACGGCCCCCGGCCCGCCGCCAGGGGCCGAACACCCCTGGAGTCCGCATGAGCCCATCCAGCCGGCGAGCCGTCCTGCGCGGCCTCGCCCTCGCCGCCGCGGCGACCGCCATCCCCCTGTCCGGCCGGACCCCGGCCGCCGCCTCCGGAATCTCCCACGAGGGCTCCTCCGGCGCCGAGGGCGCGCCGCCGCTGCGCCAGATGCGCGGCATGTGGATCGCCTCGGTCGCCAACATCAACTGGCCGTCGAGGACCGGGCTGAGCGCGGAGCGGCAGAAGGCCGAGTACGTCGCCTGGCTCGACCTGGCGCGGGCCCGCGGGCTCAACTCGGTGTTCGTGCAGGTCCGGCCCACCGCCGACGCCTTCTGGCCCTCCCCGTACGAGCCCTGGTCGCAGTATCTGACCGGCGTCCAGGGGGGTGACCCCGGCTACGACCCGCTGGCCTTCCTCGTGGCGGAGACCCACCGGCGGGGTCTGGCCTTCCACGCGTGGTTCAACCCCTACCGGGTGTCGATGCAGGCCGACCCGGCCCTGCTGCACCCCGACCACCCCGGCCGCAGGCACCCCGACTGGATCGTCCCCTACGGCGGCAAGCTCTACTACAACCCCGGCATGCCCGAGGTCCGCGCCTTCGTGCAGGACGCGATGATGGACGCGGTCACCAGGTACGACATCGACGGCCTGCACTTCGACGACTACTTCTACCCGGTCAACACCACCGCCTTCGACGACAGCGAGGCCTACGCCCGTTACGGCGGCGGCTTCCCCGACCTCGCGGCCTGGCGGCGCGAGAACGTCGACCTTCTCGTCCGGGAGATGCGGCGGCGGGTGCGGCGGGCCAAACCCGAGATCGCCTGGGGCATCAGCCCCTCGGGCATCTGGCGCAACAGGGCCACCGACCCCCTGGGCTCGGAGACCAGCGGCAGCCAGTCCTACGACAACCTGCACGCCGACACGCGCGGCTGGGTCAAGAAGGGCTGGCTCGACTACATCGCGCCGCAGCTCTACTGGTACATCGGCCAGTCCAACGCCGACTACGCCAAGCTGGTCCCCTGGTGGTCCGACGTGGTGGCGGGCACCGGCACGCAGCTGTGGATCGGCCAGGCGGCCTACAAGGCCGGGGCGGCGGGCCAGCCCGCCGAGTGGTCCCGGCCCGACGAGCTCAGCAGGCACCTCACCCTCAACCGGGACCACCCCGAGGTCGGCGGCGACATCTGGTACAACTCCGGCGACGTACGCGACGACCGGATCGGCTCGATCAGCGCCGTCGTGACCGGCCACTACACCCGTCCCGCGCTGCCCCCGCTGCTGCCCAGGCTCGCCTCGGGCCGGGCTCCGGGCCGCCCGCTCGTCCCCCTCGCCCGCCGGGTGGACGGCGGCGTCGAGCTGCGCGTCCTGGCCGCGGGCCCGAAGGTCCCCTTCCAGTACGCGATCTTCCGGCTCGACCGTCCGGCCGGGCCCGGGGACCTCGCCGACGCCCGGCACCTGATCGCGACCGTCCCCGCGAGCCGTGACCTGCGCTGGGTGGACCCGGCGGGCACCGCGGGCGCCCGCTACCACGTGGTGGCCGTCGACCGGGCCGGTCGCCTGAGCCCGCCCAGCACCGCCCGCCGCGCGCGGTGACGGCCGTGCGCGTACCTGGGGGTGAGGCATGCGCGTACTGGGCCTGATGTCGGGAACGTCCCACGACGGGATCGACAGCGCGATCGTGGACTGGTCCCCGGACGGCGACGTGCTCACCGGCGCCGTCGAGCACACCGGCGCGTGGCCGTACGAGGAACGGCTCCGCGAGCGCGTCGCCGGGGCGCTGCCGCCGAACCCGGCCGACCTGGCCGAGGTGTGCCGGCTCGACACCCTGATCGGCCAGGCGTTCGCCGACGCCGCCGAGGCGTGCGGGCCGGTGGACCTCATCTGCTCGCACGGGCAGACGATGTTCCACTGGGTGGAGGGCGGCCGGGCGCGCGGCACGCTGCAGCTGGGCCAGCCCGCCTGGATCGCCGAGCGGACCGGTGTGCCGGTGGTCTCCGACCTGCGGGCCAGGGACGTGGCCGCCGGAGGGCAGGGCGCCCCGCTGGTCTCCTACCTCGACCTGCTGCTCCTGGCCGGGCTGCCGGGGCCGAGCGGCGCGCTCAACCTGGGCGGGATCGCGAACCTGACCGTGCGGGACGCGGGGACGGCCTACGACACCGGCCCGGCGTCGGCGCTGATGGACGCGGCGGTGTCGGCCGCCACGGGCGCGCCCTACGACGAGGACGGCCGCCTCGCCGCCTCGGGGGAGGTGCACCGGGGGCTGCTGGAGGACCTGCTGGCCGAGCCGTACTACCGGGCGCCGCCGCCCAAGAGCACCGGCAAGGAGCTGTTCCACCTCGGCTACCTGGTCAGGGCGGCGTCGCCGTACGGGCTGTCCCTGCCCGACCTGCTGGCGACGCTGGCCGCGCTCACCGCCGAGACCGTCGCGGCGGAGATCCGGCGCCACCGCCTGGAAACGGTGGTGGTCTCCGGCGGCGGGGTGCGCAACCCGGTCCTGATGGCGATGCTGGCCGCGCGGGCCGGGGGCGCGCGGCTCGTGCCGAGCGACGAGCTGGGCGTCCCCGCCGACGCCAAGGAGGCGATCGCCTTCTCGCTCTTCGGCTGGCTGACGGCGCACGGGCTGCCCGCGACGGTCCCCGGCTGCACGGGCGCGTCCGGCCCCCGCCTCCTCGGCACGATCACGCCCGGCGACGGGCCGCTGAGGTTGCCGGAGCCCCTGGGGCAGGGGCCCCACCGACTGTGCCTCACCACGGACTCCGGGTTGCCCGGGGTGGCCGGTTAGACCGAAGGGGACCTTCTCTCCGCCGCTCCGGTCACGCGGGCGGCCCCTGATCCCGGAGGTCCGTCAAGCCGAGGCGCCCACGGCCTCGCGTACGGCCCTGATGACCGGCCGGTCGCGCTGGCAGGCGAGCCATCCGAGCGCCGACAGGCAGGGGGAGAGGTCCGTCACGTCCAGGTACCGGACCCCGGGGCGGGGGAAGAAGTCCCGCGCGGCCGAGGGCAGGAGGCACACCGCCTCGCCCCGGGCCACGGCGAGCAGGAGCCCCTCCATGTCGGACACCACGGGCCCGTAGCGCACCGGCACCCCGTCCGGGCGGGGATCCACCGCCCAGTAGTCCCACCACACCCGTGGGATCTGAGGCGGCATGTCGACGAAGGGACGACCGGCGAGGTCGCTCAGGGACACGGCGTCCCGGGTGGCCAGGGAGTCGTCGGCCGAGACGCAGGCGACGCGGGGCTCGGTGGCCAGCTCCGCGAACTCGATACCGGGCGGGACCGGCGGGCGCAGGAACGCGACGTCCAGATCACCGTCGATCAGCCGCGCCATGTGGTCGACGAAGTTCAGGGTGCGCACCTCGATGGTCAGCCGTGGGTGCCTGGAGCGCAGGTTCTCCAGGATCGCACGGGTGTAGGGCATCGCCGCCTCCGCCCCGACCGCTCCGACGACCAGGTGCCCGGTGAGGGTGCGAGACCACTGGCCCGCCCTCGCGCGCAGCCGCTCCATGGCGTCGACGACGGCGCGCGCGTCGCCGGTCAGGGCGCGGCCCGCCTCGCTCAGCCGCACGGTACGGCCGTCGCGCGCGAATAGCCGTACCCCGAGCCGTTGTTCCAGCACCTGGATCTGACGGCTCAGCGCCGGCTGGGTTATGAAGAGCCGCGCCGCGGCCCTGCCGAAATGCAGCTCCTCGCTCATCACGAGAAAGAGACGTAACTGGTGCGGCGTGACGTCGATTCCGGACGGCCCGGAAAAGGAGCAGGGCCCGGTGTCGTCTGCCGTGGACGCCTTTGTCGTACGTCCCCGGGGAAGGCTCTGATCGGCGGTCATGACCAATAGGTTATTGGTCGGGTCAAGTCCTTCATGACCGTAAAGGTGGTACCGCCTTTCCGCTGGTGAGACCGTCTCCGTGGGGGGCGGTTTCCCGGTGCTCACGCCTTTGGGCGGTAATCCGGCGACCGGGTGGCCCACGGCGAACCGTCGGCTCCCTCCCGCTCGCCGGGCACGGGGCGCGGCCTCCGGCGGGGAAATCCGAGTACGCCCACGAGGAAGGGGTCCGAAAAGAGGGTGAGGTCAATGTGAACGGAGAGAGCGTGCGACGTTTCGGGCTTCCCTTGGCCAGTGCCCTGGGGATGGCACTGCTTTTCGCCTTTCCCGGTGTTTCACAGGCGGCGCACGCTTCGCCCTCGACGGCGGTGCTGGCGGACGGAGGGTGCCGCCAGGCGTACAACGGCGGTGGCTGGACCAACGTCCATCCATGCGTCTCCAAGGACAGCAGAGGTATAAAAGCCGACGCCCATGTGGGGGCGCACCGGCCAGTTGCGCGTATTACGTGGTCGCCATCGTCCGGGCTGGAACCAGTACCGTGTTGAGGCGATCACTTGTCCAGCCCCGCAACCGGGGGCACTCCGAGATCGTCAGGCTCAACACCACCGCCGTGAGCGGCGTCGTAGCCAGGATCAGGGGCTACAACAGCAGCGGGGAAAGTTTCCTCAGCCTGGAAAGCCCTGTGATCACGTATCCCTGACACGCGGGGACGGACCGGACGGGAGGGGGCCCGCCCGGTCCGTCTGACCGGAGGCCGTAGACCGGCCTGGCGCGGGAAGGCGGGCGCCGGCCCGCGCCCGTTCCGGGGCGGCGCGCTGGACTTCCGGCGGCGGCTCCCCGGCAGGCCCCCGGGCCTGTGGTAGCCGTTCGCGGGTCCGGGGTGGGCGCGGGGGCGGCCCGGGGCGGTGACGTCCCGGGCGTGGCCGCCACCGTGATCGTCGAGATCGTGGATTGACCGGCGCGCCACCCCCTATCCCAAATATCCTACAGGGATAGTGGGTTATGCTGGGTCGCGTGTCAGGTTCCCCAACGGTCGCCGTCGTGGGCGGCGGCGCGAGCGGCACGCTGGCGGCGGTCCACCTGCTCCGCGAGGCGCGGGCACGGGCCATGCCGCTGGAGGTCGTGCTGATCGACCAGTACGGACGGCACGCGCTGGGACAGGCGTACTCGACCACCGATCCGCACCACCTCCTCAACGCCTGCGCGAACAAGATGAGCGGGCTGGAGGACGACCCCGGCCACCTCCTGCGCTGGGCCCTCGACGACGGGCTGGACGTCTCCGACTCCGATTACCTGCCCAGACGGACGTACGGCCGCTATCTCCGCGACCTGCTGGCCGGTGCCGAGGAGTGGCCCGCCCGCGTGGTGCGCAGGGTGACCGGCACGGTGAGCGCCCTGACCCGGGAGCGGGGGGTACGGGTCCACCTGTCCGGAGGCGGCCGGATCGACGCCGAGGCCGCCGTCCTGGCCCTGGGCAACCGCTCGCAGTCCGCCCGGCCGCCGATCGTGGACGCGGAGAGCCCCGGCTACGTCGCCGATCCGTGGGTGCCGGACGCGCTGGCCGGGATCCGCGACGGCGCGCCGGTGTTCGTGCTGGGGACCGGGCTGACCATGGTGGACGTGGCGGTCACCGTCACCCGGGCGCACCCGGAGACCGTGGTCCACGCGGTGTCGCGGCACGCGCTGCTGCCGAGGCCACACATCCGGCCCGTGCCGCCCCCGGTCCCGACGACGATCCCGGACGGGCCGCTGGGCGTCGGCGACCTGCTCCGCGCGGTACGCCTCGCCGTACGGGACAACGGAGGCGACTGGCGCGGCGTCGTCGACGGGCTGCGGCCACAGGCCCAGAGGCTGTGGACCCGGCTCACCCCGGAGGAGCAGAGGAGGTTCCTCGGCCTCGCCGCCCGCTACTGGGAGGTCCACCGGCACCGGATCCCTCCCGTCACGGCCGCCAGGATCGCCGACCTGCGGGCCACCGGACGCCTTCACGTGCTTCGCGGCCGGATGGTGCGGGCCGTGTCCGGCCCCCGCGGGCTGCGCGTCCAGGTGGGCGCCGACGGCGCCGTCCGGGAGCTCGACGTCGGCTGGCTGGTCAACGCCACCGGGCCCGGGGCCGACATCACCCGCGATCCCCTCCTCGCCGGTCTCGTCGCCGACGGCCTGGTCCGGCCGGACCGGCTGCGGCTCGGGCTGGACGCCGACCCCGGCGGCGCGGTCCTGGACGCGTCGGGAGACCCGGACGACAGGATCTTCACGCTGGGTCCCATGCGGCGCGGAAGCCTGTACGAGACGACGGCGATCCCGGAGATCCGCGCCCAGGCCGCGGCCCTCGCGCCACGCCTCGTGGCGGCGGTCGTCTCCGCCCCCCGGCGCGCCGCGTCGACCGGCTAGCGGGATCCCGGCGTCCGCGAACCCGCCGGTCACCGGTGGCCGGGACGGTTCAGCGGGCCGGCAGGGTCGGATACGGAGACGCTGGCCGGGTGCCGGTCATCTCCGCACACCCGCCGGTCGCCGGGGCCCGGAGCGGTTCAGCGGGCCGGCAGGGTCGGATGCGGAGGCGCCGGCCGGGTGCCGGTCATCTCCGCGGTGATCGCCCACCGTTCGTGGTCCCGCCAGGCGCCGTCGATGAACAGGAGGCCGGGCGAGTAGCCCTCCTTCCTGAAACCGAGCCGCCGGACGAGCCTGAGGGACGCCTCGTTGCCGGGCTGGATCTGGGCCTCCAGGCGGTGGAGCCGCAGGTCCTCGAAGGCGTACCTCAGCACCAGTCCGACGCCCTCGGACATGTAGCCCCGGCCGGCGGAGGGGGCGAAGGCCGCGTAGGCGAGGGATGCGGACTGGAAGCGTCCGCGGATGACGCTGTTGACGTAGACCACGCCGGCGATGGCTCCGGTGCCGCGCACGCGGACCAGCAGGCACTCCTCGCCGGGCTCGTCGTAGCGGGCGACGAGAGCCTGGAACTCCTCGGTCGTGGTGGGCGGAGCCATCCACGGACGGTGCAGGCCGGCACTGGCGCGGGCCAGTTCGAGGAACTCGTCCCGGTCGTGGCCGGTGACCGGCCGCAGGGTCACGCGGGGGGCGTCCGCCCGCCCGTCGGCGGAGGACGCCTCGAACGCCGCCGCCCGTTCGCTGCCCTCGGCCCCGTCGTCTCGCATCACGGATGGAACGGTATCGCGGCCCGGCGGGCCCACCCGTACGAGGGACGGTGATCAGCGCGTCCTGGACTCCGGTGGCGAGTCCACGCCCGCGCGGAAGCGGAACGCCTCTCCCCTGAGCCGTCGGGCACCCCCGGAACCGGTGATCGCCGCCGCGCCGGCCGACGCCGGGCTGCCCGGAGGTCCCGCAGCGCGGGCCGGGGCCCTCCTGCGAGCGTCCTCGCCGCCCTTGGCGGAGAAATAACCGGCTTTTTCGTGAACTATATGCCTGATCATGTTCGTCCTCCCTTTCTGAGGGCAGGCCCCCGAGTGTGATGGAGCGTGAGGTTCGCCGGCACCGCCGTCGCGGCGCCGGCCTGCGGAAACGTGATTGTCGTTCCGGGTTTCGCGAGCGGGGCGGCTGGGCCGGTACCGCGCGTGGATCCCTCGCTCCGTGTCACGGTGGCGTCGAGTAGCGGTTTTTGTCGGTGAGTTCGGGGAGCGCCCCGTCGACGGCCGCGACCGCGTGACCGAAAGCGGGACCTCCCTCACTCGTAACGTCGCCGGATGGCGACAGGGATGGGGCCGGGGATGAGAATCGTTGGGATCGCGGGAAGCCTTCGCCCGGGGGCGTACGTCTGGAGGCTCCTGGAGGCGGCGGCACGTGAACTGCCCGAGACGGTGGACTTCGAGATCTGGCGGGGCCTGGAACAGGTGCCGTCCTTCGAGGAGGGCGAGCTCCCGCGGCCGGTGGCCGACCTGTGGCACCGCCTCTCCGCCGCGGACGGCGTGCTGATCACCGCGCCGGCGCACAGCGCGCTCCCGGCGCAACTGGGACACACGCTCGACTGGATCTCGTCCGCACGCGGCGGCGCGGTCCTGGTGGGCAAGCCGGTGGGCGTGGTGACCGCCTGCCCGCGCGCCCACGAGGGGATGTGGACCCAGATCCAGCTGCGCAGGGCCCTCGGCGCGGCGGGCGCGGTGGTGCGCGGCGCGGAACTGGCCGTGTCCTCGGCCCCGGACCGGTTCGACGCCGACGGCAGGCTCGCCGACCAGGGCTACCGGGCCCGGCTCCGCGGCGTCCTGGACGAGATCTGCTCCCTCTCCCTCACCGGGGCCGGTTCTCTCGGCAGGTCCGCCGTGTGAGAGCCGGGTGAGAGCCGCCCGGCCGCCCGATCGCTCGCCGGGGCACTCGGCCCCGGCCCCCGGGATCCGCCCGTATCGGGCTCGCGATCCCGCCGTACAGTCCAGGTTCCCCGAACACCCCCGACCCGTCATCGGGCACCCCCCGCCAGGATGCGCCACGAGGGGATGAGGAAGGGAGGCAGCCGTGGGGAGATCCGGCCAGGAGGTGGCGCTGCGGGCCCTCGGCGCGGCGCTAGACGTACACGCCCCGATGGCCAGTCACGGCGTCCGGACGTTCCCCGAGGGCACGCCGTTCCTGTGGCTGACCGTTCCCGGCGCGGGAGGCGCCATCGTCTTCCTCGAGGAACGCCACTGGATCTGCCTGAGCGAGCCGGGGCGGGGCGGGGTGAGCGTCCAGCTCGTCGCCGGAGGGGTCGACGACGACCCCGCCCTCGTCGTGAGCCGCCTCATGGTCGTCATGACGCCGGTGCCCCGGCCCGCGGGCGGCCGCCTGTCACGGGCGCTGAAGGTGGGGCTGCTCGGTCTCGCGGGGGGAGCGGGCATGGGGCTGCTCACCGCGCTGCTCATGGCCATCCTCGTGGCCGGCAACGGCTACACCTCGGACACGACGATCCGCGTGGTGTACGTCCTGGCCGCGCTGATCGGCGTCGCGACCGGCCTGTGGGTGTCCCTGCGCTGGTGGCGGATGGACAGGGAGCCGCGTGATCGGGACTCCGGTGGGCAGGGACCATAGGGACGATCACGTGGAGGAACGACATGGCCGAACTGCTGGCGATCTACAACGAGAGCGCGGGGAGCGCCGACGAGGAGGCCAGGACCGCCGCCCTCGAAACGCTGCGCGGCGGCGGCGCCGACGTGATCGAGGCGCCCGCCGGGGAGAAGGACCTGGACGAGATGCTCGACGCCTGCCCCGGCAGGGACGTGGTCGTGCTGGGCGGTGACGGCACGCTGCACGTCGTGGTCGCCACCCTGCACCGGCGTGGCGAGCTGGACGCCCGCACGGTGGGGCTCGTCCCGCTGGGCACCGGCAACGACTTCGCCCGCGGCCTGGGCATCCCGCTGGACCCACAGGTGGCGGCCCGCGTCGTGCTCGCCGGACGGCCCCGGCCACTCGACCTCCTGGTGGACGACGAGGGCGGGGTCGTCGTCAACGTGGTCCACCTCGGCATCGGCGCGGAGGCGTCCGAGGGGGCCACGCCGCTCAAGCCGGTGCTCGGGCGGCTCGCCTACGCGGCGGGAGCGTTGCTCGCGGGCGTGCGAAGCCCCGGCTGGCGGCTGCGCGTCACCGTGGACGGCCGCCCCGTCGGCGAGGGGCGCCCGGTGCTCATGCTGGGGATCGGCAACGGCGTCACCATCGGCGGCGGCACCCCGCTGGCCCCCCGGGCCAGGCCCGACGACGGCATGGCCGACGTCGTCCTCTCGCTGACGACCGGCCCGCTGGACAGGCTCGTCTACGCCCTCCGGCTGCGCAGGGGGACCCATCCCGGCCTGCGCGACGTGACCACCACCCGCGGCAGGAAGGTGACCGTGGAGGGCGCACCCGTCCCGGTGAACGCCGACGGGGAGCTGACCGGCCGGATCACCCGGCGCAGCTGGACGGTCCTGCCCGCCGCCTGGCGCATGTTCACCTGAGACCGCGCCCGCTCGGCCCGAGGTCGTGTCCCTGCGATTCCGGCCGCCCGGGACGTGTCCGTCCGAGGTCGTGTTCGCGGGGGCGGGCCGTCCCGCCGGGGGCGCGTCCGGGGCCGGTTCGCGGGATTCCGGCCGACCGGCGGGTGTCCACAGCCGGGGACGCGCCCGCCGGTCGTACGTCGTCGTCAGCCCAGGGACGCCGAGACCAGGTCGCGTGCCTCCTGCTGCACCCGCTTCAGGTGCTCGGGGCCCTTGAAGGACTCGGCGTAGATCTTGTACACGTCCTCGGTGCCGGAGGGGCGGGCGGCGAACCAGGCGTTCTCGGTGGAGACCTTGAGCCCGCCGAGGGCGGCGCCGTTGCCGGGGGCCGAGGTCAGCACCTGGGTGATCTCCTCCCCGGCGAGGCTGCCCGCGGTGACCTGCTCGGCCGAGAGCCTGGCCAGCACCGCCTTCTCCTCCCGGGTCGCGGGGGCGTCGACACGGGCGTAGGCGGGGTCGCCGAACCGGGCCGTCAGGTCGCCGTAGTGCTCGCTCGGCGAGCGGCCCGTGGTCGCGATGATCTCCGAGGCGAGCAGCGCCAGGATCAGGCCGTCCTTGTCGGTGGTCCACACCGAGCCGTCGCGCCGCAGGAACGACGCCCCGGCGCTCTCCTCGCCGCCGAAGCCCAGCGAGCCGTCCAGCAGGCCCGGGACGAACCACTTGAACCCGACGGGGACCTCCATCAGCCGCCTGCCCAGGTCGGCGGCGACCCGGTCGATCATCCCGCTGCTCACCAGCGTCTTGCCGACCCCGGCGCCGGCGGGCCAGCCGGGCCGGTGGGAGTAGAGGTAGGAGATCGCCACGGCGAGGTAGTGGTTGGGGTTCATCAGCCCCCCGTCGGGGGTGACGATGCCGTGCCGGTCGGAGTCGGCGTCGTTGCCCGTGGAGACGTCGAAGGCGTCGCGGTTGGCGATGAGCGAGGCCATCGCGTACGGCGACGAGCAGTCCATCCGGATCTTGCCGTCCCAGTCCAGCGTCATGAACCGCCACGTCGGATCGGTGAGCGGGTTGATCACCGTCAGGTCCAGCCGGTGCCGCTCGGCGATCTCGCCCCAGTACGCGACGCTCGCCCCGCCCAGCGGGTCGGCGCCGACGCGCACCCCCGCCTCCCGGACGGCGTCGAGGTCCAGCACCGAGGGCAGGTCGTCCACGTAGCGGCCGAGGAAGTCGTACCGGCCGGTGGTGTCGGCGGCCAGCGCCCGGGTGTACGGGACCCGCCTGACCTCCTTCAGGCCGCCGGCGATCAGCGCGTTGGCCCGGTCCTGGATCCAGGAGGTGGCGTCGGTGTCGGCCGGGCCGCCGTGCGGCGGGTTGTACTTGAAGCCGCCGTCGCCGGGCGGGTTGTGCGAGGGGGTCACCACCACGCCGTCGGCCCGCCCCGAGGAGCGTGCCCGGTTGTGGGCCAGGATCGCGTGGGAGACCGCGGGGGTCGGGGTGTAGCCGTCCCGGCTGTCGATCATGACCGTCACCCCGTTGGCCGCGAAGACCTCCAGCGCCGACACCTGGGCCGGTTCCGACAGCGCGTGGCTGTCGGCGCCGAGGAACAGCGGGCCGTCGACGCCCTGCGCCGCCCGGTACTCCACGATGGCCTGGCTGGTCGCGAGGATGTGGTCCTCGTTGAACGCGACGTTCAGCGAGGAGCCCCGGTGTCCCGACGTCCCGAACGCCACCCGCTGGCCGACCTCGCCCGGGTCGGGGTGCAGGGCGTAGTAGGAGGTCACCAGGCGGGCCACGTCGACCAGGTCGGACGGTCTGGCGGGCTGTCCCGCGTGTTCGTGCGTCATCGCAATCTCCTCACATCACACCTGAGCTAACCGTATCTGCCCTTAAATCGGATAAGCCTTCACAACTCATTGGGGCTCTGTGATGAACCGGTGGCTCCGCGCTCCCCGCAGGCCGTTGACAACGTTGTCATCGCCGTCGTACCTTCACCCTGTTTGCCCGGTCACTTGGGGAAAGCGCCCTTTGTGTCATCGATCAGCGGAGGATCCCCTTGTACAGCCGCGTGGTGGCCCCGGTGGCCGCCTGCCCTCCAACCGTGCTCCGGCCTGCCGGGCGGGCCGGCCGATGACCGCCCTCGCGATCGACATCGGCGGCACCAAGTTCGCCGCGGCGCTGGTCCGGCCGGACGGGACCGTGACACGCAGGCTGGAGGTGCCGGTCGGCCGGGACCCCGAGGCGACACTGGTCTCACTCGTCCGGGAAATCCGTAATGACCGGGATGTTCGCGAGACCGGCACCGGGGATCTGGTCGGGGCCGGCATCGGCTCCGCGGGTCCCCTCGACGCCGTCGCCGGCACGGTCAGCCCGGTCAACATCCCCGCCTGGCGTGAATTCCCGCTGGTCGGCGCGGTGAGCGAGCTCCTTCCCGGCCTTCCCGTCGCGCTCGCCGGGGACGCGCAGTGCATGGCACTGGGGGAGTGGTGGCGGGGCGGGCACTCGCGCTCCCGTGCCCTGCTGGGCATCGTGGTCTCCACCGGGGTGGGCGGGGGCCTGGTCCTCGACGGGGTGCCGTACGTCGGACCGACCGGGAACGCCGGGCACATCGGGCACATCGCCGTGGACCGCGACGGGGAACTCTGCCCCTGCGGGGCGGTCGGCTGCCTGGAGACGATCGCCAGCGGCCCGAGCATGGTCCGCTGGGCGCTGGCGAACGGCTGGAATGCCCCCGATGAGCGCCCGGACGCCCGCGCGCTCTCGGCCGACGCCGCGCGCGGGACGCCGGTCGCCCAGCTGGCCTTCCAGCGAGCCGCCGACGCGCTGGCCACGGCGATCCTCACCACGGCGGCGCTCTTCGACATCGACGACGTCGTCATCGGGGGCGGCGTGTCCGGGGCGGGGGAGACCCTGCTCGCCCCGCTGCGCCAGGCGGTCGCCAAGCGGGCGGGCCTCGCCTTCCTGCGCCGCCTGAACGTCGAACGTACCTCCCTGGAACGCGACGCCGGCCTGTACGGCGCCGCGGCCCTGGTCCTCCCCGTCGCGGGGTAGGGGACCGCGTTCTCTCCTCCGCCCGCAGGCGGAGGTGTCCACGCCTAAGGAGAACCGATGAGCTCACTCGCCGTCCAGCTGTACTCCGTGCGCGAGCAGGCGGCCGTCGACCGCCGCGCCGTGCTGCGCCGCATCGCCGGCATGGGGTACGACGCGGTCGAGCCGTACGACGTGCACCTCGATCCGGGCGGTCTCCGCGACGACCTGCGGGAGGCGGGGCTCTCGGTGTGCAGCGTGCACGCCCCGCTCCTCGACGAGCGGCGCGCGGCCGCGCTGGCCGGGGCCGTCACCGTCGGCGCGGAGACCGTCATCGTGCCCGCCGCCCCCGCCGAGTGGTTCGCCGACAGGGAGGGGGTCGAGCTGGCGGCGAGGAACATCGGCGAGGCGGCCCGCGAGGCGGCCGACCACGGGCTGCGGCTCGGGTACCACAACCACTGGTGGGAGCTGGAGCAGCGGGTGGACGGCCGCCCCGCGCTGGAGGTGCTCGCCGAGCTGCTGGATCCCTCGATCCTGCTGGAGGTCGATCTCTACTGGGCGGCGACCGGCGGGGTCGACCCGTCCGAACTGCTGACCCGGCTGGGCGAGCGGGTGAGCCACCTGCACGTCAAGGACGGCCCCGCCACCCAGGAGGGCCCGATGACCGCGGTCGGCTCCGGCCGGGTGCCCATCGTGGACGCGCTGAACACCGCGCCGGACGCGGTGCGGATCGTGGAGCTCGACCACTGCGCCACCGACATGCTCCAGGCGCTGGCCGACAGCCACGCCTACCTGACCAGTCTCGCCGACGCCGGGCGGGTGAGCCCGTGACCGGCCCGCTCGGCGTGGCGATCGTCGGCTGCGGGAACATCAGCCACCAGTACCTGGGCAACCTCACCTCCTTCCCCGGCGTGCGGGCGGTGGCGTGCGCCGACCTCGACCTGGACCGCGCCCGGGAGGTCGCCGCGCGGTACGGCGTGCCGCTGGCCACCTCGCCGGAGGAGGCGATCTCACACCCCGACGTGGAGCTGGTGGTCAACCTCACGATCCCGTCCGCGCACGCCGAGGTGGCGCTCGCCGCCGTCCTGGCCGGGCGGCACGTCTACAACGAGAAGCCGTTCACCGTGGACAGGGAGTCCGGCGCGCGGCTCGTCGAGGCCGCCTCAGCGGCCGGGGTGCTCCTGGGCAGCGCCCCCGACACCTTCCTGGGCGCCGGGCTGCAGACCGCGGCCAGACTCGTCGCCGAGGGGGCCATCGGCACCCCGCTCACCGCCCTGACCCTGTTCCAGACGCCGGGCCCCGAGTCGTGGCACCCAAACCCCGAGTTCTTCTTCCAGCCGGGGGCCGGGCCGCTGTTCGACATGGGCCCCTACTACCTGACGACCCTGGTGACCCTGTTCGGCCCGGCGGCGCGGGTGTCGGCGGTCGGCCGCAGGGCCAGGGACGAGCGGGTCGTCGGCTCCGGCCCCAAGGCCGGGGCGCGGTTTCCGGTGGCGGTGCCCACCCACACGACCGCGCTCCTGGAGTTCGCCTCGGGGCAGGCCGCCACGCTGGTCTTCAGCTTCGACTCGCCGCTGCGCCGCACCGGGTTCGTCGAGATCACCGGTACCGAGGCGACCATGGAGGTGCCCGATCCCAACACCTTCGGCGGCGAGGTGCGGCTGCGCCGGGCCGACGACGACGAGTGGGTGCCGGTTCCCACCAAGGGCACCGAGGCCGGTCGCGGCCTGGGCGTGCTGGACATGGCCCAGGCCATCCGCGAGGGAAGGCCGCACCGGACCACCGGCGAGCTGGGCCTGCACGTCCTGGACACGATGATCGCCATCGCGGAGTCCGCGGAGCGGGGCGAGTTCGTGGAGATCGGGAGCACCTGCCGGGTGCCCGCCCCGCTGCCCGAGGATTGGGACCCGGCCGCGATCCGGTTCGGCTGACGGCTCCGGTTGGCGGCTTCGGCTGACGGTTTCGGCTGACGGCGAGGACGCGAGGGGCGGGGCGTCTCCCGGCCCGTCTCTCGCGCGCGTCGCCCACGCGAGTCGTCGATCGTTCGCGCGAGTGACCAGGCCGCCCCGTGTCCGTGAGCCCCCTCACGGTGAGCGCCGGGCCCCCGGTTCCCGCTCTGGGAAGGAGCGGGGAAGGTCTAGGGTGCCTGGTCGGCGGGGCCGACGATCCTCAGGCCGGGGGCGGGGGACTCCTTGGCGGGCTCCGCCGAGGACTCCTCCAGGCGGGCGCGGAGACGGGTGCGGATCTCGTCCGGGGTGTACGCCTGCCTGCGGCGCTCGGCCCGCGCGATCACGACCCCGGTGGCCGCGACGCCCGCCACACCCGCCAGACCGAGTATCTTCCACCATCGCATGTGCCTACGCTATCGGAATGTCCGGCAAGAGCATCAGCCTCGATGAGGCCGTCAACCTGACCCGCACCGGCGACGTGTGGCTGTTCCGCGGTCGAACGGTGCCCGATCGAGCGATCCAGACCATGACGAACAGCCCCGTCAACCACGTCGGCATGTCGATCGTCATCGACGACATGCCGCCCCTGATGTGGCACGCGGAGCTGGGCCGCTCCCTGCCCGACCTGTGGTCGGGAACCCACCAGCGCGGCGTCCAGCTGCACGACCTGCGGGACGCGGTCACGGTCTGGGCCACCAGATACGGCCAGCGCGGCTGGCTGCGGCAGCTGGAGCCGCAGACCCCCCACGAGATGGAGGACGCCGTCCTGCGCACCGTCGCCCGGCTGGACGGCACGCCCTTCCCGTCGACGGCCAGGCTCGCCGGCCGCTGGATGAAGGGGCGGGTGCCCAAGATCTTCAAACGGGGCGCGGAGGAGAGCGCCCTGGAGAGCGCCTACTGCGCCGAGGTCGTCGCGGTCACGTACGAGGCCATGGGGCTGCTGCCCGGAGGGCGGCGGCCGAACTGGTACGACCCCGGCCGCTTCTGGAGCGGTGACGACCTGGAGCTGACCGGCGGTTTCCGGCTTGGAGGAGAGATCACCGTGAAGCTGGGGTAGGCCGTACGAGGAACGGAGGGACGGGCGCAACCCCCGGCGCCCGTCTCTCGAAGACACGGGAAGACACGGATGGCGGATCCCCACCGGGGACTCCACGGACTCCACACGGGCTTCGTGCCGCCGCGACTCGGGGGGATGCGTCATGCCGGACACGGTGGTCGTCGTCGGTGCGGGGCTCGCCGGTCTCGCGTGCGCCCTCCGGTTGCGCTCGGCGGGAGTGGAGGTCCGCGTCGTCGAGGGCGCGGACGAGGTGGGCGGCCGGGTACGCACCGACGTCGTGGACGGTTTCCGGCTGGACCGCGGCTTCCAGGTGTTCAACACCGCCTACCCCGAGGCCGCGCGGGCCCTCGACGTCGGCGCCCTGGACCTGCGCCCGATCCCGTCCGGCCTGATCTCCTTCGAGAGGGGGCGCCGGGAGCGGCTCATGCTGCCCTGGCGCCACCCCGGCCAGGTGCTCGGCGGGCTCCTGGCCGACGTGGGCTCCCCGGCCGACAAGGCGGCCCTGGCGGCGCTGACCGCGCGGGACGTCCTGCTGCCGGCGAGCCGGTTGCGCGACGGGCGCGAGCGCACCACGCGCGAGGAGCTGCGGCATTGGGGCATCTCGCCGAGGATGGTCGAGAAGCTGTTCCGCCCGTTCCTGTCGGGTGTTGTCCTGGAGCGGGAGCTGGAGACCTCCAGCCGTTTCTTCCACCTCGTGTGGCGTGCCTTCGTCCGGGGAACGGTCGGGGTGCCCGCGCTCGGCATGGGGGAGATCCCCCGGCAGCTCGCCGCCCGCCTTCCCCCGGAGGCGCTCGCGCTGGAGACCCGGGTCGTCGCCGTGACCGGGGAGGGGGTGGAGACGGCCGGGGGCGCGACGATCCCGGCCCGCGCGGTGGTGGTGGCCACCGACCCCGCCACGGCCGCCGCCCTCTACCCGGGGCTGGAGATCCCTGAGATGCGTTCGGTGACGACCTTCTACCACGCCGCCTCCCGCTCGCCCATGGACGATCCCACGCAGATCGTCGACGCGGAGGGCCACATCACCGACACCCTGGTCATCAGCGACGCGGCGCCCGAGTACGCCCCGCCGGGCCGGGCGCTGGTCTCCACGTCGGTGCTGGGCGTCCTCTCCGACGCTGACGAGCCCCAGGTCAGGGCGCGGTTGTCACAGGTCTACGGGACCGACACCTCGGGCTGGGAACATCTGGCGACGTACGCCGTCGAAGGGGCGCTGCCCGCGATGGTGCCGCCCTTCCCGCTGCGGCGCCCGGTGCGATTCGCGCCGGGCCGCTACGTGTGCGGGGACCACCGCGACACCGGTTCGCAGCAGGGCGCCCTGGTCTCGGGTCGCCGGGCGGCCGACGCCGTCCTGGCCGGTCTGGAGCCCTGACCGGGGGAGACGACGCCCCTCAGCCCAGCCTGGCGGGGAAGCCGCCGGTGGCGATGGGCCCCCAACGCTCCGGGGTGACGCGCAGCAGCGACTTGCCCTGGCGCGCCATGGCCTCCCGATACTCGTCCCAGTCGGGGTGCTCGCCGGAGATGGACCGGTAGTAGTCGACGAGCGGTTCGAGGGCCTCCGGCAGGTCGAGGACCTCGGCCGTGCCGTCCACCTGCACCCAGGGGCCGTCGAAGTCGTCCGACAGGACCACGACGCTCACCAGGGGGTCGCGGCGGGCGTTGGAGGTCTTGGCGCGCTCGGGGTAGGTGGACACCACGATGCGGCCCTCCGCGTCGACACCGCAGACCACCGGGGACGCCTGCGGCCTGCCGTCGCGCCGGGTGGTGATGACCAGCGCGCGGTGGCGGTCACGGAGGAAGTCGAGCAGCCGGTCGCGGGAGACGACCTCGTTGGTCGCGATCTTTGGGCTCATGATTCCCACTCTACGGGGATACGGCACGCCCGAATTAACGCCCTGCCGAACGGAAAATAGCTATCTTTCTCAGGAGATATGTGGTCAAGAGTCGTCTAATGGGGCATTTAGCACCAAATATCAGGGAATTGATCTCCAATGCAGGACATGAGTGGCTCGGGAACCCGCGACGGACCCGGATGGCTCATCCGCCCAACCAAGGAGATAACCGTGAAGCAGAAGGCTCTTCTGGCATCGGCCCTGACCGTGCTCGCCCTGACCGCCGTCCCCGCCGCGCAGGCGGTCGCCGCCCCCGTACGGATCGTCTCTCCCACCCCGCTCCCGAACGACAGCGCCTCGCCCACGGACTCCATGATGCCCGGCGAGAGCGCCGCGCCCACGGACAGCATGTCGCCCGAGCCCTCCGGCGCGATGACGGAGCCCTTCGGTCCCGGATGCGCGTCCCTGCCCGCCAGCGGTGAGGGCAGCCTCAGCGAGATGGCCTCGCAGCCGGTCGCCACCGCCGCCGCCGCCAACCCCTCCCTGTCCACGCTGGCCCAGGCGATCGAGCAGGCCGGCCTGACCGAGACGCTCAACTCCGCCAAGGACATCACGGTGTTCGCGCCCACCAACGACGCGTTCGCCAAGATCCCGAAGGATCGGCTCGACAAGCTCCTGGCCGACAAGGCGGAGCTGACCAAGGTCCTGACCTACCACGTCGTGGAGGGGAAGAAGACTCCGGAGGCACTGGCGAGCGGCGAGCTGACCACGATGCAGGGAGGGACGCTGACCGTCAAGGGCTCCGGTGAGGACTTCACCGTCAACGACGCCAAGGTCCTCTGCGGCAACATCCAGACCTCCAACGCCGTCGTCTACCTCGTCGACAAGGTGCTCATGCCGAAGTGAACGCGGTGACCACGGTGAGCACGACGGCCGTGGCGGTCACGCCGACCGCCACGGCCGCCACGATCCCGGCGGCCGCCCGTTCCGCTTCCCGCCCATACCGTCTCGTGCCCTCCGCCGATCAAGAGGGCCTCGTGTGACTAGTGCCCCGATCCGGGGGTAACTGGCCGTCACACGGCGGGAAGGCGGAGGTCATGAGCATCAAGGACAGGTTCGGGCCGAGGGCGCGGAGGCTGCGGGCGGTGGCCCGCGAGGTCTTCGGCTGGCGGGACCTGCGGCCCGGACAGCTCGACGCCATGCGTCACCTGCTGGGCGGGGGCGACGCCCTCGTGGTCATGCCCACCGGCAGCGGCAAGTCGGCCGTCTACCAGGTACCGGCACTGCTGCTGGACGGGCCCACCGTCGTCGTCTCACCGCTCATCGCCCTCCAGCGCGACCAGGTCGCCGGGCTGGCCGAGGCCGACGCGGGCGGGGCGGTCGCGGTCAACTCCGCCCAGTCCGGTGGCGAGGCGTCCCTGGACGCCGTACGCGCGGGCACGGCCGAGTTCGTGTTCCTCTCACCCGAGCAGCTCGCCAAACCGGAGACGGTCGAGCGGCTGCGCGCCGCGCGTCCCTCGCTGATCGCGGTGGACGAGGCGCACTGCGTGTCGGCGTGGGGCCACGACTTCCGGCCCGACTACCTGAGGCTGGGCCAGGTCATCGAGCGGCTGGGGCATCCGCCGGTGGTGGCGCTGACCGCCACGGCCGCCCCCGTGGTACGCGAGGAGATCGTCGCCGCCCTCGGCCTGAGGAACGTCCGCCAGATCGTACGGGGCTTCGACCGGCCCAACATCGACCTGGAGGTGCGCCGCTTCGTCACCCAGGAGGACCTGAGGCGGGCGCTGGTGGAGGACGCGGCGTCCCGCTCCGGGCTCGGCCTGGTCTACGTCGCCACCCGCCGCGCCGCCGAGGAGTACGCCACCGCGCTGCGCGAGGCCGGTCGCAGGGCCGAGCCGTACCACGCGGGGATGAAGGCGGCCGAGCGCCACCGGATCCACGAGATGTTCCGCGACGACGAGCTGGACGTCGTGGTCGCGACCTCGGCGTTCGGCATGGGCATCGACAAGCCGGACGTGCGGTTCGTGCTGCACGTGGCCCCGCCGGAGTCGCCGGACTCCTACTACCAGGAGATCGGCCGCGCCGGGCGGGACGGCGAGCCCGCCGCCGCGGTGCTGTTCTACCGTTCCGAGGACCTCGGGATACGCAGGTTCTTCGCCGGGGGACGGGCCGACGAGGAGCTCCTGCTGCGGGTCGCCACGCTGGTGCACGAGCACGGCGGCACCGTACCCGCGGGAGAGCTGCGCACCCTGCTCGACATCGGCGCCACCCGGCTCACCCGGCTGGTCAACCTGCTGGAGCGGGCGGGCGCGATCGAGGTCACCGGGGACGGCGACCTGCGCCGGGTGCCCGGCGGTCCCGGCCCCGAGGCGGCCACGGCGCGCGCCGTCGAGCTGGACGACACCCGGCGCCGCATCGACGACTCCCGGATCGACATGATGCGCGCCTACGCGGAGACCACGGGCTGCCGCCGCCGCTTCCTGCTCGAATACTTCGGCGAGCCGCGCGAGCGCGGCTGCGGGGCCTGCGACACCTGCCGCGCGGGCCTGCCCGACGAGCGGGAGGCCGTGGCCGGGGCGGGGGCGGGGGACGGCGGGCCCTTCGCGATGCACGCCAGGGTGCGGCACAGCGCCTGGGGTCCGGGGATGGTGATGAGCAGGGAGAGTGACCGGATCACGGTGCTGTTCGACGAGGTCGGCTACAAGACGCTCTCACTGGAGGCCGTGGAGCGTGACGACCTCCTGGTCGCGGGGTAGGCCGGGCGCACGGAACCCGTCTGGCGCGGGCCGGGCGTGGGGACCCCCGGGCGCGGGCTGGGGGGGCGGTGCCGCGGGTCCCGTCAGCCCTCGACCTTGCGGGCCACCCCGCCCATCGTCCACGTCTTGTCGCGGCCCTGCGCGGCGAGCGGGTTGTCGGGGCGCCAGTGGCGTACGTAGACCAGGCCAGGATCGACCAGTTCCAGGCCGTCGAAGAAGCGCAGCACCTGCTCGCTCCGCCGCGAGGCGTCCTCGGTGCGGCCGAGGACTCGCTGGAAGATCTCGACCAGCGGGGCCTTGACCTCCTGGCGCGTGTCGAAGACGACGTGGCCGATGCCGAAGTGGCTGCCGACCGGCACCGCGTCGCGCAGGATGGCCACGCTCTTGTGCGGGTCGTCCTCGTCGGGGATGAACTGCAGGGCCGACAGGATCAGCACGGCCACCGGCAGGTCCAGGTTGACCAGGCGCAGCAGTTCCGGGTCGGCGAGCAGCTCGCGCGGGTGCAGGACGTCACCCTCGACGGCGGTGGTGTACGGGTTGGTGGCCAGCGTGGCGCGGGCGTGGGAGAGCACCACCGGGTCCCTGGAGACGTAGACCACGCGCGTGCCGGGCACGATCTCCTGGGCCACCTGATGGACGTTGCGGCGGTTGGGCAGCCCGGAGCCGATGACGACGAACTGGGTCATGCCCTGCCCGACGAGATAGCGCACCACCCGGCCCAGGAACGCCTGGGCCTCGTGCGTCATGGCCCTGACCTCGGGCGCGACGGCGAGCACCTCCTCGGCCGCCTTACGGTCGGCGGCGAAGTTGTCCTTACCGCCCAGGAAGTAGTCGTTCATTCTGGCGATGTTGGGAACGCTGGTGTCCAGGCCCGCCCCCGGCCGCCGGGACGCCTCACTCATGTGTCATCTCCTCCGTTGCCTGTGACACTAAAGAACCGCGCGTTGTGTGAACAGATGTCAAGGCGCAATGAATGCATGAAAAACTCAGTTATTTCCCAAGAAAGTCTATTCTTTGCGGGCAACCCCGCCGACGACCCAGATGGAGTCCGGCCGGTGCGGTGCCTCGCCCTCCGGCCGCCAGTCGGGGATGTAGACGACGCCCGGCTCGACCGGCCTCAGCCCGTCGAGGAAGAGCTCGACCTCGGCCTTGGTCCGCAGGTTCGCGCGGCGGGGACCGGTGATCGACCCGCTGTCCTGGAAGAGGGCGGCGAGCCGCGCCGTCCTCTCCGGGTAGAGGTCCGAGACCGCGTGGGAGAGGGCTAGGTAGCTGCCCGGCACGAGGGCCTTCTGCAGGGCGGCCGTGGACTGCAGGGCCTCCACGTCGTCGGGGATGTCGGTCAGCATCGAGAACAGCAGGACCGCCACGGGCTCGTCGAGGTCGATCATGTCGGTGAGGCCGGGATGGGCCAGGAGCCGCTCCGGGTCGCGGAGGTCCGCCTCGATGACCGTGGCCGGGCTGTTCTCCTTCAGGAGGGCCTGGGCGTGGACGACCACCATCGGATCGTTGTCGACGTAGACGACCCGCGCCTCGGGCGCGATGCCGCGCAGGATCTGGTGCGCGCTGCCCTGGGTCGGCAGGCCGCAGCCGATGTCGACGAACTGGCGGATACCGGCCTCCACCAGGAACCGTACGGCGCGGCCGAGGAATCTGCGCCCCTCCCGCGACATGGCGGGGAGCTCGGGGGCGATCGAGAGCGCCGCCTGCGCGGCGGCGCGGTCGGTGGCGAAGTTGTCCTTGCCACCCAGGAAGTGGTCGGTTATCCGGCCCGCGTTGGGGATGGTGGGGTCGAACCTGAGGCGCTCAGGTTGCGGCGACGCCATGATGTCCTCCATCCAGCCATGCGGTTCCAGCGGACATTATCGACCTTCCGCCCACGCTGTGATGTATTTCGTGGCAGAGTCTCCTTCTGCTCATGTCACTTTTTGGGCACTCGGCAGTCAGCGCCGCGCTCCCGTTCCCCCGTCGTCGGCGGGGCCGGGCCGCGCTCACGGCGCCGCGCCGCTGGTGGCGGGCCCGCGTGCCACCGGTTCCGGGTTCCGGTGCCGTCGGTGGCGGACCTTCACATGGCGTCAGTGGGTGGCGTCAGTGGCAGGCCTCCAGGTGGCGTTCACCTCTCGGGGGCAGGGCGAAGGCCGCCCACACCGCCTTGCCTCGGCTCTCCAGCGGAGCCCAGCCCCACGTCTCGCTGACGCCGTCGACCAGCTGGAGACCCCGGCCGTTCTCCGCCTCGTAGTCGGGCTCGCGCAGGCAGGGCCCCTGGTCGCTGGGGTCGGTGACCGCGCACAGCATCGAGCGTTCGGTGTGGCAGAGGATCACCTTGACCTCGGGGAAGGAGCGGGCGTGCAGGACACCCCGCGTGCCGTGGCGTACGGCGTTGGTCACGAGTTCGGAGACCACGACACCGGTGTCGTCGATCAGCGGCTCCAGTTCCCAGGCCCGCAGGGCCCTGGCGGTGAACTCGCGGGCGGTCCGTGCCGCGCACGGGTCGTAGCGGAGGCTGCGCACGGCCATCTGTAACTGGCCGGCGTGTCCCTCCTCGCCCGCCCAGGGGGGCAGGCCGCTCGGGGGGAGTAGGTGGTCAAGCATCGACAACCACCGTTCCCACCCTCCGATCTCGGCTCGGATGGGTGTGGCTTCATGTCTTTGGTAACCAGTCATCGGCGACCTTGCGGAGGGGGGCGATCGTATGGCGAGGTTGATCCGTCTAGTCATCTTGCCTTCCGTAATGTGCATAGGCAAGTACAGATGCACGTGCATCTGCACAAAAAGCTCTATGCTTCGGGGTGTTGTATCCCTCCCTGAACGGAGAGGCGAGGATGAACCAGCTGTACAGCGGCATGTCGGCCGCCCTGATGGACGGCGTCGTCTGGCGCAAGAGCCACTTCAGCAACCCCAGCGGCAACTGCGTGGA
The DNA here is from genome assembly GCF_039537505.1 of Streptosporangium oxazolinicum. Lineage (NCBI taxonomy): Bacteria > Bacillati > Actinomycetota > Actinomycetes > Streptosporangiales > Streptosporangiaceae > Streptosporangium > Streptosporangium oxazolinicum. The sequence goes on from NZ_BAABAQ010000007.1 coordinate 281,001, forward strand.
ACTCGCGGAGCTTCCCGACGGCAGGATCGCGATGCGCAACTCCCGCGACCCCGAGGGGCCCGCGCTCATCTACACCCGCCGCGAGGCCGGCGACTTCGTCCGCGGGGTGAAGGGCGGGGAGTTCGACGATCTGATCATCTGAAATCCCGCGTCTGTGGTTGAAAGATAAAATTCTCTATGGTCTGAGCGCGGCGAGCGGAGTACCGTGAAGGCTCGCGATCGCCACAAAGAGTGGGCAGAGGCTCGCGTTCCGCGCCCAAAGGACTGTAGATGATCACACCTAACGCCGACGGCCGGCCGGTCAGTCCCACCCCCATGGCCGCCCCGAGGGGGAGCTCCACCGTGCTGCGGATCGTCCTGGGCGCACAGCTCCGCCGTCTGCGCGAGCAGCGGGGCATCACGCTGGAGGAGGCGGGGCATTCCATCCGCGCCTCGCACTCCAAGGTCAGCCGCATGGAGCTCGGCAGGGTCAGCTTCCGGATCAGGGACGTGGCAGACCTGCTCACCCTGTACGGGGTGACCAGTGACGCCGAGCGTGAGCCGCTGCTGTCCCTCGTCGAGAAGGCCAACCTCACCGGCTGGTGGCACAACTACAACGACGTGCTGCCCCCCTGGTTCGAGACGTACGTGGGCCTGGAGGAGTCGGCCACCGGCATCCGCAACTACGAGGTCCAGTTCGTGCCCGGCCTGCTGCAGAGCGAGGGTTACGCGCGGGCCGTCGTCCAGCTGGGCTTCCCCTCGGCCTCCGCCGAGGAGCTGGACCGCAGGGTGAGGCTGCGCATGGCACGCCAGCGGCTGCTGCGCCGCCCGGAGCCGCCCCACCTGTGGGCCGTGCTGGACGAGGCCGTGCTGCGCCGCCCGCTCGGCGGGGTCCGGGCGATGTGCGAGCAGATCGACCACATCCTGCGGGCGCTCGAACTCCCCAACGTGACCGTCCAGATCGTGCCGTTCAGCGTCGGCGGCCACGCCGCGGCCGGAGGGCCCTTCAGCATCCTGCGGTTCTCCCAGCCCGACCTGCCCGACGTCGTCTACATGGAGCAGCTCACCAGCGCCGTCTACCTGGAGAAGCGCGACGACGTCGACAGCTACCTGGAGGTCATGGAGCGCCTGTGCATCGAGGCCGAGCCGGTCACGCGCACTCGTGAGATCCTCCTGGGGATCCGCGAGGAGTTCCAGCGCAGGCTCTGAGCCGGAGAACGCGGGGCCGTGGTCCCGTGACGCGGCCCGGCCGCAACCGCCGGGCGGCGCCGTACGAAGATGTCTGAATGAGATGTCTCGTGACCGGCGCGACCGGATACATCGGGGGGCGGCTCGTCCCCGAACTGCTGGACGCGGGGCACGAGGTCCGCTGCATGGCGAGGTCGGCGGGCCGTCTGCGCGACCAGCCGTGGGCCTCCCTGGTCGAGGTCGCCCAGGCGGACGCCTCCGACGCCGAGCGGGTGGCCGAGGCCCTGGAGGGCGTCGAGGTGGCCTACTACCTGATCCACACGATGGGCGGGGGGAGCGACTTCGCCGCCGCCGACCGCGAGGCGGCCACCACCTTCGCCGCCGCGTGCGAGCGCGCGGGGGTCCGTCGCGTCGTCTATCTCGGCGGCCTCGTCCCGGACGAGAGGCTCTCGCCGCACCTGCGCTCCCGCGCCGAGGTGGGGGAGATCTTCCTGAACTCCTCGGTGCCCGCGGTGGTGCTGCGGGCGGCGGTCATCATCGGATCCGGCTCCGCCTCCTTCGAGATGCTGCGCCACCTCACCGAACGGCTGCCCGTGATGACGACGCCGCGCTGGGTCGCCACCAGGACGCAGCCCATCGCGATCCGCGACGTCCTGCGCTACCTCGTGGCCTGGGCCTCCGTCGAGGAGGAGGTGAACCGCTCCTTCGACATCGGCGGCCCGGACGTGCTCACCTACGCCGACATGATGCGGGCCTACGCGGAGGTCGCCGGGCTGCCGCCACGGCTGATCATCCCGGTGCCGCTGCTCAGCCCCGGCCTGTCGAGCCACTGGGTGGGGCTGGTCACCCCGGTCCCGGCGGGTCTGGCCCGCCCGCTGGTGGAGTCGCTGCGCAACGAGGCCGTCTGCGGTGAGCACGACATCGCCCGCTACGTCGAGGACCCGCCCGGCGGCCTGATCGGGCTGAGGCGGGCGATCGAACTCGCCCTCCGGCGCGTCAAGGAGGCCAAGGTCCTCACCCGCTGGTCCTCGGCCTCCACCCCCGGCGCGCCGAGCGACCCGCTGCCCACCGACCCCGGCTGGGCGGGCGGCAGCCTGTACGTCGACGCGCGGGCCCGCCGGGTCCACACCTCACCGCAGGCCCTGTGGACGGTCATCGAGGCGGTCGGCGGCGAGGTGGGCTGGTACTCCCTGCCGCTGGCCTGGAGCCTGCGCGGCCTCCTGGACCGGCTGGTCGGCGGCGTGGGCCTGCGCAGGGGGCGCCGCGACCCCCGGCGGCTCCGGGTGGGCGACTCGGTCGACTTCTGGCGGGTCGAGGAGGTCGAGCCGGGGCGTCTGCTGCGGCTGCGTGCGGAGATGCGCCTGCCCGGCCTCGCCTGGCTGGAGATGCGGGTGCTCACCCACCGGGGGGAGACCGTCTACGGCCAGCGGGCGATCTTCCACCCCCGCGGCCTGGCCGGGCACCTCTACTGGTGGTCGGTCGCGCCCTTCCACAGCCTGATCTTCGGGCCGATGCTGCGCAACGTGGCGAGGGCCGCCGAGCGCGGCCGGTCCGTCTCCCGGCCCTCCCCGGACGGCGCCCTCCGCGACGGTGACCCGCAGGACGCCGTCGCGGAAGGCGCCGTCGGGTGACCCGGGGTGTTCGTCACCGCTCGCCGTCGGGGTTCACGAGGACGTCGACGATGTCCGCGTACCCGAGCCCCTTGTGCGCGAACTGTCCCGCCACCGCGAGCTCCGCGAGGCCGTGGGCGGTGGAGATCAGGGCCATCACCCGGGCCTTGGGCGCCGTCCCCTCCCAGGGGCCCCGCATGCCGAGCGCGGTCATCACCTGGTCGATCGCCGTCTCCAGCTCGGGATGGTTCCCGGCGAGGAACTCCGAGGCGAACACCAGCCGGTACTCCTCGCGGTGTGTGGTGGCGTACTCGACGTAGCTCAGGTAGAAGGCCCGCAGCCGGTCGCGCGGGCCCTCGCCCTCCAGGGTCGCGGTCGCGACGTGCGTGCTGAGATCGGTGATGACCCGGACGGCGAGCGCCGCCAGCAGCGCGGTCTTGTCGGTGAAGTGCCGGTAGGGGGCCGTACGGGACAGGCCGGCCAGGTCGCCGACGGCGCGCAGCGTCACGGCGTCGAGACCCTCCTCGCGCAGCAGTCTCAGCGCGCTCTCGACCAGGCGGGTCCTGGTGTCGTCCACCATGTGGGTCTCTTTCCCCGGCACCTCGTGTTGACAATGTCAACGTACCTGGTTGACACTGTCAACATGATGTTGACGACGTCAACTGGAGGGCCATGAAGATCACGGTGAACGGGCTGCCCGCCACGGCGGACGCCCGCCCCGACGACGCCGCCGTGGACGTCCTGCGTGACGGACTCGGCCTGACCGGCGCCAAGGCCGCCTGCCGTACCGGGGTCTGCGGCGCGTGCACGGTCCTGGTGGACGGCGTTCCCCAGGCGAGCTGCCTGCTGCCGTCCACCGCCCTGGAGGACCGCGAGATCACCACCGCCGAGGGCCTCGACCACCCCGTCCAGCGGGCGCTCGCGGTCCACGACGGCCTGCAGTGCGGCTACTGCACGCCCGGGTTCGCGGTCGAGGGCGCGGCCTTCGTCGACGCCTGGCGCGCCGAGCACGGCGACGTCGCGCCGCCGCGCGAGCGGATCGCCGCCGCCCTCGCCGGTCACCTGTGCAGGTGCGGCGCGTACGAGGGCATCCACGCCGCGATCGCCGCCGCCTGCCGGGGAGAGCACGACGACGCCGAGGGGACGCCCGCCCGGGTGGAGGCGATGGACAAGGTCGCCGGCCGCGCCCGCTACACGACCGACGTGCGCCTCGAAGGCCAGCTGGAAGGGGTGATCATCCGTTCCGCGCGGGCGCACGCCCGCGTCACCTCGGTCAGGGTGGACGCCGCCCACGTGGTCGACCTGCTGCCGCCCGACCGTACCGTCCGCTACGCGGGACAGCCCGTCGCCGCCGTCGCCGCCCCCACCCGCCGCGAGGCGCTCGCGATCGCGGAGGCCGCGGAGATCGGCTACGACCCGATGCCCGCCGCGTTCGACGACGCGCCGGACGCCCCGCCCGTCTACGACGAGGCCGCCAAGAAGCACGTCCCCAGCTCCAGCGAGGGGGTGAACCTGCCCGGCGGCTGGGACGGCAACGTGCGCGGTCCCTTCACCAGGGCGAGCTGGCGCGGGCGCACCGCCGTCAAGCGGATCGAGGCGGCCAGGCGCGACGCCGCCCCCGACCTGGTGACCGGCACGTTCACCACCGCCGTACAGGTCCACACCCCGCTGGAGCCGCACGCCTGCGTCGCCCGCTGGGACGACGCGGGCGACCTGCACCTGCACCTGTCCACCCAGACCGTGGGCCTCGTCGCCGAGCAGGCCGCCAAGCGGTGGAACCTGCCCGCCGGGCGGGTCCACATCGTCACCGACCACGTCGGCGGCGGCTTCGGGGCCAAGAGCGGCATCGGCACCGAGACGATCGCCGCCGTCGAACTCGCGCGGGCCTGCGGTGCGCCGGTGCGCGTGGTGTTCAGCCGCGCCGAGGAGCTCACCGACGCGGGCAACCGCCCCGGCACCCGCACCACGATCGAACTGCTCACCGACGACCGGGGCGACCTCGCCGCCCTCACCATGGACGTCCACGGGCGCGGCGGCGTGGCCATCGGGTCGGCCGTCGCGCTGATGGCCCGCCTCGTGTACGGCACCGCGCCCCGGCGGCTCCGCGACTACGACGTGGTCACCAACGAGCCGCCGGGCACCCCGTTCCGCGGGCCGGGGGCGCCGCCCATGCTCTGGGCGCTGGAGCAGGCCGTGGACGAGGCCGCCCACCGCCGGGGCGAGGACCCGATCGCGCTGCGCCGCCGCTGGGACGGCAACCGCAAACGGCACGCCCTCTACGACCTGGCCATGACCCTGCCCGAGTGGACGGCCAGGCCGCGCACCGGCTCCCAGACGGGCCGCTTCCGCAGGGGCGTCGGGGTGGCCGCCGCCAACTGGCCCTACATGCTCGACCCCGCCACGGAGGTGGAGCTGCGCGTCGAGGGCGACGTGGTCGTGGCCCGCACCACGACCCAGGACATCGGGACCGGCATCCGCACCGTCATCACCGGTGTCGTGTGCGAGGAGCTCGGGCTGCCCGCCGAGCGCGTCCGTGTCGAGATCGGCAGGACGGGCACCGTGCACGGGCCGCCCTCGATCGGCAGCCGCACCACCGCCTCGGTGGCCCCCGCCGCGCGCGACGCCGCGCGGCGCCTGCGGACGCTGGGCGTGACCGACGGAGCCACGGTCGTGGGCGGGCGCCGCCGCGACCGGCGCGGCTACGTCACCCCGTTCCCGGTGGGCGGCATGGCGATCGGCCGAGGGTTCAGCGGTTCGGTCCACGTCACCGAGGTCGAGGTCGACACCCGCCTGGGCGTCGTCAGGCCGCTGCGGGTCTGGGCCGGGATCGCGGTGGGCCACGTCTACGCCGAGCGGCTGGCGCGCAGCCAGTGCGAGGGCGGCGTCGTGCAGGGCATCGGCTACGCCCTGTACGAGGAGCGCCTGGTCGACCCGGTGACGGGAACCGTACTGACCGCCAACCTCGACGACTACCGCATCCCCGGCATCGGCGACACCCCAGAGATCACCGTGCACTTCCACCGCGACGGGTGGGACCACGTCAACGGCCACGGCGTCGGGGTCGGGGAGATCTCCACGGTCGGCGTGGCGGCCTCGGTGGGCAACGCCGTGCACAACGCCACCGGCTGGCGCCCCCACGACCTGCCCATCCGCCCCGACCGGCTCCTCGAGGGGATCGCCCGATGACTCTCTTCCCGCAGCCGGACCCGGCCCCTGAACGGGCGCCCGGGGGAGCCACGAGGGATCGCCCGATGACCCTCCTCCCGCAGCCGGACCATGAACGGGCGCCCAGGGGGGCCGCGGCCTTCTTCTCGGAGCGCGGCCCCCGGATCCCCACACTGGAAGGTGTTCGATGACCGCACTCACCGATCTCGGCGAGGCCGTGCGGCGCGGGGGCGAGTTCCGCGCCGGAGGCACCGACCTGATGGGCCGCCGCGCGGCGGGGCCGCACGTGGACCTGCGTGACGTACGTGACCTGCCCGGCATGTCCGGCGTCATCTGGCAGCCGGACGGCTCCGTCAGGATCGGCGCGCTGACCACGGTCGCGCGGGTGGCCCGCGACGCGCGCCTCGGCGCCGCCCACCCCTGCCTGACGCTGACGGCGGCGGGCCTGGCCACGCCGCAGATCCGGGAGGTGGCCACCGTCGGGGGCAACCTGCTGCAGCGCAACCGCTGCGCGTACTTCCGCAACCCGGCCTTCTCCTGTCACCAGAACGGCGGTGACCACTGCCCGGCCCGCGCGGGGCTCGCCCCGAACGCCGCGATCCTCGACAGCGGCCCGTGCGTCGCGCCGCACCCGTCGTCGCTGGCGGTGGCGCTGCTCGCCTGCGACGCCTCCGCCGAGGCGCACGGCGGGGACCCGTTTCCCGTCGCCGACCTGTACGGGGACGGCTCGGACCCGTCCCGCGACCACCTGCTGCCCCCGGGGGAGATCCTCCTGTCGGTCCTCCTGCCGCCGCCCGTGCCGGGGGAGCGGGCCGCCTACCACCGGGCGATCGGCAGGTCCGAGGCCGAGTGGCCACTGGTGGAGGCGGCGGCGCGGCTCGTCGTCGACGACGGGAGGATCACCTTCGCCAGGGTGGCCGTGGGGGGCGTCGCCCGCGTCCCCGTACGCCTGCCCGAGGTGGAGGAGGCGCTCCTGGCGGGGGAGTCCCTCGACCGGGCGGCCGGGCTGGTCACCGCCCGGTGCGCTCCGGCGGCCCGCAACCACTACAAGGTCGCGCTGCTCGCCGGGACCGTCCTGGAGGTCCTGGAACGCGCGACCGGAACCGGCGAGACCCGCTGACCGGCCCGGCCGGAGCCCCCGCCGTGCCGCCCGGGTGCGGCGGGGACACCGGTGGAACGGCTCGCCCGGCTTCGTCATCCCGTACGGGGAAACCGGGGGGCCGTCACTCCGTATGGGGGAACCGGGGGGCCGTCCCCCGTACGCTCGACGATCACCAGGGGGATGTCCCGCTCGGTCCGCTCCTGATACCTCTGGTAGGACGGCATCGTCGCGACCATGAGCCGCCACAGCCGGGGTTTCTCCGAGGCCGTGGCGGTCCGCGTGTTCACCGCGAACGTCTCCGCGCCGATCTGGACCACGGCGCCGGGGGTGTCGACCAGGTTGAGATACCAGGCCGGATGCCGGTCCGCCCCGGAGTTGGACGCGGCGAGGACATAGCGGTCGCCGTCGCGCGCGTAGACCAGGGCGGTGCGGCGGAGCCTGCCCGACCTGCGGCCACGCGTCGTCAGCAGCAGGTCGTTCATGCCCGGCCTGGCCTGCCCGCCGGTCTCGACGAAACGACGGATGTGCCGGGCCACCCACTCGTCCGGGCTGTCGACGATCTCCTCCTCCATCAACCCCCCTCGACGCCGAGGTGCGTGCGGTGGTGCTTGGGGGCGTCGATCTCGTCGAGCAGCGCGATCGCGAAGTCGGCGTAGGAGACGCGGCCGGTCGCCTCGGCCGGAGCCGTGCGGTAGCGGCCGGTACGGGTGCCGCCGTGGTCGAAGTCACCGGCCGGGCTGACGACCAGCCAGTCGAGCGCGGTGGTGGCGGTGCGCAGCACGTCGTTTCCGGCCGCGTGCCCCAGGTAGAACGACCGGTACTCCTGCGGGTAGCCGGGCGTGTCCATGAGGAGCGTCCCCGACGCGGTCTCCAGCACCGACGCCAGGCCGACCACCAGCAGCCTGGACACCTTGGCCCTCGTCAGCCCGTCGAGCAGGGCGCGGGCGGCGTCGGCGAAGAAGACGTCCTGCGCCGCGCCGGGGTCGTAGACGGCGCTGATCGCGGCGTCGTGACCCTCGGCGAGCCGTGTGACGCCGCTCGCGTCCGTGACGTCGCCGGCGACGACCCGTACGCCGTCCGCCGCCAGGTCACCGTGCCCGGCCGGGTCACGCACGACCGCGGTGACCCGGTGACCACGCCGGAGGGCCTCGTGGACGGCCGCCCGGCCCGCCCTGCCACCCGCGCCGAAGACAATGATCCCGCTCATCCGCACACCTCGCGTCCAGGGCCGGACCTGATCGCCGGCCGCTGCCGGGAGAGTAACCGGGCAGGTGGTTACCACCGGGATACCCGGCCGCCGTGGGCGCTCGCGTGTGACGGGCGGTGGTCGCCGAAGGGATACCCGGCTACCGTGGAGCGGTGACAGAGCCCCTCGATCCGGAGATGTTCGACCCGGTTTGCCCGTCCGATCTCACGCCCATCCGTTTCGGTGACAAATGGGCAGGGATGATCATCCGCTGTCTCGAGGACGGCCCGCGGCGGTTCTCGGAGCTTCGGATCCCGCTGCGCGGCATCACCGCGAAGGTGCTCACCCAGTCGCTCCGGGCGCTCGCGCGCGACGGCCTGATCGCGCGCACCGCCCATCCCGCGCAGCGGGTCGAGTACGCGCTGACGCCACTCGGCCGCAGCATGCTCGAACCGATGGACGCCGCGTGCGCCTGGACACGGGAACACTGGGACGAACTCATCGACGCGCGCGAGGCGTCCTCCGCCGCTCCGTCGTACGGGCTTGGCCGGGCGGGCTAGGTACCGGACCGGGGGTGACCGGGCGGCCGACACACCGGGGACGTCTTCCGGACGCATGACGCGGTGCCGGGGGCACCCAGGGGCATTTGGGAGCACGGCCAGTCGTGACACGGCGCTACGAGCGCTACAGACGGGACGGGCGGGCCGTGACCAGGCCCGTCTCGTAGGCGACGATGACCAGCTGGGCTCGGTCGCGGGCGCCGAGCTTGCCGAGCAGGCGGCCCACGTGTGTCTTCACGGTCGCCAGGCTCAGGGTCAGGTGATCGGCGATCTCCGTGTTGGACAGTCCCCTGGCGATGAGTGTCAGCACGTCGAGTTCCCGGCCGGTGATCCCGTCGAGTCCGCGGGTCACCGGGCGCGTCGGTTCGGGACGCCGGGAGAACTCGGCGATGAGCCTGCGCGTCACCGTCGGCGCGAGCAGCGCCTCGCCGGAGGCCACCACCCGAATCGCGGCCAGCAGGTCGCCCGGCGGGGTGTCCTTGAGCAGGAAGCCGCTGGCCCCGGCCCGCAGCGCCGCGTAGACGTACTCGTCCAGGTCGAACGTGGTGAGCATGAGCACCCGCACGCCCGGGACGCCCGCCGGGCCGCAGATGCGCCGGGTCGCCTCGATGCCGTCCATCTCCGGCATCCGCACGTCCATGAGCACCACGTCCGGAGACTCGCCGCGTGCCAGCTCCACCGCCTCGGTGCCCGTCCCGGCCTCGCCGACCGACACCAGGTCGGGCGCGGTGTCCACCAGCACCCGGAAACTCCCGCGCAGCAGCGCCTGGTCGTCCGCGACGAGCACCCGGATCACGGAACCTCCTCGTACGGCCCACGCGTCCGCGTGTGTGACGCGCCCGTCTCCCCGTTCGGCACGCGCGTCTCCTCGTACGGTATGCGGGCCGAGATCCCGAACCCGCCCTCCGGGCGGCGCCCGGCCGTGAAGCTCCCGCCGTACATGACCACCCTCTCGCGCATCCCGATCAGCCCGTGTCCCGGCCCGCCGGGCAGCACCCGCTCGCCGGGCCCGTCGTCGGTGACCTCGACCCCGACCTCGCCCCCGGACGCCCGGACCGAGACCCGGCACCGGGCGGGGGCGGCGTGCCTGACGACGTTGGTCAGCGCCTCCTGGACGATCCGGTAGACCGACAGTTCCACCCCCTCGGGCAAGGTGGTCGCCTGAATGTCCAGCTCGACGCGTACCCCGGCCATCGACGCCCGCTCCGCGAGGCCGGTGAGCCCCGCGAGGCCGGGGGAGGGGGCGAGGTCGGGGCCGAGATCGGAGCGGAGCACCCCCAGCAGCTGGCGCATCTCGGCCAGGGCGCCCCTGCTCGTGGTCTCGATGACGCGCAGCGCGTCCGTGGCCTCCTCGGGCCGCACGGCGGCGACGTGGTTGGCGATGGCCGCCTTGACCGCGATCAGGCTCATGCTGTGCGCCACCACGTCGTGCATCTCGCGGGCGATCCGCAGCCGCTCCTCGGCCACCGCCCGGCCCGCGAGCTGCTCGGCCGCCCGCGCCGTGTACGCCCGCCGCTCGCGTACGGCGCGGCCCGTGACCCAGGCGCCGCCCATGAACGCCACCCCCACCAGCAGCGGTCCGACGACGCCGGGCGCCGGGGCGGGGGCGCCCATCGCCGACAGCAGCAGGACGGCCACCGCGCCGCAGACGCCAATCGCGATCGTGGGCTCCCAGCGGGGCCGGGGTCGGGTGAGCGCCACCATGTAGACCGCGAAGGCCGCCGCCGCGAACCTGTCGTGCACCGCGCCCAGGAGGACGACGGACACCAGCGACATCGCGAAGACGGCGCAGAAGACGGTGAGCGGCCACAGCCGCCGCACCGCGAGCGGCAGGGTGATCCCGGCCAGGACCAGCAACTCCCCCCACGCGGGGACCGCCGGGTCCAGGCGCCCGGCTCCGAACAGCAGCAGCGTGATCGCGTACCCCACCGCCCCCAGGGCGTCGAGGCGGACGAGCCGGCCGCGGCTCCAGTGCCGCGGGAAGAGCGAGTCGTCCACGGTGAAACCGTATCCGCCGGGGACGCCTGCCCGCCTCCTCCCGTGGGACGTCATCCCCGGGGCCGATCCTCCCGCGCCGAGGCTGCCCGCGTCAGGCCCGGGGCTGACCGCGAAGTGCCCGCCGTGGTCCGACGCGCCCGGGTTCTGCCCCGCGAGAGCCTCGACGGCATGATCGAAGTCAGGGAGTTGACCAAGCGCTATGGCGCGACCGTCGCGGTGGACGGCTTGTCGTTCCAGGTGAAGCCGGGTCTGGTCACCGGTTTCCTCGGTTCCAACGGCGCGGGGAAGTCGACCACGATGCGCGTGCTGCTCGGGCTGGACGCGCCCACCTCCGGCCAGGGGCTCGTCAACGGGCGCCGCTACGCCACGATGCGGCACCCGATGCGCGAGGTCGGCGCGCTGCTCGACGCGAACGCGGTGGACGGCGGGCGCAGCGCCTACAACCACCTGCGCTGGCTGGCGCGGAGCAACGGGATCGGGGTCTCGCGGGTGGCCGGCGTCCTGGAGCAGGTGGGCCTGGCTGGGGTGGCCCGCAGGCGGGCCGGTGACTTCTCGCTCGGCATGCTGCAGCGACTGGGGATCGCGGCGGCGCTGCTCGGCGACCCGGGCGTACTGATGTTCGATGAGCCGGTCAACGGGCTCGACCCGGAGGGCGTGCGGTGGATCCGCCACCTGATGCGCTCGCTGGCCGCCGAGGGGCGCACCGTGCTGCTCTCCAGCCACCTGATGAGCGAGATGGAGCTCACCGCCGACCGCCTCGTGATCATCGGGCGTGGCCGGCTGGTCGCCGAGACCACGGTCGGCGAGCTGGCCGCCCGCCACGACCGGGGGGTGCTGGTGCGCTCCCCGCGCGCCGCCGAGCTCACCGGCGTGCTGGAGGCCGCCGGCGCGACGGTCGGGACGGAGCCCGGCGGAGGACTGGTCGTCAGAGGGCTGGACGTCGCCGAGATCGGGGACCTCGCCGCGGGCGGCGGCCTCGCCGTGCACGAGGTCACCCCGCGCAGCGCCTCGCTGGAGGAGGCGTACCTGGAGCTGACCGGCGACAGCGTCGAGTACCGGGCGGGTGGGCGATGACCGCTCTTTCGCGGCACGAGGTGACGGGGAGCCGACTGGTGGCCGACGTGCTGGCCGCCGAGTGGCTGAAGCTGCGTACGATCCGCTCCACCTGGTACGTCCTGGCCGTCGTCGCGGCCTTCGTCGTCCTCATGGCCGTGTTCACCCTCTACGTGGGCGCCCTCTGGGACGGGCTGCCTCCCGAGGGGCGGGCCACCCTGCGCGCCGCGCGGCCCGAGCAGATCCTGCTGCTGCCGGTGCAGATCTGCATGGCCGTGCTCGGGGTCCTCGCGTTCACCTCCGAGTACGCCACCGGCATGGCACGTACCGGCTTCACCGCGGTGCCGCAGCGAGGAGTGGTGCTGGCGGCCAGGGCGGCGGTCGTGGCCGCCGTCGCGTTCGCGGTGGGGCAGGGGAGCGGGCTCGTGGCGTTCGTCGCCGGACGGTTGATCATCGGTGACCGTCCGATCCCGGGCTTCGCGGCACCGCTGTCGGAAGAGTTCCCCGGGATGTTCGCCGGCGGGCTGTCGGTGGTGGTGCTCGCCATGGTCGGACTCGGCGCGGGCGCCGTCCTGCGCTCCACCGCCGGTGCGATCACCGGCGTCGTCGCGTACCTGTACATCCTCCCGAGGTTCGCGACCGCGCTGCCCGACCCGTGGAACGCCAGGGTCGGTTCGGTGCTGCTGGAGGATCTGACCAGGCAGGCCGCGGGCGAGCCGCCCCTGGCGGTCGGGCTCGGCGACGCGACCGCAGGGATCGGGCTGTCACCGGCGGCGGCGCTGGCGGTGATGGCCCTGTACGTCGCCGTCGCCCTCGGCGCGGCGGCGTTCGCGCTCACCCGGAGGGACGTGTGATCCGGGTGCCAAGTGATCTACTTTGTAAAGGCGCGGGGTTGGTGGAATCCCCTCGCGGAAAAAGAGAAACCTCACCGGTCAGGGAGACGAGCGAGGATCTCACCTGAGGGTGACCGCCAGGTGCTTGGCCAGACCCTCGGAGGCGGCCCTGACCATCTCCAGCACCTCGGCGAAGCCCTCGCGCTCGCCGTAGTAGGGGTCGGGCACCTCGGCGCCCTCGGGGGCGGCGGGGTCGAAGGAGCGGAAGAGGCGCACGTCCGCGCCGTCGGGGGCGAGGTCGCGCAGGGCGGCGAGGTTGTGGGCGTCCATGGCCAGCACCAGGTCGACCCGGTCGTACCAGTCGCTCAGGAACTGCCGGGCCCGGTGCTCCGAGCCGTCGTAGCCGTGCTCGGAGAGCATCTCGGCGGCCCGCGCGTCCATCGGGCCGCCCTGGTGCCAGCCGCCGGTGCCCGCGCTGTCGACCGTGACGAGATCACCGAGACCGTGGTCGTCGAGGGTCTTCCTCAGCACGACCTCGGCCATGGGGGAGCGGCAGATGTTCCCCATGCACACCACGCATATGCGATAACTCATGCCTACCAGGATGCCGCCTGCTCGGGGTGCCCCCGCCGGGCGGCTTCGGGCCGACCCGAATGTGATCCGGTTGTACGGCCGGTGGGCGAAGACCTGGACGGATCATCGCAGACCAGGCGGTTACCGGCCCCACCTCCAGCACACCATCCCTTAGGACCGCCGGGCCCGGTCGGAGCCCGGGGCGATGTCGGAGGGCGGCGGCCCGGCTTTATCGAGGGGTTGATGGAAAGGCCACTCGGGTCAGGTCCGTTGGGACGGGGGGCGGGAGCGGCCGACGGGGGGTGCCGTCCGTTCGAAACGCGTCGAGGAGATAGCCGACGAGCCGCTTCGACGCCGCGGCCGTGGAATTCGGCGCGTTTTGCACTACACCGCTATTGGCCATGAGAACCAGGGCGAGATCGTCAAACGTGAAGTCGCGGCGGAGCCGGCCGGAGTTCTTCGCGCGGTGAATGAGTTGCTGGAATCCGGCTACGCCCTGCCGTAGTTTCTCCGCGACCATGGACGCCTGCGGAAGTCGCCCGACGAAGGCGGCGCTGAATCCGTGGTCCTCCGCCTGCATCGCGGCGAGCCCCTCCACGGCGGTGCACAGTCCTCGCCAGGCGTCAGGGTCTGCCAGGGCGGCCTCGACGATGGCGGCGCACTGGGCGAACTGCTCGGCGAAGACCTCGATGAGCAGGTCCTGCCGGGTCGGGAAGCGCCGGTACAGCGTGGCCATGCCGACTTCCGCCTCGCGGGCGATCGCCGACATGGGCACGTCGATGCCCTTCGTCGCGAAGAGGTGCCGTGCGGCGGCCAGTATCTTCTGCCGGTTCTCCCGGGCGTCGGCGCGCAGAGACGCCTCCGCCTCTGCGGCGGCCGGTCCGTTCACCGCCGAGGTCATCTGAGAATCTTCCGCCGCCATTCTTCCCACTTCCCCCGCAAGCGGATAACTCTGTCCGTTTGCCTGCTTACGATAGTCGCATCGCTCCGGCCGAACAAAAGCCGGGGGTGAATGTCGTTTTCTGGATTGAGGAATCAGGTAATGCCCACTGCAGTCCTTATCGGAGCCGGGCCGGGCCTTGGCCTGGCGATGGCGCGACGCTTCGGGCGCGGGGGATACACAATCGCCCTGATCTCACGTGACCCCGCTCGCCACGACGACGCCGTCCGGGAGCTGGCCGGCCTGGGGATCGAGGCGGCCGCCTTCGCCGTGGACGTCCGCGACACCGCCGGGCTGGGCGAGGCGCTGGGCCGGGTGGAGCGGGAGTTCGGCGCCATCGACCTCGTGTACTACGGGCCGTCGCCGCACAGCGTGGCCGAGGCGCGGAAGCCCATCGAGGAGATCACGGGATCTGACGTCGAGGAGGCGATGGCCCTGGTGTACCCGGCGGCGGACGTGGTCGCCAGGACGCTCCCCTCGATGCGGGAGCGCAGGACCGGGGCGTTCCTGTTCACCAGCGCGATCAGCGCCGTCGTCCCCGTTCCTCAGCTCGGTGCGATGACGGTACCGGCGTCTGCCGCGCGCACCTACGCGGTGACGCTCAACGCGGCGCTCGCCCCGCACGGCGTCTACGCCGGGGTCCTGCTGATCGGCGGGCTGATCGAGGGCAGCGACATCCACGCGGCCATGTCCTCCGCGGGGGAATCGGACTCCGCCTACCTGCTTGATCCTGACCGCACCGCGGACATCGCCTGGGACATGGTCGCCCGGCGCAAGTCCCCCGAAGCCCTGATCATGCCCGGCCGTAGGGGACTGGGCCTCACCCTGCTGCTGATCGCCCGGCTCCTGCGGGTGACGAGGCGCAGCGGGCGCTCCCCCTGCCGCCGCTGAGCCCCGGACACGGCGGGGCACGGAAACCCTGGAAGAAGAGCAAGGAGAACCACATGAAGGCGATCGGCTTCCACACGCCCGGAGGACCGCAGGTCCTCACCGAACTGACCCTTCCCGTACCCGAGGCGGGGCCGGGTGAAGTGCGCGTCCGCGTCCACGGCGCGGCCGTCAACCCGGCCGACACGCTCATCCGCATGGGTGACGTCGACCTGGGCGCGATGCCGGGGCCGTACGTCCTCGGCATGGACGTCGCGGGAGTCGTCGACCAGGTCGGCCCAGGCGCGTCCACGTTCGGCGTCGGTGACCGTGTTATGGCCGTCGTCATCCCCGACCGGCCCCACAACGGTGGATACGCGCACTATGTCGTGGTCCCTGCCGGTCAGGTGACCGCCGCCCCGAAGAACGTCAGCCTGATCGAGGCGGCCACCGTTCCGATGAACGGTCTCACGGCCCTGTGGGGCCTGCACGTCCTGAACGTGCGCCCCGGCTCGACCGTCGCCGTCACCGGCTCGACGGGCGCTTTCGGCGGCTACTTCATCGAACTGAGCAAGCGCGCGGGCGCGAGAGTGATCGCGGACTCCGGTGAGAGCGACGAGGCGCTCGTCCGCGATCTTGGAGCCGACCTGATCGCCCGCCGAGGTCCGGGGTATGTCGCCGACGTGCGCCGGCAGATCCCCGACGGCGTGGACGCGCTCGCGGACGCCGCCCTGCTCGGTGACGCCGTGCTGGACGCGATCTCCGACAACGGAATCTACGCGGGCCTGCGCGCCGCCGGGGAACGCGGCACGAAGCCCCTTCCCCACCCCGCGCCGCGCGGCATCGACTACCGCTACTTCGGCTTCTACGAGAATCCCGACATCTCGAACAGCCTGCTCGAACTCGCCGACGCCGTGGAGGCCGGGCACCTCACGCCCCGCGTCGCCGAAGTGATCGATCCCTCCGACGCCGGGCGAGCTCATGCCGCCCTGGAGGCCGGGGGAGTGCGCGGGCGATTCGTGCTCGACCTCTCGCGTCCCTGAGCGCGGCGAGGACCGCCGGCCGTCGCCGACGTGGACTCCGCCGCCGTCCCGGGGGGCGGTGGAATCGATCACGCGCGCGTGATGTTCGATTGCCTCATAGGCATCGTTCGTGACGCGGAGGTTCCGGTGGGAAAACTCAATGAAGACGCCAAGGAACTGCTCGGGCGGCCCCTCCACGCCTGGGTGACCACCGTCAGGCCGGACGGGTCGCTGCACAGCACGGTCGTGTGGGTCGACGTCGACGGAGACGACGTCGTCTTCAACACGGCCGTCGGCCGGGCCAAGGAGCGCCACCTGCGCGCGGATCCGCGCGTGTCGGTGAGCGTCCTCGACCCCGAGGACGCCGCCCGCCTGGTCAGCGTCTCGGGTACGGCCCGGCTGGAGCTGGAGGGCGCGGACGAGGTCGTCGACCACCTGGCGAAGAAGTATCTCGGGGTGGAGTCCTACCCCTTCCGGACTCCGGGCGAGCGGCGTGTCACCGTGAGGGTCACGCCCGACGACGTCATCTTCAACGCGGGAGGCTGAGAGTGGAGCCGAGTGGCGAGGGCAGGCCCATCCGTCATGTGGGTGACCCGGTGCTGCACCGGCCCTGCGAGCCGGTCACCCGTTTCGACGAGGACCTGGCCACGCTGGTGCACGACATGTTCGCCAGCATGTACGCCGCGGACGGCGTGGGGCTCGCGGCCAACCAGATCGGGGTCCCCCTGCGCGTGTTCGTCTACGACTGCCCGGACGAGACCGAGGAATACCGCAAGGGCGTCGTGGTCAACCCGGTCCTGGTGCTGCCCGAGGCCGCCGCGCGCACCCTGGCCGACTACGACGAGGGCTGCCTGTCGGTGCCCGGACAGCGGGCGTCGCTCGCCAGGCCCGACCGGGCGGTCGTGCACGGTGTCGATGTCACCGGGGTGCCCCTGACGGTCGAGGGCACCGGGCTGCTGGCCCGGTGCCTGCAGCACGAGACGGACCACCTCGACGGCCGCCTCTACATCGACCGGCTCCCGGCGGAGCGGCGCGAGGAGGTCCTGCACGCCTACGAGGAGGAGCGCGACCGGCCCGCCACGGAGGAGTGATCGGCGCTGACCGGTGGTGGGGGCGACGGCGGGTTCGCCAACCATTGGGTTGGGATTCCAAAGGGCCATTGGAGAGATGCCTTCGGCGAGGGGCTCCGCTCCGGGGGGAGGGGGAGCGCGGCGCGCGAGTAGCGGAGCGTGCCGGGTCTTCGTGCGGCCGTGGCGACCGGCCGGTGGCCGGTTCCAGCGATGGACGCGGTCCGGGGCTACCATGTCGCCCGGTAGAACGGCATCGGGGAAGGGCTGGCTGTTGAAGGATCTCGGGGAGGGACTCCGCGCGTTCTGGCGGGAGCGTCACCTGTGCACGATGACCACCGTGCGCGCCGACGGCACGCCGCACGTCGTCCCGGTGGGGGTGACGCTGGACGCTGACTCGGGGATCGCCAGGGTGATCACCTCGGGTGGCTCGCACAAGGTCCGCCACGTGCTCGCGGCGGGGGACGAGGGGGCGGCCGTCGCGGTCTGCCAGGTGGACGGGAGGCGCTGGTCGACCCTGGAGGGGCGCGCGGTGATCCGTACCGACCCCGAATCGGTCGCCGACGCCGAGCGTCGCTACGCCGAGCGCTACCGCGCGGCCCGGGAGAACCCCGCCCGCGTCGTGGTCGAGATCCGCGTCACCCGGGTGCTGGGCAATGTCTGACCCCGCCACCACGGCGGCCGGTCCCGTCGTCGTCGTCGTCGGGATCGGCGACGACGGCTGGGCCGGTCTCTCCGAGGCGGCACGGCGCGAGCTGCGCGCCGCCGAGGTCCTGATGGGCGGCGCCCGGCAGCTGGGACTCGTCCCCGACCTCGGCGCCGAGCCCGGTGACGCGTACGGTGGCGAGCCCAGTGACCAGCCCGGCACCGACCCCGGCATTGACCCCGGTGACCAGCCCGGCACCGGACCCGGTGGTACGCACGGTGGCGAGCCCGGTGACCAGTCCGGCATCGACCCCGGTGGCGAGTACGGTGCCGGGCCCGGTGCCGAGCGTGTCGTCTGGCCCTCACCGCTGCTCCCGGCCCTGCCCGCGCTGATCGCCTCCCACCGGGGGCGCAGGGTGTGCGTGCTGGCCAGCGGCGACCCCATGTTCCACGGCATCGGCACGACCCTGGTGCGGCTGCTCGGCGCCGACCGGGTGCGGGTCCTGCCGCACCCGTCGTCGGTCTCCCTGGCCTGCGCCAGGCTCGGGTGGGCGGCCGACCGGGTCGAGGTGGTCAGCCTCGTGGCGCGGCCCGCCGAGGTGTTGCACCCGGTCGTCCACGACGGCCGCCGCGTCCTGGTCCTCAGTGCCGACGGGCGCACCCCGGCCCGGGTCGCCGGGCTGCTCACCGCCCGAGGCTACGGCGCGAGCCCGATGACGGTCCTGGAACGGCTGGGCGGTGCCGGGGAACGCCTGCTCTCCGGTACGGCCGCCACCTGGTCCCCGCCCGTGACCCACGATCTCAACGTCGTCGCCGTGGAGTGCCGCGCCGACGCCGGGACCGTTCCGCTGCCCCGCCTGCCCGGCCTGCCCGACGAGGCGTACGAGCACGACGGCCAGCTCACCAAGAGCGAGGTGCGCGCGGTCACCCTGTCCCGGCTGGCGCCCGTCCCCGGGCAGCTGCTGTGGGACGTCGGCGCGGGCGCGGGCAGCATCGGCATCGAGTGGATGCGCGCGCACCCGGACAACCGGGCCGTCGCGGTGGAGTCCCACCCGGCGAGGGCGGCCGCGGTCGCCCGCAACGCCGCGGGGCTGGGGGTTCCCGGTCTCGGCGTGGTGACCGGTGCCGCGCCCGCCGCGCTCGCCGGGCTGGAGCGGCCCGACGCGGTCTTCGTCGGCGGCGGGGTGACCGTTCCCGGGATGGTGGAGGCGTGCTGGGAGGCGCTGCGGCCGGGCGGCAGGCTGGTGGCCAACGCGGTGACCGTCGAGTCCGAGGCGGTCCTCGCCCTCTGGCACGGCAGGCTCGGCGGCGGCATGGTCCGGCTCGCGGTCAGCAGGGCCGCCCCGGTCGGCGCGTTCACCGGCTGGCGGCCCATGATGCCCGTCACGATCTGGACCGCGGTCAAGCCGCCCGTCCCGGAGGAGACACGATGACGGTACGTTTCGTCGGTGCCGGGCCGGGCGCCGCGGATCTCATCACCGTGCGGGGTCAGCGGGCGATCGCGTCCGCGCCGGTGTGCCTGTACGCCGGGTCGCTGGTCCCGGCCGAGTTGCTGGAGTCGTGCCCGCCGGGCGCGCGGCTCGTCGACACCGCGAGGATGGCCCTGGAGGAGATCGTCGCGGAGATGGTCGCCGCCCACGGGGCCGGGCACGACGTGGCCAGGCTGCACTCCGGCGACCCGTCGGTGTTCAGCGCGATGGCCGAGCAGATGCGGAGGCTGGACGCCGAGGGGGTGCCGTACGAGGTGATCCCGGGCGTGCCCGCCTTCGCCGCCGCCGCGGCGTCGCTGCGGCGCGAGCTGACCGTGCCGGGGGTGGGGCAGACGGTCGTGCTGACCCGCACCGCGGTGCGCGCCACCCCCATGCCCGAGGGCGAGGACCTCGGCACGCTCGGCCGCAGCCGGGCCACGATGGTCCTGCATCTGGCGGTGCAGCGTATCGAGGCCGTCGCGGCGGAGCTCGTCCCCAACTACGGCGCCGACTGCCCGGTGGCCGTGGTGGCCAGGGCCAGCCGCGACGACGAGGTGATCCTGCGCGGCACCCTGGGCGACATCGCCGGGCAGGTCCGCGAGGCGGGGATCCTCCGTACCGCGGTGATCGTCGTCGGCCGCGTGCTGACCGCCTCGGAGTTTCCCGACAGCCACCTGTACTCGGCCGCCCGCTGCCGTGACTGACCCCGCGCCCCGAGGTGACGGTGTGCCGAACACGCCGAACGCGCCGAACACGTTGAACGTCCTGATACTGGGCGGCACCGACGAGGCCAGGCGGCTCGCCGCCGCGCTCGCCGACCGCCCGCGGACGCGCGTGGTGTCCTCGCTGGCGGGCCGGGTACGCGACCCGAAGCTGCCGGTGGGGGAGGTGCGCGAGGGGGGTTTCGGCGGCCCCGGCGGGCTCGCGGCGTGGTTGGCGGAGCACGGCGTCCACGCCGTCGTGGACGCCACGCACCCGTTCGCGGCCAGGATGACCGCCTCGGCGGTCGAGGCGGCGGCCCGCACCGGCCTGCCGCTGCTGATCCTGCGGCGGCCCGGCTGGCGGGCGGCTCCCGGCGACGACTGGCGCTGGGTGCCCTCCCTGGAGGCCGCCGCCGAGCTGCTGCCCTCGCTGGGGGAGCGGGTGTTCCTCACCACGGGACGCCGCAGCCTGCCGGTCTTCGCCGGACTCGACGGCCAGTGGTTCCTGGCCCGCTCGGTGGACATGCCGGGACCGCTCGTCCCGCGACGCCTGGAGGTGCTGCTCAGCCGGGGGCCGTTCACGGTGGACGGGGAGCTGGCGCTGATGCGCGAGCACCGGGTGCAGGTGCTGGTCACCAAGGACAGCGGCGGTGAGATGACCACCGCGAAGCTACTGGCCGCCCGCGAGCTGGGGCTGCCGGTCGTGATCGTACGCCGTCCGCCCCCGCCCGAGGGGGTGGCCTCGGTGGAGACCGTCGAGGCCGCGCTCGCCTGGCTGGAGACCGTGACCGGCCCCGGCGGGCGGGAACCGGCTTGAGCCGCCGGAGCCGGTCGCCACGACGGTCCCGCGACGGGGGATCGAACGACACGCCGGCTCATTCACCCGCCGCCGGTGTCGTGGAAACCTCCCGGAGTAGCCCTCCTCCACCTTTGCCGCCGTGCTCGCGCGGTCGGCCCGGCGGGTCACGCGGGGTAGCGGCGGGGGGTGAACACCACCCGGCCGCCGTCACCCCGCTCGGCCACCCGCGTGGTGGAGGAGCCCACCAGCAGCAGGCAGCGCATGTCGACCGTGTCGGGGTCCAGGTCACCGAGGGTGGTGACGGTCATGCTCTCCCGGGGCCCGCCGACGTCGCGGCCGACGACTACGGGGGTCTCCGGCGCCCGGTGCTCCAGCAGCAGGTCCCGCGCGGCGGCCACCTGCCAGGTACGGCTCTTCGATGCCGGGTTGTAGATCGCCAGGACGAGGTCGGCCTTCGCCGCGGCGCCGATCCGTTCGGCGACCACCTCCCAGGGCTTGAGCAGGTCCGACAGCGACAGCACGCAGTAGTCGTGGCCGAGGGGCGCACCGGCCCTGCTGGCCACCGCGTGCGCCGCGGTCAGGCCGGGCAGCACCCGTACCGGCACGTCCGCGAACCTCGGCTCGCACGCCACCTCCAGCACCGCGCTGGCCATCGCGAACACCCCGGGGTCGCCCGAGGAGACCACGGCCACCCTCGACCCGGCCGCGGCCAGCTCCAGCGCGTGCGCGGCCCGTTCGGCCTCCACCCGGTTGTCGGTGGGGTGGCGGCGCTGGCGCGGGTTGGGCGGGACGCGGTCCAGGTAGGGGCCGTACCCGACGAGCTCGTCGACACCGGCCAGCGCCTCCTGCGCCTCCGGGGTCAGCCACGGCCGCCCGGCGGGGCCGAGCCCCACCACGACCACCTCGCCGCGCGCGCTCACGTCACCTGGTGTCCCGGTTTCGGCGGCGGGCGCGGGACTCGCCGCGTTGACGGGGCTCGGGACGAGCGCCAGCGAGAAGTACGGGACGCTGCCGGGGTCGACCTCGGCGAGGGGGGCGATGCGCTGCTGCCCGGTGGTGGCGCGCTCGACGTACCACGCCTCGTCGAGCCGCCCGGCCTCGGCGAGCGCGTCGCGGACCTTGGTGAACGTACGGCCGAGTTTCAGCACCGCCGCCGAGTCGGTGGCCGCCAGGCGCTCGGCGAGCACCTCGGCCGGGAGCGTCCCCGGCAGCACGGTCAGGACCTCGTCCCGCTCGACCAGCGGGCGCCCCAGGACCGCCGAGGCGCCGCTCACCGACGTCACCCCCGGCACGACCTCGGTGACGTAGCGGTGCGACAGGCGCTTGTGCATGTGCATGTACGAGCCGTAGAAGAGCGGGTCGCCCTCGCACAGCACCACGACGTCGCGCCCGGCGTCCAGATGGGCCGCGAGCCGCACCGCGCAGGCGGCGTAGAAGTCGTCGATCGCCCCCTGGTAGCCGCCCGGGTGGTCGGTGGTCTCGGTGGTGAGCGGGTAGATGAGCGCCTCCTCGACCTGCCCCTCCCGCAGGTAGGGGGCGGCCACCGAGCGGGCGATGCTCCGGCCGTGGCGGGCACTGTGGAAGGCGATCACGTCCGCCTGGCCGATCAGGCGGGCGGCCTTGACGGTCACCAGTTCGGGGTCGCCGGGTCCGAGCCCCACGCCCCACAGCCGTCCGGTCACGTCGTCGCTCACTCTTCCTCACTCGCCATCGCGTTAACCGCGGCGGCGGTCATCGCGCTTCCGCCCCGGCGTCCGTTCACGACCAGGTACTCAAGGTTCGCCGGGTGCTCGGCGAGGGCCTGCTTGGACTCGGCGGCGCCGATGAAGCCGACCGGGACGCCGAGTACGGCGGCCGGGCGGCCCGCGCCCTCCTCGACCATCTCCAGCAGCCGGAACAGCGCGGTCGGCGCGTTGCCGATCGCGACCACCGAGCCCTGAAGCCTGTCGCGCCACAGCTCCAGCGCGGCGGCGCTGCGGGTGGTGCCCAGCTCCGCGGCGAGTTCCGGCACCCGGGGGTCGCCGAGGGTGCAGACCACCTCGTTGCCCGCGGGGAGACGGCGCCGGGTCACCCCGGAGGCGACCATCTGCGCGTCGCAGAGCACCGGGGCGCCCGCGAGGAGCGCCTCGCGCGCCGAGGCCACGACACCGGGCGACCAGCGCAGATCGCTCACCAGGTCGACCATCCCGCAGGCATGGATCATGCGGACCGCGACCCGGGCGACGTCGGCGGGCAGGCCGTCCAGGTCGGCCTCCGCGCGGATGGTGGCGAAGGAGCGGCGGTAGATCTCCGCGCCGTCGCGGACGTAGTCGATCACAGTTCCCCTCTGGCGGCCGCCACCGCGGCCGCGGTCTCCTCGATGCCGGAGCAGGTCAGGCCGGTGCCGTCCAGTTCCAGGCGGTAGCCGTCGCCGGTGGCGACCACGTCCGCGACCCGCCCCCTCGGGCGACCGCAGCGCCTGGCGCAGCCCGCCCAGTGCACGGGGAGCGTATCGGTGCCCGGCCCGCTCCCGGACGGCGGGGCCACCGGCGGCCCGCTTCCGGAAGAGTCGCTTCCGGACGGAGGGACCGTGGATGGCAGGGCCACGGATGGTGGTGGCAGGGACGGCGGCGGGGTCAGGCCGATGGCGGTGGCCGCGTCGGCCTGGACGTCGGCCAGGGACTTGGCGCAGCCGGGGCGGCCGGTGCAGGCCGTCACGCCGACCCACAGGGAGGCGGGGTCGACGACCAGCCCGGCGGCCTCCAGCCGGGCCGCCGTGCCCGCGACCTCGGCGCGCTCCAGGCCGGGCAGGACCACGCCCCGCCACGGCGTGAGCCGGATCTCCCCGCCGGAGGCGACGTCCGCGAGCAGCCGGGCCGACGCGGAGGTCAACCGCCCCAGCGGGACCGCCACCCCGAGCGCGACCCGCGCGTCTCCTCCCTCGCCTCCCTCGACACCGACTTCGACTCCGGGTTCGGTCATGCCCGCGCTCCCGATGACCCCGACAGGGCCGAGCGTCACGACCCGGAGGCTCACCGGTTCGAAGGGGGCCGTGCCGGGGATCCCCAGGGCGGTTCGCACGCGGGCGGCGATCAGGGAGGGGCCGTCGGGGAGTTCGGCGATCCGCCAGGCGGTGACGTCCCGGGTGGTCAGCTCGTCGAGGAACGCCCCGGCGGCGGCGAGCAGGGCGGTCACGGCTCCGTCCAGCGGGACGCGCAGACCGGTGTCGGTTCCGGCGAGGATCAGCGCGACCTCGTCCGGCCCCGTCGGCAGGATCCCGGCGTCCGCCCCCAGACCGGCCACGTCCCCCCGGCCGTCGTCGAGGGCGAACATGAACCGCCCCGGCAGGGCGGCGAGGGCGGGCCGGGCGCACAGCCGCCGGTCCAGCTCGCCGATGAGCGGGGTGACGTCGACGATCGGGCCGCCGCCCGGACGGCCCGGATGACCCCGGTGCTCCGCACCGCCCGGACCGTACGCATCGGTCGGCCCGGCACGCCCCACGAGCCCGGTCAGCTCCGCGAGCCCGGTCAGCCCGGTCAGCGGGGAGGCGAGGATGTTGCGGATCCGCTCGTGCGTCGCCGAGGGCAGCAGGCCCGCCCCCGCCATCCGGGCGGCGAACCCGCCGCCCGCACCGCCGTCCGGATTCTCCGGGCCGAGGCCGCGCACCTGGACGTTCGCGCGGGAGGTCAGCTCGATGACACCGCCGCCGTACGCGGAGGCGGCGTCGGCGAGCTCGCGCAGCTGGGAGGGGGTGAGGCGGCCTCCGGGCACGCGGACGCGGGCCAGGCCGCCGTCCGCGGCGGCGTGGACCTGGAGAGCCCCGGGACACGCGTCGAGTCGTGATCGTCCGGAAAAGTCGGCAATGGACACTCAGAGGATGTTAACGCCAGTTTCTTGCATCGAACCGGACTGCCGTAGTGTCATCGGTGGCGACGGCAAAGGGAGGAAGCCGGTGTGATTCCGGCGCGGTCCCGCCACTGTAACCGGGGAGCGAACCCCACCCGGGCCACTGTCCGACGACGGACGGGAAGGCCGGGGTGAGCACCGATCCGGGAGCCAGGAGACTCCAGCCGTCGCGGCCGACGACGACCCGGGGCGAGGACCCCGAGGGAGGAAGCTCCGTGCGCTTTTCGCCGTTCCCCCGCCGTACCGCGACATCGCGGTTCCCCCGTCACATCGTGGCATCGCCGTTTCCCCGCCACGCCGTGGCACCCCTGGGCCGTACCGCCCTGCCTCTCCTGGAGTGTGGCGCGTGATCCTCCTGCTCTCGACCTCCGACACCGACCTGCTGAGCGCCCGCGCGAGCGGCTCCGGCTACCGCCTCGGCAACCCCGCCAGGCTCGCCGCCACCGACCTCCCGCCGCTGCTGGAGGACGTCGACCTGGTCGTGGTCCGCCTGCTCGGCGGGCGCCGCGCCTGGGAGGAGGGCCTGGACGCCCTGCTCGCCGGACCCAGGCCCGTCGTCGTCCTCGGCGGCGAGCAGGCGCCGGACGCCGAGCTGATGGAGCTGTCCACCGTGCCCGGCGGGGTCTGCGCCGAGGCGCACGCCTACCTCGCCCACGGCGGCCCGGCCAACCTGACCGAGCTGCACCACTTCCTGTCCGACACGCTGCTGCTCACCGGCCACGGGTTCGCCGCGCCCGAGCCCACCCCCACCTGGGGGACGCTGGAGCGCGAGGCCCGCGACCAGGACGGCCCCGTCGTCGGGGTGCTCTACTACCGGGCCCACCACGTGGCGGGGAACACCGCCTTCGTCGAGGCGCTCTGCTCGGCGATCGAGGACGCGGGGGCGCGGGCGCTGCCGGTGTACTGCGCCTCCCTGCGCACCGCCGAGTCCGGCCTGCTGGAGGTCCTGCGTACGGTGGACGCGCTGGTGGTGACCGTGCTCGCCGCGGGCGGCACCCGCCCGGCGACCGCGTCGGCGGGCGGGGACGACGAGGCGTGGGACGTCGGCGCGCTCGCCGAGCTGGACGTGCCGATCCTGCAGGGCCTGTGCCTGACGAGCAGCCGGGCCTCCTGGGAGGAGAACGACGACGGCCTGTCCCCGCTGGACGCCGCCACCCAGGTGGCGATCCCCGAGTTCGACGGGCGGATCATCACGGTGCCGTTCTCCTTCAAGGAGATCGACGAGGACGGGCTCACCGTCTACGTGGCCGACCCCGAGCGGGCCTCGCGGGTGGCGGGTATCGCGGTGCGCCACGCCGCGCTGCGGCACATCCCGCCCGCAGAGCGGCGGCTGGTGCTGATGCTGTCGGCCTACCCCACCAAGCACGCCCGCATCGGCAACGCCGTCGGCCTGGACACCCCGGCCAGCCTGGTGCGACTGCTGGCCGCGCTCCGCGAGCGCGGGTACGACATCGGCGCCGAGGACGAGCTGCCCGGGGTGACCGCGCAGGACGGCGACGCGCTCATCCACGCGCTGATCGCCGCGGGCGGGCAGGACCAGGACTGGCTCACCGAGGAGCAACTCGCCGGGAATCCGGTGCGCATCGCGGCGAGCCGGTACGCCGAGTGGTACGCCACCCTTCCTGCGGACCTGCGCGCCCGGATGGAGGAGCACTGGGGCCCGGCGCCCGGCGAGCTGTTCGTGGACAGGTCGCGCGACCCGGAGGGCGAGATCGTGCTGGCCGCGCTGCGCTCCGGCAACGTGACGGTGATGGTGCAGCCGCCGCGCGGCTTCGGCGAGAACCCCATCGCGATCTACCACGACCCCGACCTGCCGCCCAGTCACCACTACCTGGCCGCCTACCGCTGGCTGGCCGACGGCTTCGGCGCGCACGCCGTGGTCCACGTGGGCAAGCACGGCAACCTGGAATGGCTGCCCGGCAAGTCCGCGGGCCTGTCGGCCTCCTGCGGCCCGGACGCCGCGCTCGGCGACCTGCCGCTCATCTACCCGTTCCTCGTCAACGACCCCGGCGAGGGCACCCAGGCCAAGCGCCGCGCCCACGCCACCCTGGTCGACCACCTCGTCCCGCCGATGGCCCGCGCCGACAGCTACGGGGACATGGCCAGGCTGGAGCAGCTCCTCGACGAGCACGCCTCCATCGCGGCGATGGACCCGGCCAAGCTGCCCGCGATCCGCGCCCAGATCTGGACGCTCATCCAGGCCGCCAGGCTCGACCACGACCTCGGCGTCGCCGACCGCCCGCACGACGCCGAGTTCGACGACTTCCTGCTGCACATCGACGGCTGGCTGTGCGAGGTCAAGGACGTCCAGATCCGCGACGGCCTGCACGTGCTGGGGGTCGCTCCCGAGGGGCAGCCGCGCGTCGACCTGGTGCTGGCCATGCTCCGCGCCCGGCAGATGTGGGCGGGCGGCGAGGCGCTCGTCGGCCTGCGCGAGGCCCTGGGCCTGGCCGAGGACGGCAGCGCGGGACGGATCGGCGTCGACGAGGCCGAGACCCTGGCGCGCGCCCTGGTCGAGGCGATGGAGCACCGCGACTGGGACCCGTCGGCGGCGGGGGAGGTGGCCGCCGAGGTCCTGGGCCGGGCGACCGCCGGGGCTGCGGGCGCTGGCACGACCGGTGCGACCGGTTCGGGTAACGGGCCCGGTTCAACCGGTACGACTGGTCAGGGCGGCGGTCCCGGCACGGGTGGCCCGGCGGGATCGGCCGACGCGTCCGGCGTTCCCGGCGCGGACGCCGGGACGGTGGAGCGCATCCTGCGGTTCGCCGCCGTCGAGGTCGTGCCCCGGCTGGCGCGTACCACCGACGAGATCGGCGCGATCCTGCACGCCCTCGACGGCGGCTACGTCCCGGCCGGGCCGAGCGGGTCGCCGCTGCGCGGGCTGATCAACGTGCTGCCCACCGGCCGCAACTTCTACTCGGTCGACCCCAAGGCCGTGCCGAGCAGGCTGGCGTGGGAGACCGGCCAGGCGATGGCCGAGTCCCTGCTGGAGCGCTACCGCGCCGACACCGGCGACTGGCCGCGCTCGGTCGGGCTGTCGGTCTGGGGGACCAGCGCCATGCGCACCGCCGGGGACGACGTCGCCGAGGTGCTGGCGCTGCTCGGCGTGCGGCCGGTCTGGGACGAGGCCTCGCGCCGCGTCACCGGCCTGGAGCCCATCCCCGCCGCCGAGCTGGGTCGCCCGCGCGTGGACGTCACCGTCAGGATCAGCGGCTTCTTCCGTGACGCCTTCCCGCACGTGGTGGCGATGCTGGACGACGCCGTACGGCTCGCGGCCGGGCTGGAGGAGCCCGAGGAGCTCAACTACGTGCGGGCGCACGTGCTCGCCGACCAGGCGACCCACGGCGACGAGCGCAGGGCCACCATGCGGATCTTCGGCTCGCGGCCGGGCGCCTACGGGGCCGGGCTGCTGCCGCTGATCGACAGCCGCAACTGGCGAGACGACGCCGACCTGGCCGAGGTTTACGCGGTCTGGGGCGGCTTCGCCTACGGCCGGGGCGTCGACGGCGTCCCCGCCAGGCAGGACATGGAGACGGCCTACCGCAGGATCGCCGTGGCGGCCAAGAACGTCGACACCCGCGAGCACGACATCGCCGACTCCGACGACTACTTCCAGTACCACGGCGGCATGATCGCCACCGTCCGGGCGCTCACCGGCAAGGCACCGGCCGCCTACATCGGCGACAGCACCAGGCCGGACGCGGTCCGCACCCGGACGCTTTCCGAGGAGACATCCAGGATCTTCCGTGCCCGGGTGGTCAACCCCCGCTGGCTGGCCGCGATGCGCAGGCACGGCTACAAGGGCGCCTTCGAGCTGGCCGCCACCGTCGACTACCTGTTTGGCTACGACGCCACCACCGGCGTCGTCGCCGACTGGATGTACGACAAACTGGCCGCGACCTACGTGCTGGACCCGGAGAACCAGGCGTTCATGGCCCGGTCCAACCCGTGGGCACTGCACGGCATCGCCGAGCGGCTGCTGGAGGCGGCCAACCGGGGCATGTGGGAGCACCCCGACCCCGCCATCCTGCGCGACCTCCAGGAGGTCTACCTCAAGTCCGAGGGAGACCTGGAGGACGGCGCCTGACCCGAGGCCCCACCCGCTCCGGCGGCCGGCCCACTACGAAGAAGGCGATCGCTGCGTCTTCTTGGCCGCCTTCAGGCGTCTGCTCATGAGGAAGACGAAGAGAAGGGCGAACGTCGGACTCATGAAGAGCGTGTAGATGACGGCGCCCCGCCAGTCGAAGGCGACGTCCCCCGATTCGGAACCGAGGGGGCCGAGCCATACGGAGAGGAATCCTGCCAGGACACCCGCGACAACACCTGCCGCGAGACCGAGAAGACCCGCTCGCCACAAAGCACGTCGGGGATCCTTGATGTCGATGATGCCGAGAAGGCCGTATCGCCATAAACGAGATCGGCGATCTGTCATGTCAATCCCCTTCGCCCCCGAAGTAATCGGGCCCCGTTGTGGTCGTGCTGCTGGGGTCTTCTCTATCCGGCTGGGATGATCGAAAACGTTCTGGGTGGATATCCGCTGATTGAGCCCGCCGTATTGAGCCGACGGCACCAGGCGCCGGTCCTGTCGAGGTCCACCCACGGGTAGAGGTGGCCGTCCGGGTCCGCCGGCCGCCAGGCGTGGAACGTCCTCGGGCAGGGGGCGCGGGGGCTCCTCAGCCCAGGGCGTGGTCGAGGTTGAA
Source organism: Streptosporangium oxazolinicum (assembly GCF_039537505.1). NCBI lineage: Bacteria > Bacillati > Actinomycetota > Actinomycetes > Streptosporangiales > Streptosporangiaceae > Streptosporangium > Streptosporangium oxazolinicum. The sequence goes on from NZ_BAABAQ010000007.1 coordinate 310,343, forward strand.
CGCCGCGCTGATCAGTGCGAGGTGGGTGAAGGCCTGCGGGAAGTTACCGAGCTGCTCGCCGGTCTGCCCGATCTCCTCGGCGTACAGGCCGAGGTGGTTGGCGTACGTGAGCATCTTCTCGAACGCCAGCCGTGCCTCGTCCAGGCGCCCGGCGCGGGTGAGCCCCTCGACGTACCAGAACGAGCAGATCGAGAACGTGCCGTCCTCCCCGCGCAGCCCGTCCGGGCTGACCGCGGGGTCGTAGCGGTAGACCAGCGAGTCGGACACCAGGTTCGCGCCGAGCGCGTCGAGGGTGGAGAGCCACTTCGGGTCGGTGGGGGAGACGAACTTCGCCATCGGCATCATCAGCACCGAGGAGTCGAGGACGTCGTCGTCGAAGTGCTGGACGAACGCCCGCAGCTCCTCCGACCAGCCGTGCCGCATGATCTGCCGGTAGATCGCGTCGCGGGCCAGCTGCCAGCGCGGGGTGTCGGCGGGCAGCCCGCGGTGGGCGGCCATCCGCATGGCCCGTTCGATCGCCACCCAGCACATCAGCCGCGAGTAGACGAAGTCCTTGCGCCCGCCGCGCGTCTCCCACACGCCCTCGTCGGGCTGGTCCCAGTTGTCGCAGACCCAGTCGACCAGGAGGTGGACGTCGTCCCAGAGGGCGCTGGAGATCGGCTGGTGCCACTTGTCGTAGAGGTAGACGGAGTCGAGGAGGGCGCCGTAGATGTCCAGCTGGAGCTGGTCCACGGCGGCGTTCCCGACGCGTACCGGGGCCGAGCCCTGGTAGCCCTCGAGGTGGGACAGCTCGATCTCGGGCAGCTCGGTGCGCCCGTCGATGCCGTACATGATCTGCAGGGGACCGGAGGCGCCGCCGCCGTCGCGGCTGACGTGTTTGGACAGGAAGCCCATGAACGCCTCGGCCTCCTCGCCGAAGCCCAGCCGCAGCAGCGCGTACACGCAGAACGCCGAGTCGCGGATCCAGACGTAGCGGTAGTCCCAGTTGCGCTCCCCGCCGACCTGCTCGGGCAGGCTGGTCGTCGCGGCGGCCACGATCCCGCCGGTCGGCGCGTACGTGAGGAGCTTCAGCGTCAGCGCGGACCGGTGGACCATCTCCCGCCACCGGCCCCGGTAGCGTGACGAGGACAGCCAGTGGCGCCAGTACGCCACGGTCGCGGCGAACTCCTGCTCGGCCTCCTCGATCGGGCACGAGCGCAGCGCCACGTCGTCGCCGAACCTGTCGAGGGCGAACACCGCGCACTCGCCCTCGCTGAGTTTGAACTCCGAGCGCACGTCCTGGCCGTCCGCCTCCAGGGTGACGCTGGAGAACAGGGTGAGGGACAGCGACGGCGACTCGAAGACCGCCCGGTCCCGGTGCATGCTCAGGACGTGGGCCTGCCTGCCGTAGTCGAACCTCGGCGCCACCCGCGCCCGGAACGACAGCGCCCCTCGGACGCACCTCACCCGCCGGATCAGCCGGTGCCTGGCGCCGTCGCGCGTGTCGCCGACGATCGGCATGAAGTCCTGGACCTCACCCACCCCGTCGGCGGCGGAGAAGCGGGTGATCAGTACGTTGGTGTCGGGGAAGTAGAACTGCCTGGTCCTGGCCGGGGCGTCCGCGCGCAGCTCGAACGACCCGCCCCGCTCCGCGTCCAGGATCGAGCCGAACACGCTGGGCGCGTCGAAGCGCGGGCAGCAGTACCAGACGATGGTGCCGCCGGTGTCCACCAGCGCCACGGTGTGCAGGTCGCCGATGAGCCCGTGGTCGGCGATGGGCCGGTATCCGGGGGCGCCCGCCGGGTCCTGACGAGCGGATTCCGCTGCTGTCATGCTGGCCTTCTCACGTCGCGAGCAGGGCACCTTACGCCCTCAAGCTATGTGTCCGGGGCGCCTGTCCGGTTCTGTCCCGCGTCAAGGAGTCGGCAGGTTTTCCGCCGCCGGAGGCAAAGGCCACCCGGCGGCGGCAGCGTCATCGGGGGTCATCGGGGGTCATCGGGGTCGTCCGGGGGCCGGTGCCGCCCGTTCAGTCGCTCTCCGAGCGTCCCAGCCGCCAGTAGCCCATGAAGGCCACCGAGGAGCGGTCGACGCCCACCTCCTGCACCAGGTGGCGGCGCAGCAGTTTGACCATGCCCGCCTCGCCCGCCAGCCAGGCGTACAGGCCGCCGCCCCCTGAGGACTCCGAGGACTCGGGGGACTCGGGGACCTCCCAGAGGATCTCCTCGTCGACGTCGACGTCCTCCAGCGGGCTCGCGGCGCCGGTGTCGGCGGGAGCGGCGGTGAGCCCGGCCAGGACGTCGCGTACGGCCGGGACGAGCAGGTCGCCGTGGCGGGCCCCCTCGCGGGGCAGCCAGGTGACCTCCACGCCCGGACGGACGTCGAGCGCGAGCGCGTCGGCGGCCTCGGGGACCTCCAGCAGCGCGGTGGCGCGCACGGAGCCGGAGAGCGACTCGACGATCGTGGCGATGGCGGGCACGGCCGTCTCGTCCCCGGCCAGCAGCAGGTGCGACGCCCCGGCGGGCGGGGCCCACTCCTGGCCGCCGATGAAGCCGGGATAGGCGGCGTTGGGGCCGACCACCACGACCTGGTCACCGGGGGAGACGCGGGTCGCCCACCGGGAGGCGGGGCCGGTCTCGCCGTGCAGGACGAAGTCGATGTCGACTTCGCGCAGCTCGGGCCGCACGGCCCGCGCGGTGTAGGTGCGGATCGGGTTGCGCAGCTCGTCGGGGAGCGCCCGCCACCGCTGGTACCAGTCGTCGCCCCTGCCCAGGGGGGTGATGCTGCCGTCCGGCAGCGGGAAGATCACCTTGATCCGCTGGTCGAGGCCCTTGTCGGCGAAGTCGGCCAGCTCCTCGCCGCCGAAGGTGACCCGGAGGAAGTTCGGGCTGAGCCGCACCGTCCGCACGACCTGCGCTTGGTGGCCGCGGTAGGCCGGAACCTCCGCCGCGCGCTCAAGGGTCTGCTCGCCGCCCGCTGTCATCGTGCCGCCTTCGCTGGGGGAATGCCGTCCCCAGCAACTTAGCTTTGCCTAACCTTATTAGGCAACCCGCCGTCGCCGCCCGATCCCGGCCGATCCCGTACGGCCCGGCGCGTCCTGGCCGGGACCGGTCACGCGGCCCGCGCCTCCTCGCCCTCGCGCGTCTCCGGCGCGCCGCGCCGCGCCGTCGCCCCGAGGTCCGTTTCGTCGGTCCGCGCGCCGGTACGGCCGGGGGTCCCGGTGACGACGGCGCGCTTCGGGAGGCCCGCGCGGTACGGCTCGCACGCCCAGCTCGGCCTGCTCACGCGGAGCGTCTCGCGCATCCGGGGCGCGGGCCTGTCCGGCACGCCCGGCTGGGACGGCTGGGACGGCTCGGCCTGGGGGAGCGTCGTCCAGGCCGGGGGCGTCTGCGCGCGGGGGAGCGTCTCCGAGACCGGATACGCCATGCCGGTCCACAGGTCGGCCCGTTCCCGACGCCCGCCCCTCCTGCGGTGCCGTCCCGCCGAGACGCGGGGACGCAGCCGGGACAGGACGAACGTCGTGCCGAGGATGAAGGTGAGCAGTCCGGCGATCGCCGCGGTCTCCATGGAGACCGGGAGCGTTCCAGGCGCGCTGGGCGGGGTCGTCGCGCCCGGGGCGAGCGCCGGGCGGACCTCGATCCGCCCGGCCACCGGCGGGGCGGCCTCCTCCTTGCCCGGGACGGCCGTGAGCTTCTCCTTGACCTTGCGCGGCAGCCCGTAGCCGACGACCTTGCTCTGGTCGCGGGTTTTGCGCTTCAGCCAGACCCGGTCGACGTTTCCCTCGATGGTGTGGATCGTTCCACCGTTCACACTCTCCACGATGCCGACGTGGTCGATGCCCTTGATGTCCTTGCCGCCGGACCAGTCGAAGAAGACCAGGGCCCCCGGCTCCGGCGTCCGTGTCCACGCGTCGTTGGTCTCGAACCAGCGGGCCTGCGACGGGGTCCAGGCGAACTGCCCGACGTACTCCCGCACGCCCGCCTTCTCCGCCGCCCAGGCGATGAACATCGCGCACCAGGGGGCCGTTTTGTACTGCGGGTCCTGGGCGACGTTGACCGCGTACCACTCGCCGAACTTGCTGTGCTGGCCGGACCCCTCCCGGTACCCGATCTCGGGCTTGATGGTGCTGAGCAGATCGTCACCGATCGGATCCATGGCTGTGAGCCACCCCGTCCACTCTCCTCCGCCCTTCCGAGAAGGGGGCGCCGTCCGACAAAGCTGGACTGTATTCGTAGAAAAATGGAGAAGTGAGGCTATTTGCATAAAAAGCCAAACTGGGAGGCTGTTGAATACCGGATTCGACGAAAGGCGGGAAACGTGTCCCCGCAGCGCCTACCATCGTCCGGCCGCCCGCCTCGTTCCCGGCGCGTGCGCCGTCCCGCGAGGTCCGGGGGCGCCGGGGGCATATCTCACCTCACCCCGTGCTCACGGGTCACAGCGGTACGCGTCCTGCCCATCGGGGCCCATCGGGTCGAATAGCATGTGATCGCACGTGCGCGACAGGCGCGGGTGCCGACGCCGAGGCCCTGCCTCCCGGTCCGGCGACAACGGGGACGTGAAGGCGGAGTGGGTTTCCATGTTCGACGACAAGACGCAGGAGACCCTCCGCCGCCTCCTGGACCTCGCCGAGCATCCCGCGACCCCGCAGGCCGAGCGCGCCCTGGCCGTCGCGCGGGTCCGGGCCCTCATCATGGTGCCCGAGGGGGACGCCCGCCGGGCACCGGTCACCCCGGCGATGGAGGCGGGGATCCTCAGCAGGGTCAGGCCGCTCGCCCACCGGGTCGAGGAGGACCTGGTGGACGAGGTGCACGGCGACCTCTACGCTTTCAGCACCCGCTACCGGGTGATCGGCGAGCTCGCCGAGGAGATCGCCCTCCTGCTCGAACGCTGGAGCGCCGTCGTCCCGCAGAAGCGCCACCGCCACGAGGAGGCCGTCAGGACCGCCGCCTCGAAGCTCGTCTACCTGCTGGAGCGCCGCGACCTGTTCCGCAAACCCCGGTGGGGCAACCGCCCGAGAACCCGGTAGGCCCAGGACGATCGGGCGGGCGGGTCAGCGGTCCGGGCGCTCGGCGAGCAGCGGCAGCAGCGGGTTCCACGCGGTCCCGTCCCGGGCGTCGCGCCGCCGCCGGGCGATGGCGCTCAACGCCTCCAGGACCACCCGGTTGGCCAGCGCGGCGGTGATGTCGGCGTGGTCGTAGGGCGGGCTGACCTCCACGACGTCGACGCCGACGACCGGCAGCTCCAGGCAGATACGCCGTACGGAGTCCAGGAGCTGGCGCGCGGTGATGCCGCCGGGCTCCGGGGTTCCGGTGCCCGGCGCGTGTCCCGGGTCGCACACGTCGATGTCGACGGACAGGAAGACGCCGTCGCACTCGTCGACGGCGATGGCGAAGGCCTCGGTCAGGCACTCCTCCAGGCCGCGGTGCACGATCTCGGTCATCTCGTACGAGCGCATCGCCCGTTCCGCCATCCAGTCCAGCGTCTCCGGCGGCGGCCAGTAGCCGCGCAGGCCGACCTGCAGGAACCGGTCGCCGCGCAGCGCCCCCGACTCGATGAGCCTGCGCATCGGCTGCCCGTGCCCCCACAGCGAGCCGAACTCGATGTCGCCGGTGTCCGCGTGGGCATCGAAGTGGATCATGGAGATCCGGCCGTGCCCGAGGACGTTGGCGACCCCCTTGGCGTCGGGGAAGGCGATCGAGTGGTCACCGCCCAGGACCACCGGGATGGCCCCCGAGCGGGCGACCTTCTCGACAGCCGCCTCCAGGGCGGCCAGCGACGCCAGGATGTCGCCGGGCGGCATCTCGACGTCGCCCGCGTCCAGGACGCGCAGGTCGCGCAGCCCGTCGGTGCGCAGCGCCAGGCTGGGGCGCGTCCCGTCGTGCGGCAGGTAGTCGGTCATCCGGATCGCCTGCGGCCCGAAGCGCGCGCCGGGCCGGTGCGAGGTGCCGCCGTCGAACGGCGCCCCCACGATCACGACGTCGGCGCCCGCGTAGCTCGCGGGCTCGTCCAGTGAGCACCGCTCGACGCCGAGGAAGGTGATGTCGGGCCCGAACTGGGCCCCGTAGCGGTTCGTCACTGCTCCTCCGGCTCCCGCGGCGGGAAGGTCCCGGCCCGCGCGTGCCACGGCCCGTCGCCGCCGGGCACGGCTCGCGGGATGGCCTCGGCCGCCCGCCAGGAGATCGTCGTCGGGAACTCCACCCGGTCAGGTCCATTCGACCAGCCAGCATAACCATACAGGTCAGGACATGTGCTGACTCGTGGTGCGGCTCGGCGGGGGCGGGCGCAGAACCGGTGAACCCGATGAGCCCGGTGACTCCGTGAGGGTGAAGGACGGATGGTGGCCGTGGCCCGGGGAGACTTTCCGCCCGCGCGAGGCACGACCTCGCGCGATCCGGCGATTCGTCCCGGGGCCACGGCGTGTGAACTGGCAGATCCCGGGTGCCCGGCGGGGGAAGGGAAGCCGGTCACCATGGGATGAGTGGGACCCGCCAGAGCTCTCCGTCGACGCGCTGACCGGGAATGCGCGACCGCCGCGCCGCGGTACGCACAACCGTGACGGTAAGCAGCCCTGGGCGGGTGCCTCAATGATGTTGCCGGATGTTGCGTGGAATTCGCCGCCGGGCGGCGGACGCCGCCACGGGCGTTCGCCGGCCGATCGGCGTGCCGCCGATCGATACGCCGGGGGACCCTCGCGGGCCGGGACCGCGCGACCGGGGTCGCGAGGCCACGCGAGGGCACGGAGCCGGTTTCCTCCGGCGCCACGGCGGCCGGGCGGGGTTCACGCCCCGCCCGAGGTGTCACCTGCCGGTCTGCTCACCGGTGGGGTTGTCGGCCTCGCTCTCCGGCGCGGGATCGTCACCGGCGCCAAGCTCCTTGCGCAACCGGTCAAGATCCATGCTGTGGCTGCTGTACTTCAGCTCGCGAGCAACCTTCGTCTGCTTAGCCTTGGCTCGGCCCCGTCCCATTGGCTGTACTCCCTTGCGCAGGCCGTGCTCGGCCTCTCGTCACTGTCGCATCGCCGGCTGGCGCGCTCTGACGCCGCAGGTCAGCCTGCGGTAGCCGTACCAAGTATCCCGCTGCGCGGTCGATCCGTCATCGATCGGGCTCGAACCGGCCGTGGGCCCTGTTGGAAAACGGCCTTCGCCATCATAGCCAACGTCATTACGATTTGAAGAATTATGCAATTTGCCACATCATGAGGAACGGTGTGCCGATAAACCAGACGCCGGGGAGCGACCTGATCCACGGGAGGTGGGGGACATGAGCGAGTTCGCGGCGGAGCTACGAGCACGCATCGCCGATGTCGACGGCGAGCTGGAGCTCATGCGCCAGGCCTCGGACGATCACGCGGTCGAGGTCCTGTCCGGGCGGCTGGACAACCTGCTGCGCATCGCCGGCCAGCACGGTGTCGACGTACGACACGCCGGTGGCGGGCCTGCCGCCGGAGCTGTGTGATCATGCCGGTGCCGCTGCACCAGGCCAAGGCCGAATTCTTCCGCACCATCGGCCATCCGGTCCGCATCCAGGTGCTGGAGCTGCTCCAGGACGGCCCCCTGCCGGTGCGGGACCTCCTGAGCGCCATCGACGTGGAGGCCTCCAACCTCTCCCAGCAGCTCGCCGTGCTGCGCCGCGCGGGAGTCGTGACCGCCACCCGGGACGGCGCCACCGTCGTCTACGCCCTGTCCACCCGGGACCTGGCCGACCTGATGTCCGTGGCGCGGTCGATCCTGGCCGAGGTCCTCGCCGAGCAGGGAGAGCTGCTCGCCGAGCTGCGCGCCGAGGCCGGTAGGTGAGCGCGGCCTCCCCGCAGCGCAGGCGATAGGGGTGCGGGCCCTTCCCGGCCCCCGTGGTGATCGCCCGTCGCCTCCCGTCCCGAGCGGGGCCGGAGCCTGCTTCGCGATTCGAGGACACCGGCGAGTGGTGCCCGGCGGGCGGGCCGTGCCGTCGCACCGCCCGCCCGTTGCGCCCGTCCCGGCGTTTCAGCCCGCCATCGCGGTCTCGGGGTCGTAGCCGTAGAGCCAGGCGCTCTGCCGGAGCGGGTCACCGCCGGCGAGGGCCGCGTCGCGCTCCAGCTGGGCGGGCCCGTCGGGCAGGTGGTTCTGCACCTCGCGGCCCCGGCTCATCAGCTGCACCCGCGAGGCCCGGGGCCTGCGGATCTCCTCGTAGCGGGCCAGCGCCTTCGTCACCGTCTCGCGGGTGGCGTCGCGCAGGCAGCTCGTGAGGACCGCCGCGTCCTCGACCGCCTGGGCGGCGCCCTGGCCGAAGAAGGGCAGCATCGAGTGGGCGGCGTCCCCCAGCAGGGTCACCCGCCCCGACGTCCAGCGCTCCAGGGGGCTGCGGTCGTACAGGGCCCAGCGCTTGGTCTCGGTGGCCGCGGCGATCAGCCGCCCCAGCCGGGGGTCCCAGGTCTCGAACTCGCGCGCCAGGTCCTCGATCCGCCCGTCGGCCGTCCACGACTCGACGCGCCACTCGCCCGCGGGCACGGCCGCGACGACGTTGATCAGTTTCCTGTCCCTGATGGGATAGTGCACGAAGTGGCGCCCCGGGCCCAGCCAGAGCGTCTGCACCCGGCGCAGCGCCAGCTCCGGTGCCCGGTCGGCCTCGACCAGGCACCGGTAGACGCACAGCCCGGAGAAGCGCGGCGGCTCCTCGTCGACGACCGCGGGCCGGACGGTCGAGTGGATGCCGTCCGCGCCGATCACCGCGTCGGCGACCACCGTCGTCTTCACGCCCCGGGTGTCGGTGAAGGTCAGCTCGACCTCCTCGCGGTCCTGTTCCAGCAGCTCCAGCCGCCGTCCGGTCCTGACCGCGTCCGAGGGCAGCGCCCTCAGCAGCATGTCGAGCAGGTCGGCCCGGTGCGCGACGTAGCAGTCGGTGCCGTACAGCCGCCGGCACTCCTCGCCCATCGGCTGGGAGGACAGCACCCGGCCGTCCTCCCAGCGCCGGAACTCCCAGGCGGCCTCCAGGGGGACGGCGAAGGACGCCAGCCGCTCGCCGAGCCCGGCCCGTACCAGGGGGCGGACCATGTTGGGGCCCACCACGATTCCCGCGCCGACCTCGCGCAGCTCGGAGGTCTGCTCGTACACGACGGCCTCGATGCCGGCCTGCCGCAGCAGCAGGGCGGTGGCCAGCCCGCCGAGGCCTCCGCCGACAATGGCGATCTTCACTCAGGGGTTCCTCTCCTCGGACGGCGTCTCACCCCGCGGCACCGCGGTGCTCCTCGACGAGGTGTCTCGTCGGCGGGTCCTCACCGAAGTCGTTGATCGGTTCGCCACCTCGGTCGGCGGGGCCACCCGGTCACCGCCGGTCAGCACGCCCACCCGGACCCGGCGGCCGTCCCGAAACCCGGTAGACCTCATCGTTCACTCCCGGCGTTCCCGGCACGAGGCGTCACGGTAGCCTCGAACGCACCTCTACTACGTTCTCGGCTCATCTGGTGATCCTCGTACATTCCTTCCCAATGCGGTAGTGGAATGCGGTAGTGGGGCGGGGTGCCGCGCGGTGTGAAGGTGTTCGCCGTGCCGGGGTTCGAACGTCCCGGCTGAGGAACTGTCGATATATGGACGCACTCGCGCATGTCGACGCCTATTGGCGCGCGGCCAACTACCTGTCGGTTGGTCAGATCTATCTGCTGGACAACCCGCTGCTGGCCGAGCCGCTGCGGGTCGAGCACATCAAGCCCCGGTTGCTGGGGCACTGGGGGACCACTCCGGGGCTGAATTTCTGCTTCGCCCACCTGAACCGGATCATCGCCGAACGCGACCAGGACATGATCTACATCGCCGGTCCGGGGCACGGTGGTCCGGGGGCGGTGGCGCACGCCTGGCTGGAAGGCTCCTATACCGAGAAATATCCGGATATTACGCAGGACACCGATGGGATGCGGCGGCTGTTCCGGCAGTTCTCCTTCCCCGGAGGCATCCCCAGCCACGTGGCGCCCGAGACGCCCGGCTCGATCCACGAGGGCGGTGAGCTCGGCTACTCCCTGGCCCACGCCTACGGGGCCGCGTTCGACAACCCGGACCTGGTGGTGGCCTGCGTCATCGGCGACGGCGAGGCGGAGACCGGGCCGCTCGCGGCGAGCTGGCACTCCGGCAAGTTCCACGCCCCGGGCCGTGACGGCGCCGTGCTGCCGATCCTGCACCTGAACGGCTACAAGATCGCCAATCCGACCGTGCTGGCCCGCATCCCGCAGGACGAGCTGGTCAAGCTCATGGAGGGCTACGGATACCGGCCGCACATCGTGGCCGGGGACGAGCCCGAGGCCGTGCACCAGATCATGGCCCAGACCCTGGAGACGGTGTTCGACCAGATCGCCGAGGGCGGCCGGCCACCGATGATCATTCTGCGGACCCCCAAGGGGTGGACCGGGCCGCGCGAGGTCGACGGCCTGCCGGTGGAGGGCACCTGGCGCTCCCACCAGGTGCCGCTGGCGGGGGTACGCGACAACCCGGAGCACCTGGCGATGCTGGAGGAGTGGATGCGCTCCTACCGGCCCAGGGAGCTGTTCGACACCGACGGGCGGCCGGTGGCCGAGATCCTGCGCACGGTGCCCGAGGGACCGCTGCGGATGAGCGCGAACCCGCACGCCAACGGCGGCGAGCTGCTGCGGCCGCTGGCGCTGCCCGACTTCCGCGAGTACGCGGTCGAGGTCAAGTCGCCCGCCACCGCCACGAGCGAGCCCACCCGGGTGCTCGGCGCCTTCCTGCGCGACGTCATCGCCGCCAACCCCGACACCTTCCGGTTGATGGGCCCCGACGAGACCGCCTCCAACCGGCTGCAGGCGGTGTTCGAGGCCACCGACCGGGCCTGGAACGCCGAGGTGCTCCCGACCGACGAGCACCTGGGGCAGGGCGGCCGGGTGATGGAGGTGCTCAGCGAGCACCTGTGCCAGGGCTGGCTGGAGGGCTATCTGCTGACCGGCCGCCACGGGCTGTTCAACTGCTACGAGGCGTTCATCCACATCATCGACGCGATGTTCAACCAGCACGCCAAGTGGCTGGAGTCCTCCAGGAAGATCGTCTGGCGCCGTCCGGTCGCCTCGCTGAACTACCTGCTGTCGTCGCATGTGTGGCGCCAGGACCACAACGGCTTCTCCCACCAGGATCCCGGTTTCCTGGACGTGGTGATGAACAAGAAGGCCGAGGTGGTGCGGGTCTACCTGCCGCCGGACGCCAACACGCTGTTGTCGACGGCCGACCACTGCCTGCGCTCGCGCGACTACGTGAACGTGATCGTGGCCGGTAAGCAGCCGGTGCTGGACCTGTTGACGATGGACGAGGCGATCGCGCACTGCACGCGCGGTCTGGGCGTGCTGGAGTGGGCCAGCACCGACGCGGGGGTCGAGCCGGACGTGGTGCTGGCCTGCGCCGGGGACGTGCCCACCCTGGAGACCCTGGCGGCGGCGGCCCTGTTGCGCGAGCACCTGCCCGAGTTGCGGGTCCGGGTGGTCAACGTGGTGGACCTGATGCGGCTGCAGCCGCCGTCGGAGCATCCGCACGGCATGCCGGACGCGGAGTTCGACACGCTGTTCACCGCCGACCGGCCGATCATCTTCAACTTCCACGGCTATCCGTGGCTGATCCACCGCCTGACCTACCGCCGCAGCGGGCACGAGAACATCCACGTGCGCGGCTACAAGGAGGAGGGCACCACGACCACGCCGTTCGACATGGCCATGCTGAACGACATCGACCGGTTCCATCTGGTGATGGACGTCATCGACCGGGTTCCCGGGCTGGCCGAGCGCTCGGCGCACCTGCGCCAGCACATGGCCGACGCGCGGCTGCGCGCCCGCGCCCACACCCGCGAGTACGGGGAGGACCCGGCCGAGATCCGCGACTGGACCTGGCCCCGCTGAGGAGCCGGTCCGTGCGCGGCGTGCCACCGCCCGCGTCACGCCGCCCGGGGGAGCGGGTGGCGTGACGCGGGCGTCGCCGTGCACCGGACCGGCTCGCCGAAGTCCTCGCCTCAGGTACGCATCCGCCTGCCCAGGGCGGTCTCGTAGGCGCGCATCGTCCGCACGATCGTGGCGCGTTCGGCCGGTGTGAGGTCGGCCAGGACCTCGGCCCACGCCAGCGCGCTGCCCGCCAGCCACTCGCGGATCGGCTCGGCGTACTCCGGTGCGATCGCGACGACCCGCCGTCGCCGGTCGGTGTCGTCCTCCTCCCGCGTCAGGACACCGCGGCGAGACAGGTCGCCCACCATGAGGCTGACGGTCGTCGGAGCGACCTCCAGCCGCTCCGCCAGCCGGCTCACCGTGAGGGGGCCGTCGTGTTGCAGGTAGGCCAGCAGCGACAGGTGGCGGGGCGCGAGATCGAGCGTCCGCAGCGGCTCGGGAACGGGCAGCCGCTTGGCCCGCCCGACGAGCCTGGGCATCAGCAGCAGCATGGACCGCACCGCCTGCTGGATCGTCATGCTGCCCGCGTCGTTGACCATCCGGCACCTCACCTATTACCTTTGCATCTAAAGCTAATTTGAGAGCAAACGAGAGGTTCTCGATGCCACATCTGACCGTCCGGGTCCTGGAGCCGCAGCTCAAGGGCAACGAAGCGGCCCTCATCGGCGCGTTGACCGACGCGGTGGCCGAGGTGTACGGCGAGTGGGCGCGCGACGTCGCGGTCATCCACCTCGACGGCGTACCCGCCGGGCGGTGGGGCCTGCGAGGCGAACCGGTCGACGAGGCCCCACCCGCGATCACGTTCGGTATCCGCGAGGCGGCGCTCACCCGCCCCGACAGCGGCGAGCTCGCCGCCAGGCTCGTGCGAACTGTCACCGACGCCGTCGCCGGTGTCCTCGGGGCGCACCTGCGCGACACCATCGCGGTCGAGCTCGTCGCGACCCCGGCCGGTCGCACCGCGCTCGGAGGTGTGATCGTCGACGACTAGTCACCGCCCGTCTCGGTGGCGATCTTCGTGATCGCCGCGCGTTCCCGTCCTAGGGTGACATGTCCGCGACCGCGCGCACGCGGCGAGCCGCTCGGGCGCGCGGGGCGGTGAGCGCGGTCGAGACGGCGGGATCTGCGAGGATTGACGGCATGGACAAGATCGCTCAGGCTCTGTCCGAGGTCGGTCCCCGCCTCAAGCGGCTCAGGACCCAGCGTGAGATCACCCTCGCCGCGCTGTCCGAGGCGACCGGGATCTCGAAGAGCACGCTGTCCCGGCTGGAATCCGGGCAGCGCAGGCCGAGCCTGGAACTGTTGTTCCCCATCGCCCAGGCCCACCAGGTGCCGCTGGACGAGCTGGTCGGCACGCCCGAGGTGGGCGATCCCAGGATCCGGCTCACGCCCCGCCGGGCGCACGGCCGGATCGTGGTCCCGCTCACCCGCCAGCCGGGAGGCATCGCCGCCTGGAAGATCCTCGTCCCCGCCGACCAGACCGAGCCCGAACTCCGGGTTCACGACGGCTACGAGTGGCTCTACGTGCTGTCCGGCCGGTTGAGGCTCGTCCTGGCCGAGCATGACCTCGTGCTGGCCGCGGGCCAGGTCGCCGAGTTCGACACCCGGCTCCCGCACTGGTTCGGCAGTGCGGGAGCCGGGGCCGTCGAGATCCTCAGCCTCTTCGGGCCCCAAGGTGAGCGCATGCACGTCCGCGCCCAGCCCCGGGCCAAGGGGTAGCTCCCCGGCCCGGCGTCGCGGAGGTCATCCCAGGGGCCTGGTGTGCCCCTCCGGTCGCCGGGGCCGCCTTCCGGGACGGGCGGTGGCGTCCCCGCCCGGAACCGCTCGCCGGTCCCGCGCGGCTCCGCGTCGCCCTCCGGACTCCTCCGTTCACCGTTCCAGGTCGTAGGCCACCTCGGCGACCCGGACCGTCGCGACCAGAGGGTCGTCGAGGATCCTCCGCAGCTGCCCGACGGTGGAGAGCGTGTCCACGTAGGCGTAGGCCTTCCCGCCCGACGCCGCGGAGCGCAGCCGCGCCAGGTCCAGGCCGAACCTCCTGAGGTTCGGCTCGTCGTACTCCCGAAGCGCCCCCACCCAGGCGCGGAAGTTCGCCAGCTCGTGCGGGATCAGGTCGCTGCACGCGCCGCTGCGCATCGTGGAGGTGCTCGGCAGCATGCCCGTTCCCCAGGTGATCGGGGTGGAACGCGGACGGTTCTCGTAGACCACCAGATCCGGGCAGGACCTGTACTGCCCGCCGAAGGCGGCGAGCTGGGAGCCGGTGCGTGGAGCGGTGAACTCCACGACGGCGAGCGCGTTCATGGTCTCGGGGAGGCGGGCCAGTACCTTCCGCATGTGCTCCTTGGGCTGGTTGCCCGTCCCGACGTTGTACAGGGCGTAGGTGAGCGGGGTCTCGGTGGCATGGCCGAGCGGCGGTCGCCGTACCCTGCCGAAGAAGTCCTGGGTGAGCTCCTCCCCGCGGTCGCCGAAGGCCGTTCCGGTGCGGAAGGAGCCCTGGACGCGACGCGGGCTCACCCCGACCTCCATGGAGAGCGACAGCGGGGCCGCGGTGATCTCACCCGGCCTGACCTCGTAGCCCGGATTGGCGATCTGCAGCGCCGTGCCGAGCACGTCGAGCATGCGGGTCTCCCGATCGCCGCGCCGCTGGAACGCCTCCGACCCCACGGTCGCCACCAGGAAGATCATCACCAGCGTGACGAGCACGACCAGGCTCGTCCGCAGGATTCCCCCGCGGACGGCCCGGCGCGTCCTCTTCGGGTCGAAGTCGGGGATCTCGAAGTCCGGGGTATCGAACGGAGTCTTGGGGCCGGTCGCCTCGGCGGGGTCGTTCGGCCCGGTGTGCCGGGTCGGTTCGGTCATCGGGTCGCTCCGTACATCTCGGCGAAGGCGGCGCGGGCGCGCCACACGGCGGTCTTGATCGAGCTCGTGGACTGGCCGGTCATCGCGGCCACCTCCACCAGAGAGAACCCGTCGAAGTAGACGAGGATGAGCAGTCTCCGCTGCCGTTCGGGCAGGCGGCCGAGCACGTCGCGGACCGCGACGGCGTCGGTCGCCATCTCCGGCATGCCGAGCTCGTCGGGGCCGGGCAGCGGTGTCTCCGGGCGCTTACGGCGCACGTGGTCGACGAGGACGTTGCGCGCGATGCTGAGCAGCCAGGCGACCGGTGCCTCCCCACGCCAGCCGAGCAGGGCCCGGGTGGCCTTGACGAAGGTCTCCTGGGCGAGGTCCTCGGCCAGGTGGGGGTCGCGGGTGCGACGCAGGAGGTAACCGCAGACCAGGTGCCAGTGCTCCCGATACAGATCTTCGATGCGGGTGCCGATGGTCGCCTCCGCGTCCAGGATGGATGTCTCACATCTGAGGAGACGGGGGAAGCGCCCCAATGGTCACAGCCCGGCGCGGTGACGAATGCCCCGGGGCCGCCGCGTTCCCGGTCGTGATCGGCGCCGTCGGCACTGCTCGCGCCGTCCGCCGAGTTTGGCGAGGACGCCCCGCCGGGCGGGTCGCCGCCCTGGTCGTCGCGCGGTGAGGGCGTGGGCGGTGTGACGGTGGTCAGAGCCCCGGCACGTCGTACGGGAGGGTCTCTTCGCTCACCTTCGCCAGACGTCCAGGCACCGCGCCATGAACCGGAAGGGGATGGCCTGCCCCCTGGTCTGGTCGACCGTGCCGGCCAGGTGCAGGTCGAGCTCCGGGCAGTGGAAGAGCCAGGTCCCGGTGGCTCCCGAATGGCCGACGAGCGTGACAGGGCGGCGCCCAGGCGACATGAGCCGGCCGACCCTGAAGAACATGGTGCCCAGCCCGTACCGGAGGACGGGGATGTTGCGCAGCCGGTTGCGCCGCTCGGTGAGCGGCTCCAGCGAGCGGGCGTCACCGAAGAGCCCGCCGCCGAGCAGCGCCCGCTGAAAGCTGAGGAGATCGCCGGTGGTGCCGAACAGGTCGTTGGAGGACTCGATCATCAAGGGCAGCTCCACGCGGCGCCGTCTCGCGTAGAGCGGCGAGGGCGTGGCGGTCGCCGGATCCGGCGGGCGATGTCCGGGGAGCCAGGTGCGCGTCAGGCCGAGCGGCCCGAGGATCCGCTCGGTCAGCAGATCGGCGAACGACCGATCGGTCACCGTCTCCACGATGCGGATGAGCAACTGGAAGCCGGTGTCGGAGTAGCGGGCCTTCTGCCGGGGGGCGGTGAGGTCCTGCGGCTCGAAGTGCGGGCGCTGCCGCTCGCGCGTGGTCCGGATCGTGTCCTCGAACGTCCAGGCCAGGTCCTGACCGGCGGCGAGGCGCTCGTACAGGCTGGGGCCCCCACGACGCCTCTCGAAGTGGTCGGGCAGCCCGGAGGTGTGACTCGCCAGATGGCGCACCGTGATCGCGGACGTCCGGTCGACCCCGCCGAGGACATGGAGTCCGGTGATCGTCTCCGCCGGAAGGAGGCCGCTGATCGGCGCGGCCAGGTCGAGCTCGCCGCGCTCGTGCGCCTGGAGGACGAGCGTGATGACGAAACGCTTGGTGACGCTCGCGATGAAGAACGGGGTGTCGGGGCGCGGCGGGTGATCGTCGGCATCGGCGGGGCCGGAGGCGGCGGACCAGCGCCGTTGCCCGTCGCCGCTCGTGACGGCGAGGTTGGCGTGGTGCATGCCGCGCCGCGCGACGAGGCTCTCCAGCAGGCCCGTCAACCGCGCGTCGAGGGCGGCGGGAACGTGATTGTCATGAGCACGGGTCGTGGCGAGCGGCGATGTCACGTGAACACTCCCCGTGTCTGTTCCCTCACGTTGTCACGAAATATCACTGTTTCTCCGTTTTGGGCGGACTGGACGAGAGCCTCGATGATCTTTATATGTCTACTAGACATATCTACGAGAGTCAACGGTCTACACTCGACCGGTGGCCCATGTGATCCTCGGTCTGCTCCTGATCGCCCCGCAGAGCTTCTACGACCTCATCAAGGGATTCGAGGCCGGTGTCGCGCTCTTCTACAGCGCCAGCTCCGGCAGCATCAAACGCGCGCTGGACACCCTGCTCGCGCGGGGGTTCATCGAGGTCGCCAGCGTCGAGGCCGGGGGCCGGGGACGGAAGGTGTACCACCTGACCGACGCCGGTCGTGAGGAGTTCCACGCGTGGATGACGGGGGAGCCGACCGGGCCGGACCTGGAGACCGCGGCGCTGTCCAGGCTCTACTTCCTCGGTCTGCTGGAGCCGGTCGAACGGGTGGCGGTGCTCCGCCGCATCACGGCGCGCATCGAGGCCGACCTCGCGGCGCTCTCAGCCCTCGACAAGCAACTCGACAAGCACTTCGACGCGCTGGACGTCCCGGAGGAGCACCGCGACCTCGCCACCCACCAGCGCGCGACGCTCGACTACGGCATCGCCTCACACCGCTTCGCGCTCGACTGGTTCCGCGATCACATCGAGCGGCACGGCCCGCCGGACCGCTGACGCCGCGCGGACGCGGTGCCGGGTCCGGCCTCTCGACGGTGAGCGTGGTGTAGACGTCGATGTTGCACATGGCCGCGTAGACGTCGACGGCGGACCGCACGTCCAGGCCGCGCCGCAGGAAGCCGTCCGGCCAGGACGAGATGAGCCGAGAGGAGCAGAGGTGGGCCGAGGTGGAGTGGTGCGGGTGTCGGCGGGCCGGGATACTGTCCGCATGCGGAACCGTTCGAGTAAGCGGGTCGTGCGGTCGCGAGCCGTGTGGGCGACGGCCGCCCGGCTGGGCCAGGTCCACTGGTTCTTCGGCAACGTCTACGAGGCGATGGTGGACATGCCCCAGCTGCTGGCGGACGCCCGATCGGACAGGGCGCCGGAGCTTCTGGGCGCCGGAAGCCCGCTGCGCTACTACCTGCCGGTGGCGCCCGTGACCCTCGCGGCCACCGCGGCCACCCTGGTCGGCGGCTGGCGATCCGGCGGTGACAGACGCGCCGTCATCGCGGCCGCGGCCGGTACGGTGTCGGCGACGGCACTCACCGCCTACCTGGTACGGACCGTCAACCTCCCGCTGTTGCGAGGCGACGAGCCACTCGGCGAGGCGGAGGTCCGCGGGCTGGTCCGGACGTGGCACCGCGGCAACCTGGCGCGCCTGCTCGCCCTCGCCGTCGCGATGTGGGCGCTGGGACACGGCGCCCGAGGCGAGGTCGCCGGGGAAAACCGCCTGCCGCGTGTTCACACCAAGCCCGGTGTCAGGACCTCGCCGCCGTCGCGGTGAGGGCGAGGACCGGGGCGCCGGACGCCATGGCGTGCCGGTCTTGAGACGCCGCAGGCCACCGACTACGCCGCCGCCCCCGAGCAGACCTTCGAGTTCGGCCTCCAGGCCCTCCTCGACGGCCTTGAGGACCGGCTCGCCGACGTCCCCTCCTGACTCGCGGCCGGGGCTCCTCGCCTCGCCGGGGATCCGAGGACCGAGGGCCTCCGGCGCGTGGGCATACGCGAGATCGGCCGCCGAGGTGACGGCGTGCCGGGACGCCGCCGAGGGACGATCGCGGCCGACGGCCCCTTTCCCGGGGAGATCGGGTAGGCTCGCATGCGCATGATGAACTAAAGTTCGCAGAGCGAACGCATTGCGGAACGGAGTGCCGTGCGCAGGGACAAGGTGGTCGCCACCGCCGCGGAGGCGCTGGCGGACGTGCGTGACGGCGCCTCGTTCGCGGTGGGCGGGTTCGGCCTGAGCGGCATCCCGAGCGTGCTGATCCAGGCCCTGTACGACACGGGGGTGCGCGGGATCGGCGTGGTGTCGAACAACTGCGGCGTGGACGGCGGCGGCCTGGGCGTCCTGCTGGCGGCCGGGCGGATCGGCCGGGTGACGGCCTCCTACATCGGCGACAACAAGGAGTTCGCCCGGCAGTACCTGGCCGGGGAGCTGGAGGTGGAGCTCACCCCGCAGGGCAGCCTGGCCGAGCGGCTGCGCGCGGGTGGCTGTGGCATCCCCGCCTTCTACACCCCCGCCGGGGTCGGCACGCCGGTCGCCGACGGCGGGCTGCCGCTGCGGCACGGCCGGGACGGCTCGGTGGTGCTCGCCTCGCCGCCCAAGGAGGTGCGCGAGTTCGACGGCCGGGCCTACGTGCTGGAGCGCGGCATCACCACCGACTTCGCGCTGGTGCGTGCGGTCAGGGGGGACCGGTACGGCAACCTCGTGTTCGGCAAGGCCGCCAGGAACTTCAACCCGCTGGCCGCGATGGCCGGGAGGACCACGATCGCCGAGGTCGAGGAGCTGACCGAGCTCGACCCCGACGAGATCCACCTGCCCGGCGTGTTCGTCCAGCGCGTCGTGCGGCTCACCCCGGAGCAGGCCGCCGACAAGGCCGTCGAACGGCGTACCACCTCCGCTCCCGCGCCCCGGGCGGAGGGCACCCGATGAGCTGGAGCCGTGACCAGATGGTCGCGCGCGCGGCGGCCGAGCTGCGCGACGGCGACTACGTCAACCTCGGCATCGGCCTGCCCACCCGCATCCCCTCCTTCCTGCCGGCGGAGGTGGACGTGATCCTGCACTCGGAGAACGGCGTCCTCGGCGTCGGCCCCTACCCCGCGCCGGACGCGGTCGACCCCGACCTGATCAACGCGGGCAAGGAGACCGTGACCGTGCTCCCCGGCGCGTCGTTCTTCGACTCCTCCCTGTCGTTCGGCATGATCCGCGGCGGTCACATCGACGTGGCGGTGCTGGGCGCGATGCAGGTCTCCGCCCGCGGCGACCTGGCCAACTGGATG
The DNA here is from genome assembly GCF_039537505.1 of Streptosporangium oxazolinicum. Classification (NCBI taxonomy): domain Bacteria; kingdom Bacillati; phylum Actinomycetota; class Actinomycetes; order Streptosporangiales; family Streptosporangiaceae; genus Streptosporangium; species Streptosporangium oxazolinicum. The sequence goes on from NZ_BAABAQ010000007.1 coordinate 329,898, forward strand.
GTCCCCGGCAGGCTCGTCAAGGGCATGGGCGGCGCGATGGACCTGGTCCACGGCGCCCGCAGGGTTATCGTGATCATGGAGCACACCGCCAGGGACGGCTCGCCGAAGATCGTCGAGAGGTGCACGCTGCCCCTCACGGGGAAGGGGTGCGTCCACCGGATCATCACCGACCTCGGCGTCCTCGACGTCACGGGGGAGGGGCTGAGGCTGGTGGAGACCGCACCCGGGGTGAGCCCGGCGGAGCTGCGCGACCGCACGGACGCCGAGGTGAGGGCGTGAGGGTCCGCGTCGCGGACGCCGTACGCACGCCCTCCGGCCACCGGGATCCCGGCGACCCGGCCGTCCACGTCACCAAGGCCGCGTCGTCAAGGCCGCGGCGTCCGGCTCCGGCCAGGGCCCGGCCGTCGCCTCCGGAAGGTCAGGAGTCATGTCAACACCCCCCACACAGGCCGACATCGACCGCGAGATCGCCGAGCTCCGCGAGCTCCGGATCACCGGCGACGGCCCGGAGCGGCACCACCCGTCCCGCGACTACGGCCCCTACCGCAGCACCGCGCTCCGCCACCCCGGGCAGCCGCTGGTCGCGCTCAAGGACCCGGACGCGGCCGAGCTCACCGGGCCTGTCTTCGGCGTCACCGACGTCACCGCGCTCGACGCCGACCTGACCAGGCAGCATCTCGCCGAGCCGCTGGGCGAGCGCATCACCGTGCGGGGCCGCGTCCTCGACAGGGACGGGCGCCCGGTGCGCGGCCAGCTCGTGGAGGTGTGGCAGGCCAACGCCTCCGGCCGCTACCCGCACCAGCGCGACGGCCACCCGGCCCCGCTCGACCCCAACTTCACCGGGGTCGGCCGCTGTCTCACCGACGGCGACGGCCGCTACGCCTTCACCACGATCAAGCCCGGCGCCTACCCGTGGCGCAACCACGTCAACGCCTGGCGTCCCGCGCACATCCACTTCTCGGTCTTCGGCACCGCCTTCGCCCAGCGCCTGGTCACCCAGATGTACTTCCCGAACGACCCGCTGTTCCCCTACGACCCCATCCTCAACTCCGTCACCGACGAACGGGCCCGGCGGCGCCTGGTCGCCGCCTACGAGCACGACCTGTCCGTCCCCGAGTGGTCCCTCGGCTACCGGTGGGACATCGTGCTGGACGGCCCCGCCGCCACCTGGGCGGAGGAGGGCCGGTGAACCCCACCCCCTCGCAGACCGTCGGCCCCTTCTACGGCTACGCGCTCCCGTTCCCCGGCGGCGGCGACATCGCGACCGGCGGCATCACCGTGCACGGCCACGTCTACGACGGCGCGGGTGATCCGGTGCCGGACGCGCTGCTGGAGTTCTGGCAGGCCGCCCCGTCCGGCGACCTCACCGGCGCGCCCGGCACGCTGCGCCGCGACCAGGCGAGCGGCGCGCTCCTCGGCAGGAACGGTGTCGACTTCACCGGTTTCGGCCGGGTCCCCACCGACGCCGACGGCCGCTGGACGCTGCGCACCCTCGTGCCCGGCAACGGCTACATCAGCGTGTGCGTGTTCGCCCGCGGCCTGCTGCACCACCTCTACACCCGTATCTACCTCGCCCACGAGGCGTTCCTCGACGCGCTGCCCTCCGAGCGCGCGCACACGCTGCTGGCCACGCCGGAGCGCGAGGGCCTCTACCGCTTCGACGTCCACCTCCAGGGCGAGAAGGAGACGATCTTCTTCGACCTCGGCTGACGTCGAGGGGGTGGACGAACGCCACCCGTGGGCACGGGAGGGCGGGAGTCCGGCGTCACGGGCCGGTCTCAGGGGGCGTGCCCGCGTCGAGGTGGTAGAGCGCGCCGAAGAGCGGCCAGGTCAGGGCGGCCATCTCGGCCGGGGAGCGCGAGCATCCGCGCTGAAGCCAGTCGGAGGCCACGCCGATGAGCGCCCCGGCGGTGAAGGCGGCCGGGACGTCGTACGGAGTGTCCGCCGACGAGCCGGCGGGGTCGGGGAGACCACCGGCGGCCTGGTGGAGGCGGTCGTGGACGGTCGCGGCGATGCGGCGGCGGATGTGGTCGACGACGCGTGCGCTGCCCTGCGGACCCAGCAGGGCGCGGTAGAGCCCGGCGTGCTCGGCGAGGCTGGCGAAGAACGCCTCCAGCGACTGGGTCGCCTCGGGCACCGGATCCGGGACCTCCGGACCGGGGGTGGGCAGGGAGCCGATCAATCCGTCGATCATCGCGGTGCAGGCGGCCTCGGCCAGCTCGTGGACGTCGCGGTAGTGGTCGTAGAAGGTCGAGCGGCTCAATCCGGCGCGTTCGGCGACGTCGGCGACGGTGATCCGGGAGAGGTCGCGCTCCTCGACGAGCTGGATCAGCGCGCGTGCCAGGGCCGTGTGGGTACGGCGCACGCGTCGGTCGCCGGACGGGGTGTTGCTGTTCTTGGTCGTGGCCACGTCTTTTACCCTACCGTCGGACTACATGTGTAGGTTTCCCGACATGTGTAGGGTAGCTTGGTGGCGCAGGGGCTTCCCGGGCAGGCCGGGGCGTGCGCGGGTGAGCGGCGGCACGACCTGACCACACCATCCATTCGCAAGGAGACGCGCGTGAGTGTCAACGAGCAGGTTCTGCGCTACCCGATCCCCAACGACACGGCGCTGGAGCCGCCCGCGGAATGGGCCGAGCTGCGCGGCGAGTGCCCGGTGGCGCACGTGAGGCTGCCCAGCGGCGACCAGGCGACGCTGCTGACCCGCTACGAGGACGTCAGGAAGGTGCTCGCCGACCCGCGCTTCACCCGTCAGCTCAACGCCCCCGACGCGGCGCGGCTGTCGGCGGAGGGCGGCGGGGTGTTCAGCAGCGAGATGGCGCAGGTCATCCCCGACGGAGGCGACGGGCACCAGCACTGGCGGCGCCTGGTCGGCAAGTGGTTCACCGCCAAGCGGATGGCCGCCCTGCGACCGGCGATGACCCGGATCGCCGAGCGGCTCGTCGACGACATGGTCGAACGCGGCAGGCCCGGCGACCTCAGGGCCGACCTGGGCTTCCCGCTCCCGATCTACGTCATCTGCGACATGCTCGGCGTGCCGGACGCGGACCGGGACCGCTTCTCGTACTGGTCCGACACCCTGCTCAACCTCACCCGCTACAGCCAGGCCGAGGTCGAGGCCGCCCAGGGCGAGTTCTTCCAGTACATGTCCGGCCACCTCGCCGCCAAGCGCGCCGAGCCGGGCGAGGACCTGCTGAGCGAGCTGATCGCGGCAGGCGGCCCCGAGGACGGCGGGCTGTCCGACCTGCAGATCCTGGTCACCGGCATGGGCCTGCTGGTCGCCGGGCACGAGACCACCGCCAACATGATCGGCAAGATGGTCTCCATGCTGCTGGCCGACCGCGGCCGGTGGGAGCGGCTGCTCGCCGACCCGTCGCTGATCCGCACGGCGGTGGAGGAGACGCTGCGGCTCGACGCCAACGCCGGTTTCGGCCTGCCGCGCTACCTGCGCGAGGAGACCGAGGTCAGCGGTACGACCCTGCCCCGCGGCACCACCGTGGTGTGCAGCATGGCCGCGGCCAACCGGGACGAGAGAGCCTTCGAGGCCGCCGCCGAGATGGACCTGAGCCGCAGCCCGAACCCGCACCTCGCCTTCGGCGTGGGCGCCCACTCCTGCCTGGGCCAGGCGCTGGCCCGCACCGAGCTGCAGGTCGTGCTCGAGGTGCTGCTGCGCAGGCTCCCGACCCTGGAGCTGGCCGTCCCGGTGCGGGAGCTGGAGCGCGTGGAGGGGCTGGCCGTCGGCGGCCTGCGCACGGTCCCGGTCCGCTGGTGATCCGGCGCCGCCCCATCCGGCCGACAGAGAGGAAACCGGTATGAAGGTCACCGTGGACGAGGACAAATGCTGCGGTGCCGGTCAGTGCGTGCTGATCGCGCCGGAGGTGTTCGACCAGCGTGACGAGGACGGCATCGTCGTCCTGCTCGACCCCGAGCCGGGTGCGGACCTGCACACCCCGGTCCGCGAGGCCGCCGCCGTCTGCCCCACCGCCGCCATCGGGCTGAGCGAGCGGGCGTGAGCGCCGGACGACGGTTCGCGGCGGGAGGAGGCCGCGGCGTGGACGAGCCGGGCGAGACCGGCCGCACCAGCCGTACCACCGGAGAGGTCGCCCTGGCCGTCGCCCGCTGAGGCCGAGCCCGGCGGCCGTCGCCGCCGGGCGGACGCCCGGGATCGGGGCTCGTCGCGCGGTCAGCGCGGGGAGCCCCTGAGCGGCAGCGACCACACGTAGGCGAAACCCGCGCCCGCCCGGTGGTCGAAGGTGTCTCCCGCCTCGTAGGTGGCGAGCGAGTCGCTGTAGCGGGAGTTCGGCGAACGGCGGCCGACGATGACGCAGGTCCCCTTGTAGAGCTCGACGGTCACCTCGCCCGTCACCCTCGGCTGCAACGTGGAGACGAAACCGTCCAGGGCGCGGCGCAGGTCGGAGAACCAGTAGCCGTAGTAGGCGAGTTCGGCGTAGCGCCGCGCGAGGCCCTGCTTGTGGTGCAGCGTCTCCCGGTCGAGGACGATCGCCTCCAGTTCCTCGTGCGCGGCCATCAGCACGGTCGCCGCCGGTGCCTCGTAGATGCCGCGGGTCTTGAAACCCACGATCCGGCTCTCGACGATGTCGATCCGCCCCACGCCGTGGCGGGCGGCGATCGCCGTCAGGCGGGAGACCAGGTCGGCCGGTTCCAGCTTGTCGCCGTCGAGGGAGACGGGCACCCCCGCCTCGAAGCCCACCGTGACCCGTTCGGCCCGGTCGGGGGCGGTCTTGGGGTCGGCGGTCAGCTGCCAGGCGTGGCCGGGCGGCGGCCGGTCGATGTCGTCGAGCTCACCGCACTCGATGCTGGTGCCCCAGATGTTGGTGTCGATGCTGTACGGGTTCTCCTTGCTGACCGACACCTCGATGCCGTGTTCCCGCGCGTAGGCGAGCTCCGTCTCGCGGGTGGTCAGCTCCCAGTCGATGACCGGCGCCAGCACCCGCAGCCCCGGATCGAGAGCGGTCACGCTGGTGAAGAACCGCACCTGGTCGTTGCCCTTGCCGGTGGCCCCGTGCGCCACGGCGTCGGCGCCCTCGGCGCGGGCGATCTCGACCATGCGCTGGGCGATCAACGGCCGGGAGAGCGGCGCGGCCAGCAGGTACTTGTTCTCGTAACGCGCGTGCGCCCGCAGGGCGGGCAGCGCGAAATCCCGCAGGTACCTGTCGGTGAGCGGCTCCACGTAGACCTTCGAGGCGCCGGTGCGCAGCGCCCGTTCCCGCACGGTCTCCAGCGACTCCAGCTGGCCGATGTCCGCGCAGAACGCGATGATCTCGGCGTTGTGGCGCCGCTTGAGCCAGTGCAGGGCCACGGACGTGTCGAGGCCGCCGGAGTAGGCCAGAACGATCTTCATAACGGGTCTCCGTTGAGCGTGGGCAGGTCGGGGGCGATACGGCCGAGGGCCTCGCCGACGTCGGTTCCACCGGCGACGTCGCGGGCCGCGCGGAAGGCGGCCTCGTACGCGCTCCGGAGCCTTCGCCGTGTCCCGTCGAGCCAGGCGGTGTGGGCGGTCACGGCCGCGTGCAACTCGGCGCGCACGGCCGTGACGCTGCGCGGCGAGGTGCCGCCGGGGCTGGTGTAGCCGGCCACCGCGGTCCGGGGCGCGAGCAGGTGGGCGAGCACGGGCTCGGGCACGGGATGGCCGAGCCCGGTGAGGATCTCCGCGCCGGCGGCCGTGTCCCGCAGCGTCGCGCCCCGCTTGAGGAGGGCCGAGACGAGCGCGCCGCCGACGTGGTGCGCCTCGCGGAACGCGAGCCCCCGCTCGGCGACCAGGTGGTTGGCCAGCTCGGTGGCCGTGGAGAAGTTGTCCCAGCACAGCTCCTCGCCCCGGGCGCCGTCGAAGCGCAGCCCCCGGGTCTGCCCGGCCACGATGCGCAGGGTCGAGAGGTAGGTGTCGATGGCGTGCCACAGGTACGGCTTGTCCTCCTGGAGATCGCAGCTGTAGCCGAGGGTCACCCCCTTGGACATGGTGAGGAGCTGGACGAGGGTGCCCACCGTCCGCCCGGTGCGTCCCCTGGCCAGCTCGGCGACGACCGGGTTCTTCTTCTGGGGCATGATCGAGCTGCCGGTGGCGTAGGCGTCGGAGACCTCGACCAGGCTGTACTCGTGCCCGCTCCACATGACGATCTCCTCGGCCATGCGGGACAGGTTGTTGCCGCCGATCGCGAAGGCCGAGGCGCTCTCGATGATATGGTCGCGGGCGCTGGTGGCGTCCAGCGCGTGGCCGAGCACGCCGGAGAACCCGAGCAGCCGGGCGGTGAGCTCGCGGTCGAGCGCGAAGGACGTGCCGGCCAGCGCGCAGGAGCCCAGGGGGGACTCGTCCGTCCGGCCGAACACGTCGCGCAACCGGCGTACGTCGCGCAGGAGCATGCTCGCGTGCGCGGTCTTCCAGAAGGCGACGGAGATCGGCTGGGCGGCCTGGCTGTGGGTGTAGCCGGGCAGGATCGCGAGCAGGTCCTCCTCGGGGAAGCCGAGCAGCTCACCGACGAGCTCCAGGTTCGCCGCGACCGCGTCGAGCTGGACCCGCCGCAGGTACATGCGGGTGTCGGTGGAGACCTGGTCGTTGCGTGAGCGCGCGGTCTGCAGGTGGCCGCCGATCTCACGACCCAGGTCCTCGATGACCATCTGCTCGATGTTGAAGTGGACGTCCTCCAGCTCGGGGCGCAGCCGAAGCTCCCCGTGCTCGCTCAGGTCCCACAGCCGGAGCAGCGCGCCGAGGAGGGCCCGGGTGACCTCGCCGGTGACGATTCCCCGGGCGCCCAGCATCAGCACATGCGCGATGTCCTGCCACAGGTCCGCGAAGACGAGCCGCTCGTCGACGTCCACGGTGAGGGTGTAGTCGAGAACGTCCCCGGTGATGTCCTCGTCAAAGCGACCACCCCATAACTTGTCAGTCAATGCCCGTTCCTTTGATCGTAAAAATCCGATTAACGAATGGCGGCCTGACCAGCGTCTTCACTCTCGGGGTCGGGCTGTCACCGTGTTACGCATCCCGGAGAATGGCACGATGGATATAAGAATCACGGCGTCGGCGAACAATCATCGATAAACCGGCCTGACGACGCCTGAATGATGCACCAGGCTATCTATCCGCGTCAATGGACGGTTCCAATTTTCCGTGTGGCCGCCCGGCGGGGACGCCGCTCGCACGGCGGCCCGGAGGCGGCGCCGGGCGACCGGGCCGCGCGGCGGCGCGATCTTTCCGACGCGCGCCCCGGCCGCCGCCGGGAATCGCGGCCCCCCGTGAGGCTCCCGCCCCGAGCGGGCGGCCCGCTCTCCTCCGGCCTCTCGCGTCAAGGCGCTCACCTGCGAAAACACCGCCACGTTCCGGTCCTCGCCCGCTGCGGGCGACGGGCCGGACGGAATCAATACAACAATTTCGAACGGACGACAAGGCCCATATTTCCGCTGCACAGCGAAAATAACAAAAAAGTCTTGCGGGGTTGTTAGGTGACAACCACTGTGCTCTGCTATGGCTCTGGAAATGAGAGTGCAGCGGGTAAACGACAGCTAGCCCGGACGTTATCCGCGTCGCGATCGGACCATAAGTCAGCAGATAAGGGTCCGAGTAGATCCGGGTTTTCACGCCCTGGTTCGGTGTGTGTGGGGCCGCCGAAATCGATCAGGGGACATCCAAAGGTTCGGGCCGCGGTTCGCCGATGCCCGGTGAGGCGGCTCGACGCCGCGTGCGGCCCGTTTTCGGTGGTCCCGCGTGCCGTTCTCACATTCCCGGCGTCATTCGAGCGCGGTTGACGACCAGGGAGGCTGTGTGGACCCCATGCCCGACGACGCCGATGTTTTCTCCTACCCGCTGTGCGCCGCCCTCGCCGAGTCGCTGAGGACGGGCGGCGACCGGATCGCCGTACGGGCGGGCACATCGGAACTGACCTACCGGCAACTGGAGGAACGGGCGCTGAGCGTCGCCTTGCGCGTCGGCGACCCGACCGGCCCCACCGGGGCGCAGACGGTGGTCGCGATCATGCTGCCCAGGGGCGAGGAGCTGATCGCCGCGCTGACCGGCGTCCTGCTGTCCGGTGCCGCCTTCCTGCCGGTCGACCCGCAACTGCCGCTCGACCGCAGGCTGCGCATGCTCGCCGCCGCCGACCTGTGCCTCACCGACGCGGCGGGCGCCGCCGTCGCCAAGCGGGCCGGTGTCCGGCCGCTCCCCGAATCCGGCGCCGGGCCGTTCGCCGGGTGCTTCCCGCACGGCGAGCGGCTCGCCTACGTGCTGTTCACCTCGGGCACCACCGGCACGCAGAAAGCCGTCGAGGTCCCGCACCGCGCGCTCGGCGCGCACGCGTGGGCCATCCGGGCGGCGTACGCGCTGAGCGGCGGGGACCGGGTCCTGCAGTTCGCCACCGCCGGCTTCGACGTGGCACTTGAGGAGATCTTCCCGACCCTGCTGGCCGGGGCCACGCTCGTGCTCGCGCCGACCTCGGCGATCACCACGGAGCAGCTCACCGGCCTCCTCACCCGCGAACGGGTCACCGTCGCCAACCTCCCCACCCCCTACTGGGAGCAGTGGGTCCGCGACCTCGACCGGGGCGGCGGCGCGCCCCCCTCGATACCCCCCTCGCTGCGCCTGCTGGTCATCGGCAGCGACATGGGCCGCGCCGCGACGCTCGCCACCTGGCGCCGGTTCTGCCGGGTGGAGACGATCAACGCGTACGGTCTCACCGAGACGACGGTGACCTCGACGACGCACCCGCTCACCGACGCCGACGCCGCTGACGGCGGAGCGACCCTGCCCGTCGGCACGGCCATCCCGGGCACCGAGGTCCTCGTGCTCGACGAGAACCTGGAGCGGGTCCCGCCCGGCCGTCCCGGCGAGGTCCACATCGGCGGGCCCGGCGTGGCGCTCGGCTACCGCGGCGACCCCCGCCTCACCGCCGACAGGTTCGTCCCCGACCCCTGGTCGGGCCGCGCCGGAGCGCGCCTGTACCGCACCGGCGACCGCGGCGTCCTCGACGACGGCGGCGTGCTGCGGATCCTCGGCCGGGCCGACGACCTGGTGAAGATCCGGGGCCAGCGGGTGCACCCCGGGGAGGTCGTCCGGCACCTGTGCTCCCACCCCGAGGTCGCCGCGGCCCACGCGCGCGCCGAGACCGGCGACGACGGCGACACCCGGCTGATCGCCTACGTCGTGCCGGTCGACGCCCACCGGGTGCCCACCGCGGGCAGGCTCCGCGAGCATCTGGCACGGTCGCTGCCCGCCGGTCACATCCCCAGCCGCTACGTCGTCGTCGACGCGCTCCCGCTGCTGCCCAGCGGCAAGATCGACGCTGACGCGCTGCCCAAGTCCCAGCTGTGGCGGCGCGCCGACGACGTGCCCTTCCGCGCGCCGGTCACCGGCACCGAGACCGCGCTGGCCCGGATGTGGAGCCGGACGCTGCGCGTCGAGCGGATCGGCGCCGACGACTCGTTCTTCGACCTCGGCGGGCACTCCCTCGCCGCCGTGCAGATCACCAACCGGATCCGCGCCCGCTGGCCGGTCGAGGTCACCGTCGCCGACCTGATGGCACACCCGACGATCGCCGCGCTGGCCGCGCTCGTCGACCGGGGCGGCCCCGGCGCGGAGAACGCACTGCCCCCGATGGAACGCGGCGGCGACGACGACCGCGTACCGCTCACCGCGCAGCAGCAGCAGGTCTGGTTCCTCGACCGGCTCGCCCCCGGCAACATCGCCTACCACGCGCAGACGACGATGCGGGTGGCGGGCGACCTCGACCTCGACGCGCTGCGCCGCGCGGTCGGCGTCATCACCGCCCGCCAGTCGATCTTCCGGACCACCTTCCACGACGACGACGGGGTGCCGTTCCAGCGCGTGCACGCCGAGGGCCCGACGCCGGTCCACCTCGTCGACCTGTCCGATGTGCCGGAGTCCGAGCACCGGGCCAGGGTGGAGGAACTCGTCGTCCGCGACATGACCACGCCGTTCGACCTCGCCGAGCTGCCGCTGGTGCGATGGACGGTGGTACGGCTCGGCCCGGCCACCCACGAGATCATCCTGGTGGAGCACCACTTCGTCCACGACGGCTGGTCCTTCGGCCTGCTGATGCGGGAGTTGCGCGCCGCCTACACCGCCGAGGTCACCGGGGAGCCCGCCGGGCTGCCCGAGATCGAGTTCCGGTACGCCGACTACGCGCGCTGGCAGGAGCGGGCACTGGCCGGCGAGGGCATGCGACGCCAGCGCGAACACTGGGCCGCGACACTGGCGGGCAGCCCACCGGCGGTGTCGCTGCCCACCACCAGGCCCCGTTCGAGACCGCAGGGCTTCGAAGGCGGCATGGTGCGGCTGGAGGTGTCGGCGCGCACCGTCGCCGCGCTCCGCGAGCTCGCCAGGACCCACCACACCACGCTGTTCAGCGCGATGCTCGCGGGCTTCTACGCCACGCTGTGGCGCTACACCCGCCAGGACGACCTCGCGGTCGGCTCGGCGTTCGGCAACCGCCAGCTCGCCGAGACCGAGGACGTCATCGGCATGTTCGTCAACGCGGTCGTGCTGCGCTGCGACGCGGGCGGCGACCCCACCTTCGCGGAACTGCTGCGCCGCAGTACCGCGACCGTGCGCGCGGCCACGGCCAACCAGGAGCTCCCCTTCGTGGAACTGGTGCGCGCGCTCAACCCCGACCGCGACCCGGCGGCCAACCCCTACTTCCAGATCATGTTCAGCGCCAACGACGCCAGGATGCCCGACCTGGAACTGCCCGGCTGCTCGGCGACGGTCTACGAGCGCGACAACGGCTCGGCGAAGGTCGACCTCAACGTGGTCGTCATCCCGAGAGCCGAGGCGGAGCCCGGCGCGGACGGCCGCCTCGACGGCCGGGTCACCCTGCTGTGGGAGTACAACAGCGACCTGTTCGACAGGGAGTTCATCGCCGAGGTGGCGGACTCCTACCTGCACCTGCTCGCCACGATGACCGAGAACCCCGGCGCGCGCCTCGGCGAGGTGGACCTCGTCGGCCCGGGGAGCCGGGCCGGGCTGCTCGCCCTGGGTGCCGGCCGGCCCGCCGCCCCGGCGGCGTCCTTCGCCGACCTGTTCGCCGCCACGGCCGCGCGCGTCCCGGACGCGCCCGCGATCAGCACGACGGCCGGGACGCTCAGCTACGCGGAGGTCGCCGGGCGGGCCCGGTCGGTCGCCCGGATGCTCGACGAGTCCGGCGCGGGCGGCGGCGGCGCGCCGGTCGGCATCCTGCTGCGCCGCACGCCGCGGGCGCTGACCTCACTGCTGGGCACGCTGCTCTCCGGCCGGGGCTACCTGCCGCTCGACCCCGCCCACCCGGCCGACCGCATCGCGTACATGCTCGCGGACTCCGGGGCGCGCCGGGTCCTCGTCGAGCCCGGCACGGCGGGCCTGCTGCCCCCGGGGGACTGGGAACCGCTCGACGTCGGCGCGCTCGAAGCCGGGCCCGAACCCGCGGACGGTCTCCCGTTCCGGACCCCGCACCCCGCCTCGACCGCGTGGGTCATGTACACCTCGGGCAGCACGGGCCTCCCCAAGGGCTGCCGGGTGACGCACGCCAACCTCGACCACTTCGTACGCTGGACGCTCGCCAAGACCCCGGACGGGCTGCTGGAGCGCACACTCGCCGCCACCGCGCTCACGTTCGACATCTCGGTGCACGAGATCCTGCCGACGCTGGCGGCCGGTGGGACGGTCGTGCTCGTCGACGACCTGTTCGCGCTGCCGTCGCTGCCGGAGCACCTGGTCCCCACCCAGGCCAACGTCGTCGGCAGCATGCTCGCCGAGCTGCTGCGCGAGGGCGGGATCCCGGCGGGCGTGCGCTCGGTGAACTTCGGCGGCGAGGCCGGGACCGCGCCGCTCGTCCGGCTGGTGGAGGAGGCGGGCGTGCCGATGGTGCGCAACCTGTACGGCCCGACCGAGACGACGGTGTTCGTCACCGGCGGCCCGGTGACCGCCGACCCCGACCGGCCCTGGCCGCTCGGCACGCCAGGACCCGGCGTCGAGGCCCACGTCGTGGACCCCGGCGGGCACCTGCTGCCGCGCGGCGTCGAGGGCGAGCTCGCCATCGGCGGCGACGGCGTCTGCGACGGCTACCTCGGCCGGGCCCGCCTCACCGCCGAGCGGTTCGTCCCCGACCCGTACGGCCGGCGGCCGGGCGGACGGCTCTACCTCACCGGCGACCGCGCGCGGTGGGCGCTGGACGGCAGGCTCGAATACCTCGGCAGGCGCGACCAGCAGGTCAAGATCCGTGGCCTGCGCGTCGAGCTCGGCGAGATCGAGCAGGTGCTCGGCACCCACCCGGACGTCGCGGCCGCCTATGTCGTGGTGCGCGGCGAGGCTTCCGCGCAGGCCCTGGTCGCCTACGTACGGCCCGCGACGGACGAGCCGCCGTCGGCGAAGGACCTCGCCGCGCACGCCGCGGCCAAGCTGCCCTCGGGTCTGGTGCCGCGCGCCTACGTCGTGCTCGACGAGATCCCGCTGACCACCTCGGGCAAGATCGATCGCGCCCGGCTGCCGGAACCGCCGTACGACACGGAGCCGTCGCACGACACGGAACCGCGGCACGACACCGGAGCGGTTCCCGGTGACGAGAGCGGAGACCGGGCGCCGTGGGCGGAACTGGAACGCACCATGAGCGGCATCTGGGCGGAGATCCTCGACGTACCCCGGGTCGACCGGCACGACAACCTGTTCCTCCTGGGCGGGCACTCGCTCGCGGTGCTGCGGATCCGCCATCGGCTCAAGGCGTCGACCGGGATGGATCTCCCGGTCGCCGACTTCTTCGCCCACCCGACGGTCGCCGAGCTCGTCGGCCACCTCGCCGTGACCCCGCCCGCGGAAGAGGTCCCGGCGTGACCGGCGCGCCGGTCCGCGCGCCACTGACCCCGGCGCAGCTCGGGCTCTGGTTCGGCGAGCAGTGGGAGCGCGCGGCCTTGGCGGACGGCGGGGCCGCGCTATACCACATCAACGCCTCCCTGCGGGTGCGCGGCCCCCTCGACGCCGACGCGCTGCACCGGGCGCTGGCGGCCCTGCTGGAGAGGCATCCGGTCCTGCGTGGCCGTGTCGTCGCGGGTGAGCGGCCCTTTCTGGAGGACACCGGCCCGGTCGTGCTCGCGATGCCGGTGGTGGACTTCTCGCACTCGCCGCACACCGCGCCGGAGATGGCGCGGGCCAGGCTCGCCCACGAGGTGGACAGGCCGTTCGACCTGTCCCGGGGCCCGCTGCTGCGCACCGCCCTGCTGCGGCTGTCCGCCGACGACCACGTGCTGGTCCTGGTGGCGCACCACCTGGTGTGCGACGGACTGTCCCTGCGGGTGCTGTATCGCGACCTCGGCCTGCTCTACCGTGCGCTCTCCGGCGGGACGGAGGCCGGGCTCCCCGCCGCCGCGTCCTGGTTCGGCCGGGACACGACCGTGCCACCCGGCAGGGAGGAGGCCCTGCGCCACTGGGAGGAGATGCTGCGCGACGCCCCCGAGGTCATCGACCTGCCGGCCGACCGGCCACGGCCGGAGGGCGGCGGCAGCGCGGGTGGCGCGCTGCGCCGGACGATCCCGCCGGGGCTGTGGCGGCGGCTCGTCGCCGCCTGCGCGCGGTGGCGCGTCACGCCGTACATGGTGGTGCTCGCCGCGTACGCGGTCCTGCTGGCCCGGCTCACCGGGCAGCGCGACCTGGTGATCGGCTCGCCGTCGTCGGGACGGGCGTCGATGGACGACGTGGACACCGTCGGCATGTTCGTCACCACCGTCCCGCTGCGGCTGCGCGTCGGCGCCGGCGACACCGTCCGGGACCTGCTCGACCAGGTGCGGGCCAGGGTGCTGGAGACGATGCGCCACGGCGGTGTCGGCTTCGAGGAGCTGGTGGACCGGCTGCGGGTCCCGCGCTCGACGGCGTACGCGCCGCTCGTGCAGGTGGTGTGCGGCCTCGACCAGCTCGACGCGATCACTCCCGGGTTCGGCGCCGGTCTCGCCGCCGAGCGGATGCCGACGCCGTGCGCGAACGCCAAGTTCGAGCTGGGCCTCGGGGTGGAGGTCACGGCGGGGGGAGTCGTCGCCGACTGGGAGTACCGGACGGACCTGTTCGACGAGAGTACGGTGGCCGCGCTGGCCGGAGCCTACCTGGCCCTGCTGGAGTCCTTCGTGGCCGGTGGGGACGGGAACGGGGACGGTGGGCTGGTGCGCGACCTGGACGCGGGCGGGAGCGGGAGCCTGCTGTCCGGGCCGGTCGGGGCCGAGGGGCCGATCCTGCCGACCCGGGTGCCGGTGCCGGTGCAGATCTCCGAACGGGCGGCCCTGTGCCCCGGCGCCGTCGCGGCCAGGACCTGCCAGGGCGTCGAGGTGACCTACCGCGAGCTCGACCGCCGGGCCAGGAGCCTGGCCGCGCGGATCCGCGCGGCGGGCGCGGGGCCGGACGACACCGTACTGCTCGCCCTGCCGCGCGGGGTGGGCTGGGCGGTCGCGGTACTCGGCACCTGGTACGCGGGCGCCGCCGTCGTCCCACTCGACCTGTCCCTGCCCGACCGGCGGCTGCGCGCGATGGCGGAGGCGGCCGGCGTACGCCTCGGGCTGGCCGAGTCCGCGGAGGCGGCCAAGGAGGTCGCGCGGCGGCTCGCCCTCGACGCGGACCTCACCTGGCTGGACCTGGACGGGATCACCGCGGACACCGACGAGGCGGACACAGAAGACACGAGTGCCGGAGAGGCGGGGACCGGGGAGGCGGGGACCGGAGGCGCGGAGGCCGGAGGAGTGGAGACCAGAGGCGCGGGGGCCGGAGCGCCCGCCACCCTGCTCAACGCGCTGGCGTACGTGCTGTTCACCTCGGGATCGACCGGGCTTCCCAAGCCGGTGGCGGTCGGCCACGACGCGCTCGCGTTCTACGCGAGTATCTTCGCCGAGCGGCTCGCGATCACCGCCGACGACGTGTTCCTGCAGTTCGCCGCGCTCACCTTCGACGTCTGCTTCGAGGAGACGGTGCCGGTGTGGTGCGTCGGGGGCGGGGTGCTGCTGCTGGAGGACAACAGGATCGCCCCGGTGGACCTGGAGCGGGTGCTCGCCGACGGCGGCGGCACGCTGGCCGACTTCACCAGCTCCTACTGGGCCGAGTGGGCGCGCGACCTGGAACGCCGCCCGCGCCCGCTGCCCCCGGCGCTGCGCACGGTGGTGATCGGCGCGGAGGCGGGCTATGTGGCCGACCTCAAGCGCTGGGCCGAGCGGACCGACGTGCCGGTGGTGAACGCCTACGGCCTCACCGAGACCCTGATCACCTCGATCACCCACACCGGCTCGGTGAGCGACGGCGGACTCGGTCCCGTGGTACCCATCGGCCTGCCGATGCGCGGCATGCGCGCCTACGTGCTCGACGCGGAGATGTGGCCGGTCGCGCCGGGCCTGGCAGGGGAGCTGTACGTCGCGGGCCCCTGCCTGGCCCGGGGCTACCCCGGCCTGCCCGCCGCGACGGCGCGGCGGTTCGTGCCCGACCCGTTCGGCGGTGAGCCGGGCGCGCGGATGTACCGCACCGGCGACCGGGCCAGGGTCGACGCCGACGGCGTGCTGCGCTTCGTCGGCCGGGTCGACGGCCAGGTCAAAGTACGCGGCCACCGGGTCGAGCTGAGAGAGGTCGAGGTGGCGGTCGCCGCCCACCCCGACGTCGAGGAGGTGGTCGCCCGCGCGGTGCGCACCGAGGGCTCGCACGAGGTGGTCGCCTACGTGGTCGCCCGGCCCGGCGGCACGCTCGACACCGGCGACCTGCGGCGTTTCCTCGTCGAGCGGATACCGGGCTACCAGGTGCCCGCCCACCTGGTCGAGCTGACCGGGCTGCCGCGTACGGCGGGCGGCAAGCTCGTGCCGAGCGCGCTACCGGAGCCCATCCGGGGGCGGGAACCGGCCGAGGGCGGGCCCGCGCCGACGGACGTGCCGACGGACGACGGCCAGGCGGCGCTCCTGCGCATCTGGTGGAAGGTCCTCGGCCGCGAGGACATCTCGGCCGACGACAACTTCTTCGCCGTCGGCGGCACCTCGATCTCCAGCATCCGGGTGGTCTCCCTGGCCAGGGCGGCGGGGATGCCGTTCACCGCGCGGGACGTGTTCGCCCACCAGACGGTCCGCGAGCTGGCCGGGGCACTCGGCGCGACCTGGACGCCGCGGGAGGGCGAGCCGCCGACGGCCGAGGCCGGGCCGGTTCCCAGGGGCTTCCGGCTGCCCGAGACCGCCCACCTCGGCATCGACGGCGCGAGCCGTCCCGCGCTGCTGGCCGGACTGCTCGACGCCGAGCGGATCGAACCGGCCGGGCCGATGCAGCGCTGGGGGCTCAACCGGCTGCGGCACCGGCCCCGGCCCGGGATGTACCGGGTGTACGAGGCGTTCGACGTCAGCGGCACGGACATCGACGTGGACCTGCTGGTCCTGGCGTGGAACGCGCTGGTCGAGCACCATCCGGCCCTGCGCACCTCGCTGCGCACGCACGACGGCAGGGACCTTCAGGTGGTGCACCGCAACGCCGCGCTCCGCGTGCGCCGCGAGGACCTCGGCGGCCTCGGCACGGACGAGGCGGTCCTGGCGGTCAACCGCCACCTGGGGGTCCTCAGGAGCACCCCGGCCGATCCGCTGCGCCGCTGCCAGGTCGAGCTGACCGTGTTCGACCGGGGTCCCGGAGCCGCCTGCCTGGTGTGGGACTACTCCTACCTGAACCTCGACGGCTGGTCGTTCCCGGCGCTGCTGCGGGACCTGTTCGACCTGCACGACGGGTTCCGCGCCGGTGAGCCGGTCACCCTGGCCACCCGGCCGGAACCCGGCGTGATCGCCCGCTGGTGGCAGGAGCGTGACGACGCCGCCGCCCGGTCGTACTGGACCGGCAGGCTCGCCGGGGCGCCGCGCGGGCTGGTCGCCGCCGGGCTCGGTCCGGGCTCCGCGGGCGGTGAGTCCCACGCCGACCAGCGCGTCTGGCTGCCCGCCGAGCGCACGGCCCCGCTGAACCGGCGGGCGGCCGAGGCGGGGCTGACGCTGCACACCCTGGTGCAGGGCGCGTACGCGATCGCGCTCGGCCACGCGCTCGGCACCGGCGATCTCGTCTTCGGCACCGTCGTCTCGGGCCGCGCCGACGCGGTCGGCGGCGCGGAGGACATCGTGGGCTGCCTCAACAACCGGCTGCCCAGCCGGGTCGTCGTGGACCGCGCGGCCCGCTGCCGGGACTGGCTGCGCGGCCTGCAGGACAACCACGCCGAGGCGGCCGGGTTCGAGTACGTCTCGCCCCTGGACGTCCAGCGCTGGTGCGGGATCGACGACGCCGACCGGCTCTACGACTCGGAGATCGTCGTCGAGAACTTCCCGTTCGACGGGCGGCTGCAGTCGCGGCTCGCGGGCTGGAACCCGATCGCCAACGGCGCCCCCGGCGACGAGACGCTGCGGCTGGTCGTCTGGCCGGACCCCGCCCTGCTGCTGAAGGTGAGCTACTACCGCGAGCAGGTGTCGGACGAGCGCGCCGTGGAGCTGCTGCACCACGTCAGGCGGGTGCTCGACGCCCTGGCCGACGGACTGGACCGGCCGGTCGCCGACCTGCTGTCCCTGACACGCCCACCCCATTGAAGAGGAACCACCGCGAGGAGTGCCCATGACCGACCCCACCGACCACCGCGTCGTCCGCAACGACGAGGACCAGTACTCGATCTGGCCCGTCGGACGTGCCCTGCCCCCCGGATGGACCGAGGAGGGGACCGTCGGCGACCGCGAGACCTGCCTCGACCGGATCGAGCGGGTGTGGACCGACATGCGCCCGCGCTCGCTGCGTGAGCACCTCGCCGCCGGCTGAATCGGCACCGACGGAGAAAGGGACACCCCCCAATGGACAGCAAGGCCACGCCCACCGCGCACCGGCGAAGTCTCTGGCGGCACCGTGACTTCACCCTGCTGTGGGCGGCCCAGACGGTGAGCCAGATCGGCTCGCAGATCACCTTCTTCGCCATCCCGGTGATCGCGCTGACCGTGCTCGACGCGTCCACGACCCAGGTCGGCCTGCTCGCGGCCGCGGAGACCCTGCCGTTCCTGCTGGTCTCGCTGCCCGCGGGCGTGTGGGTCGACCGCTGGGACCGGCGCCGCATCCTGATCTTCACCGACGTCGGGCGGATGGTGGTCCTCGCGACCCTGCCGCTCGCCTACCTGTTCGACCTGCTGAGCATCGGGCTGATGCTGGTCGTCGGCCTGCTGGTCGGCGTGCAGACGGTGTTCTTCGACATCGCCGACCAGGCGTTCCTGCCCTCGGTGGTCGAGACCGAGGACATCCCCGCGGGCAACACCCGGCTGGAGGTGTCCAGGTCGATCGCGTACCTGGGAGGACCGGGCCTCGGCGGCCTGCTCGTCCAGGTGCTGATCGCGCCGCTCGTGCTGCTGTTCAACGTGGCCGGCTACCTGGTGTCGGCCGTGCTGGTCAGCATGATCACCCGCCGTCCCGCCGCCGGGCCCGACCCCGCCGCCCCGCGCCGGAGGATGGTCACGGAGATCGGTGAGGGGTTGCGCTTCGTCTTCGGCAACCGCACGCTGCGGGCGATCGCCCTGTGCACGGCACTGATGAACCTGATCGGGCTCGGCGGCGCGCTGACCGCGCTGCTGGTCGTGTTCGCGCTCGGCGACCTCGGTCTCACGCCCGGCGCGCTCGGGCTCATCCTGACCCTGGGCAACGCGGGCGCCCTGCTCGGCGCGATGGTCAACGCGCGGGTGGTCAGGACGCTGGGGCTGGGGCCGACGCTGGTCGGCGCCGCGGTGCTGGCGGTGCTGCCGATCCTGCTCATCGCCTCGGCGGGAGCGGGCGCCGGTTCGCTGCTCGTCTCCGTCGCGATCGGGCTGATGCTGGCCGGGATCTCGGTCTACAACATCAACCAGATCAGCCTGCGGCAGGCGATCACACCGACGGAGCTGCAGGGCCGGATGAACGCGTCCATGCGGTTCGCGGTGTGGGGCACGCTCCCGCTGGGCGCCGCCGTCGGCGGCGTGCTCGGCGACGTGTTCGGCGTCCGGCCGATGCTGTGGGTCCTCGGCTCGCTGGCGGCCCTGGTGTGCCTGCCGCTGCTGCTCACCCGCGAGATCAGGACACTGCGCACCGGGCCGGGAGGGAAGGGGTAGACGGCCGCCCGCCCGGCCCGGTCACCACACTCCACTCTTCACCTACGGAACCTACGGAAAGGACAGAGGGCGTGCGTCTTGTCTTCATGGGCTACCAAACGTGGGGTCACCGGGTCCTGGAGGCCCTGCTGACCGAGCACGAGGTCCCGCTCGTCATCACCCACCCGGCGAGCGATCACGCTTACGAGACCATCTGGGACGACTCGGTGGCCGATCTCGCGGCGAAGCACGGCATCCCCGTACTGGAGCGCCGGTACGCCAACGACGAGGAGGTGGTGGAACGGCTGCGCGGGCTGGGGCCCGACCTCATGGTCTCCTCGGACTGGCGCACCTGGGTGGCGCCGCACGTCTACGGCCTGGCCAAGCACGGCGCGATCAACGTCCACGACGCGCTGCTGCCCCGCTACGGGGGCTTCGCGCCGCTCAACTGGGCCCTGATCAACGGTGAGCGCGAGGTCGGCGTCACCGTCCACTTCATGAACGAGAAGTTCGACCTCGGCGACATCGTGCTGCAGCGCCGGGTCCCGGTGGAGGACGACGACACCGTCACCGACCTGTTCCACAAGACGATAAAGCTGTTCGCGCCGATGACCCTGGAGGCCATCGAGCTCATCGACTCGGGCCGGACGGACTGGGCCAAGCAGGATCCGGCCGACGCCACGTTCTTCCACAAGCGTTCGGTCGAGGACAGCAGGATCCACTGGACGTGGTCGGCGAGGGACATCGTGAACCTGGTCCGGGCCCAGTCGGACCCCTACCCCAGCACGTTCGCCTACTTCAACGGCGAGCGCATCGGGATCCTGGCCGCCTCGGTGTCGAGGCTCCGCCTGGGCGGCACGCCCGGCCGGGTGTTCCGCCCGGACGGCGAGGGGGTGGCGATCGTCTGCGGTCCCGGCGCGCGCGGCGGCACCGAGTACGGGGTGGTGGTGGAGCGGATCCGCACCGACGACGGCCGGGAGCACCGCGCCACCGACTACTTCCGCACCATGGGCGGCTATCTCACCAGCCATCCGTCGCCGTGATCGACCGGCTCGGGGTCACCTCGTTCCAGCTCCACGCGAGCCCGCCGCCCGGCGCCCCCGCCTGACGCGGCAGCCGGGGGCGCCGGGCGGGTGTCCCGGTGGATCGGCCGCCGTGCCCGTCCACGGCGTCCCCGGCCGGTACTCGATCACCTCGCGGGGCGCGGTGAGCGTGGTGACGCGCGTCACCTTATTTTGCATAGTCATGCGTCGTGATGCATACTCTTGTTTCATGTCCAAGGTTCTCACCTCCTTGCCCAGCGGCGAGCGCGTCGGCATCGCCTTCTCCGGCGGCCTCGACACCTCGGTCGCCGTCGCGTGGATGCGCGACAAGGGTGCCGTCCCGTGCACCTACACCGCCGACATCGGCCAGTACGACGAGCCCGACATCGCCTCGGTGCCCAGCCGCGCGTTGACGTACGGTGCCGAGATCGCGCGCCTGGTCGACTGCCGCGCGGCGCTGGTCGAGGAGGGCCTGGCCGCGCTCACCTGCGGCGCGTTCCACATCCGCTCGGCCGGGCGCCCCTACTTCAACACCACGCCGCTCGGCCGTGCCGTCACCGGGACCCTGCTGGTCCGGGCGATGATCGACGACGACGTGCAGATCTGGGGCGACGGCTCGACGTTCAAGGGCAACGACATCGAGCGGTTCTACCGCTACGGCCTGCTCGCGAACCCGCACCTGCGCGTCTACAAGCCCTGGCTCGACGCCGACTTCGTGTCCGAGCTCGGTGGCCGCAAGGAGATGTCGGAGTGGCTGCTCGCCCACGACCTCCCCTACCGTGACAGCACCGAGAAGGCGTACTCGACCGACGCCAACATCTGGGGCGCCACCCACGAGGCCAAGACCCTGGAGCACCTCGACACCGGCATCGAGACCGTGGACCCGATCATGGGCGTGCGGTTCTGGGATCCCGCGGTCGAGATCGCCACCGAGGTCGTGACCATCGGCTTCGAGCAGGGCCGCCCGGTGACGATCAACGGCAAGGAGTTCGCCACCCCGGTCGACCTGGTGATGGAGGCGAACGCGATCGGCGGACGGCACGGCATGGGCATGTCCGACCAGATCGAGAACCGGGTGATCGAGGCCAAGAGCCGCGGCATCTACGAGGCGCCCGGGATGGCGTTGCTGCACGCGGCGTACGAACGGCTGGTCAACGCGATCCACAACGAGGACACCCTGGCGAGCTATCACAACGAGGGACGGCGGCTCGGCCGGCTGATGTACGAGGGCCGCTGGCTCGACCCGCAGGCGCTGATGCTGCGAGAGTCGCTGCAGCGCTGGGTCGGCACGGCGATCACCGGCGAGGTGACGCTGCGGCTGCGGCGCGGCGAGGACTACTCGATCCTGGACACCTCCGGCCCGGCCTTCAGCTACCACCCGGACAAGCTGTCGATGGAGCGCACCGAGGACTCGGCGTTCGGCCCGGTGGACCGGATCGGCCAGCTCACCATGCGCAACCTCGACATCGCCGACTCGCGCGCCAAGCTGGAGCAGTACGCCAACCTCGGCATGGTCGGCACCACCCACCCCGCGCTCATCGGCGCCGCCCAGGCGGCCTCCACCGGGCTGATCGGCGCGATGCCGCGGGGCGGCGCGGAGGCCATCGCCTCACGCGGCACGGTCTCCGGCGACGACGAGATGCTCGACCGCGCCGCGATGGAGTTCGGCACCGACTGACCCGCCCGTGCCCCGGCCGGGGGAAGGCCGGGGCACGCCGTCGGGACGGCTAGAGGACGGGCTAGAGGACGGTGCAGACGATGGGGGCGATCAGGACGGCCAGCGGCCCGCTGAGCAGCCCGGCCGCGGCGCCGTAGGCCGCGACGGCCGTCCCGTGGCCCGGGGCGGTCGTGCCGGTCAGGAGCCGCTCGACGCGCTGGACGACCTCCACCTGGGCCAGGGCCAGGGCGTGAGCCGGTCGTTGATCGCCGGGGGTGACCATCTGGACGATGGCCTGGGCGAGGACCAGGTCGCCGTGACGCCGACGGGCCTGATCGTCGGCGAGCATCTCCAGCAGCACCGACACCGCCCGCACCGCCGTACGCGGGGCGCTGAGGATCGGGAGGGCCTGCGCCAGCGCCGCGAAGGGCAGCAGGACCAGGTCGTGACGGCCGCGGGCGTGCGCGCGTTCGTGGGCCAGGACGGCGTGCACGTGGCGAGGGCTCAACCGCTCCAGCGTGCCCCGGCTCACCACGACGCGGGCCCGTCGTCTGCTGCGTCCGGGCACGCAGTAGGCGACGGGCCGGGCCTCGGGCAGGACGTGGGCGCCGTAGCCGCGGTCCAGGTCGGCGACCAGGTCGATCAACAGGCGCTGGCGTCGCCGGTCGGCGGCCGTCCTGGTGAGGGTGCGCGCCGTGTGGGCCAGCAGCCAGGCCGGCAGCGACAGCGACCACAGCAGCGCGGCGACGTGACCCCAGCCCAGGCCGGACAGGCCCCGTCCGTCGAGGATCTGGTCGCCGAGGGTGTGCACGCCGTGCGGGAAGGCCGCCGCCAGCGGCGCGACCGCGGCGACCAGCCCCAGTCCGAGGGCGCCCAGACCGGCGGACAGGCCGATGGCCTGCCACAGCACCAGCGCGGCCCGCGGCCGGCGGCTCGTCCACGCGGCCGAGGCCAGCCGTACGGTCATCCGCCCGCCGAGCAGGAGGGGGAGCGGCGCGATGCCGGCGGCGAGCATCCACGCCGTCACGGCGCCTGCCCCTCTCGCGGGTGCTGCTCCTCGTGCCGGTTCTCTCGTTCCCGCAGGGCCAGGCGCAGGGCGGCGGCGACCTCGGGGGAGACGGTCCCGACGAAGCGGTGGACCACGGCGTCGACGTTGCCCGCCTCGCTGAGGGCCTCCTGCATGACCTCCGCGACGAAGGCGTCCTTGCCGCCACTGGCCCGGTAGCGGTGTGCCCGGCCGACGCGTTCCCGGACGACCAGCCCCTTGTGTGACAGGCGGAGCAGCACGGTCAGAACGGTCGTCACCGCGGGCTGGGACGGCAGGGAGCCGGCGATCTCCTGGGCGAGCATCCCGCCCGGGTGCCGCCACAGGGCCTCCATGATCGAGCGCTCCAGATGGCCGAGCCGCACTGGTGACCCCTTTCCTCATGGTCATCTCACCATGGGCAGCAGGGTACGCCAGCGCCCTGGCGAGCCCTCCACGCCAGGGTGCCCGCACGCACTCGGCCGAATTTATGCGAATCTTCTATGCCGTGTAGAAGTATGGGGACGGCCGCCAGGCCCCGGTCACCAGCCCGGGGCGTCCCCGCGCGGCAACCCGATGATGAGGAGCGTAGGTGTCGCAGCGACAGGACCGGACCGAGGACAGGCGCGCCAAGATCGCGGCGATGCGTGCCGCGGACGCCCGGCAGTCCGCCCGGAAGAGGAACCTCGCGGTGACCGCGGCCGTGGTGGGCGCGGTGGTCGTGGTGCTGGCCGCCTTCGTCCTCATCAGCAGGATCGGGGGCGGGGGCGCGACCGACGCCGTGGCCGCCGGTGAGTCGCGGCTGGTGCGGGCCGACAGCCACAAGGTGCAGAGCGCCGCCGACGGCAAGGTGACCCTGGTGGAGTTCCTCGACTTCGAGTGCGAGGCGTGCAGGGCCTTCTTCCCGGTCGTGGAGGATCTGCGCAAGCAGTACGCGGGCAAAGTCACGTTCGTGGTCCGCTATTTCCCGCTGCCCGGCCACTTCAACGCCGAACGCGCCGCCCGCGCCGTGGAGGCCGCCGCCCAGCAGGGCAGATTCGAGGCGATGTACCAGCGGATGTACGAGACGCAGAGCCAGTGGGGTGAGAAGCAGGTCCCGGCCGACACGGTCTTCCGCGGTTTCGCCCAGGGCCTCGCCCTGGACATGGCCGCCTGGGACAAGGCGTACGACGACCCGGCCACCCTGGCGAGGGTGAACAGGGACGTCGCCGACGGCCAGGCCCTCGGCGTGAGCGGTACGCCCACGTTCTTCCTCAACGGCACCAAGATCCAGCCCCAGTCCGGTGACGAGTTCAAGGCGGCCGTCGATGCGGCACTCGCCGGCTGAGCCCGCCCCCGCCGGGCACCCGGACCACCTCGGGCGGCAGGCGGGCGAGCGGGGGCCCGAGGAGCCGTTCCCCCGCCTGCTGCCCTGGCTGCTGGTGATCGGCGGCGCGGTCGGGCTGCTGGCGGCGTTCGTCCTGGCCGTCGAGAAGATCGCCCTGCTGAAGAACCCGGAGTACGTGCCCAGCTGCAGCATCAACCCGGTGCTGTCCTGCGGGTCGATCATGACGACCCCGCAGGCCGAGCTGTTCGGTTTCCCCAACCCGCTCCTGGGGGTCGCCGGTTTCGCCGTCGTCGTGACGGTCGGTGCCGCGCTGCTGGCCGGGGCGGGCTTCGGCCGATGGTTCTGGCTGGGCTTGCAGGCGGGAGTCACCTGCGGCGCCGTCTTCGTGCACTGGCTGATCTTCCAGAGCCTCTACGTCATCGGCGCCCTGTGCCCGTACTGCATGGTCGTGTGGGCGGTGACGATCCCGCTGTTCTGGTACGTCACCGTGCGCAACCTCGCGCGGGGCCACCTGCCGGGCGGCGGTTCCGTGGTGTCGTCCACGCGCGGGGCCCGCGTCGTGGCGGTCTTGAGGGACTACCACTCGGTCGCGATCGCGGTGTGGTTCGGCGCGGTCATCGCGCTGATCGCCGTGCGCTTCTGGTCGTTCTGGATCACCCTCGTCTGACTCTCCGAGTAGCCCGCCCCTTTGAGTACAGGGTTTCCTGAATTCAGGAAACCCTGTACTGTACGGGCATGTTGACGATCGCCTCCGAGATCGAGGTCCTGGCGCGCTTCGGCCGTGCCCTGGCCGATCCGATCCGCTGCCGGATCCTGCTCGCGCTGCGCGAGGCTCCCGCCCACCCGGCCGACCTGGCCGACCTCCTGGGCATCTCCCGCACCCGGCTGAGCAACCACCTGGCCTGCCTGCGTGACTGCGGCCTGGTCGTCGCCGTCCCGGTCGGCCGCCGCACCCGCTACGAGCTGGCCGACCCCCGGCTCGGCCACGCCCTGACCGACCTGAGCGGCGCCGTCATCGCGGTCGCGGCCGACGCCGGGCGCACCTGCCCCGACGCCGACGAGCAGGGGTGCTGCCCATGACCGCCGTCACCCTCGGCCCCACCCCGGCCCGGCGCGCCGCGCTGGCACGCCGCGTCCGGCTGCTGGTGGCCGCGACCATCACCTACAACGTCGTCGAAGCCGCCGTGGCCATCACCGCCGGCACCATCGCCTCGTCGAGCGCCCTCATCGGGTTCGGCCTGGACTCCATCGTCGAGGTCGCCTCCGCCACCGCGGTGGCCTGGCAGTTCTCCGCCACCGACCACGAGGCGCGTGAGAAGACCGCGCTGCGTGTCATCGCCCTCTCCTTCTTCGCGCTGGCCGCCTACGTCACCTTCGACGCCGTCCGCGCGCTGCTCGGCACCGGCGAGGCCGAACACTCCACCCCCGGCCTGATCCTGGCCGCGCTGAGCCTGGTCGTCATGCCGTTCCTGTCGGCCGCCCAGCGCCGCGCCGGCCGCGAGCTCGGCTCCGCCTCCGCGGTCGCCGACTCCAAGCAGACCCTGCTGTGCACCTACCTGTCCGGCGTGCTCCTCGCCGGGCTGGCGCTCAACAGCCTGTTCGGCTGGTCCTGGGCCGACCCGATCGCCGCCCTCGTCATCGCCGCCGTCGCGGTCAAAGAAGGCCGCGAGGCCTGGCGCGGCGACACCTGCTGCGCCGTCCCCGCCGTCCCCGCCGTCCCCGCCGTCCCCGCCGCGCCCCTGTCCGGTGGCACGGTGTCCGGTGGCACGGTGCCCGAGGCCGGCGGCTGCGCGGACGGCTGCTGCTCACCCGTCCGGGACACGTCGCGGGACGGGTGACGACACCGCCCCGGTGCGGGGTGTGGAAGTCCTAGGCCAATGGTCCGATGCGGCGGGTACGGGGTGGGACATAGCGTCGGTGTCTCGTTCACAGAGAGGCATGCCAATGACGTTTCTGGTGACCGGCGCCACCGGCCGGGCCGGTCGGCACGTGGTCGACCATCTGCTTCGTACGGGACGGAGAGTGCGGGCGCTGACCAGGGATCCGGCCAGGGCCGACCTGCCGGAGTCCGTGGAGGTGGTGCGGGGCGATCTCACCGATCCCGGAACGCTGGGACCGGCCTTCGAGGGCGTCGAGGGCGTACATCTGCTGACCGTCGGCGGCGACGACTACGCCACGCTGCGGACCGGGCCGGAGCTGGCCGCGCTGGCGGAGAAGGCGGGGGTACGGCGGGTCGCGCTGCTGTGGAACGGCCAGGTGGGCCCGGTGGAGGAGGCATTCGCGGCGAGCGACCTTGAGTGGACCAGCCTGCGGCCGGTCGACTTCATGAGCAACACGCTGGCCTGGGCACCGGCCATCAGGGCGGAGGGCGAGGTGCGTGAGCCGTTCGCCGACGTTCCCGGCGGGGTGGTGGACGAGGCCGACGTCGGCGCCGTGTCGGCGGCGGTGCTCGTGCGCGGCGGCCACGCGGGCAGGACGTACGTGCTCACGGGGCCCCAGGTGCTCAGCCGGCGCCGGCGCCTGGCCGCGATCGCGGAGGCGACGGGCCGTCCGCTCCGCCTCGTCGAGCTCACCGAGCAGGAGGCGCGCCGGGGCTGGCGGGAGGCGGGGCACGCCGAGGAGCTCGTCGAGTTGCTCGCCTCCTGGCAGGGCAACCCGCCCCCCGAGTCGATCTCCATCTCGCCCGCGGTACGTGAGATCACCGGTCGCGAGCCGCGTTCGTTCGAGGAGTGGGCCGTCGCGCACGCCGCCCACTTCGGCGCGAAGGCTTAGCGAGGCCGCCGGGGGGTCACCGGGGGGCCGCCGGGGGGCCGCTGACGAAGCCGGGCGGGTGGGCCGGTCGCCACGCCGTGCCGCTCCCGTCCGGCGATCGCTCCCGTCGCCGGTAGCCGGGCTCTCCCCGCCAGGGATCCAAGAGAAGCGCAGGAACAATAGCAAGACCATCCGTACGTCAGCAAAGCGGGACGAACTATGGCGAACAGGCGTCAAGAACGCGTATGGATCCGTCTGATTTCCTAGGCGCCCGGCGGCCGGACCGGTAGGGAATATGCCGTGTCTCGTCTTCCCCTCCTTCGCCCCCTCCCGGCCACGCCCCGCGGCCCGGGACGAATCGTCGTCTCCTCACCGGGGCGACGCGGGTGAGCGCGGGGCTGCGGGGATGGCTGTTGAAGGGCCTGCAACGCTCCGACTCCAAAACCGATGTCCCGGATCACGAGGAGCCGCCCGAGCACCGGCATTCCTGGTGGCAGGTGATGTGCCTGACCGGAGTGGACTACTTCTCCACCCTGGGCTACCAGCCGGGCATCGCCGCGCTGGCCGCCGGGGCGCTCAGCCCGGTCGCCACCGTGTTGCTGGTGGCGCTGACCCTGTTCGGCGCGCTGCCGACCTATCGGGCGGTGGCCGAGCAGAGCCCCAGCGGGCTGGGCTCGCTGTCGATGCTGGAACGCCTGCTGCCCGGCTGGCGGGGTAAGCTGCTGGTGCTGTTCCTGCTCGGGTTCGTCGCCACCGCGTTCATCATCACGATCACCCTGTCGGCGGCCGACGCCACCGCCCACATCCTGCACAACCCGTTCGTGCCCGGTTTCCTGTCCGGCTGGCAGGTGCCGGTCACACTGGCGCTGATCGCCGCGCTCGGCGGAGTGTTCCTGGTCGGGTTCAGCGAGGCCATCTCGATCGCCGTCATCCTGGTGGTCGTCTACCTCACCCTGAACGTGGTCGTCCTGGTGACGGCCCTGCAGCAGGTGCTCGCCGATCCCGTGCTGGTCACCGACTGGCAGGCGGCGTTGACCAGCCGGCAGTCCAGCCCGATCGCGATGATCGCCGTCTCGCTGTACGTCATGCCCAAACTCGCCCTCGGCCTGTCCGGTTTCGAGACCGGGGTGGCCGTGATGCCGCTGGTCAAGGGAGATCTCGCCCAGCGGATCAGCGGCGCGAGAAAGCTGCTGACCACCGCGGCGATCATCATGAGCGTCTTCCTGATCACCTCCAGCTTCGCCACCACCGTGCTCATCCCGGCCGCCGAGTTCGCCGAGGGCGGCTCGGCCAACGGGCGCGCGCTGGCCTATCTGGCCCACACCTACCTGGGAGACGGGTTCGGCACCGTCTACGACCTGTCCACGATCGCGATCCTGTGGTTCGCCGGAGCCTCGGCGCTGGCCGGACTGCTCAACATCGTGCCGCGCTACCTGCCCCGCTACGGCATGGCCCCCGACTGGTCGCGCGCCGCCCGGCCGATGGTGCTGGTCTTCACCGCCATCTCCTTTCTCATCACCCTCTTCTTCGGGGCCGACGTGGAGTCCCAGGGCGGCGCCTACGCCACCGGCGTGCTCGCGCTGATCCTCTCGGCCGCCGTCGCGGTCACCCTCGCCGCCTGGAACGCCGGCCGCGTCCGGGCCGCGATCCCGTTCGGGATCATCACGCTGATCTTCGGCTACGCCACCGTCGCCAACATCATCGAACGCCCCGACGGCCTGGTGATCGCCCTGCTGTTCGTGCTGGCCATCGTGATCACCTCACTGATCTCCCGGGCCACCCGCTCCACCGAGCTGCGCGTCACCAAGGTCACCCTGGACGACCTGGCACGCCGCTACATCAGCGAGTCCGGGGAGATCCGGCTGATCGCCAACGAGCCGCACGAGCGCGACTGCAAGGAGTACGTCGACAAGGCCCGCGAGGCCTGGGAGCTGCACCGGCTGCGCACCGGCGAGGGCCTGCTGTTCCTGGAGGTGAGCGTCCCGGACGCCTCGGAGTTCGCCGGGGAGCTGCGCGTCGTCGGGGAGGAACGCCACGGCTTCCGTATCCTGCGGATGGAGAGCCCCACGATCGCCAACGCCATCGCCGCCCTGCTGCTCTACCTGCGCGACCAGACCGGCAAGACCCCGCACGTCTACTTCCACTGGGCCGCGGAGGGCAACCCCATCGGCGCGCTGCTGCGCTACCTCGTCTTCGGCGGCGGCGACATCCCACCCCTCACCCGCGAGGTGCTGCGCCAGGCCGAGGCCGACACCGCCCGCCGCCCCCTGGTCCACGTCGGCTGACCAAAGGACCGGGGGAGGCCGGTGGCGTGATGATCTCCGAGAAGATCACGTTTGGGTTCGGCCCGTCCGCGGCGCGGAACACCTGACCGCGCCCGCGAGACCCGTCTCCGGCCGCGCTCTCCGGAAGGCCGGTGCCGACGCGGCCGTGACGTCCACCGGTGTGGTCACGGGCTTTTGTCGGTTCCGCCGGACACAATCGGTGTATGGAGAAACCAGAGATTGTTTCGGCCGAGGAGTGGCAGCAGGCCCGGGACGAGCTGCTCAAAGTGGAGAAGGAGGCGACCCGCGCGCAGGACGCGCTCGCCGCGCGGCGTCGTCGCCTCCCGATGGTCAGGTTCGACGGCGGGTACGCCTTCGACACGCCGTCCGGCACGAAGACCCTGCTCGACCTGTTCGAGGGGCAAGGACAGCTGGTCGTCTACCAGTTCATGGACCTCGGGCCCGACCGTTACTGTCCGGGCTGCACCTGGTTCACGAACAACATCCCCGAGGCCGGGCCGTCCCTGCTGGCCGGGCGGGGGGCCACCTGGGTGAACGTGTCGAACATGCCGCTCGCCCAGATCGAGGCGTACAAGGCGAAGATGGGCTGGACGGTGCCGTTCGTGTCCTCGCGCGGCACGTCGTTCGCGGAGGACTGCGGCGCCGGTGGCGGCTTCATGCTGAGCGTGTTCCTGCGCGACGGCGAGGACGTCTACCGGACGTACAACACCACCTCCCGCGGCGTGGACCGGCTCGTCTTCGCCAACAGCATCCTCGACCTCACCCCGTACGGCAGGCAGGAGGACTGGGAGGATTCCCCGCCCGGCTGGCCGCAGCATCCCACGTACGGGTAAATGAGCCGAGCGGACGCCCCGGGCCGGGATGTCGGGGTTTTTCCGCTCGGCTCCTCGCGGGCGTGAGGATTCCGGGAAACCGCTGCCCCGTGGAGCGCGCTATGAGGCTTCGGCCAGGGGCAGGCGTAGCTCGAAGCGGGCGCCACCGGCGGCCGATCGCCCGACCTCGACGCTCCCGCCGTGGGCGTGCACCACGTCGCTGGTGATCGCCAGGCCGAGGCCGGTGCCGCCTCGGTCACGGCTGCGGGCCGCGTCCAGCCGGGTGAACCGCTCGAAGATCCTCTCTCGGTCGGGCCCGGCGATCCCGGCGCCGTCGTCGGAGACGGCCAGCAGGGCGCTGTCACCCTCCCGGCACACCTCGACACGCACCGTGTGCTCGGCGTGTCGCTGGGCGTTGTCCAGCAGGTTGGCCAGCGCCCGGCGAAGCTGATGATCCACGGCCAGCACGACGACCCCCTCCCGCAGTGCGAGCTCGGTGGGCAGCCGGTCCCGGACGGTGCGTAGCCTCACCTCCGCGCGGACCATGGCGGCCACATCCACCCGCTCCCGCACCGCGGCCACCTCGGCGTCGACGCCGGCCAGATACAACAGGTCGGTGATGATCTGCTGAAGCCGGGAGGTGTCGCCGAGCAGGTGATCGAGCAGGTGGTCCAGGTCGACGTCACCGGGGTGCAGCCGGGCCTCCTCCAGTTGCAGGCGTAGCCCGGCCAGGGGGGTGCGCAGCTCGTGTGAGGCGTCGGTGACGAACTGCCGCCGTACCCTTACGGCCTGTTCCAGCCGGTCCAGCGTGCGGTTGGCGGTGCGGGCGAGCTTGGCGACCTCGTCGTCGCCGGACGGTTGCGGCACCCGGCCGCTCAGGTCCTGGAAGGTGATCTGGGCGAGCTGGCGGCGGATGGTGTCGACGGGCCGCAGCGTCTGGCCGCTCACCCTCCAGCTGACCCAGCCCACCAAGGCGATCAGCGCACCGGTCTGGAGCGCGACGGCGGCGGTGACGAAACCGGTCGACTGGGTGCTGGGAGCGCGTCGGCCGGCGTAGACGACGGGAGACTCGGGCATCGCCTCGACGCGCAGGGCGGTCAGGCGCATGCAGCCGGGCTCGG
Source organism: Streptosporangium oxazolinicum (assembly GCF_039537505.1). NCBI lineage: Bacteria > Bacillati > Actinomycetota > Actinomycetes > Streptosporangiales > Streptosporangiaceae > Streptosporangium > Streptosporangium oxazolinicum. The sequence continues at coordinate 360,977 of NZ_BAABAQ010000007.1, forward strand.
GATCACCGCAGGTCTGCGCGTCCTGGATCGGCTCGTCGGGGGCGGGGTGGATCGTGCTCAGCGCGATCTTCCGCTGGGCGGCGGGGGAGGCGGCGATGACGTGCCGGTCGGCCCCCACGACCTGCACCATGTCGACGCCCGGCACGACCGGCACGATGACGGAGGGAAGTTGCCCGGCGCGGATGAGCGCCGCCACCGCGGTCACCTCCTGGCGGGTGTCGCTCCACGCCGAGTCGACGAACGTCTGCTCGATGAAGGTGGTCATGATCAGTGCCATGGGAACCAGCAGCAGGGCGGCGATCAGGACGGTCAGTAAGGTGATCCGCCCGCGGATCGACCCTGGGTAAAATCTGGATGCTGACCACCCCATTCCCTCACGCTACGTGAACCGGTCAAATGACCGCCACCGCCGCCGGCGTGCCCGGGGTGGGCCAGGATCATGACGCCGGGCTCGGGTGATGCCCCGCCGTGGTGATCACCGGAGAGAGGGCCGCGTACGAGACAGGCGACGCCGTCGCGGATTCGTGCCGGTTCCGGCCGACTCGCCGATTGCGAAGATTCACCGGGGCGCATGTCACACCACCCCGACGGGTACGTTTGTGCGAGCCTCACAACTCCGGTCGCGAAAGACGCTCAGTCCCCGCTATTCCGGTAGCCGGGGGCGGCCGGAAGTATGTATCCCTGTGGGGGCGGGGAACGGCCGCCGTGTTCACCGCCTTCGAAAGGGTTCGCTCAGTGTTCAGTCGCGTCGCCATCGTCAACCGCGGCGAAGCCGCCATGCGGCTCATCTACGCCGTTCAGGACCTAGCCGCGGAGACAGGGACACGGATCGAGACCGTCGCCCTGTACACCGACTCCGACCGGACGGCCACGTTCGTCCGCGAGGCGGACATCGCCTACGACCTGGGACCCGCCGCGAACCGGCCCTATCTGGACCACGCGGTCCTCAGGAAGGCCCTGATCGAGACCGGGGCGGACGCGGCCTGGGTCGGCTGGGGCTTCGTGGCGGAGGACCCGGCGTTCGCCGAGCTGTGCGCCGAGATCGGCGTGACGTTCGTCGGCCCCGGCGCCGAGGCGATGCGCAAGCTGGGCGACAAGATCGGCTCGAAGCTGATCGCCGAAGAGGTCGGCGTGCCCGTCGCGCCGTGGAGCCGCGGCCCGGTGGAGACGCTGGAGGAGGCGAAGGCGGCGGCCGACCGGATCGGCTACCCGCTGATGCTGAAGGCGACCGCGGGCGGCGGTGGCCGCGGCATCCGGATGGTCTCCGACGCCGACGAGCTGACCCGGGCCTACGAGCTGACCCGCCAGGAGGCCGCGCGCGCGTTCGGCAGCGGCGTCGTGTTCCTGGAGCGCCTGGTGACGGGCGCCCGGCACGTCGAGGTGCAGGTCATCGCGGACGGGCAGGGCACCGCGTGGGCACTGGGCGTGCGCGACTGCTCCGTGCAGCGGCGCAACCAGAAGATCATCGAGGAGTCCGCCTCCCCGGTCCTCGACGCCGCGCAGATCACCGAGCTGAAGGCGGCGGCCGAGCGGCTCGTGCTCGCGGTGGACTACAAGGGCGCGGGCACCGTCGAGTTCCTCTACCACCCCGGCGAGCGGCTGTTCGCGTTCCTGGAGGTCAACACGCGCCTGCAGGTCGAGCACCCGATCACCGAGATCACCACCGGCGTCGACCTGGTGAAGGCCCAGCTGCACGTCGCGGCCGGTGGCAGGCTCGAGGGGAACCCCCCCGAGGAGTGGGGGCACGCCGTCGAGGCGCGCCTCAACGCCGAGGACCCCGACCGCGACTTCGCGCCCTCACCCGGCCGGATCGCGCGGCTGGCGCTGCCCAGCGGCCCCGGCATCCGGGTGGACACCGGGTTCAGCGAGGGCGACACGATCCCCGCCGACTTCGACTCGATGATCGCCAAGATCATCGCGCACGGCCGTGACCGCACCGAGGCGCTGGCCCGCCTGCGCCGCGCGATGACGCAGACGACCGTCATCATCGAGGGCGGCGTGACGAACAAGGGCTTCGTCTGCATGCTGCTCGACGAGCCCGCCGTGATCGACGGGTCCGCCGACACCGGCTGGATCGACCGGGTACGCGCCCAGGGCGCCCTCGTGTCGCACCGGCACTCCGCGATCGCGCTGATCGCCGCCGCCGTCGAGGCCTACGAGGACGAGGAGGCCGTGACGCGGCAGCGCTTCCTGACCACCGCGCACGGCGGCCGCCCGCAGGCGCAGCACGAGAGCGGCCGCGCGCTGGAGCTCAAGCTCCGCGACGTCGGCTACCGCGTCCAGGTCGCCCGTACCGGCGGCCACCGGTTCCGCGTCGGCATCTCGGCGGGCGGCCCCCAGCACTCGGCCGACGTCGACACCGAGTGCTTCGACGAGCACAGCGGCCAGATGACCGTGAACGGTGTCCGCTTCAAGGTCGTGATGAGCACCCACGGCCCGATCCACCTCGTGGAGGTCGACGGCGTCACGCACCGGATCAGCCGCGACGAGGGCGGTATCGTGCGCTCGCCCGTGCCCGCGCTTGTGGTGGCCACCCCGCTGCGGGCGGGCGACGAGGTCGAGGCCGGCGCGCCGCTGCTGGTGGTCGAGAGCATGAAGATGGAGACCGTGCTGCGCGCGCCGTTCCGCGGCCGCGTGCGGGAGCTCGCGGTGTCGGTCGGCAGCCAGGTGGAGGCGGGCGCCCGCCTGCTCCGCCTGGAGCCGCTGGGCGACGACGACGCGGCGGCCGGTCCCGCGGCCGAGGCGCGAGAGGTCGAGCTGGACCTGCCGCCCGAGCCGGTGGACATGCCCGCGGCCGAGCGTGCCGCGCGCGGCCTTCAGGACCTGCGCAGCCTCCTGCTGGGTTTCGACATCGACTCGCAGGACGAGAAGCGCCTGCTCGCCGGCTACCTGGCCGCGCGCGCCGAGCTCGTCGCGAAGGGCGAGCACGAGCCGGCCGGTGAGGTCGAGCTGCTGCGCCTGTTCGCCGACCTGGGCGAGCTGAGCCGCAACCGGCCCGCCGGCGAGGAGTCGAAGCCCGACTCCTCGGTGCACAGCCCCCGCGAGTACTTCCACACCTACCTGCAGTACCTGGACCCGGACCGGGCCGGGCTGTCGGAGGGCTTCCGGCAGCGGCTCACGCACGTGCTGTCCCGCTACGGTGTCGAGAGCCTGGACCGCACGCCGGAGCTGGAGGACGCGGTCTTCCGGATCTTCCTGGCCCAGCGGCGCGCGTCCACCGACGTCGCGGTGGTGACGACCCTGCTGCGCCAGTGGGCGGAGGAGGCCCCGCCCGCCCGGGAGGACCGCGTCACCGTCGGCCTGGCACTGGAACACCTGGTCGCCGCCACCCAGGTCCGCTTCCCCGCCGTCGCGGACCTGGCGCGCGGCGTGGTGTTCGCCTGGTTCGCCCAGCCGCTGCTGCGCCGCATCCGCGCCAAGGTCTACACGGCCGTACGCAAGCACCTGCGCCACCTCGACCAGCACCCGGACGCGCCCGACCGCGCCGAGCGGATCTCCGCCATGGTCGCCAGCGCCGAGCCGCTCGTCCGGCTGATCGGCCAGCGGATCGGCCGCGAGGGCGCGGACCCCGTGCCGCTGCTGGAGGTGCTGAGCCGCCGCTACTACGGCAACCGCGCGCTCAGCGACATCCGGGTGAGCAAGGTGGCGGGCTGCACGTTCGTCGTCGCCGAACACCGCACCGCGACCGGCACCGGCCGCGTCGTGGCCACCGCGGTCGACTTCCTGGCGCTGGCCGAGGCCGTCAAGGCGGTCGACGAGTTCGCCGGTGACGGCGAGCTGGTGGCGGACATCTACCTGACCTGGCCGGACGGCCCGAGCGACCCCGAGGAGATGGCCGCGAAGCTGCGCGAGGTCATGGTCGCGCAGCAGCCGTCGAGCCGGATCGGCCGCATCGCCACGACCGTCGCGGGCGCCAGCGGCGCCGTGATGCACCACCACTTCACCTTCCGGCCGTCCGCGGACGGCTTCGTGGAGGAACGACTGCTGCGCGGTCTGCACCCGCGCATCGCCGAGCGCATGCAGCTGGAGCGGCTGCGCGACTTCGACCTCACCCGGCTGCCCGCGCCCGACGAGGAGGTCTACCTCTTCCGCGCCACGGCACGGCAGAACCCGTCCGACGAGCGCCTCGTCGCCCTGGGGCAGGTCCGCGACCTGACCCCGTTGCGCGACGACGAGGGCAGGCTCGTCGCGCTGCCCGCCGCCGAGAACATCCTGGCCACGTGCCTCGACGCGATCCGCCGGGCCAAGAAGCCCGGCGCGAAGGCGTCCGCCACGAACCGGATCGTCATCTACGTGTGGCCGCCGAACGATCTCTCGCCGGACGACCTGGACACCGTGGCGAAGCGCGTGCTGCCGACGACGGCGGGCGCGGGCCTGGAGGAGGTGCTGTTCCTCGGCAGGCGCCGCGACAACACCACCGGCGAGCTCGTCGACATCGCCCTGCGGATCGGCTACGACGTGGACTCCGGCGTGCGGCTGTCCGTCGTGCCGCCGCCGACCGAGCCCATCGAGCCGCTGGACGACTACCGCCAGGAGGTGCTGCGCGCGCACAGCCGAGGCACGCACCACCCGTACGAGCTGACCGGCATGCTCGCCGGGCCGTTCGGCTCGTTCACCGAGTACGACCTGGACGAGCACTCCAGGCTGGTGCCGGTGAACCGGCCCAAGGGGCGCAACACCGCCGCGCTCGTCGCGGGCGTCGTCAGCACGCCCACGCCGCGCCACCCGGAGGGCATGACCCGCGTCGTGCTGCTGGGCGACCCGACGAAGGCTCTCGGCGCGCTGTCCGAGCCCGAGTGCGCGCGGGTGATCGCCGCGATCGACCTGGCCGAGCGGATGCGGGTGCCGCTGGAGTGGTTCGCGCTCTCCGCGGGCGCCCGGATCTCGATGTCGTCCGGCACCGAGAACATGGACTGGGTGGCGGCCGCCCTGAAGCGGATCGTGACCTTCACCCAGGACGGCGGTGAGATCAACATCGTGGTCGCGGGCATCAACGTCGGCGCCCAGCCGTACTGGAACGCCGAGGCCACGATGCTCATGCACACCAGGGGCATCCTGGTGATGACGCCCGACTCCGCGATGGTGCTGACGGGCAAGCAGTCGCTCGACTTCTCCGGCGGTGTGTCCGCCGAGGACAACCACGGCATCGGCGGCTACGACCGGATCATGGGCCCGAACGGCCAGGCACAGTACTGGGCGCCGGACATCCGCGGCGCGCGGGAGATCCTGATGTCGCACTACGACCACAGCTACGTCGCGCCGGGGGAGAGCGGCCCGCGCAGGGCGGTCACCGGCGACCCGGTGGACCGCGACGTGTCGACGTTCCCGCACGCCGTGCCGGACAGCGACTTCACGACGGTGGGCCAGATCTTCTCCGCCGAGTCCAACCCGGACCGCAAGAAGCCGTTCGACATCCGCACCGTCATGCGCGCGCTGTCCGACCAGGACCACCCGGTGCTGGAGCGGTGGGCGGGCATGGCCGACGCCGACACCGCCGCGGTCCAGGACGTCCACCTCGGCGGACGGCCGGTGTGCCTGCTGGGCATCGAGTCCCGGTCCGTGCCGCGTCGCGGATTCCCCCCCACCGACGGCCCGGACACCTACACCGCGGGCACCCTGTTCCCGAGGTCGTCCAAGAAGGCCGCCCGAGCCATCAACGCCGCCAGCGGGAACCGGCCGCTGGTCGTGCTGGCCAACCTGTCGGGGTTCGACGGGTCGCCCGAGTCGATGCGCAAGCTGCAGCTGGAGTACGGCGCGGAGATCGGCCGCGCGGTGGTGAACTTCAAGGGCCCCATCGTGTTCTGCGTGATCTCGCGGTACCACGGCGGCGCGTTCGTGGTGTTCTCCAAGGCGCTCAACCCGAACATGACCGTGCTCGCGGTCGAGGGCTCGTTCGCCTCGGTGCTCGGCGGCGCTCCGGCCGCCGCGGTGGTCTTCGCGCGTGACGTCGACAAGCGGACCGGCAACGACCCCCGCGTGCTCGCGCTCGCCGCCCGCGTCGCCGAGGCGCCGACCACCACGCGGGCCGCGCTCGCCGCCGAGCTGGCCGAGCTGCGGTCGTCGGTACGGGCCGAGAAGCTGACCGAGGTGGCCACCGAGTTCGACCGCGTGCACAGCATCCAGCGGGCGGTCGACGTCGGCTCGGTGGACGCGATCATCAGCTGCGCCGAGCTGCGGCCACGAATCATCGAGGCGGTCGAGAAGGGGCTCGCCCGGCAGGTCTGACCCGATCCCGAAGCCGGACACCCGCACCTTTCCCGGGCGGGCGTCCGGCTTCTCGCGTTCCCGAGGAAGCAAGCGGCGCCGGACCCGCACCGCGGCCGGTAGCCACTCCGCTACCCGCGCGCCCTATTCCTCGCTCATCCCGACGGTGGTCACTCTTACGGGGAGTTGCGTCAGTGACAGGCGTTTTTGAGAACACGCCGTCACTTGGCTGGCCGGACGAAATCGAGCGTGCCGAACCTGCGCTGTTCTTGGCTACCACCGTGACCGACCCCGCCCATACTCACCACAGGCCGGGCAGTTTGATCGCGTGGTGGGCACTTCGTGCCGGACGGACATCGGGACCGGGCATGCGGCGTGGGGTGCTGCCGCCCGCTCCTAGCAGAAGCGCGTCTCGAGGAGTTCGGTGAAGGTCCCCAGGAAGTCGTTCCAGTCGCCGTTCAGGTTGCTCACCAGCGTACGGGTGCCCTGGCGGTCGCCCATCGCGTACGACATCGAGCCCTGGATGAAGCCGCCGCCGCCCCAGACCGTGACCCCGCACGGGAGCCTCTGGGAGTAGACGCCGAGGCCGTACCCGGTGTCCGGGACCCAGTCCGAGCCCTCCGTCGAGACGGTGGTGAACATCTCCTCCTGCTGGGCGGGCGGCAGGAGGCGACCGCCCAGCAGGGCGCTGAGGAACCGGTGCAGGTCCGAGGTCGTCGAGATCATGCCACCGGCGGCCCCCGCCCAGCTCACGTCCATCTCGGTCACGTCGTGGATGTTCGCGCCGGGGCCGGTCTCGCCCAGCGTGGAGTAGTGGCGGGCGTGCGGGCCGCGGATCGTCGTCTCCTCGGTGCCCGGCAGGTAGGTTCCCCCCAGGTGGAGCGGGCGGGCGATGCGGTGTTCGATCGCCTCCGCGAGGGGCGCGCCGGTCGCACGCTCGACGATCATTCCCGCGAGGTTGTAGTTGACCTTGGAGTAGATGAAGCGCGTCCCCGGCTCCTCGGGGCGCGGGGGCTCCTGGCCGAGGATGGCGTCGGGGAGTCCGCTGGTGTGGTTGAGCAGTCGCCTGATGGTGATCGCGGTGCCGTCCGCGCCGAGATGCTCCTCAACCACGCCGGGCAGCCACGTCGCCACCGTGTCGTCCAGGGCGAGCCGTCCTTCGGCCGCCAGTTGCAGGACCACCGTGCCGGTGAACGCCTTGGTGAGGCTTCCGATGCGGAAGTGCTCACCCGGGTGGCGCTTGCGGCCGGTCGTCATGTCGGCCACCCCCGCCGTGCCGAACCACGGTTTCGTACGGGCGTCCCTGAGTTCGGCGACCATGCCGGGGCCACCGCCGCCTGCCACGGCCTGGTCGAGTACCCGCTGGATCTCACGGTGGCCCCGGTCGCGGTCGGCCGCGGAGGCGGGGTTCATCATGGCGGTCCCCGTCACGGTCAGGACGGCGACGAGCAGGCCCGCGCGGGCATGGAACATGGACACGTTGTCTCCTTGGGCATGGAAGAAAGACCGGAGGGCGGAGGGGGTGGGGTCAGGCAGGGCCGTGCCGACAGGAGGGGAGGCCGCGGAAGGCGGTGCCGGGCGATCCGCTCGGATGGGCGTACCCGGCGGATGTGGGGGAGTGGGGCGTGGCCGGTGGAGCCCGCCGTCCGATGTGCTCGTGAGCCGGGCGCGGACCGCCTCCGAGCCGGGGGAGGGGCCGGTGTGGTCGCTACCCGATGTCGTCGTTCGCGACGATGTCCCGGACGCGGGTCAGCAGGTCGGTACGGTCGACACCGGCCAGAGCCAGGGCGCGTGGCACCGTGCCGACCTCGGCCAGCAGGATTCCGAGCAGCACGTGCGCCGGTCGCAGGTCCTTCTTGCGGGAGACCAGGGCGAAGCCACGATCGAGGGCGAGCTTGCCCGTCGCGCCCATGGTGGGCGGGCGCCTGAGCGTGGCGCTCGACAGGGGGATGCCGAAGGAGGCGCGCGACACCCCGACCGTGCTCAGGCTGTGGTCGAACTCCCGGTCGAGGGCGGCCCGGACCGCCTGGTGGTCGAGACCGGCGGAGGCCAGGACGCGCTGCGGGGCGGTGCCCTCCTGGGCCGTGACGGCCAGCAGGAGGTGCTGCGCCTCGACCGTGGCCGATCCGTGCCGCTGCGCCTCGACCGCTCCCTCCGTGATGATCGTATGGAGGTATCTGTCGAACGTGCTCATGGTGAACATGCTCATGGTGAACGTCTCCTCAGCTTGACGCCCGCGGCGATGAGCCGCTCGGCGTGCTTCCTGTGCACCGCTTGACGGGTCACGCCGAGCGCTTCGGCGACCTGCGGCCAGCTCCAGCCCGTGCGCATCGCCCGCTCGACGGCGGCGTTCTCCAACTGGTCGGCCAGGCGCCGCAGCGCCACCACGGCCGCCAGCGCGTCGGCGGGGTCCTGGGGCTCGGGGATATCACTGACCGGCATGTAAGCAACATTAATTGACTAATCTGAAGTTAGTCAACATGTGTTGCTTAGGGGAGGGTTTTCCAGGTTTGGCGGAGGCGGTCACTTCGGACTTCCGGCTACGGCTTGAGCCGCTCACCGCCGAGGAGGCCGCGACCGGCGGGCTGAAATGACGGATGCTCTTTTGTACTGCGATGATCGCTGTTGGGTGGATAAGATCGCTTCCTGGTAGGTACGGCCGGACGGTGGGCAGGCAACCGGTCAACGAGCCAAATCGTCGTCCGGGCAGCCGGTCTCTCGGCGACGGCGGAGGGAGCCGGCTCCGGTGGGAGAACTCGACCTGAACCGCGAGGCGCTGACCAGGCTGCGCGTCGCGGTGAACACCGAGGGGAGAAAGCTCGCCGGTGTCGGCGACGACTTCCCGGCCGCGAGCGGCGCGAGTCCGTCGATCTTCGGGACCCTGGCCGGTGCCCAGGAACTGGCCGACGCGATCGGCCGGGTCGAAGGGCACGCCGACAGAGAGCTCGGCACGGTGAAGAGCCGTCTCGACGGCGTCGAACGTGCCCTCGACACCATCGAGGACAACGTGACCGCGGCCGAGCGGGACACCGGGAACCACCTTCCCGCCATATGACCGACATGGATGCCGTGGCGGCACTGCCCGGGGGACAGGCCCTGGCCGCGCTGGCGAAGAGGACGGACGGGGACCCGGCCGCGATCCGGGCGATCGCCACCCGGTGGCGCAAGGCGGTCAGCTCGTCCGGCGAGCCGTTCACGCTCCTGAACAAGGCGGTCAACCAGGTGGACACCGCCTGGAGGGGTGCCTCCGCCGACGCCTTCGTGGCGTACATGCGGCGATACAACAGCACGGGCGCCTCCCTGCGCGACGCGCTGGGCGACTGCGCGGGCTCTCTGGACACCGCCGCCGGTGCCGTCGAGACGGCGAAGTCGAACGCCGAACGCGTCTGCGGTGACCTGCTGTCCTGGGTGGCGGAGTACCGGCGTGCCAACCCGCACGCCACCGAGGAGCAGCTCAGGCGGGGCATCGGCCGACAGGTCGAGATGGCGGTGTCCCTCCTGCAGGGGTACGTCGACTCGGCCGAGACCGCGCTGTCCACCGCGCGGGGCGAGCTCGACAAGCACCTCGGCGACGCCCTGGTGTTCTCCGCCATCCCCGCCGCGGGCGACCAGGGCTTCGTCCCCGGCCCCGGGCACACCACCGGGTGGGTGCCGGTGCCCGAGGAGGAGTTGCGCACCACCACGCTCGCCGGTACGGAACCCGGTTCACCGGGCGGCGGCGGCAACGGCGGCAACGGCGGTGGCGGGGGACAGGGCGGCGACGCCGGTGGTTCAGGCGGAGGTGGCGGGGGAGGCCGGGCGATCCCGTACACGGTCACCGGCGACGGTACCGGAGCCGACGTCGTGGCCGCCGCGAGGAGCCACATCGGCAAACCTTACGTCTGGGGCGCCGACGGGCCCGACGCGTTCGACTGCAGCGGTCTGGTGCACGTCTCGCTGAACGAGGCGGGAATCAAGATCGGAGACAACACCGCCGCCGGGTACCAGGCGAGCGGCCAGCCGATCACCGGTCCGCCGAGGCCGGGGGACATCGTCTTCTTCGGCGATCCGGCGACCCACTGCGCCGTCTACATGGGCGACGGCAAGATGATCGCCGCCCCGCGGACGGGCGACCACGTCAGGATCCAGCCGGTGGCCGGCGCGCAGCCCATCACCTACCGGCGCTTCACATGAGCGTCCATACGAGGTCCGCACGGCGATGACCGCCGTTGCGGGGCGCCTCGGGATCTTGAAGGTCTCGGTGCCGCGTGTCATGCGAGGTGGTGTTCGCTCCTAAGCTCGGGGTGTGGCGAAATACTTCGATGTGCATCCGGACACTCCCCAACCCCGGCTGATCGGCCAGGTGGTCGAGATTCTGCGTACGGACGGGCTGATCGCGTATCCAACGGACTCGGGCTACGCGCTGGGGTGTCGGCTGGGAAACAAGGAAGGCATCGACCGGATCAGAGAGATCCGCGACCTCGGCAGTGATCATCACTTCACCCTGGTCTGTAGAGACTTTGCCCAGTTTGGGCAGTTCGTGCATGTGAGCAATGCGCTGTTCCGCTCGGTCAAGGCGGCGACCCCCGGCGGCTACACCTTCATCCTGCCCGCGACCAAGGAGGTGCCGCGGCGGTTGCTGCACCCCCGGAAGAAGACGGTCGGTGTCCGGATCCCCGACCATGTCGTCACACAGGCGCTGCTGGCCGAGCTCGGCGAACCGCTGGTGTCGAGCACCCTGCTACTGCCCGACGAGGCCGAGCCCCTGACGCAGGGCTGGGAGATCAAGGAGAGGCTCGATCACGTGGTGGACGCCGTCATCGACGCCGGTGAGTGCGGCGCCGTCCCGACGACGGTCGTCGACTTCTCGCAGGACGAGCCCGAGATTCTCCGCCGGGGCACCGGAGACCCGTCCCTCTTCGAGTAGGGGCACGGCGGCTCGCGGGAGTCAGTCGGCGTGTCCGTGCGGGTCCCACCCCGGGACGCGGTCACCGCGAAGGGCCCGGTCCGGACCATCTGGCCGATCGGCGGTCCGGACCGGGCCGCGAAATAAATCTACATTGTAAAGGCGCCCGACCAGATTCAAGATCATTTAAACGCAAACCACAAAACCATCACCTACGAGCAACACCGTCGGTCTTCTCGATGTCGATCACGCCGTCGCCGGTGATCGGTGCCGTTCGCCCGGTGTGGTTGGTGACACGCATGGGTTCCTCTCCGTCGTGAGCTTCGTGGCTTCGTCATTGGTTCGCCAGGCCGATTCAACGGGGCCCGGGAGGGGACTGGGCTCACAGCCCAAACTTCCGGGGGTGATGGGGCTCAGCGCGAGGTGCGGGGGATCTTCAGGGCCGGTCACGGCTCCGGTGGGTCGCCCGGCCGGTCATGTCGATCGTCACGGCTTCCGCAGGGTTTTCGCAGGCGCGGCGAAGCCGAGGTCTGCTTTGTCGTTGATGGTGGTTGTGCGAGCATGGTTGGCGTAGGCGACGGCGGACTGAGGAAGCCGGTGTGAATCCGGCGCGGTCCCGCCACTGTGATCGGCGAGCGAATCCCGACGAAGCCACTGCCCGGATAACGGGTGGGAAGGCCGGGAGGAGCGTTGACCCGAGAGCCAGGAGACTCACGCGGTCGCCTCCTCGCAGAAATTGGGGCGGATCTCCCCAAGGGAGGAACGGTGATCGCCATGCCTGGCCCCCGGCCCACCGGCTCCGGACGCGCCGACGACGTGGCTTCTGTCGCCTGGCCGGGGCTGCTTCCCGCATCACCGTCGGAGGTGTCGGCCGCGGTCGCCGATGTTTCCGCGATCAGTGGTTACTTCGAGCTCGAGGTCGGTCCGATCGAGGTGGGCTGGCGACCGCTCATTGATCTGGCGGCCGATTCCGGGCTCCTGCGGCGGCGGATCATCGATGTCGCCGGACGTCTGGGGACCGACGAGCCGAGGGTGGCGGCCTCGATCCTGTTTCAGGGGCTTGCCGCTCGCCTGTGGTCACCTGTCGTCGGTGCGGTGGTAACGCATGATCTGCTCTTGGACCTGGCGTCTGTTCACTGGCGGGAGGTGTCCGGCGGGCCGTTGCCGCTGCGGGCCGAGCGTCCGACCGGTCGGCGGATCCTTGATCCCGCCGGGGTCGCCGAACCGTTGTATCGCGGTGTGCTGACCGAGGTGCTGGAGCCGTTGGCGTGGTCCGTACGGGAGGTCGTGGGGATTGCCCCTGGGCTGTTGTGGGGTAATGCCGCCTCCGCGCTGGCCGGAACGGTTCGGACCGTCGTCGACCGGTGCCCCGGATTCGCCGTTCGGGCTATCGCGCTTGGGCGTGAGCTGCTCGCGCTGGGAGTGTTGCGGGGTGGCGGTGATCTGGTCGAACCCGTTCCCGGGCAGCCGTTCTTCGTTCGGCGTACCTGCTGTCTGTTCTACCGTCTGCCCGGGGGCGGCAAGTGTGGTGACTGTGTTCTCGTCGATTCCGGGACCCGTCACCGGCAGTGGGCTGCGGCTTTGCGGCAGCCCGGAGGGTCTTGATGAGCTACCTTCGGGGTGAGCGGGTGGTCATGGATGGTCTTGGGTGGTTCTGGCGATCGCGGCGGTGTGCTCGTCGGCGGTCATGCCGAGGGTGGGGTGGTGCTGGTTGAGGTCGTGCTGGTCGTCGGCCCACTGCCGGTAGTCCTGCCGCAGGGTGGTGGCGTCGGAGTCGAGGGCGAGGGCGATGTCGGCCCAGGTGGCTCCGGCCAGCAGTGCGTGGTGGATGTTGGCGGGGTGGCGTACGGTGCGTGCGATGCTCTCGGCCAGTGCCAGCAGTTCGAGGTGTTCGGCGACGGTGAGCGGGGGCCGGTCTTCGGTTCCGTGCCGGGTGGGGTCGTAGGTTCCCCGGGCCATCAGTTCCGCGCGGGCGCGGGCTGACGCGTTTCGGGCGGCCAGCTCGTTGTAGCGCTCCAGTTGCCGGCTGACGGGCAGGTCGTAGCGGGCGTCGTGCCAGGTTGTGATGTTCTCGGGCGGGGTCATGGTGGCTTCTCCGGGACGGTCGGGGGTTGGCTTCCGGCGGGGCCGTGCGGGATGTGGTCGAGGCTCGCGTCTCAAGCCGACCGGCGCCCCATGACGAGGTCGGCGGTGATGCGGACCGGCGTGCACAATGTCTGGCCGTGCGCCCGGAACAAGGCATCGCGGGAGCTGAAATATCCCAGGTCGGCTAGCACGTAGTTGGACAGGTCACATGATGAGCCGGTGATGCCGTCCCAATCGACGGCGGTGCGGGCCACCGCGTCGAAGAGCGTCTCAGCACCGATGTTGGTGAATCCCTCCTTCCTCCGCAGCGTGTTCAGCTCGCCGTACAACTCGGAGACGGTCACCCATTCACCGTCGAGCAGGAACTCCGGCCAGGCGAGCACCACCTGGCGCGGGACCAATGCTCGTAGCCGGGGAAAGCGAGGGTGCCAGAAGCGTCCGCTCACCAGTAATCCCCTGACCCGGCTGGCGATTCCGTGGGCCCGTCCTACCGCTTCCAGCGCCGCCAGTCGCTGGCTGCACGATCCGCGCTCCAGGAGAAGCGTTCTGGAGACCGGCTGGGTGTCGTTCATGGCATACACCGGGCGTATTCGCGCGGTGATGAGCCGGTGGGCCGTGATCAGGAGATCCCGATCCGTCGAGGTGTCTTTACGCCGGGCTTCGGTCGCCAGCTCCAGCACCCGGGGATGCTGCCAGTCGAGGATGGGTGTGGCCGACGGTTCTCTCCCGCTTGTTTCTCGGTGGACGGCAGCGCGACGACGCCGTGAGGGGGAAGGCGACGGCTTCATTCCATGACCGTATCGGAGTCCGTGACGTGTCCGGTTCTGTTCGAGCGCGTACGGATGGCGGTTTCGCGCCGGGTGCGGCGTGCGGGCCGTCGAGTCCGTCTGTCTCGCTTGGGGGAAGGGTGGGTTGGTCGTACGCCGCGGGGGCGGGTCGTGGTCTGGTCCCTGCGGTGTCGTCGTCGCGGGTTTCGTACGGCACGCCGTTACGGCTCGCTCCCGGGGTGTTGTCCATTCGGTGTGTTTTCTCGCCTGGTCAGCGGGGTCGTGGGGTGGAGGCGTAGGGGAGCAGGGCCATTTCGCGGGCGTTTTTGATCGCGGTGGCCAGTTGGCGTTGTTGCTGGACGGTGACTCCGGTGACGCGGCGTCCGCGGATTTTGCCGCGGTCGGAGATGAAGGCGCGGAGCAGGGTGGTGTCCTTGTAGTCGATGTGGCTCACGCCGTGTAGCGGATTGGTCTTCTTGCGGGGGGTGCGGCGGGGTTTCACGCGGAGGTCTCCTTCAGGTCGAGGTCGAGGACGAAGGCGAACGGGTCGGGGTATGTGGCCCAGATGTCGGAGCCTGCCAGGGTTTCGGTCTCGGTGAGCAGGCAGGAGTCCAGTAGGCGGTGGATGCGGTCGCGGTCGAGGTCGGGGCCGGTGAAGACGAGGTGCTGGACGCGGTCGCCGAGTTGGGGAGTCCAGTCGAGGGTGGCGGCCATGCGGCGGGCGGGGCTTTGTGTCTCCCAGGCGGCTTCGGGCAGGGTGACCAGCCAGGGGCCGGCGTCCTCGATGGTGATGACTCCGGCGACGGCGTCCCAGGCGAGCAGGCGTTCGTGCCGGTTGGCCAGCCAGAATCGGCCGCGGCTGCGGACGGTTTCGGTGACGAGTTCGTCGACGGCGTCGAACAGTCGTTGGGGGTGCAGGGGGCGTAGCCGGTGCCAGACGACGGTGGAGATCTCCCCGGTTTGCGCGTCGCAGGGTAGTTGGGCGGTGGCCGGGTCGACGCGGGCTCCGAGCATTTCCACGTCGATTCTCGTGCCGGTGACCGTGGGCAGGGTGCGGTCGGGGGGTGCGGCCGGGGTGGTGGGGGCGAGGTGGCCGAGTACGGCCAGGGTGAGTTCGATGTCCTCCTCGTCCGTGCCGGACACGATGAGGGCGGTGGCGTATTCGATCTGGCGGGTGAGCACCTCGGCCAGGTGGCGTGTGTCGCCGGCCGCCGCGTGTTTGCCGTGGGCGGCGAGGGTGTCGTCGCAGCTGATGTCGTCGGTCGTGCGTGCCGCGTCCAGGGCGGTCAGTACGCCGGTCAGGCGCAGGCGGTGCACGGTGTCCTCGTGCCAGGCGAGGGCTTCGGCGACGGTGCGGGGTTCGACCGAGTCCCACAGTTCCACGATGAGCAGTGGCGTCGAGTGCGCTCGTGCGAGGAGTTCTGGGATGAGGTCTTCGCGCACGGTGCAGGTGACGCAGCCGTGTGCGAGGCGTACCTCCTGTAGGTCCAGTGTCCCCGACGCGTCGCGTACGACGCGTTCCACGCGTCCGGTGCTCACCTCTCGCAGGTCGTGGTGGATCGCCATCGATCCGGGGTGGTCGGTGAGCAGGCGGTCGACGAGGGCTGAGCGCGGTTCGGGATGCAGTCCTGAGACGATGACGACGGGGACGGACATGACAGCTCCTTTCGTGGTGTGGGGGGCGTGGGGTCGGGGGGTGGTTCTCAGGGGAGGAGGCCTCGTCGGTAGGCGCGGACGAGTCGGCGTGGTACCAGTAGTTCGCGTTCGCCGACGGTGATCGGGATGAGGTCGGGTGGGGTGGTCTTCCACTGTGAGCGGCGGTGGCGGGTGTTGCTTCGGGAGGTCTTGCGTTTGGGGACGGCCATGTCGGGGTGCTCCTACCAGCTGGATTTGGTGACGCCGGGCAGTTCGCCGCGGTGGGCCAGTTCGCGGAAGCGGATCCGGGAGAGTCCGAATTTGCGCAGGTGGCCGCGGGGGCGGCCGTCGGTGCTGTCGCGGTTGCGTACGCGGGTGGCGCTGGCGTCGCGGGGTTGGCGGCTCAGTTCGCGGGCGGCTTGGGTTCGCTCGTCGGGGGTGCCGGTGCGGATGATCTCTTTGAGTTCGGCTCGGCGCTTCGCGTGGCGGGCGACGAGGAGTTTGCGCCGTTCGTTGGCTGCGATCTTGCTTTTCTTCGCCATCAGATTCGTTCTCCCCGGGCGCGGATGCGGGCCACGGCGGCCTCGATGCCGATCTTGTCGATGGTCTTGACGGCTCTGGCGCTGAGTGTCAGTCGTACGAAGCGGCCCTCGGTGGGCAGCCAGTAGCGGCGGGGCTGGATGTTGGGACTCCAGCGGCGGCGGGTGCGGCGGTGGGAGTGGGAGACGTTGTTGCCGAAGACCGGTTTGACGCCGGTGAGCTGGCAGTGGGCGGACATGCGGTTTCCTTTCCGAAGGGGGTGGGTCCTGTTCGTACGTCCCTGGAAGGGGACGGGTGCCATGATAGCGATAACCGTTTTCATTTGCGAAGTGAAGGGGGTGGGCCTGGACGACCACCGAGAAACGGAGTTCGACGGCGCACATGGACGTAGATCGTTGAAAGCGGTAGCGTCGGCCACGTAACTCGTGGTGACAGGAGCCGCTGGATGTCCTCAAAAACGGCCAGGCGACCCGGTGCTGTGTCTCAGCCGGGCACTCGTTCGTCCTCCAGCTGGGCGCGTTACCTCGTGACCGCTCTCGTCGCCGCCGCGATAGCCGGGCCGGTGGGCTATCTCGTCGGTCGCCCCGACGCCTCCCAGGTCGCCATCGCCGACATGCGGGAGGCGGAGGTGAAGCGGGATGTCCAGCAGATCGGTGAGCTGACGTCCACGGCGCGGGTGACCGCCGGCGAGCTGAACGGGGTGCTGTCCAGGCTCGTCGAGGTGCTTCCCAAGGACGGAAGCCCCGGCGCGCGGTCGGTGGAGGCGGCCGAGGTCGAGGGATGGCAGCGCGTTCTGCGGCAGGCCGTCGACCGGCACGCGGAGACCCCCTCCGGGACGACCGCGACCAACGTGGCCCGTGCGGGATTCCGCAGCGCGGTGGACTCCATGGCGATCGCGGTCGACGCGTACGCGGCCGGCCGGAAACTCCCCGAGGACCAGCAAAAGACCTTCCTCGACCTGGCGGTCCGCCAGCGGTCCGCCGCCGTCACGGCGTGGTCGGTCGCGGCGACACAACTCGACCAGATCAATGTCGATGCCGGCAACGGCCACCAGCACGTCTACCTGACGGGTGCCCCGGGAGAGGGGATGTCCGCGGACAGCGTCCCCGAGGGGAGCCACGGCCACGGCTAGCGTCCCGTCACCACATCACACGCCACCGGTGAACCCGCCGTCAGGCGCTACGGCGTCCCCAGCTACGGCGTCCTGAGGTAGGTGTCGAGCGCGGCCGCGCCCGCCAGCATGGCCAGGCCCCGCGCGGTCAGCCGGTCGTGCCAGTCCCGCAGCGTCGCCTGCAGCGGCTCGGGCCCGCCCGCGGCCCGTACCCTCTCCAGCACCCGCGCGATCCGTTCCAGCCCGTACCCGCCTCGCCGCAGCTGGTGGGCGAGCAGCACGTCGCGCACGTCGGCGGAGGTGTAGACGCGGTAGCCGGTGTGCGGGTCGCGCCCGGGGACGATCAGCCCGGCCCGCTCCCATTTGCGCAGCGTCGCCGGCCGGACGCCGATCCTGCGCGCCAGCGGCCCGATGAACGTCACCCCCGGCTCCGGCTCGCGCGGCGGCGCCAGGTCGCGCAGCGCCCGTTCCACGGCCTCCAGCGTGTGCCGGTCGCCGGCCAGTTGCGCGTGGCTCTCGTCGATCAGCCGCAGCGCCTCCTCGACCGCGCCGCCGTTCACGGCCCGCATGATCGCCCCCGCGGTCGCGTGGCCGTGCGCGGGGATCGACGCCAGGAACGTCCGCAACGCCGCCGCGTGGCGCGGAGCGTAGTGGCGGTAGCCGTGCGGCGAGCGCTCGGCCGGGGGCAGGATCCCCGCCTCCTCGTAGTTGCGCACCGCCTGGGTGGACAGGCCGTGCTCGCGCGCCAGGTCGATGGGCCGCAACCGCATTTTGAAGGTACGTCCTCGTCAACAGGTGGAAATGCCGCCAAAGTTTACACCGAAGGTTCAACGATACGATGCGTCGTCCTGAAGCCGGTGGACAAGGCCGGACCGGGGCCCGTGCCCCGGCAAAGGCCGCGAGAGTGAGGCTCACCCGAGGATCCGGCGGGCCACCGCGCTGACGTGCAGTTCGTCGGGGCCGTCGAGCAGGCGGGCCATCCGGCCGGTGCGAAACAGCGCGGGCAGCGGGGTGCCGGGGCCCAGCCCGGCCGCGCCGTGGACCTGGATGGCCGCGTCGGTGACCTGTTGCAGCGTCCGGGCGGCGGCCACCTTCGCCAGGCCGGTCTCGATTCTGGCGTCCAGCCCTGCCTCCACCAGGGCCACGGCCTCGAACACCAGCGGGCGGGTGGTCCTGATCGCGAGCAGGGCGTCGAAGACGAGCGCCTGGACGAGCTGGAGGTCGGCGAGCCGTCCCGAGGCCGTCGGCCGTGAGCGGGCCCGCTCGCGCATGAGGGCGAAGGCGCGCTCGGCCTGGCCGAGCCAGCGCAGGCAGCGCAGCAGGCGGCCCAGCCGCACCCGTTCGGCGAGCACGCGCAGTCCCCGTCCGGGCCGCCCGAGGAGGTGGCCGGGCGGGACGGTGACCGCGTCCAGGGCGATCTCCCACTGGCCGCCCGCGCCGAGGACCGGCAGCTCGCGGACCACCCGGAAGCCGGGGGCGGAGGTGGGCACGAGCAGCAGGGACAGGCCGGTCGTGGAGGGCGGGGCGCCGGAGGTGCGGGCGAGCACGGCGGCCAGGTCCGCGTCGCCGGCGCCGGTGACGAACCACTTGCGCCCGTGAACCGTCCAGGAGCCGTCGGGCTCGCGCGTGGCCCGGGTGGTGGTGAGGCCGGGTTCCGAGCCGGGCGCGTCCGGTTCGGTCATCGCGTTGCACATGCTCAGCCGCCCGCTCGCCAGCCGGGGCAGGTAGAGGTCGCGGACGGCGGGTTCGGCGTGTCCGGCCAGGGTGGTCACGTCCAGCAGCGCCGTGGAACCGAGCACGCCCGGACCGTGGTCGCTCGCGCCCTCGGCCTCGGCCACGTGCGCGTACTCCGTCAGCGACAGGCCCGCGCCGCCCAGCTCCACCGGCAGCGGCAGCCCCCAGAGTCCTTCGGCGCGCGCCCGGCACCTGAGCCGGGCGAGGAGTTCGCGCGCGGGGGCGCCGCCCGCGTCCAGTCGCGCTTCGTGCGGCATGACGTGCTCGCGGACGAATCCGGCCACCCGCTCGCGCAGCGTGAGCACCCCCGGCGGGCAGGCGGGCGCTCCCCAGGTGTCCGGGCCGATCGGTTCGGTGTCGGTCGCGGTGACGGCCTGCTGTGACATTCCAACTCCAGACATGTCGGGAACTGATTGAAAAATTCATCCGACTTCCTGCTGTGGAACAGGTCGCGTGGACGCGCGGCGGAGTTCCCGTTCGCGGCAGGCACGACTCGCGGTCACCGCCCGCGGGAGAGGAGAGCCATGGCACACCCCGTCACCGTCACGGCGGAGCACCCGCTCGACGGCCTCGGCCTGCGGGCGGCAGGGCCACCCGCCCTCACCGCCGTCGCCGCCCGGCACCTGGCCCTGCTGGGCGCCGACGACCTCGGATCGACCGCCTCCGACGGCCCCGGGATCGTGTCACTCGCCGGTACGGACGCGCGCCTGCTCACCGCCGAGATCGTCTGGGCCCGCCTCGCCCCGGCCGAGGAGGTGAGTGATGAGGCCACCGCGCAGGCCGCGACCGGGGTCGCCCACGTGCACGGCCGCCGCGACGGCGAGCCGCGCGGCCTGGCCGCCGACTACCTGACGACCGCGTGCTCGGTGCTGGCCGTCCAGGGACTCCTGGCCGCCCTGATCGGCCGCGCCCGCGGCTGCGCGGTCGAGACCGTGCGCACCGGGGTGGACCTGGCCGGGCTGCTCGCCGTCGGCCAGTATCTGGCCGCCGCCACGGCCGCCGACGAGGAGGCGGCGCCGCTGGCACCGGGCGGGCCGCCCTTCACCACGGCCGACGGCGTGTGTTTTGAGGTCGAGACCCTCGACCCGGCCGCCTGGGTGGCCTTCTGGCGTTTCCTGGGGGTGGCCGAGCGCCTCGCCGGATCGGCGTGGAGGTCCTTTCAGTTCCGCTACGCCACGGCCTGCTGCCCGCTGCCCGGGGAACTGCCCGCGCGGGCCCGCGCGGCGGACTGGGCGCTCGTGCTGCGGGCCGCGGCGGAGTCGGGCGCCTCGGTGTGCGCGCTGCGCTCCCTCACCGATCGCCTGGCCGAACCCCGCCCGGCGGCGCCCTGGCGGCTGTCGCCGCTGCTCCCGGTCGCCGGGCCGCCCTCGCCGGGCGCGGCGGCCGAGACCGCCCGCCCGCTGGCCGGGTTCACGGTCCTGGAGGCCGGGCGGCGGATCCAGGCGCCGCTCACCGCCCACTTGCTGGGACTGCTCGGCGCCGACGTGGTGCGCGTCGAGCCACCCGGCGGGGATCCGCTGCGCGGCATGCCGCCCATGTGCGGTGACCTGTCGGCCCGGTGGCTCGCGCTCAACCGGGGCAAACGCGCGGTGGAGATCGACATCAAGTCGGCCGCGGGCCGGGCCGCGCTGCGCGACCTGGTCGCGGGCGCGGACGTCTTCGTGCACAACTGGGCGCCGGGCACGGCCGAGCGCCTCGGCCTGGACGACGGCGACCTGTCGGCGGTCAACCCCGCCCTGGTCTACGCCTACACCAGCGGCTGGGCCGGGCGGCTGGCCGACGTGCCGCTGGGAACCGACTTCATGGTCCAGGCCCGCACCGGCGTGGGCGAGGCCGTACGGCCCGCCGGTGAGGCGCCCGCGCCGTCGCTGATGACCCTGCTGGACGTCCTCGGCGGCCTGCTCGGCGCCCAGGCGGTGCTCGCCGGGCTCCTGCTGCGTGAGCGCGGCGGCCACGGCGTGCGGGTGGACTCCTCGCTGCTCGGCGCGGCCGAGGTGCTCACCGCTCCCGCGCTGCGCCGGGCCGCCGAGGGCGGCGCCTGCCGCGCCCCGGAGGGGTTTCGCCGTCCCCTGCGGACGGCGGACGGCTGGGTGAGCGTCGCCGACGGCCCCGCCGGGCAGGCGGGCGCGGCCTGCCCCGGCATGCTCGCCGACCTCACACAGAGCACCGCGATGACCTCGGCCGAGGTTCTCGCGATGCTCCGGAGCCGGGGGCTGCGGGCCACCACCGTGACGACCGCCCTGGACACCCTGGGCGCCGACCCGCGTTTCGCCTCCGCCCTCACCCGTGACGAGCACGGGGCTCTGGCCGTACCCGCTCCCTGGAGGTTCGCATGACCCCGCGCCTGGACGACCTGGTACCCGCCACCCTGAGACGCCGGTGGGCCGCCGACGGCACCTGCCCGGACCTCGACCTGTACGCCCTGTTTCGCACCCGCCGCCTGGCGGACCCGGACCGGGTCGCGGTGATCGACGCGGCGGGCGAGGTCACCTACGCCGAACTGGACCGCCTGGCCCGGTCGGCCGCGGCCGGGCTGCGCGGGCTCGGCGTGTGCGAGGGCGACGTCGTCGGCGTCCAGCTGCCCAACGGCCGCGACGCGGTCGTGGCGGACCTGGCCCTGGCGGCGCTCGGCGCGGTGGCGCTGCCGTTCCCCGCGGGGCGGGGGGTGGCCGAGGCGGCCTCCCTGCTGGGCCGTTCCGGCGCGCGGGCCGTCGTCGCCGCCGTCGAGTATCGGGGCAGCGCGCACGCCCGCGAGCTGGTGGCCGCCGCCGGAGACCTGCCGGGCCTGCGGGTGGTGATCGCCGCCGGGCCGCAGGAGCCTCCGCCGGGCAGCGTCGACTGGGGCCAGGTGCTGTCGGCCGACGGCGGCGCCTTCGTCCCGGCCAGGCCCGACCCGGACGGCGCGGCCCGCATCCTGGTCTCCTCGGGGTCGGAGTCGGAACCCAAGATGGTCGCCTACTCCCACAACGCGCTCGCCGGCGGGCGGGGCAACTTCATGGCCACCCTCCTTCCCGGCGGGGGCACGCCGCGCTGCCTGTTCCTGGTCCCGCTCGCCTCGGCCTTCGGCAGCAACGGCACCGCCGTCACCCTGGCCCGGCACGGCGGCACCCTGGTGCTTCTGGAGCACTTCTCTCCCCGGGCCGCGCTGGCGGCGATCCGTGAGCACCGCCCCACCCACGTGCTCGCCGTACCGACCATGATCCGTATGATGCTCGACCAGCCGGACGCCGGGCCGGCGCCGTCCATGACGGCCCTGGTGCTGGGCGGCGCCGAGCTGGACGCGGCCACCGCGGCCGAGGCGGGCACGGCGTTCGGCTGCCCGGTGATCAACCTGTACGGCTCCGCCGACGGGGTGAACTGCCACAGCGGGTTTCGCCCGGCCAGCGCGGGCGACGGCGGCCCCGGTGTGGTGGTGGGGTTGCCCGACCCCCGGGTGGCGGAGATCCGCATCGCCGCGCCCCCGGACGGGGAGCGGTTCGGTGAGATCATCGCCCGTGGCCCGATGACCCCGATGTGCTATGTCGGCGCCCCGGAGCTGAACCGGCGCTACCGCACGGGGGACGGCTGGGTCCGCACCGGCGACCTGGGGGTGATCGACGCCGACGGGCGGCTGCGCCTGATGGGCAGGCTCAAACACGTCGTCATCCGCGGCGGCGCCAACATCAGCCCGGCCGAGGTGGAGCGCGCGCTGGCCGACCATCCCGGGGTACGCGAGGTGGTGTGCCTGGGCGTGCCCGACCAGGTGATGGGGGAGCGGCTGGCGGCCTGCGTGGTGCCGCGCCCCGGGCACACCCCCGACCTGCCCGGCCTGTCGGCCCATCTGCTGCGGCGGGGCGTCGAGCGGGGCAAGCACCCCGAACGCCTGCTGCTGGTGCGGCAGGTGCCGCTCACCCCGGCGGGCAAACCCGACCGGGACGCGCTGCGCGCCCTGCTGCTCGGCGGGCGCCGGGAAACACCCTGAGCCCTCCCGGGCCGGAGGTGTTCTCGGCCCGGGAGAAAGCCTCGCTCAGGCGGCCCGGTCGGCGGCCTCCAGCGACTCGATGAGCTGGGTGCGGGCTCGCGCCACCCGGGAGCGCACCGTGCCGATGGGGCAGCCGATCAGCGAGGCGGCCTCGGCGTAGGGCAGGCCGACGACCTGGGTGAGCACGAAGGCCTCCCGTCGCTCGTGCGGCACCTTGGCCAGCAGGTCCGCCAGGGCCACCCCGTCCTCGCGTCCCGGTAGCCCGCGGGGCTGACATCGCTCGGCGGCGCTCTGCCAGTCGGCGAGATCGGCGATCCTGGGGCGGCAGGACGCCGACCGGAACCGGTCGACGACGACCCGCCGGGCGATGGACAGCAGCCAGGTCCTGGCCGACGAGCGGCCGGCGAAGCGGGGCAGGCTGCGCAGGACGCGGACGAACGTCTCCTGGGTCAGGTCCTCGGCCGACGGGGTCCCGGCCAGGTAGGCGACGAACCTGCGCACGTCGGGGTAGACCGCGCGGGTGAAGGCCTCGACGTCCGCGGGCGCTCCTGCGCGCGCGGCCAGTGCGAGCACCGTCAGCCGCTCGTCGGAGCAGGCGCCGGTGTCATGGTCGGATGCGCGGTGATCGCGCGTGACAGAACTCATGATGATCGTTCCTTGGGTCGCGGTGCAGAACGGATACACGGTCTGGAGATGGGTGGCCCCTGACGGGCTGGTGGAGGAGACAGGGGCGCGGGGCGTGGACGCCGGGGCAGGAGCTGACCGATCTCACCGGGCCGCTTGACCTCCCGGCGCGGGGCGGCCGTGGACGCCGGGGGAGGCGGGCCTCGGGCCTCTCGCACGGGCCGCGCCATCGCCTCCGTCCTCACGGGAACCCCGGCGGGTCGGCGGGCGACTGTCTGGAGCGCGGTCGTCGCGAGGACTCCGCGAGGGGAAGGAGGCCGCGATGCGGCTGAAAAGACCAGAAAGCCGCGGACGGCCAGGACGCGGCACGGCCGGGCAACGGCGGGTGACCGTCCTGCTCACCGCGGCCATGGGCGTGTCGATGCTTCAGCTCTTCCTGATCGGCGCGCTCGGCCCGCGCCTGGTCGCCGAGGCGGGCATCTCCCGTACGGCGATCGGCCTGACCACGACCGCCGGGTTCGGGGTCGCCGCGCTGCTCTCGCTCACCGCCGGTCGCTGGGTGGACCGGCTGGGCGCCCGCCGCTGCCTGGTCGCCCTGCTGCTGCTGGCCGCGGTGGCGCTGGCCCTGATCGGCGCCGCCGCGAACACGTTCGTCCTGCTGGCGGCGGTGGCCCTGGGCGGGCTGCCGCAGGCGCTGGCCAACCCCGCCACCAACAAGATCATCGTGGCGGTGGTCGAACCGGCCGGTCGCGGCGCGGTCACCGGCTGGAAGCAGTCCGGGGTGCAGTTCGGCGCCTTCGCGGCGGGGCTGCCGCTGGCGGCGCTCGCCGCCTGGACGGGATGGCGCGGCTCGGTGTGGACGGCCGCCGCGCTCGCCGTCCTCATCGCCTGCTGGGCCCTTCGCGCGCTGCCGCCCGACCCCGGCCCCGCGCAGGCTCCGCCGTCCCGGGACGCGCCGCGCGCCCGCGTCGGCCGGCTGGCGCTGTTCTCCTTCCTGCTGGGGTGCGGGATCGCCGCGGTGAACACCTACCTCGCGCTCTTCGGGGCCGAGCGGCTGGGACTGGGGCCGGTCGTGGCGGCGTGGCTGGTCGCCACGCTGGGCGTCACCGGCGTGGCGGGCCGGGTCGGCTGGTCGCGGCGGGCCGGCCGTCCGGGCCGGGCCGAAGCGCTGCTGGCCCCCCTCGCGGCCGGAGCGTGCGGGGCCGCCCTGCTGCTCGCGGCGGCCTCGTCGGCCCCCTTCCTGGTCTGGGCGGGGGCGGCGGCCGTCGGCGCCTTCGCCGTCGCGGGCAACGCGGTCACGATGGTCGCCGTGATCAGGCGCGCCGACCCTCGCGGCGCCGGTCGCGACTCCGCGCTCGTCTCGGCGGGCTTCTTCGCCGGATTCGCCGCCGGGCCACCCCTGTTCGCCGTCCTCGTCGAGACCGCGGGGTACGGGCCCGGCTGGGGGCTGGTGGCCGCCGAGTTCGCGGTCGCCGCCGCCGTCGCGGCGCCACTGCGGTTCCGGGCCGGAGCGCGCCGATGACCTGGGCTCAGACGGCGCTGGCGGAGCTCCTCGCCCGGGCGGGGGCCACCGAGGCCGAAGTGGCCGGGCGGTGGCCGCTGCACGCCGATCCCGGCTCCGGCCGCTGGACGACCACCGCCCGCGGGTCATGGACCGGCGGTTTCTGGGCGGGCCTGCTGTGGCTGCGGGCGATCGTGAGCGGTGCGCCCGCCGACCGGGCCGCCGCGACCGGCCGCACCGCGCTGCTCGCCCCCTGGGCCGAGGCCGACACCGCGACCCGGGGCCTGATCCTGTGGTACGGCACCGCGTTCGGCGTGATGTGCGGGGACGATGCCGCGACGGCGCTTCGCGACCGCGCGGCCCGAGCCTGCCTGGAGGCCTACGACCCCGGGCTCGGGCTGGTGCCCTGGGGCGACGCGTTCGGCGGCCCCCGCGAGGTGGCCCGGGTCGACGCCCTGCCCGGCCTGGCGCAGCTCCTGCGCCTGCGAGGGCCCGGCGGGATCGCCGCCGCCCGCGACCAGCTCGCACTGCACCTCGGGCTGACGCTCGGGGAGCCGGAACCGCGCCCGGCCTGGCGGGCACGACCCGACGGCACCTGGGCGCCCCATCACGATCCGGCGCCCGGCTGGAGCCGTACGGTGGCGTGGCTGTCGCTCGCGGTCGCCGACGCCGGCGACGAGGCGGCCCGGCGTGAGCTGCTGGGCCATCCCCGGGTGGCCGGCCGGTTCGCGGCGGCCTCGCCCGCCGTCCCCCCGGCACGTCCCGGCGGTCCCCCCGACACCTCGGCGGCCGCGATCGAGGCCGTGGCCGCCCTCAAGCTGGCCGCGCGAGCCCTCGCCACCTGCCCGAGGGCGGCGGCCCGGCTGCGGCAGCGCGCCGTCGCCGTGCTGCGCGAACTGGTCACCGCGCACCTGCGCGACGGCCGCCTCCTGGACGGGTGCCACGACCTCGAACGCGATGTGGCCACCCGCCACGAACTGGTGTGGGGTGACTTCTTCCTGGCCGTGGGCCTGGCGATCCTCACCGGAGTGATCGCTCCCTTCAGCTGCTGAGCGCCGCGGTCAGCGCGTCGGCGCCCGCCCGGTACACGGCGATCAGATCCAGCTCCCGGCCGGGGAAGTTGTCGATGACCACGCGCTTGGCCCGCACGCCGGACAGCGCGTCCCCGCCGGGCATGGCGGAGTTGTCGAGCACCAGCCGGGGCCGCTTGGCGGCCAGTTCGGAGATCTGCCCGGCGGTGGGCGGCTGCGGGCCGAACACCCCGGCGGGCCGGGTGCCGGCCAGATCGGCGGCCCAGGCCACGAACGCCTGCGAGACGATCACCGGCGCGGTGCCCCCGGTGGCGGCGGTGACCTTCTCCTTCAGCGCGGCGTACTCGGCGTCGAAGGCCGAGGTCCACGCCTGGGCGGCCTGGGCGGTGCCGAACTCGCCGCCCAGGCGCCGCACCTCGGCCTTGACCTTGTCGGGGGCGTTGTCCAGGGAGACCTCGATCAGCTTGGCGCCGGACCCGGCGGCCTCCTTGAGCTTTCCGGCGAAGCCTTCGAAGGCGGCGTACAGCACCACGTCGGCCTGGGCCACCGTGGCCAGGTCCGAGGGCTTGGGGTCGTAGTCGGCGGCGTGGTGCACGCCGGGCGGGACGATCACCGCGATGTCGGTCGCGCCCGCGGCCTTGGCGAACCCCGCCTCCCAGGTGGAGGCGGCGACCACCTTCAGGCCGCCCCCGGCGGAAGCGGGGGCGGCCTGCTGAGGCCGGGCGCTCCCACAGGCGGCCACGGCCAGCGCGGCGACGGCGGCCAGGGCGGCGAGACGGAATCGGCGCAAAATGATCATTTCGTGAGGATCCTTTCCGGGATCGAGTAGAGAAGGACGGTGCACAGCCCGCCGACCAGCACCAGCACCGGGCCGGGCGGCAGGTCGAGAAGCAGGGCGAGCAGGAAGCCGCCCAGGGTGAAGGCGAGCCCGAAGGCGACCGACCAGCCGACCATCGCCGACAGCGACCGGCCGACCCGCCGCGCGGCCAGGGCGGGCAGCAGGGTGAGCGCGTCGACCAGCAGCGCCCCGGTCAGCCGGATGGCCGAGGCGATCGCCACCGCGATCACCACCAGCAGGACGAACGTGAGCCGCTGCACGGCCACCCCCGAGCAGAGGGCCAGCTCACGGTCGTGCAGCAGCAGGGCCAGGTCCTTTCTGCGTAGGGCGTACAGCACCGGGACGAGCGCGGCCAAGACGGCGAGCGCGGCCACGTCCCCCGGGCGGGTCGCCAGGATCGACCCCCACAGCAGCTCGAACGCCCCGTTGGCGTTCACCCCGGAGATCGACAGCACCAGCAGCGCCGCCGCGATGGCCAGTGTCATCAGCAGGCCCATCGCCCCTGACAACCCCGCGCCGCTGCGGGCCAGCGGGGTGAGCGCGCCGCCGGTCAGCGCGCACAGCACCAGTGCGCACAGCAGCGGATCCAGGCCGGTCAGCAGGCCGATCGCGATGCCCAGCAGCGCGACGTGCATCATCGCGAAACGGACCGGCATGATGTCCAGTCCCACGATGAACACCCCGACGATCGGCAGCGCCACCGAGCCGAGCAGCAGCGCCAGCAGGGCCAGCCGGACCGAGGGGATCTCCAGCAGCGTCCAGATCGAGGTCACCGGACCTCCCGCAGCCGCCCGGCGGCCATCTCGGCCACCCGCTCGCACGCCTGGGCGACCACCCGGTCGTGGGTGACCACCACCACGCTGACCGGCAGTGCGGCCAGCACGCCGGCGACCTGTTCCTGACCGGCGAAGTCCAGGGCCGCGGTCGGCTCGTCGGCCAGCACCAGCCCCGCCCCGGCCGCGACCTGCCCCAGCGCCCGCGCCAGGTAGGCGCGCTGCAACTGCCCCCCCGACAAGGTGGCCAGCGGGCGCTCCAGCAGGGCGCCCACCCCCAGGTCCTCGGCCGAGGCGAACGCCCGCCCGGCGTGGCCGCCGCTGGCCAGCAGTTCGCGGACCAGCAGCGGGAAGCGTCCGGCCGCTTGCCGCTGCGGGATCCAGGCGACCTCGGCGCGGCGGCGGGCCCAGTCGGCCGGTGTGCGCGCCCGCCGTCCGGCGACCTCGATCACACCGGAGACCTCGCGGTGCAGCCCGAGCAGCGCGCGCAGCAGCGTGCTCTTGCCCGAGCCGTTGGTGCCGGTGATGGCCAGATGCTCGCCGGGGGCGAGTGTCAGGTCGACGGCGTCCACCGCGAGGAGCCCGCCGTGCCGGCAGCTCACGGCGGACAGGCGCAGGCCGGCGGCGCTCGCCGGAGAGCCGGGAAGAGGGAGGGGAGGGGGGAGGGGCATGGGCGTACTCCGGTCGGGGGGTGGGGGCACGGCGGCGGCCGGGCGGACCGGGTCCGCCCGGGAGGGCATGGTGAGGAGACGGGACCGCCTTCGAAGGTCAGCCCGTGGAGGGAGAGCGGCTCAGCCGCAGGTCGGCGGCGGGGCCCGCCCGTTGAGCGCGTACCGCAACAGCGCGGATCGCAACAGCGGAGGGGCGGGGGAGCTCGTGAGCCAGGGGCGGGCGGGTTGGGATGGTTGGCACCGGATCCTCAGCAGGCGGCGCAGCCGGACGGCGAGGCGGCGCAGCACCGCCCACAGCGCGGCCTCGCCGCGCGCCAGCCACAGCGCGGCCAGCGCTCCGGCCCAGCCGTGCGCCACCACCATGCCCAGGCCGGGGACGAGCCCGGAACCCGGGTGCGGGTGCCCGCCGGCCTCGGCCAGCGGCGCGATGAGGTGAACGGTGGAGAAGAGCAGGTGCAGCGCCACCTGTGTGGCCGCCAGCAACGGCCAGATCGTCGCCAGGCCGCGTTCGCCGCCGGTCGCGGGCAGCGCCATCAGGAACGCCAGTGCCAGGGCGGACGCCGCCGCCGGCGCGGAGACGACGCCCCCGCCCAGGAGGTGGGCGAGCACGCCGAGTCCCAGGCACACCACGGCGAAGGCCGCGGCGCGGGCCAGGCGGAGCGTCAGGGGTGCTGGCATGGGCGGCGGATCATTCCGTGCCGCCGGGGAGCCCCTGGCGGGAGGTCGGCGGCCGGGTGTCCGCGCCGATCAGCGTGGACGCGGCGAGCGCGATGGGGGCCCTCCGGTCGTCGGCCGCGCGGACAGGGCCGCCGGTCACCACGAGCACGGCGGACAGGACGGGCGGGGCGGACAGGACGCGGTACGGCGTGGTACCGGCGGTCGTGCGGACAGGTCGTGGCGGGGGCGCCATCGTGGGCTCCAGAAGGGGACCTTTCGCCGTGCCCTCGGCGCGGACCGGCGAGAACGGAAGGGACGCCTCCGCTCAGCAGGCTCAGCAGGAGGGCGTCGTGGTCACGGGGGCACGCCGCCGCCGGACCCTTCCTTCGGGTCCCTCAGCCGGCGTGTCGCGGCGCGGGCGGGCCACGCCGCCGCAACACCGGCAGGATCTCCCAGCCGCCGTACGGCCGCACCTCGGCGGCAGGGACGGCCCGCCACACCGGCGAGGCCACCTCGGCGGGGACGGCGAACAGCAACCGGATCAGCGGCCTCGGCCCGCCGTACAGGCGGATCATCAGCCACACCGCGCTCTCACCCCGGTGCAGCCACCACCCGGTGCCCAGCGCCACCACCAGATGGACCACCGTCATGCCCAGCCCGGAATGGCCGTGCTCAACGGACGACATCGCGTGCGAGGCGGGCGCGGCGCGGCCGAACAGCTCGTGCAGCAGGATCTGCGCGCCGGTGGTCGCGCCCAGCACGACCTCCACCCCGCGTTCGCGCCCGTTCAGCGCGTACGCCACGCAAAAAGCGATCAGCGCGCCCAGGACGGCCAGGTGCGGCGGGATCAGGCCGCCCCCGGCCAGGGCGTGGCCGCCCGCGGAGACCACGAGGCACATCGTCGCGAAGACGACGGCTCGTGGCACGCGCAGCGCCGACGCCGTAGGGGTCACACACGACATCCTGTCAGCCGGGTAGCCCGCCGAGAAGACCGAAACAGCGATCATGTTTCCGGCCGTCGCGGCCGGGGGCGTGAACCTCATGCCCGCACACCCGGATCCCGCAGGTCAGCGAGATCCGGCCGGGATTTCCCCCTGCCGGGTGGAACCCCGGGTTCGGTCCTCTAGCGCGACTCCCACGCCTCCCAGAGGCGGGCGTACCGGCCCCCGGCGGCGATCAGCCGGTCGTGGGGCCCCTCCTCGACGATCCGCCCGTGCTCCAGGACGACGACACGATCGGCGGAGACGGCCTGGGTCAGCCGGTGCGCCACGACCAGGGTGGTCCTGCCGAGGGTGGCCGCGGCGGCCGAGTCCTCCAGCACGCGCGCGCCCATGCTGCCCGCCTCCGCGGTGGCCTCGTCCAGTACGGCGACGGCCGGGTCGGCCAGTACCAGGCGGGCCAGGGCGAGCTGCTGGGCCTGGGCGGGTGACACCTCGTGGCCGCCCTCGCCGACCACCGTGTCGAGGCCCTCGGGCAACGCCAGCGCCCACGACAGTGCCCCGACCGTCTCCAGTGCCGAGGCGACCTGCTCGGCCGTCGCGCCGGGGCGGGCCAGGCGCAGGTCCTCGACGAGAGGCCCGGCGAAGACGTGGGTCTCCTGCGTGATGATCGCGACGTGTCCGCGCAGCCTCGCCGTGCTCAGCGACGAGGGGGCGACCCCGCCGATCAGCACGCCGCCGCCGGTCGGGTTCAGCGACCCGGCCGCGACGGCGGCCAGGGTCGACTTGCCCGCGCCCGTCGAGCCGACCAGGGCCACCCGGGTCCCGGCGGGGACGCGCAGGGTGACGCCGTGCAGGACCTCGGTGGAGCCGTCGTAGCTGAAGCGCACGTCGGTCAGGTCGAGCGAGGCGTCGGCCGGCGCCGGTCCCCCCTCGGACTCCGGCCCGGCCTCCGGTTCGGGTTCGGGTTCCGGTTCGGGCTCCAGGTGGGCGACGCCGACCAGCCTGGCCAGGCTCGCCCCGGCCGCCTGCACCTCGTCGAAGACGAACAGCAACAGGCCGATCGGGTTGAACAGCCGGTGGAACAACACGGCCGCGGCGGCGGCCTCGCCGACGGTGACGGCGTCCGCGCGCACCAGCAGGAAACCGGCGACCAGGATGGTGGTCAGGCCGCAGAACTCGGCCCTGTTGACCCGGCCCACGAACCGGGTGAACAGGTCCAGCACCCCCACCGACACCTCTTTCGACTCGTGCGAGGCGGTCTCGATGGCGCGCAGGTGGCTTGCCTCCAGGCGGTAGGCGTGGACCGTGCGCACCCCCTGCATGCTCTCCACCAGCCGCTGCGACGAGCGCGCGACCGCGACGCGCTCTCTCGCGTAGTGGGGGGCGGCGCGGGGGAGGTACCAGCGCAGCGCCAGCGCGTACAGCGGCACCGAGACGGCGCCGGCCAGGCCGAGCCGCCAGTCGAGGCCGACCATCGCGGCCAGGCTCAGCGTGCCGAGCAGGACCGAGGCGATCACGGCGGGGACGACGTCGGAGACGGCCCTGGTGACCTCGGCGGCGTCCGCGCTGACGCGCGACAGCAGGTCGCCCTTGCCCGCGCGTTCCAGCCGGGTGAGCGGGAGCGTGAGGGCCCTGGCGACCGTACGCTCGCGAAGGGCGGCCAGGATCTGGCCGCCCAGCTTGGCCACCAGGTAGGACGTCAGCCCGGTGGCCGCGCCGCCGACGAGGGCCGACAGCGCGATGGCCACGGCGACCGCGACGATCACCGAGGTGCCCGCTTGCTCGCGCACGCGGTCGACGAGGATGCCCATCACGTACGCGGGGATGACCGACGCCGTCGCGCCGAGCACGCCCACCAGCAGCGTCACGGCCACCGTGCCGCGGCGTTCGCGCAGGTGGGCGCGCAGCCAGCGCCAGGTCTCGGCGCCGTCCGCGACCGGAAGCAGGTCCCCTTCCCGCGGTGTGCTCATCGCTGTACCGCCCGCCGGTAGTCGTCGTCGGTGGCGCCCAGATCGGCGTGTGCCCCCTCGGCGACCACCTTGCCGCCGTCGAGTACGAACACCCGGTCGGTGGCGGCGAGCAGGGCGGGGCTTACGGTCACGACCACGGTGGTGAAGGTGTCGTCGCCCTCGGGGTGGCGCAGGGAGCGCAGGCCCCGGGCGATGCCCTGTTCGGTGACCGCGTCCACGGCGGTGGTCGGGTCGTGCAGCACCAGGATCGGCGGGCGGGCCAGCAGCGCCCTGGCCAGGGCCACCCGCTGGCGCTGGCCGCCCGACAGGCTCGCCCCCCGCTCCACCACCTGGTGTTCCAGGCCGTCGGGGTGGGCGGCGACCACGTCGTCGGCCGCCGAGGCGCTCAGGACCGCCGCGAGCTCCTCGGGGTTTTCCGGCCGGCCGCCCACGGTGAGGTTGGTGGCGAGGGTGCCTTCGAACAGGTCGGTGTGGTGGGGTTCGACGAGGATCCGGCCGCCGGTCCGTACGCTTCCGCCGTACTCGGCGGGACTCACCCGCCCCGACAGCACCCGTACCAGCGCGTCGGCGTCGGCGGGGCGGTGGGCCATGACGCCGACGAACTCGCCCGGCCCGGCCACCAGGTCCACTCCGGCGAGCGTGTCGTGGCTCAGCCCGGAGACCTCCAGACCGGGTGGCCCCTCGTCCGGTGAGCCCGTCGCGCCGGTGCCGCCGGGCGGTGGGCCGTCGGGCAGCAGCGCGGGCGCGCCGGCCACGCGCGCCACCCGGTCGGCCGAGGCGCGCGCCTCGGCCACCCAGCCGGGGACCAGCGTCAGCGTGCCCACGGGTTCCATCAGGAACTGCGCCAGCCCGATCACCGTCAGGAACTCCCCGGCGGAGATCTGGCCGCGCAACGCGAACCATCCCGCGAGCACCGCGACCCCGCACGCCAGCAGCGAACCGCCCGCGCCGGAGACGGCCGCGTAGATTCCCTGGGTACGGGCGGCCCGCAGCGCGGCCGCCAGCGAGAGCCGGCTGACCCGTACGTACCGCCGGGAGGCCGCCGCCTCGGCGCCGATGCCCCGCAGCGGCCGGACACCGCTGACCAGGTCGGTCGCGAGGGACGCGGCCTGACCGGCCAGTTCCTGCTGGGCGGCGACGTGGCGGGTGATGTAGGGCGTGCCGACGTGCAGCGCCAGCAGCGTCAGGGGCGTGGCCACCAGGACGGCCACGCCGAGGGGGATGTCGATGACCAGCAGCGTCGTGGCGCACACCCCCGCCGCGACCAGTGCCCCGATCGCGCGCGGCAGGTGGTCCAGGAGTGCGGAGGTGTTGTCGGCGTCGTTGGAGGAGATCGTCAGCAGCTCGCCCGTACGCAGGCCGGTGTCCAGGCCGCGCGGATCGATGATCTTCGCGGCGAGTTCCAGGCGCAGCAGGTGGGCCTCGTGGGCGATGGCGCGCATGAGGGTCCGCGCGCCGTGGCGGTAGGCCAGGCTCAGGGCGGTGAACAGCGCGGCCAGCGCGGCCAGCCACCACAGCAGCGCCCCGGTGTCGCCCGGACCGGTCGCGCGGTCGACGATCACGCCGATGAGGATCGGCACGCTCGCCTCGCACACCTGGTGCAGGCTGATCAGCAGGGTTCCCGCGCCCAGGCGCGCGGCGTTGCGCCGCATGGCCCTGCGCAGAACGCCCGCCCCGGTCATGGCCGGATCGGTCGTGCGCGTCCCGGTCATGCTCGCGCCTTGGCGGTGCCCGGGGCGAGGCCCGGCGCGTACGCGACGACCGGCGGACCCAGGCAGACCCGGAGCCGGCCTGTACGGGGTGCGGGGGGCATGGGAGGCTCTTTCGTGGCGGCTCTGGACGAGTTCGTGGCGGCTCTGGACGAGCGAAGCGGGGACGGAGAGCTCGCCTGCGATAGGTTAGCCTGTCCTAATTAAGGGGAGCCTAATCGGGTCCGGTGGGTTTCCACAAACCGGGACGTCGCGCGGTCGGCGGGAACGCCCGAGCTCCGGCGGCCGTCATCGGCGGCCCGAGAGGCCGAGAGCGTCGGTCGTGTCCGGGCCTTCCGCATCCGGGCCCCCCGTGTCCAGGTTCTCCGTGGCCGAGCCTTTGATGTCCGGGCCTTCGTGGTCGCCGGGTCGCCGTCGCCGTACGGCCGAACGGCGTGCCACCTCCGCCATCGGCCTGGCCGCCGGCGCGCGCGGCACGGTGAACCCCGCAGCCGCTCGTTGGTGATCGGGTTCTCGGCAG
This sequence comes from Streptosporangium oxazolinicum, assembly GCF_039537505.1. Lineage (NCBI taxonomy): Bacteria > Bacillati > Actinomycetota > Actinomycetes > Streptosporangiales > Streptosporangiaceae > Streptosporangium > Streptosporangium oxazolinicum. The sequence goes on from NZ_BAABAQ010000007.1 coordinate 395,134, forward strand.
ACCAGATCGTCGACGAGCGTTCATCTCTGTGCGGGGTCCGTTGCGAGACCGCGATAACGAGAAGCGGTTCCAGGACCCTCTCGCCGAGCTCACCCTGAGTAGCTGATCTCGGTGAGGGCGCTGGCGGACAGCGGGATCGGCGCCCATGCCGGCTGAGCACGCCCCGGGGGTTGACCGGCCGGCACCCCTCGTCCTATATTCAACATATTGGTTGATAAAGGAAGTGGTTGTACAACATGGATGTTGACGATCTGGATGAGCGGCTGGACCGCGCGTTCACCGCACTGGGCGATCCCGTCCGGCGCGCGATGATCGCCCGGCTGTCGCGTGGCGAGGCGACCGTGAACGAGCTGGCCGAACCCTTCTCCATCACCAAGCAGGCCGTCTCGCGCCACATCCACGTACTGGAGACGGCCGGGCTGATCACCCGCAGCCGCGATGCCCAACGCCGGCCGTGCCACCTGAACGCGGCCGCCCTGGAGGAGCTGACCGGCTGGATCGACACCTACCGGCTGCTCGCCGAGCAGCGCCACCGCCGCATGGACGCGGTCCTGGAGAACATGAAGGAGCAGGACAAGTGAACGAGACGACGATCACCGCCCAGCCCGGCACGCCGTTCATCGACATCGTGCGGGAGTTCGACGCGCCCCCGGCCCTGGTGTTCCGTGTCTGGACCGACCCCGAGCTCGTCCCGCAGTGGCTGGGGCCCTCCGGAACGACCCTGACCCTGATCGAGTACGAGGCGACCCCGGGTGGCCGCTACAGCTACATCCACCGTGACCAGAGCGGTGAACACCGCTTCCGTGGCGTGTTCCACACCGTCGTGGCGGGCGAGCGGATCGTGCAGACCTTCCAGTACGACGGCTGGCCCCACGACGTCAGCCTGGAGACGCTGACCTTCGAGGACCTCGGCGGACGCACCCGCGTGCACACCCACGCGGTGTTCGGCTCGGTGGACAGCCGTGACGCGATGATCGAAAGCGGCATGGAGCACGGCGTTCACGACTCGATGGCACGCCTGGACCAGCTGCTGGCCCGATGACCGCGCCGGACCGGCGAAGCGACCTTCAGATGACACTGGTGTGCGCCGTGATCGGAATCGTGCTCGCAGTGGCGCTGCGACGCTGGGCCGCGACCCCCAGGCGCACGTTCGTGACGGTCACCGTCGCGCTCACCGTGCTGTCGGTCGTGCCCGACCTGCTCATCCCGGCGGCGCCCTCGACCAAGGCGATCCTCATGCTCACCCACCTGGTCGCCGCGGCGATCGTCATTCCGCTCATCGCCGGCCGGCTGCCCGCCCGCACCCGCTGACCCCGCTCGAACGCCACCCCCACACCTCTCACCGACACACCGGCGCGACTCCACCGGTCAGGCAGAAGACAGGTGGGGTTGCGTCGGTGGAGCGCTCCGTCACCACCGAAAGTGGGCCAGAGCCGAAAACCGTACGGTCCCTGATGACGGGCCGCCGTGGTGAACGCGCGACAGCTCAGCAGATCTTCACGCATGATCGCAGCCTTGTCATCCGCGCGCGGCCGTGAGGAACCCCGGCCGGTGGGCCGTCAAGTCCGGCTGGACCCGCCCTCTCGGTCCGCGGTTCCCGACATCGGGCGGCCCAGCAGGTCCGTGGCGACGGCCGCGACGTGCGGGGCCAGGTCGGCGGCCCGCGCCTCGGCCAGGGCGGGGGTGCCGACGACCGAGCGCAGGATGCCGATGCCCACCATCCAGGCGCTGAGCAGCTCGGCCCGCAGCTCGGCGTCCTCGCCCTCGGCCAGGTCCCGCAGGGCGTTGACGTAGGTGGCGCAGACCTCCTCGCGGATGCGCCGGCGGGCGTCCTCGTGGGCCGAGGAGCGCAGCATGGCGACCAGGGGGTGCTCGCCGCCGTACTTCGTCCAGTCGTGGTCGACGACCGTGCGCACCATGCGGGCGACCAGCTCCTCCTGGGGGCCTTCGAGCAGGCCGGCGGGGAGGTCGGTGGCGCTGGCCTCGTCGAAGAGCTGCTTCTTGGAGCCGAAGTAGCGGAAGATGAGGGTGGCGTCGACGCCGGAGTCCCTGGCGATGTCGCGGACGCTGGTGGCGTCGTACCCCTCGCGGGCGAAGCGCAGCCTGGCGGCTTCCAGCAGGCGCGCCCGGGTGGCCTCCCTGTCCCTCTTCGGCACCGCGGGCTCCCTCGCTTGGTCATCGATCGTTGACATTCTACGCGGACGCTGTGCTAGGTTCCGATAAGTCAGCGTTCGATGACTTATGAGGTGAAAGATGCGGACGTATGTCGTGGCGGGCGGCACGAACGGCATGGGCCGGGGGCTCGCCCTGCGCTTTTTGAGCCGGGGCGACCGGGTGACGGTCGTGGGCAGCGACCCGGCCAAGGGGCGGCGCCTCCTCGACGAGGCCGCCGGGCTGGGCGCCGCGGAGCGGGCCGCGTTCCTGCGGGCCGATCTGACGTCGGTGGCGGAGAACGTACGAGTGATCAAGGAGATCAGGGCGCGGCACGACGCGCTGGACGGCCTGGTGTCCACCGCGATCCGCCACTTCCCGCAGCGGGTGGAGACCCCCGACGGCTACGAGGCCACCTTCGCCCTCTACTACGTCAGCCGCTTCCTGCTCGCCTACGGCCTGACCGGCCTGCTGGAGCGCGGTGAGAACCCGATGATCGTGAACGTCTGCGGCGTCGGCGTCACCAAGGGCCGCCTCCACTGGGACGACCTGTCGCTCCGGCGGGGCTACGGCGGCATCAAGGCCATGCTGCAGGGCGGGCGCGCCACCGACCTGCTGGGTGTCGCGTACGCCGCCAACCACCCGGACGCCCGCACCCGCTACCTGCTGCACCACCCCGGCTTCACCGACAGCGGCACCGACACCCTCAAGCAGCCCGCCAAGGCCGTCATCAAGCTGCTGGCCAGGTTCGCCGCCCAGCCGGTCGAGAAGGCCATCGCGCCGATCGTCGGGCTGATGGACGACCCGCCGGGCGAGGGCGGGCTGCTCGCCTACGATCGCCGCCGCCCGCTCGATCCGTCCCTGCCCTCGCTCGACCCGGCCGCCGCCCGCCGCCTGTACGACCTGACCGGCCACCTGCTGCGCTTCTAGGGCGACCGGCGCGTTCGGCGGGCCCTGTCATGGCCGGGAGTCAACATTCCATGCCCGCCCGGCGAGCCCGGAGTCCGGGAGGTCACGGTGAACGCGGTGGCTTCCGACCCCCGTCGCCCCCGCTTCGCCAGCAGGCGATTCGTAAGCCTTCGCGCGTGATTCACCTTTCGACCGTCGCCGATACACGCCGGCGTCATCTGGTTCAAGGAACTTGATCAAGCGTCGGTTCCATGATTCCGTAGTGCCGGAAAAGTGCGAGATGTGCTCACATCGGCGTGGAAAACGTCGCCGGTGCCCTACCACACCGACGCGCTGTCAGGTCCTGTCAGATCATCGAGCAGTTCTTCGAGAAAGCGGAAGAATGCGAAAGCTGTCGTCATTCACGTCCACCGCGAAGGCATCGAAGTCGGCAACCGTGTCACAGGGGAGCGCGTCCTCCCGCACGTTCCTCACCCGAGGGCGCTCCCGGCTCGGGATCGTGCTCGGCGCCACCGTTCTGGGGGTCGTGATCCCCGCGTCGGCGGCCTACGCCGATCCGCCGCGCAACCTGCCCCAGTCGGCCGGTGGGTATGAGTCCTCCTTCTCACCGGCCTACGACTACGACGGCGACGGCTGCTACGCCACCCCCGCCATCGGGCCGGACGGGACGCTCGCCCCGGGGCTGAACCCGACCGGCGCGGTCAACGGCAACTGCCGTGACCAGTCGGACCTGGACAACTCCCAGACCTACGCCCGCGCCAAGTGCAACAACGGCTGGTGCGCCATCGTGTACGCCAGCTACTTCGAGAAGGACCAGGCGCTGCCCGGCGTCAGCCTCGGCGGCCACCGTCACGACTGGGAACACGTCATCTCCTGGGTCAACCAGGCGTCCAACCAGGTGGAACACCTCTCGACCACGCAACACAGCAACGTCGTGACCTACCCGCGCTCGCAGGTGCGCTTCGACGGGTCGCACCCCAAGGTCGTCTACCACAAGGACGGGGCGTCCACGCACTTCATCCGGCTCGCCAACGGCAACGACGAGCCGCCGGAGAACCACTACCACAACTGGCGCTACCCTCCGCTCGTGGACTGGAACGGCTGGCCCAGCACCTCGCTGCGCGACAGGCTGATGAACGCGAACTTCGGCGCCGCGACCATCAAGATCAGCAATGGCAGGTTCGAGGACCTCCTCTCGCGTGCCAAGCCCGCCGGCATCCCCTTCGACCCCTGGTCCTGACGGCCCCCTCACCTCCGGATCGGGACCGAGACCGGTAGGTGGGTCAACGTCCGGAGCCCTCGGCGACTCTCGGCAGATCCTGCCAGGAGGCGCCCGGGGGCGGGGCGGTCGCGCAGACGACGTAGTGGTGCGGGGCCATGGCCGACATGCGGCCGAACAGCAGGCTCATGCAGGCGGAGTGCAGCGCCCGCGGGGTGGTCTCGGCCGAGGTGAAGCACACCAGCCGATGCCCGAGCCGCCCGTCGGCCTCGGTGACGACGGCCGCCTCACCGCCGCCCAGCCGCGCGAGCGCGTCCGCCGTCAGGCGTTCGACCTCGGGGAGGTGGACCCAGCAGCCGTCGATCGGCAGCCAGCCGTCGTCGCGGGGAACCGGGACGACGCCGGTGAGGGCGCCCAGCCCGGCCAGCGGCACGTCCCGGTCGCCCGCCTCGATGAGCAGCCGGGCGATCCCCTCGCCGAGGGCCGACGTGTCGTCGCGGGGCAGGCAGCGCGGGTCGGCCCACAGGGTGACGTCGAGCTCGCCGTGCAGCCGGTGGACCCACAGCGAGGTGCGGGTGGGCAGGGTGGCCGGCGGAAGCCAGACCGAGTGGACGTCCTCGCCGGTACGGCTGACCCGCGGGCCCCGGCCGGGGACGCTCATGTCGTTGAACACGATGTCCCGGGCGAAGAAGAGGCCGCGCTCCCGCTGGACGTCCTCCATGACCCGGATGAGGGCGTCCGCGTCGAACCGGCTGTTCTGGTAGGCGGCCATCGTCGCCGAGCGCGCGCCGCGCAGCACGGCGTCGAAGCCGTCCCCGCCGACCTCCACCGGGATCAGCGCGTCCTGGGCGAGCGGCCCGACGTACTCGCGCAGCTCGGGCCGGAACCGGTTCGCCGAGATGGACAGCACGACGACCGTGCGCAGGCGGGCCCGCACCCCGGCGAGCACCGCCAGGGCCGCGAGCACCGCCGCCGACGGGCTCGCCCCGGTACGCGCGGAGATGCGCCCCAGCGCCCTGGCCGCCGGGACCGAGCGCACGCGCAGCCGGGGGAGCAGCCAGTCCGTCTCGCCGTCCACCGCGACCGTCAGCGTGGACCGGGGCACCCTGCGCAGGTGGCCCTCCCAGTAGCGCAGCGCCGCCTCGGAGCGCCGCAGGCCGGCCGGGGTGTGCTCGGCCGCCGCGACGTCGAGCGGCTGCGGCGCGGTCACCGGCGCGAGCGGCTTGCCGAGCAGGAGTTCGTCCCACTCGGCGAGCAGTACGGCCAGCCCGGCCGCGTCCATGGCGCTGTGCGTGGTCACCAGGACGACCTGTCGCGGCACGCCGCCCGAGGTGATCACGGCGACCCGGAGGGGGATCTCGGTGTCCAGCGCGAAGCGCGTCGCGTGCAGCCGCCGCGCGACCTCCTCGGCGAGGTCGGTGTCGGGTGTCTCGGCCTCCCCGGTCTTCGCGCCGCCGACGCTCAGCGGGGCGCCGTCCGGTCCGGCCGCTCTGGAGGGGGGCTCGCCGGTGTCGTGGACCTCGACGGCCACGTCTCCGGCGCCCAGGACCCGTTGCAGGTCGTCGTGGAAGAGGGTGCGCAGGGACTCGTGCCGGGTCACCAGCCGGATCACGGCCTCGGTGATCGCGGCGAGCGTCGTGCCCGGCTGGACGGCCCGCACGACGCGGTAGTTCATGTGTTCCGGCGGGTCGGTGAGCATGCAGCGGACCATGTTGGCCTGGCCCGTCGTCAGCGGGCCGCGGCGCGCCGTCAGACCGGAGAAGCGCGCGGTGGTCACAGGACGCCGTTCTTTGGAAAGTTTGCTTACAGTTTCGAGGGTGACGTCAGTGAATCACGTCCGCCGGAGAGGCGGCAAGCCCTTGGCCGCCCCGCTTCCCGCGCCTCGCTCGTCGTTCCCGGCCCACGTCACACCGGTGATCGTCGCACGGCTGTTTCGGGGGATCGCGCGCGGCCATCGAAGATCCGGGGTTGCCATTTTGGGTAGGCTAACCTAACTTTATGGCAAAGTATCCCTTTGCGAGATAGGAACACCGCATGCGCACGTCGCGTCGGGTTCTCGCCGTGGCGGCGTTGGGCCTTGCGCTCACCGCTTGCGGTGCACAGAACTCCCCGGCCAGCCAGCCCTCGGCGGGCACCCAGCCCTCGTCGTCCGGCCCGTGGTCGTTCACCGACGGCTCCGGCGAGACGGTCAAGGCCGACAAGATCCCCACCCGGATCATCGCGCACGCCGGTGAGGCGGCCGCGCTGATGTCGTTCGGCATCAAGCCGGTCGGCGTCTACGCCGACGAGTCGATCAAGACCGACGCCAACCTGAAGAACCTCGACCTGTCCGGGATCGAGATCCTCGGCCAGGAGTGGGGGAAGATCGACGTGGAGAAGGCGGCCTCGCTGCGGCCGGACCTGATCGTCGCGGACTGGTGGCCGGCGGAGAAGGCGCACAGCGGCCTGGAGGAAGGGGTCGACGAGAAGAGCAAGAAGCTCGCCGAACTGGCCCCGGTGGTGGGCGTCGCCCAGGGCAAGTCCATCGAGGACCTGGCCGAGGGGTACGAGAGCCTCGCCAAGAGCCTGGGCGCCAAGGTGGACGCTCCCGAGATCGCCGCGAACAAGAAGCGTTTCGAGGAGTCCGTCGAGAAGTTCAAGGCGGCGGTCGCGGACAAACCCGGGCTGACGGCCCTCGGCATGTCGCCCGCCGACGACAAGGTGTACGTCGCCAACCCCGAGTACGCGCCCGAACTGCTGGACTTCCAGCGCTGGGGCCTGAAGGTGGTCAATCCCGCCAAGCCGGACCCGGGCTTCCCGTACTGGGAGAACCTCAGCTGGGAGAACGCCGACAAGTACCAGCCGGACCTGATCCTGTGGGACGGCAGGTCCTTCACGCCCACGGTCAACGCCGAGTGGGGGGAGAAGCAGCCCACCTGGTTCAAGATCAAGGCGGCCAAGGCCGGTGCGGTGGCGGCCTGGCCGGCGTACTGGTTGCACACGTTCGGCGACTTCGCCACCGAGGTGGACAAGCTCACCGAAGCGATCAAGGTCGCTGACGAGAACCTCGGCGACTGATCCCCTCCGATGCCCAGCACGCTTTCCCTACGACGGGCCCCGGTCCTCGGACTCGGGCTCGCCGCGCTCTGCGTCCTGCTCGCCGCGACGGCGTTCCTCAGCGTGACCTTCGGCTCGCGTGACATCGGCCTGGCCGACATCCTGCGGGCACTGGGCGGCCTCGACGTCGACGAGTCGATCGCCGGCACGGTGACCCTGGAGCTGCGCGTGCCGCGCACGCTCCTGGGCATCCTGGTGGGTGCGGCCCTGGGCCTGGCGGGCGCGATCCTGCAAGGCGTCACGCGCAACCCGCTGGCCGATGCCGGGATCATGGGCATCAACTCCGGCGCGGCCGTCCTCGTGGTCTTCGCGTTCACCGTCCTGGGAATCCGGGGCGTGGGCGTGTACATCTGGTTCGCCTTCGCGGGCGCGATCGTCGCGACCCTGCTGGGCTACGCGGTCGCGTCGCTGGGCCGCGAGGGCGCCACCCCCGTCAAGCTGGCCCTGGCCGGCGCCGCGGTCACCGCGGGACTCACCTCCGTCACCTCGGGCATCGTCATGACCAACGTCGACGCGCTGAACGAGCTGCGTTTCTGGCAGGTCGGATCGCTCGCCGGCCGGTACGCGCCGATCCTGACCGGGGTCGCGCCGTTCCTGCTCACGGGCCTGGCCGCGGCACTGTGCCTGGGCAGGGCGCTCAACGGGCTCGCGCTCGGCGAGGACGTCGCACGCGGGCTCGGCCAGCGGGTCGGCCTCACCAGGGCCGTCGCCTTCGGGGTCGTCGCGGTACTCGCCGGCGCGGCCACGGCGGCCTGCGGGCCGATCGTCTTCATCGGGCTGGTGGTGCCGCACCTCGCGCGGGCGCTCTGCGGTCCGGACCACCGGTGGATCCTGCCGTACTCGATGCTGCTGGCGCCGGTCGTGCTGCTGCTGGCCGACGTGCTCGGCCGGGTCGCGGGCGCCCCCGGGGAGCTGCAGGTCGGCGTGGTCCTCGGGGTGCTCGGCGCGCCGGCCTTCGTGGTGATCGTCCGCTACGGCCGGCTGTCGGAGGTGTGACCCGGATGGCCACGACCCACGACGCCCTCACCACCGTCTCCGACGCCGTCCGCGCCACCCGGCGTGGCCGTACGGCCCGGATCGCGGTAGTGATCTTCGCGTTGGCCGCGACCGTCACCACCCTGTTCGTGGTGACCATGATGGTGGGCAGCTTCCGCCTCTCCGCCACCGAGGTGCTCGGGTCGCTGCTGGGGACGATCGACGACCCGAGCCTCGACTTCGTCGTCCTGGGCCTGCGGCTGCCCACCGCCGCGACCGCGCTCTCGGTCGGGCTCGCGCTCGGCGCGTCCGGGACGATCTTCCAGCAGTTGCTCCGCAACCCCCTCGCCTCCCCCGACTTCGTGGGCATCTCCTCGGGCGCCAGCCTGGCCGCGGCCACCGGCATCGTGCTCCTGCACGTCGGCGGGCTCGCCGTCGCCGGGCTCGCGCTGGGCGGGGCCGTCGTGGCCGCGCTGCTGATGTACGTGCTCGCCTGGCGCGACGGCGTGAGCGGTTATCGCTTCATCCTGATCGGCATCGGCGTGGCGGCCTTCTTCGAGGGCCTCACCGGGTTCGTGCTGACCCGGGCTCAGCTGTTCGAGGCGCGCCAGGCGATGCACTGGCTGACCGGCTCGGTCGGGCAGGCCGACGACACCGAGCTGCGGCTCCTGCTCGGCGCGCTCGTCGTCCTGCTGCCCCTGGCCGTGCTGCTGCAACGGCAGCTTCGCGTGCTCGAACTCGGCGACGACGCCGCGCGGGGACTGGGCGTGCCCACCGAGCTCGCCCGCGCCGGTCTGCTGGCCACCGCCGTGGTCCTGGTCGCGCTGGCCGTCGCGGCGGCCGGGCCCCTCGTCTTCGTCGCGCTCGTCGCGGGACCGATCGCCAACCGGCTGCTGGGGCCCGCCACCGGTGGCGTGGTCGCCGCCGCCCTGGTGGGCGCGGTGGTCCTGCTCACCGCCGACCTGGTCGCCGCCCATCTGCTGCCGACAGCGCTGCCCACCGGTGTGGTCACCGGCGCGGTCGGCGCGCCGTACCTGTTGTGGCTGCTGGCCACCACGAACCGACAAGGAGCAGGCGGATGAGCCGTCTCCGCGCCGAGGGCCTGTCCCTGGGCTACGACGATCGAGCCGTCATCAGCGACCTCGACGTCTCCGTACTCGACGGGAAGGTCACCGCGATCGTCGGCGCCAACGCCTGCGGCAAGTCGACACTGCTGCGCGGCCTGGCCCGGCTCGTCAAACCACGCGAGGGAGTCGTGTACCTCGACGGCAGGACGCTCGGCGAGCTGAGCACCCTCGACGTGGCCAAGGTGCTCGGCCTGCTGCCGCAGACCCCCGTGGCGCCCGACGGCATCACGGTCGCCGACCTGGTCTCCCGGGGCCGCTACCCGCACCAGGGCTGGTTTCGCCGGTGGACCGGCCGCGACCACGAGGCGGTGACCCGGGCACTAGCCGCGACCGACACGGCCGACCTGATCGACCGCCCGCTGCGCGCCCTGTCCGGCGGGCAGCGCCAGCGGGTCTGGGTCGCGATGGCGCTGGCCCAGGACACCGACCTGCTGCTGCTCGACGAACCCACCACGTTCCTGGACATCAACCATCAGGTGGAGCTGCTCCGGCTGCTGCGCCGGCTCAACGCCGAGTCCGGCAAGACCATCGTCGCCGTGCTGCACGACCTCAACCTCGCCAGCCGCTTCTGCGACCACATCATCGCCATGGCCGACGGCGCCATCGTCGCCGAGGGACCCCCGAGTGAGGTGGTCACCGCCGAACTGGTCGAGAAGGTCTTCGGCCTCTCCTGCCTGATCGTCCCCGACCCGGTCGCCGGAACCCCCATCGTGGTACCCGCCTAGAACGGACGCGGACCGGCGATGGGCCGGGCGCGGAACTCCCCGGCATCCTCGACACCCCGACCGGCGACGTGGACGCCAGGCGCCCCCGCCCCCCGCAGGCCGGTTAACGAACCGGTGAAGGGTCGCCCGGGTTTGCCCTGAACCCCGGTCGAGGTTCTACGGTCGGGTCATCGACAGGCTTTCCGCGACCGCGGGCAGAGACCGAACGCTGGTTTGAGGAGTGGTGCATGACCGAACCGACCGTTGCCGGTGCAACCGCCCCGCGATGGCTTCGCGGGCCACTCCGGCCGTTCCAGCACGGTCAGTACCGCCTGCTCGTCGGCTCCCTGACGGCGTCCATGCTGGGCGAGGGCCTGTGGCTGATGGCCATGGTGTGGCAGGTGATCGCGCTCGACGGCGGAGCCGCCGAGCTCTCGATCGTGTCGACCGGTTCGGCCGTGGGCATGGTCGCCACGGTCCTGCTCGGTGGCGTGATCGCCGACCGGGTGTCGCAGCGCCGGATCCTGCTGGTCACCGAACTGGTCCTGGCGGGGGCGGCCATCCTGATCGCGGCACTCGCGCTGCTGGGCGTGATCGAGATCTGGCACCTCGCCGCGATCGCGTTCCTGCGGGGCGTCGGCAGCGGCTTCTACTACCCGGCCTACTCCGCGATGCTGCCCTCGATCGTGCCGGCCGACCACCTGCTCGCCGCCAACGGCGTCGAGGGCACGTTGCGGCCGATCGTCATGCAGGCCGCCGGTCCCGCGGTCGCCAGCTTCATGGTGGCGGCCTACTCACCGGCGGCGGCGCTGGCCGCGGGCGCCGTGACACAGGTGGTGGCGACGATCTTCCTGGTCCTGCTGCGGCCCGTTCCGCCGCGACACGACCGGAACCCCGACGAGCCACGGCATCCCGTACGGTCGATGCTGACCGACCTGCGCGAGGGCTTCGTCTACATGGTCAGGACGCCATGGCTGTTCGCGACGCTGCTCTTCGCCTCGCTGATGATCCTCGTGACGATGGGCCCGATAGAGGTCCTGATCCCGTTCGCGGTCAAGGACGGCGCCGGTGGCGGGCCGAGGGAGCACGCGATCGTGATGGCCGCCTTCGGCGTCAGCGGCGCGCTGGCCTCGCTGGCGATGGCCTCCCGCAAGCTGCCGAGGCGCTACCTGACCGTGATGAACCTGATGTGGGGCCTCGCCTGTCTCCCGTTCGTGCTGATCGGGCTGGCCGACAACGTCTGGGTGATCGCCCTCGGCACGTTCGTCATCGGCGCGCTGTTCAGCGCGCCGATGGTGATCTGGGGCACGCTGCTGCAGCGCCGGGTGCCGCCCGCCCTGCTCGGCCGGGTGTCGAGCCTCGACTTCTTCGTCTCGCTCGTCTTCATGCCCGTGTCGATGGCGCTCGCCGGTCCGATCAGCATCGCGATCGGCCTCGGCCCGACGTTCGTCATCGCCGGTCTCCTGCCGCTCCCCATCGCGATCCTGGCGATCCTGCTCGCGCGGATGCCGGCCGACGAGATCGCACACCCGCTCGACGAGGCGACCGGCGAGGCAGGCGGCCCGGAGCCGGACGACACCGGCGCCGGGGAAGCCGGGGAGGCCGGGGAGGACGACCCCCGGGCGGCGTCACCCGCGCACTGATCGCGACGGCCCGGCGGGCGAGGAGGGATCGAGCCGGTGAGCGGCGGCCACGGGGGAGATCCGTGTTCCGCCCGGCGCCCGCCTCGTGCCGTGCTCCCGGAAATACCCGGCCCGTATCGCACCGGCGAATCCGCGGCCCCTCCTGACCTGAATCCCGAACGGGCCTTAGCGTGAAAGCGCGGCTCGGGTCAAGTTTTGTCGCGCATGACGGCGCGGACGGGCAAGGAGCCCTGCGCGGATAGTCATTTACAGAACCGCCGGCTACGCGGGAAAATTCTTCCATCAGAACGAATCACACGAAAAACGCCGCCTGAAACGGTCTGGAGGAGTTCGATGGTGCGAGCGCGGGTGATGTAGATCCCGGACGCTCCTCCAGGAAACCGCTGGTGACGCCGCTGGGCCGGACGTCGTCCCGGCGTGGTCGAGGTGCGGCGATGATGACCGGGAAAAGCCGGTCTCTTTTCCGTGCCGGAATTCCGGCCGCGCCCATGTTGATTCTCCGGCCAGAAGAACCCGGTACGGATTTCCCGCAGGACAACGGCGATCGGCCGGTCGGCCGTCGTCACCGAATGACAGGAGTCGCATAACCGATGAAAATCATGAAGGCGTTCAAAGCCATCGGGGTCAGCGCGCTGATGGCCGGGGCGATACTGGTGCCGACGACCGCCGCGCACGCGTATCCCGCCAGTTGCAGCGACCTGTACCGGGACAACGCCTACTGGTACAACTGCACGAAGGGAACGGGATCGTTCCAGGCGGTCGTGCGCTGCTACCGGATCGGCCATTCGACGTACACGATCAGGTACGGCGGGTGGAAGGGGATCGGCGCGGGCCCGTCGATAGCGCAGTGCCTGAGCAACGAGGAGACGTCGTCGGGCTACGGAGTGCACAGGGGCTAGGTTCGCCGGCCTGACCTCACGCTTTCGCCGAGGGCGCTGCCCAGATGATCAGTCGAGCGGCCCCGGCCTCGTATCCCGGATACGAGGCCGGGGCCACTCGTCGTCTCGGAGACCTCGGCGCTCACGATGGCCATGACCGGGCGCACGACGTACTGTGACGAACTCGGCGGCGCCGCGACCTTGCGCGGACCGGGTGAGGATGACCTGACCGTGCACCGGGGATGCCGGGGGCGTCATCACCGGCCGGGGGGCCGTGATGTTTTTCCCGGGCCGACGGGCGACGGGCCTGTCCGTCCGTGACGGACGATGAGGAGAGATACCGGGAAAGGGGAGCAACCACTCCTTTCCACTCTCAACGTATAGCGCACCGGGGGGCTTGCGGCAAGACCCGGGTCGTCCTGCAGAATCGTCCGCCGAGGCCGGAACCTGCGGAAACGGGGGATACGAAGTGCGTGTGGTGTTGTCGGCGTATGGGGCGCGCGAGGACGTCGAACCGGTGACGGCGCTCGCGATGCGGCCGGGGGAACCCGGCGCGCCGCCGGACGAGGGGTTCGCGGAGCCGCCGCTCGACGCGATCAGCCGGGAAAGGCGGCCCGCGCCCGCGTGAACCACGCGGGATCGCCGAGCCAGGACCCAGAACACGAGAACCCGTGAACCCCGGCGCCCCGAACCGGCGACGACCACGGGGTCCAGGGCGGAGCGACGCCCGCCGGGGACCCCGCATGCGTCACGCCGGTCCGGGCGCCTCGCCGCGCGCCACGGCGCGAGCGGCCCAGATCGGAGCCAATGACGTGAACCCGCTGACCGACAGCGCGTTTGACCTTCCCGACCACCTCACCCCCAAGGCCGACCCGGCGCTGATCGCCGGAGACGAGCGGCACTTCGCGGCCATCGCGCAGAGCCTCCAGCGGTCGATCACCGACCTGTCCGGCCGCCTCGACGCCGAGCGGAGGTCGCCCGGCGGCAAGGGCCGGCAGGCGCTGGACCGAGACCTGGAGATCCACCGGCTCACCGCCCGCCTGCGAACCCTGCGGCGCTTCGGCCTGGACCTGTGCCTCGGACGCATGGTCGGCGAGGACGACCCCGAGCCCGTGTACGTCGGACGACTCGGCCTCACCGACAGCGCGGGCCGCCGGCTGCTGCTCGACTGGCGCTCCCCGGCGGCCGAGCCGTTCTTCGGGGCGACCCACGCCAACCCGATGGGCCTGGCGAGCCGCCGCAGGTACCGCTGGACCCTCGGCCGGATCAGCGACTACTGGGACGAGGTGTTCACCGCGGACGGGTTCGAGGGGCACGCCGCCCTCGACGACCAGTCCGCCTTCATCGCCAGCCTGGGCGGAAACCGGTCGGCCCGGATGCGCGACGTGCTCGCCACCATCCAGGCCGACCAGGACGCCATCATCCGCGCGGGATCGCGCGGCGCCCTCGTCGTCGACGGCGGTCCGGGGACGGGGAAGACCGTCGTCGCCCTGCACCGCTCGGCTTACCTCCTCTACTCCGACCCCCGCCTCGGTCACCGGGGCGGCGTGCTGTTCGTCGGCCCGCACCAGCCCTACCTGGCCTACGTCGCCGACGTCCTTCCCAGCCTCGGCGAGGAGGGCGTGCGGACCTGCACCCTGCGAGACCTCGTCGCCGAGGGAGCCGCGGCGACGGTCGAGACCGACCCGGACGTGGCCCGCCTGAAGTCGTCCGCGGACCTGGTGAAGGCGATCGAGCCGGCCGTCAGGTTCTACGAGAACCCACCGGCCGAGGGGATGACGGTCACGACCAACTGGTCCGACATCTGGCTGAGCGCCGACGACTGGGCCGAGGCGTTCGACGCGGCGGAACCCGGCACCCCGCACAACGAGGCGCGCGACCAGATCTGGGAGGAACTGCTCACCATCCTGGTGGACAAACACGACGGCGACGCGCCGGAACACCTGCTCCGCAAATCGCTGCTGCGGGACAGGGGACTGCTCACGACCTTCAACCGCGCCTGGCCGCTGATCGAGGCGGCCGACCTCGTCGGAGACCTGTGGTCGGTCCCCGCCTACCTGCGGATGTGCGCGCCCTGGCTCGGCCCCGACGACGCCCGGAAGCTGCGGCGCGCGGACGCCCAGGCCTGGACGGTGTCCGACCTGCCGCTCCTGGACGCGGCACGGCAGCGACTCGGCGACCCGGAGACGTCGCGGCGCAGGCGCCGGCACGAAGCCTCCGTCGCCATGGAACGCGAGCACATGGACAGGGTCGTCGACATCCTGCTCGAAGCCGACGACGACGGCGAGGGCGCGGTGACGATGCTGCGCGGCCAGGACCTGAAGGACGTCCTGGCCGAGGGGACCGCGCCGCCCGGCGCCGACCCGGACCTGCTCGCCGGCCCGTTCGCGCACATCGTCGTGGACGAGGCCCAGGAACTCACCGACGCGGAGTGGCAGATGCTGCTGCTTCGCTGCCCGTCCCGGAGCTTCACCATCGTCGGGGACCGCGCCCAGGCCAGGCACGGGTTCACGGAGTCGTGGCGGGAACGGCTCGAACGGGTCGGAATCGACCGGATCGACCTGGCCTCCCTGAGCGTCAACTACCGGACACCGGAGGAGATCATGGTGGAGGCAGAGCCGGTCATCCGGGCCGTGCTCCCGGACGCCAACGTGCCGGCCTCCATCCGCGCCGGCGGCGTCCCCGTCGTCCACGGATCCACCTCGGAGCTGAGCTCGATCCTCGACACCTGGCTCGCCGCGCACGCCGACGGGATCGCCTGCGTCATCGGCGACCCCACGTTCCGGGCGACGTCCCGGGTCCGGTCGCTGACTCCGGAGCTGTCGAAGGGACTGGAGTTCGACCTGGTCGTCCTCGTCGACCCGGAGGCGTTCGGCGAGGGCGTCGAGGGAGCGGTCGACCGCTACGTCGCGATGACCCGGGCGACCCAGCGGCTCGTCATCCTCACCAGCCCCATCCTCACGAGCCCCTGACCTCGGCCAGGACCCCGCCGTTCCCCTACGGGAGTTCATCGCTCGCTTAGCGCTGCTTTAGCAGGCGTCGTTAGCGTTCCGACGCGGAAGGCCGACGTGGGATCCGCGGCGCCACCTCGGGAGTTGCCGGACCGGATCGTCTGACGACGACACGCGTGACGCGGACACGGCTCGATGGAGGAGCAGCATGGGGGAAAGCCCGATACGAGTTCTGTCCGTGGGGACGGCCCTGCCGGGGCCTCCCATCGACACCGCCGCACTGGCCGAGCGTTTCGGCATGGACCACCTCTGGCGGCAGTGGGTCGACACCTTCATCGGCACGCGGACCCGGCACCTCGCGATCGACCTGACATCGGGCGAGCGCCGCCACGACCTGGCCGACCTCGGCGAGCTCGCGGCACTCCAGGCCCTCGCCCGCGCCGGGATCTCCGCCGAGGACATCGACGTGGTGGTGCTCGGCACCGCCACACCGGACACGCTGATGCCGACCACCGTGAACGTGATCGCCGACCGGCTGCGCATCGACGGCGTACCGACCTTCCAGCTCCAGTCGGGCTGCTCGGGAGCGGTGCAGACCTTCGACGTGGCGGCCGCGCTGCTGGCCACCGGCCGATACCGGACCGCGCTGGTGATCGGCGGGGACGTCATCGCCAAGCACTACGACGTCAAGGCCGACCTGGCCGCGTTGCCGCCCGACGAGGTGGTCAACTACCTGCTGTTCGGTGACGGCGCGGGCGCCGCGGTGCTCAGCACCGAGGACCACCCCCGGGCGCCGGTGGTCCGGTCGGTGCTCACCAGGCTCTCGGGCCTGGACCGCGCCCCCGGCCAGACCCTGCGATGGTACGGCCTGGCCGACCGCGATGCCGCCGAGGCGCCGGCGAGCGAGGACTACAAGGCCATCGAGAGGCTCGTGCCCGTCCTGGCCGAGGAGGTCGCCGAGGAACTGCTGGACGACCTCGGCTGGGAGCGGGACCAGGTCGACTACCTGCTGCCTCCCCAGCTGTCCGTCACCATGACCGGCAAGATCACCGAGCGGCTGGACTTCTCGTCGGCCAAGGAGATCTCCTGCGTCGGCGAGACCGGCAACAACGGCAACGCCCTGCTGTTCTTCCAGCTCGACCGCCTGCTGTCCGAGATGGCGACGCCGTCGCGCGCGGTCGCGGTGGCCATCGAGTCGAGCAAGTGGATCAGGGCCGGTCTCGCGCTGGAGCGTGGCCGATGACGGCCGGGATCTCGCGGGCGGAGTTCGTGGACCTGCTCCAGGACGAGATCGGGCTCGACATCGACGCCGGGGACCTGGGGCTGCCCTTCGACGACCTCTCCGGCTGGGACTCGGTACGGCTCCTGGCGATGCTCGTCCTGCTGGAGAAGCACCTGGGAAGACCGTTGTCGCTCCCCGGTTTCCTGGAGGCGGCGAACCTCGAATCGATCTACGAGATGGTGAACCGTTGACCGAGCAGCCTTTCGCCACCCAGCGCCGCCACACCCTCTTCTTCCTCGACCAGATCCGTGACTTCTCGCCGGTCTTCCTCGACACCGAGGTGGACGCGACGGCGATCGCCGTGGGGCGCGAGCGGGCCCGGCGGGCGGGTGAGCGCCGGTCGGTCGTCTCCTACGTCGTGCACGCGGCCGCGGACGTATTGCGCAAGCACCCCGAGGCGAACGCGGCGATCCAGGGCCGGCTGGACCCGGTCGTCGCCACGTACGACACCGTCGCCGCCAAGGTCACCCTCGACAAGACGCTGGACGGCCGCCGGGTCGTACTGGCGACGGTGATCCCCCGCCTGGAGAGCGCGAGCCTCGCCGACGTCCAGGCGCACCTGGACCGGGCGATCGAGGCCGACCCCGACACCGCCGAGGAGTTCGCCGGTATCCGTGCCCTGCGGCGGCTCCCGTGGCAGGTGGCGCTCGACCGGTTCCGGGAGGCGGCGCGACGCCTCGACCGGCGGCCCGCCGTCACCGGGACGTTCAGCGTCACCTCACTCGGCCACCGGGCGATCGACGGTTTCCACTCCGTCGGCGGCACCACGATCACCCTGGGGGTCGGCCGGATCGCCGACCGCCCGGTCGTCCGGGACGGCGCGATCGTGATCGCCCCGGTCATGCGGCTCTCCATGGCGTTCGACCACCGCGTGATCGACGGCGCGGAGGGTGCCGACGTGCTCACCGAGATCAAGGACGCGCTGGAGGGATACGCCGAATGAACGACCTGTCCGAGCTCAAGCGGTTCGTGGTGGCGCACGCGATCTCGCAGAACCTGCCCGCCGACCACTACGCGAGCCTGCTGGAGCGGATCACCTCCGACACCGGTGACGAGCCGGGCTCGTGGCCCTACGAGTGGATCCGCGCGGGGGAGGAGGCGGAAGCCGCGGGGGAGACGCTGGCGGCCTGCCAGTACCACAACATGGGACGATTCCCGTTCGTCGACGGTCCGGGCCGCAAACGGGCCCTCGCGCGCTGCGTCGAGACGTTCGAACGCTGGCGGCGCGAACAGCCCGGCATCGAACCGGTCACCGTCGAGGTCGGTGGGCTCCCCGTCACGGTGTGGGCCACCGGCCTGTCCGCCCGGGAGCCTCGCCCGCTGCTGGTGATGACCGGCGGCATCGTGAGCCCCAAGGAGCAGTGGGCCCCGGTGCTGCCGCAGATCGCGGCCTTCGGGATGGCCGGGGTCGTGGCCGACCTCCCCGGCGTTGGTGAGAGTCCCCTGCGATACGGCCCGGACAGCTGGGAGCTGTTCCCGGCGATACTGGACGCCCTGGCCGGGCGGGCGAAGGTGTCCGAGACGTACCTGCTCGCGCTGAGTTTCAGCGGCCATCTGGCGATCACCGCCGCGCTGCGCGACCGGCGGATCCGCGGCCTGGTCGGCAACGGGACGCCGATCCACGACTTCTTCACCGACACCGCCTGGCAGGCGCGGGTGCCGAGGATCACCAGGGACACCCTGGCGCACCTGGCGGGCGTGCCGCCCGACGCGGTGTTCGCGCACATCCGGCCCTGGGCGCTCGACGACCGGAGCCTGCGCGACCTGGAGATCCCCTTCGCCGCCGTGACCGCGACCGAGGACGAGATAATCCCGCCGGGGGACACCGAGCGGCTCAGGCGCTCCGTACGCGACCTGAGGCTGATCGAGCACCCCGACGTGCACGGCGCCCCCTCGCACCTGGCGGAGACCCGGGTGTGGAGCCTGCTCGCGATACAGCGGATGCGGCCCGACGCCGACCCCCGGGTCACGGCGGCGCTCACCGCCGCCCTCGAGGCGGCCCGCGCGGGGAGGGGCCGATGACCGCGACGGGAACGACGGGCACATCGGCCAGGAGCGACTGGCTGCGGCAGTTCGCCCCGGCCGTCGCCGGTGCCCCCTGCGTGGTGGTGTTCCCCCACGCCGGTGGGTCGGCCGGCTTCTTCGTCCAGCTGGCCCAGGAGCTCTCACCGGCGGTGCGCGTGCTCGCCGTCCAGTACCCGGGCCGCCTGGACCGGCGCGGCGAACCGGCCGTCGAGGACCTGCGGGAACTCGCCCGCCGCATCGCGGCGGTGCTCGCCGAGGAGCGACCGGCCGCGCCCCTCGCCTTCTTCGGGCACAGCATGGGCGCCCTGGTGGCCTTCGAGACCGCGCTGCTCGGCGGGCGGGGCCTCGGCGCCGCCCCGGACCTGCTCTTCGTCTCGGGCGGGCGCGCCCCGGCCCTGACCCGGGTCGACCCGGCGATCCTGCGTGACGACCGCTCCCTGATCGAGGAGGTCGTACGCCTCGGCGGGACCTCCCCCCTCGCCCTGGAGGACGAGGACCTGCGCGATCTCGTCCTTCCGGCGCTGCGCGGCGACTACCGCGCCCTGCGGGCGTACGTCCCGGCGCCGGGCGCGCGGGTCGGCTGCCCGATCGTGGCGCTGACCGGGGACCGCGACCCGCTCGCGGCCGTCGCCGAGGTGGAGCGGTGGCGGGACAACACCTCCGGCGGGTTCCGGCTCAGGGCCTTCCCCGGGGACCACTTCTACCTCACCTCGCGGTCGCGGGACGTGGCGGAGACGGTGTGGCTGGCGCTCACCGGCCGCGACTGACCCCGCCGCCCGCGCCGACGCACCCTCATAAGCCCCTACGAATAAGCCCCTACGACACCGCATCCCCACGGCCTCGTACGGCCACGCCGTCATGCCGTCACGAGCGAGAGTGAGGCAGTAGTTGAGCAGCGACGACCAGCAGGTGTCCCGGCCGATCGCGGTGATCGGAACAGCGTGCCGCCTCCCCGGGGCGCCGGACCCGCGCGCTTTCTGGCGGTTGCTCGACGAGGGGCGCGGCGCCGTCCGCGAGATCCCCGCACACCGCGACTCCTCCGCCGTCCTGGCCGGACCCGCCCGGGACAACCCGGGCGTCCGGTACGGCGGCTACCTCGACGACATCGGCGGGTTCGACGCCGGGTTCTTCGGCGTCTCACCGCGCGAGGCCGCGGCGATGGACCCGCAGCAGCGGCTCGTACTGGAGCTGGCCTGGGAGGCGCTGGAGGACGCCGGCCTGGTCCCCGCCACGCTCTCGGGCAGCGTGACCGGCGTGTTCGTCGGCTCCATCGCCGACGAGTACGCCGCGCTGTCGCGCGCCTCGGCGATCGGGCGTCACACGCTCACCGGGACGACCCGGGGCATCATCGCCAACCGGGTGTCCTACGCCCTCGGCCTGCGGGGGCCGAGCATCGCGGTGGACACCGCCCAGTCGTCGTCGCTGGTCGCCGTGCACCTGGCCGTCGAGAGCCTGCGGCGCGGCGAGACCCGGCTCGCGCTCGCCGGTGGCGTGAACCTGATCGTGGACCCGGCCGGGGCCACCGCGGTCGCGCGCTTCGGCGGGCTCTCCCCGGACGGGCGCTGCCACACCTTCGACCGCCGGGCCAACGGCTACGTTCGCGGTGAGGGCGCCGGGCTGGTGCTGCTCAAGCCGCTGGACGCGGCGGTCGAGGACGGTGACCGCGTCTACGCGGTGCTGCTCGGGAGCGCCGTCAACAACGACGGCACGACCGACGGGCTCACCGTGCCGAGCGCGGAGGCGCAGGCCGAGGTGATCCGGAGGGCGTGGGCGGCGGCCGGGGTGTCGCCGTCCGACGTGCAGTACGTCGAGCTGCACGGCACCGGCACGCGGGTCGGGGACCCGGTGGAGGCCAGGGCCCTCGACCTCGCCCGGGACGGGGGCCCGGTGCTGCACGTCGGCTCCGTCAAGACCAACATCGGGCACCTGGAGGGCGCGGCCGGGATCGCCGGCCTGCTGAAGACCGTGCTCAGCGTCGGCGAGCGCCGGCTGCCCGCGAGCCTCAACTACTCCGAGCCGAACCCGGACATCGACCTGGACGCCTGGCGCCTGGCGGTACGCGATCGGGGCGGCGCCTGGCCCCGGCAGGACGAGCGGCTCGTCGCCGGTGTCAGCTCGTTCGGCATGGGCGGGACCAACTGCCACATCGTGGTGGCCGAGGCGCCCGAGCCGTACGGACGTGCCGAGACGCCCGGATCCCCTCCGGAGCCGGACGCCCGCGCACCGAGGACCCCCCTGGTGCTCAGCGCGAGGACCGAGCCCGCGCTGAGGGAGCAGGCGGCGCGGCTGCGGGACCTCGTCGCGGAACACGGCGAGATCCCCCCGGGGCTGGCGCGGAGCCTGGCCACCACGCGGACCGCGTTCGAGTGGCGCGCCGCCGTCACCGGTGACGCGCCGGCCGGGCTGGAGGCGCTGGCCGACGGCCGTCCGGCGGCCGGGGTCGTGACGGGACGGTCGGGGACCGCGCCGGTCGCGGTGCTGTTCCCGGGGCAGGGCAGTCAGCGGCCCGGCATGGGACACCGGGCGCACCGGGACTTCCCGGCCTGGCGGTCGGCGTTCGACGAGGTGGCCGCCGCCCTGGACGATCGGCTACCGCGCCCGATCAAGGAGGTCGTCTGGGCCGAGCCGGACAGCGCCGAGGCCCGGCTGCTCGACCGGACCGCCTTCACCCAGCCCGCGATCTTCGCGGTCGAGGTGGCGACCTTCCGCCTGCTGGCCTCCCTGGGCGTCGAACCGTCCTTCCTGGCCGGTCACTCCATCGGAGAGGTGGCCGCCGCACACGTCTCGGGCATCCTGGACCTGTCCTCCGCCGTAGAACTGATCGTCGCCAGGGGCCGGCTCATGGAGTCGCTGCCCGAGGGCGGCGGCATGCTCGCCGTGGGCGCCGGGGAGGCGGACGCCGCCGAACTGGTCGCCCAGGTCGACGGGACCGCGGTGATCGCCGCGGTCAACGGCCCGGAGTCCGTGGTCGTCGCGGGGGAGACGCGCACGCTGGAGGAGGTCGCCGCGCTCGGTGCCGCGCGGGGCTACCGCGCGCGCCGGCTTCCGGTGAGCCACGCGTTCCACTCCCCGCTGATGGACCCGGTGCTCGACGACTTCCGGGAGGTGCTCGCCGGGATCCCGTTCGGCAGGTCCCGGATCCCGTTCGTGTCCACCGTGACCGGCGAGCTCGTCGAGAGCACCGACCCGGAGTACTGGGTGGAGCACGCCCGCCGGCCGGTACGGTTCGCCGACGGGCTCGCCCGGCTTCGCGAGCTGGGTGCCGGGATTTTCGTGGAGGTGGGTCCCGGAGCCGCCCTGAGCGGTCTCGGCCGGGAGGCGGAGGGCAGGGCCGCGACATTCGTGCCGGTCCTCGGCAGGCACGACGAGATCGAGGCCGCCGTCGGGAGGCTGTTCACCGCCGGGGTGCCGCTGGACTGGGACGCGGTGTTCCCGCCCGGCGCTCCCCGCGTCGGCCTGCCCACCTACCCCTTCCAGCGGGAGCACCACTGGCTGGACGCCGTTCCCGGCCAGGGGGCGGCGTCCGCCGAGGACCTGGTTCCGGTCCAGGGATCGGCCGCCGTCGAGGATCCGGGGCCCGGCCGGGGATCCGTTCCCGTCGCTCCCGCCGTTCCGGCCGTTTCCGCAGGGACGGCCGACGTGGAGCGCCGCGTCCTCGGCGAGGTGGCGGCGGTGCTGGGCTTCGCGGATCCGGCCCGCGTCGACCGGGACGCCACCTTCAAGGACCTGGGCCTGGACTCGCTGGGCCTGGTCGAGCTGCGCGACCGGGTCGGCGCCGCCCTGGACGTCGACCTGCCCGCCGCCACCCTGTTCGGCCATCCCACCACCGCCGCCCTGGTCCGGCACCTGACCGGCGGCACGGTCCAGGGCATCCCGGACGCGCCGACCGCGACGGCCGGTCACGGTGACGACCCGGTGGTGATCGTGGGGATGGGGTGCCGGTTCCCGGGTGGGGTGGCCTCACCGGAGGAGTTGTGGGAGCTGGTGTCGTCGGGGACCGACGCGATCGGGGAGTTCCCGGCCGATCGCGGCTGGGACCTGGAGGCCCTCTACGACCCCGACCCCGAGCGTCCCGGTACCTCCTACACCCGGCACGGCGGTTTCCTGCGGGACGTGGGGGAGTTCGACGCCGGGTTCTTCGGGATGAGTCCGAGGGAGGCGTTGGCGACCGATCCGCAGCAGCGTTTGTTGTTGCAGGTGGCGTGGGAGGCGTTGGAGCGGGCGGGCATCGATCCGCTGTCGCTGAAGGAGAGCGACACGGGCATCTTCGTCGGCGCGATGTACGACGACTACGCCGCCCGCCTGCGGACCGTCCCCGGAGACCTGGAGGGCATGCTGCTGGCCGGCAACGAGTCCAGTGTGGCGTCGGGGCGGATCGCGTATGTGCTGGGGTTGCGGGGTCCGGCGTTGACGGTGGATACGGCGTGTTCGTCGTCGTTGGTGGCGTTGGATCTGGCGGTGCGGTCGGTGCGGTCGGGGGAGTGTTCGCTGGCGTTGGCCGGTGGGGTGGCGGTGATGGCGTCGCCGGGGATGTTCGTGGAGTTTTCGCGGCAGCGGGGGTTGTCGGTTGATGGGCGGTGTCGGGCGTTTGGGGTTGGGGCTGATGGGACGGGGTGGGCGGAGGGTGTGGGGGTGGTGGCGGTGGAGCGGTTGTCGCGGGCGCGGGCGTTGGGGCATCGGGTGTTGGCGGTGGTGGCGGGGTCGGCGGTTAATCAGGACGGGGCGAGTAATGGGTTGACGGCGCCGAATGGGCGGGCGCAGGAGGAGGTGATCGCCCGGGCGTTGGCGGACGCGAACGTGAGCCCGGCCGAGGTGGATGTGGTGGAGGCGCACGGGACGGGGACGCGGTTGGGGGATCCGATCGAGGCGCAGGCGGTGATCGCGGCGTATGGGCGGGGTCGGCCGGTTGGTCGTCCGTTGTGGTTGGGGTCGTTGAAGTCGAATATCGGTCATGCTCAGGCGGCGGCGGGTGTGGGTGGTGTGATCAAGATGGTGATGGCGTTGCGGCGGGGGGTGTTGCCGCAGACGTTGCACGTGGGAGAGGCCTCACCGTTGGTGGGGTGGGCCGGATCAGGGGTGGAGCTGCTTCGTGAGCCGGTGGAGTGGCCGCAACGGGGTGGGGTGCGCCGGGCGGGAGTGTCGTCGTTCGGGATCAGTGGTACCAACGCCCACGTCATCCTCGAACAGGCACCGGACGCGCTCGTCATCCCCGAGCAGACGTCGAATGCGCACGTTGTCCCCGAGCGGGCGCCGGACGCGCTCGTCACCTCCGAGCAGACGACGCCGAATGCGCACGTTGTCCCCGAGCGGGCGCCGGACGCGTTCGTCATTCCCGAACAGGCATCGGACGCCCACGCCGGGACGCCGGGCGCCCTCGCCCGCGCCGATCGGGCCGGGATCGCGCCGGAGCCCCCCGTGCTGCTGTGGGGCGACGGCCCCGCCGCCCTGCGCAGGCAGGCCGAGGCGCTCGCCGACCACCTCCAGGCCCACCCCGGGCTGGACCCGCGCGACGTGGCGGCCACCCTCGTCTCCAGGGCGCGGCTCGGCCACGGCGCCGCCGTACTCGCCGACCACCTGCCCGCCCTGCGCGCCCTGGCGCGGGGCGAACTCCACGACGCGGTCATCACCGGCGAGCAGGCTCCGGGCAGGACGGTCTTCGTCTTCCCCGGCCAGGGATCGCAGTGGCCCGAGATGGCCCGCGCGCTCCTGGACTCCGACCACGTCTTCCGCGCCGGGATCGTGGACTGCGCGCGGGCGTTCGCCCGGCACACCGACTGGTCCCTGACCGCCGTGCTTCGCGGTGACGCCGACGCGCCCCCGCTGGAGCGCGTCGACGTCGTGCAGCCGGTGCTCTTCGCGGTGATGGTCTCGCTCGCGGCGATGTGGCGCGCCGCCGGAGTACGGCCGGACGCCGTGGTCGGGCACTCCCAGGGCGAGATCGCCGCGGCCTACGTGGCGGGCGCGCTGTCGCTGGCGGACGCGGCGAAGATCGTCACACTCCGCAGCAGGGCCATCGCCCGCATCGCCGGGAACGGCGGCATGGTGTCGGTGGCGCTGGGCGCCGACGAGCTGGCCCCGGTCCTGGCGCGCCGGCCGGGGGAGGTCGAGATCGCGGTGCGCAACGGGCCGCGCTCCACGGTGGTCGCGGGCGGCGCGGACGCCCTCGACGAGCTGATCGCCTGGTGCGACGAGCAAGGGGTGCGCGCCCGTCGCGTGCCGGTGGACTACGCCTCGCACACCCGGTACGTCGAACTCCTGCGCGATGACCTGCTGGAGACGTTCGCCGACCTGGAGCCACGACCGGCCGAGATCGCGTTCCACTCCTCGGTGACCGGGGAGCGGATCGACACCGCCACCCTCGACGCCGGATACTGGTACCGCAACCTCCGCCAGACCGTGGAGTTCGAGGCCGCCGTGCACGGCCTGCTCGACACGGGTCACCGCCGGTTCGTCGAGATCAGCCCGCATCCGGTGCTCACCGTGGCCGTCGAGGAGATCCTCGCCGAACGGGGCGTGTCCGGGCTGGCGGGCGGCACGCTCCGGCGCGGCGAGGACGGGACGGAGGCGTTCCGCCGCGCCCTCGCCGTGGCCTGCCTCGGCGGCGTCCCCGTCTCCTGGACGACGACGGGCACGCTTCCGGTGGACCTGCCGACCTACCGGTTCGAGCGCGAGCGCTACTGGCTCACCCCCTCCACCGGTTCGGTCCGGGCGTCCGGGCTCGGACCGGCCGTCCGCCACCCGCTGCTGGGGGCGATGGTCACGCTCGTGGACGGCGGTGCCGTACTGACCGGACGGCTCGACACGGCGGCGCAGGAGTGGCTCGCCGATCACTCGGTGTTTCGCACCGTGCTGGCGCCCGGCACGGTTCTCGCCGAACTCGCCGCCCGAGCCGGGGACCTCGTCGGCTGCCCCGAGGTGCGCGAGCTGACCGTTCAGGCGCCCCTGGTCCTCACCTCCGGGCGTTCGGCGTCGCTGCAGGTGCTCGTCGCCGCCCCTGACGAGCACGGGCACCGGACCGTGCAGGTGCACGCGCGCCCGTCCGAGGACGCCCCGTGGACCCGGCACGCGGCCGGGACCCTCGGCCCCGGGACGCCGCAGGCCACCCGGTTCGCCTGGCCTCCCCCCGGCGCCGAGAGTGTCGACGTCACCGATGTGTACGCGCGGCTGTACCGGCTCGGCTACGACTACGGCCCGGCCTTCCAGGGGTTGACCGAGGTATGGCGCGCCGCCGACGACACGGTCTACGCCGAACTCGTCGCGGCCGAGACCCCGGGCGCCGCGGGCCGGGATTTCGGCCTCCACCCGGCGCTGCTCGACGCCGCTCTCCACCCGGTGGTGGCCGGGCTGGCCGGTCTCGCCGATCCCGACCCGGAGCACCCCCTCCTGCCGTTCGCCTTCGAGGGCCTGCGCCTGACCGGCGGGACGGAGCGGACGCGGGGAAGGCTGCGGGCGCGCATCGAACCGCTCGGCGGATCCCGGTTCCGCTACACCTTCGCGGACGAGGACGGGGAGGTCGTCGGCGCCGTCGCGTCCCTGGCGTTCCGCCCGGCCTCACGCGCCGAACTCGCCGCGGCCCGGCCCGCGGCCGACGCCTACCGGGTCGGCTGGGAGCGACCGGCCGGGACGGGCCCGGCCCCCGGGAACGTCGTCGTGCTCGGCGGCCTCACCGACCTCGACGTCGTCGGCGGCCTCGTGGAGGCGGGCGGTGACGTCACCGTGGCCGACAGCCTCCCGGCGGTGTACGGCGCCGACGCCGTGCTCGTGCCCGTGGGCGGGGGACGGGCCGGTGACGTGGTCGCGGAGGCGCACGAGCGGACCGCCGCCGTTCTGGGACTGCTCCAGGAATGGCTCCGCGATCCCGCGCTCGACGGTACCCGGCTCTCGGTCGTGGTGGCCGAGTCCGACCTCGCGTCCGCCCCGGTCCGGGGCCTGGTCCGCACCGCCGCCGCCGAACACCCTGGCCGGTTCGCCCTGGTCACCGTCGACGGCCCGGCACCCGCCGCGCTGCTCGCCGCCGAGCACGGCGAACGCGAGGTGGCCGTACGCGGCGGTGAACTCCTGGTGCCCAGACTCGTCGCTTTCGACCTCGGCGGGGACGACTCCCGTACTTCCGAGGAGTCCCCGGAGGGGACGCCGGGAGGCACCGTCCTCGTCACCGGAGGCACCGGGACCCTCGGCGCGCTGGTCGCCCGCAGGCTGGCCGCGTCGGCCCACCCCCCGCACCTGCTGCTGGTGAGCCGTTCGGGACCGGACGCCCCGGGCGCGGAGGCCCTGGCCGGGGAACTCGGCGCGGCGGGGGCCGGGGTGACCGTGGTGGCCTGCGACGTCACCGACCGCGCGGCCGTGGCGGAACTGCTGGGGTCCATCCCCGCCGACCGCCCGCTCCGGTCGGTGATCCACACCGCGGGACTGCTCGCGGACGCCACCGTCACCGGGATGACCACCGAGGAGCTGGCCGCCGCGCTGCGGCCGAAGGTGGACGCCGCGTGGCACCTGCACGAGCTGACCGAGGGCCTCCCGCTGGAGAACTTCGTGCTCTTCTCCTCCGCCGTGGCCACGTTCGGCGTGCCGGGGCAGGCGAACTACGCGGCCGCCAACGCCTTCCTCGACGCCCTCGCCGAGCACCGGCGCCGCGCCGGTCTGCCGGCCACGGCCGTCGCCTGGGGCCTGTGGGAGGAGGCGAGCGCGATGACCGCCCACCTGGGCGCGGCCGACCGCGCCCGGCTCGCCAGGTACGGCATCGGCCCCGTCGAGACCGGCCGCGCGCTGGACGCGCTCGAACGGGTGCGTGACGCCCACACCGTGCTCTCACCCCTGGACGAGGGCGTGCTGCGGGACGAGGCGGCCGCGGGCCGCCTGCCCGCCCTGTTCTCCGGGATCGTCAAGCCGCCCGCCGCGGACCGGCGGCCGTCGGCCGGTGGTGTCTGGGCGCGGAGGCTGCGGGCCGAGCCGCCGCACGAGCGGCTTCGCACGGTCGCCGGGCTCGTGCGCGAGCAGGCCGCGGCCGTCCTCGGCCGCGAGGACGCGGGCGGGGTGGGCGCCGACCGGCCGCTGAAGGAACTCGGCTTCGACTCGCTGACCGCCGTCGAGCTGCGCAACCGGCTCAACGCGCTCACCGGCCTCACCCTGCCCGCCACCGTCGTCTTCGAGTTCCCGACCGTCGCGGCGCTCGCGGGGCACCTGCTGGACGCCCTGTCGGTACGGGAGAGCACCGTGGCTGTGACCGTGACGGAGAGCGAGGTCTCCGACCCGGTGGTGATCGTGGGGATGGGGTGCCGGTTCCCGGGTGGGGTGGCTTCGCCGGAGGAGTTGTGGGAGTTGGTGTCGTCGGGGACCGATGCGATCGGGGAGTTTCCGGCCGATCGCGGCTGGGATCTGGAGGCTCTCTACGACCCCGACCCCGAGCACAAGGGGACGTCCTACACCCGGCACGGCGGTTTCCTGCGGGAGGCGGGGGAGTTCGACGCCGGGTTCTTCGGGATGAGTCCGAGGGAGGCGTTGGCGACCGATCCGCAGCAGCGTTTGTTGTTGCAGGTGGCGTGGGAGGCGTTGGAGCGGGCGGGCATCGATCCGCTGTCG